>PDUC01000058.1 GCA_002747255.1 Acidobacteriota bacterium | reverse complement strand
AAAATGACGCTATGGCGTCTTTTTTTACTCTATTTTTTTTAACCCAGGCGGGTCCCTATTGCGCTGTCGCGCCGGGCCCCTTTTATCTTGTCAAACGCAGTCAATTTGAGCTTTAAGAATTAAATTATTTGGGAACTCTCCTGTTTGAATTGAAGCATTTACGGCTTCAATTGCCATGTTGTGTTTTCCACACTGGTCATAGTATTGTGCTAGCATGAATGAAGAGATCTCGTTATCTCTATTTTCTTCCAATATTTTGTCAAATGAATTATTCTCAGGATATAATGTGGTATATAGATATGCATGCCAAATAGCTGCATCCAAGGATATTAATTGTTTTTTTTCACTCATCAAAAACATCTTTAATGCGGAATAGTAATCACCAAATGGTGGCATCATAAGCGTTATTCCCATAAGGACCCTACCCTTTTCGCTTAACTTTTCCTTTTCACTTGCTGTCTCCAAGCACCTAATAAATTGTTCATCATCATTTTTTATTAAGGCTTCTATAGCTAAACAATTTAATTCAGTGTTACTAATCATAAATGACATTAGCACCTCTCCATTCCCTATTACTATGGCCAGCAAAAACACCAACATTTCTTAGTGCATCATCATCAATGTTAATAATTATGGTGGAATCCTTACCATTCATCTTAGTTTTAATAACATTTTGGCCTATTGCTAGTTCGCCTTTTTGATTGATCTTATTAACAATATTATAGGCCTGTTGGATGATATCATCCTTTGATTTGCATTGTACACTTAGTTAAACTCCTTTTTTCAATCACGGTGTCACCGTAAAAAAGCTTTTTCAAAAAGTTGCTTGCTAGCATCTTTTGGTAACCAAAGGTATTATCCCATAATCACCCTGTTTCATCGCTGTTTGGACAGATAACTATGAACAGCCATTTGGGCACCAAGGACTTACAAACTCTTAAAGACTTTAGAAGCTCGATTGCCCGCTTTATCCACAACATCGATCCGAATGGGGAAATGGAGGTTGTCGGGTAGAATTATCCAGCCTCTGTCTCTGTCTTTTTCCAATGGGGCGTGTTTTCCCTTCATGAAAAACGAGGCTCGATCCCAATCAATACCGCTTTGTTTATCTCGGATTCGAACCACCCGCTTCCTGCCTGTGAAATAGCTGTGCGAGCTTATTTTCCCGATGGTGGGTTGACCTGTATCTCTTAGTACGGTACAAACGGTAAAGAACGACAGTTTTATTTGGCCCCTGTTTTGCCGATAGGGCTGATTGAAAGACCATTTTTTTCGATTGGCTGACCAGGTGTAAAAGCCGAGCTGATGCATGTTCTTCGTTCCTTCGGGCGGTGACCAGGAAACGCTTAACCGTGCTGCGGGTTGACCGCAATTTTCAAAAATCAAAGCCGTACTGAGTTTTTGAAGACCCTTGCGCGGTGTTTGAATCTGTTTGCATGCAACCAACTTGGCCGGCTTGCTGGAGGTGATGTTCCATTTACCAAACTGAAAAGGTTGATTGGCTTGCTCGGGCAGTCTTCCAAGCAGGTTGACAGGTGCGTCTTTCGACATGGGAAGGATCATGGCTGGCTTCAGTGCCCGGATTTGAGTTTGTCCTGTGGAATGGAGTTTGTATCGCACCCGGCCATGAGACATATCAAAGTCGGGAACGATGTTGACAAAGTGAGACGAGTTGGTGGTATTTCTGACGGCATCTTGTTTCAAGTTGAGCTGAATCAAGCGTTCACTTTTCATACCCTTGAGTTGAATGTCCAATTGAACAGCCTGATCGACAACAACAGGCCCGGAAAAACGGAAGCCGGGAATTCCAGGGTCGGATAGATGGTTAAACCGGTAAACGTATTGAGTTGGACCAAAGCCCGAATAAAAGCGGTTGTAGACTTTATGGCTCTGTCGGTAGTAACTATACGAGAGAACTTGCGGATGCCAACCTTCGCGCTCTTTTCCATTCACCAGAATGGCAACTTCTGTAAATCCCATGCGGTTGCCATTGGGAAGCTGAACATAACCCATTATTTCAAGGCCTATTTTTCCACTGGCTTGAATGGGCCTGGAAAAGTCGGTGCAAACATAGGGGAATTTGCCGCCATTGACCGTTCCGCCCGCTGTCAGAGGTGAGATTCTTATTGCTTTTACAACCAGAGTCTCCTGGTAGTTTTTTCCCAGTTTCAGTCCGGCATCCACAGGGCTGAGCGGACGGTTGTCTTTGTCCCGAATTTCAAAGTGAAGATGAGCAGGACCCGATCCGCTTTCCCCTGAAAAAGCGATACAATCGTCCTTGGAAACGGGAAGATTCAATTCTTTTGTTCCGAAATAAGTGTTTAGATTAACTTTCATGGCACGCAGTCGGCTTAGAATTTTTTCGCCAAACTGGGCTAAGTGCGCGTAGACAGAAATGTGACCATTTGCGTGCCGAATGTAGATCGAGTTACCGTAACCCAACTCCGTTGATCTCACTTTAAAAATGGTGCCATCTTGAACAGGGAAAACGTTCAGTCCCTCCACGCCACCGGTCGAAAGATCCAGTCCCATGTGGAAGCGGCTTCCTCTGTACTCCGTAAAAGAGGCCGAAAGTCTGGGTTCGCCTTTGAGCGGCCACTGAAGATCGTCAGCGGGTAAAAAGAGATGAATCAAGAAAAGTCCGATGAGAAGTGCGCGCATGGCTTGCTACCTTTTAGATCATGAGAAGATTGGTTAAATTCCAGAGCACGTGAGCCACAACGGGAGCCAGCAGGTTCCTGGAACGCATGTAAATCAGTCCGAGGCAAAAGCCCATGGTGAAGACGAGCGGCAGGTAATTGGTCGGATGAAACAGAGCAAAAACCAAAGAGGACCACAGCAGAGCTTCCAGACGCGTCATGGAGTGGGCCATGGTTTTAAAAATCAAACCGCGAAACAAGAACTCTTCCCAAATGGGAGCAATCAGACAGGAAAGAAGAATCATGACAGAGGCCGAAACCGGATTGTTCATGAGTTCTTCATAACCCGACATATCGCCGTTAAAGGGCCAGTTAACCAGTGACAGTCCAAATAAAACCATGCGATACATAAAAACCAGGACACAGAAGCCAAGTACGGCTGTTACCAGTGTTGTAAAGGTCATTTTGACTTCAGAAAGTCCACCTAGCTGCAGGATCTCCCGCCGCGAAAAAAGGAGTTTTTCCAAAAGCACCCAGGCTAGTGCTATACCAAAAAGATAACTCAGCAGAGACATCCAAATTCCAGCAGAAAGCATGGATAAAACCTGTTGGATGACCGTAAATACGAAGAAAAAAACCACCAAAAACTGGACGAGAGGCTTGAGAGGACGCTCGATGGGGCGGAGTTTGAACAGGTCCCAGTTGAGCTTCTTAAATGTCGCCCACTGGAAGAAGGTCTGGATGACAAGAGCCAGGCCAATCAGGCTGATCAACTCCAGATAGGAGGCTTTTGTCGCGGTAGAACGCAAGTCCTGTTCGTAAAACTTCAAATCAAGTGCAACATCCAGTGCTTGCTCTTTTTGATCCGTTTTTTCAAAAAACTCCCGCAGCAAAATCATATCAAGCCAGGTCTGGCTGGTTAGAATGCCTGTGGCATCCGGAACAGCTTCCCGCTTATCTTGAAGAAACCCGATCAGGTCCCAGCGGGGATCGTCAATCGCCTTTTCAGCCGGCACTTCGTATGCCTCACCTTCAAGAAAGGCAACCAAAGCGAGAAACAGTTGAACCTGTTCATCGCTGGACATGGCTTTGCCAAGCGTGTTCATGTTCTTTTGAAAAGAGTCAAACTCAAAATCATCCCCATCGCGGGCAATGAGATAGGCTATCGCCAGGCGGTCCATTTGCTGACCTGGATCGAGGAGTTCCTGTGATGATTCAGTTTGAGGCAGAAAGTAGACCGCCAGGGAAAGGAAACAGAAAACGCTCGCAAAGGTTAATAAATTTTTTGACATAAATAAATCCGAATTACCAGCCTGATTCTATTGCTTTTTTTAGTTCACGCTGAAGCTCTTCGGCATGATTGAAGCGATCGTTTGGATCCTTTGACATGCATTTGTGGATGATATTGCTTGCCTTGGTAGGAAGGTCGGGACGAATGAGTTCCAGAGTGAGAGGGTCATCATAGAGTATTTTCTGCATGGCCTTGATGGGCGAGCCATCACAGAAAGGATTGGAACCGCAAAGAAGCTCATACATGATAACACCTATGGAGAAGAGATCTGTGCGGTGATCCTGCGGTAGAGAGGATACTTGTTCAGGAGCCATATAGCCCGGACTGCCGAGAACCATGCCCTGGGATGTAATATATCCGATGTCAGGACGTTCGGAATCCGACATTTTTACCAGTCCAAAATCGACAATGACAGGCACGCCGTTTTTATTCAGTATCAAATTCTCCGGTTTGAGATCGCGATGAATGACGCCTTTCTGGTGGGCATAGGCCAGGGCATCCAAAACCGGATCGATGATCCCCACAAAACCCTTAATGGTCACACCATTGGGTTCGGCTTCAATGATCTCTCGAAATGTTTTGCCCTCGATGTATTCCATAACAAGATATTGAGTTCCCCTTGAGTCACCCAGTTCCAATAATTTAGCAATATTGGCATGCTCGAGAATAACAGCGGTTTGTGCTTCTCTCAGGAATCGCGCCTGTTTTTCCGGGGTCAAGAACATGTCTTTTATGAGGATCTTGATAGCGACAAACTGCTCACTTCTGGGATCGTAAGCGCGAAAGACAACCCCATTGGACAGACCGCCGAGACGTTCGATTATTTTATATCCTGCGAAAAGAGTTCCGATCATCAAATACCTTTTTTGCGTTATTGACAGAGCGGGAAAAAATGAGCAAATTCCCGACTTGAATAATCATAACATCATACAGCAATTCTAGGTATCGGGTTTGCGCATACCTTATCATTAACCTGACAAGCATCATTGCCAGCTAATTCCGGCTTTAAAGGAGCCCGCTCAAACTGAGCTCGGTTTTTTTGCCAATTGAAGCATTCCGGTTTTGCAGTGAACCTGTCATGGTGAGAGGTTGATCAATCGTTTTTTTTCTTTGCGTTCTTCTCTTTCACCATGTGGGAATAGCCCTCAAAAAAGCCACCTGGCTGATTGACAAACGATTTGGTTTCAATATCGCCCCTGAGGGCACCTGTCGATTCAATCCGAATTTTTTCAGAGGCATAGACCTTTCCGATAACTTCACCTTCGATAACAATCGACTGACATTTCACTTCCGCTTCAATTTTACCCTCTTTGCCGATCGTTACGTTACCGGCACTTTTGATTTCACCTTTCAGCGAACCATCAATCACAATGGGTACGCTGCCTGAAAGCGTTCCTTCTACCTGAGTGCCTGTTCCTAAGTGCGATTCGCGTTGAAATGAACGGCCCACACTGCTTTTTTCTGTTCGTACCGGCTTGTTGTCATTGTTTTTTCCGCCAAAGAGACCCATGCTCTCTCCCTCTCACGTTTTCATACCTTGAATTACAAACGATGTCGAAAACAGGTAATCTGCAGGCTTTTTTTAAAAAAGAACTCGACTGGTCCGCTCTGTTCATCGTTTTTTTTTTGCGAAGATTGGATTAAATCTGTTTTTAATGTAGCCAGGAATAATGGAGCGGGCGACGAGACTCGAACTCGCGACCCTCAGCTTGGGAAGCTGATGCTCTACCAACTGAGCTACGCCCGCTGACTACGAGCAAATTACCAAATCCTGACACTGCGGTCAAGCGTTATCGGACCTCAACTTCTGGCACAAAACACGTGTTTTTCATTACTTCCAGAGGGTGTGGTCAAACGCGTTTTACCGTTTCCTGAGCAAGCCCAGTTACAATAAGTTAGTCTGTGTCATGTATCTATTGACAGGAAAGTGGTTTCTAACAATCAGAGATCGGCTTAAAATAGGTGTATCCCTTGAGTACCTTTTCATACTGATCCATAACAACCGCGGAGTCTTCCAGTGACAGACATCCAGTTTGAACTGCATGTTCAACCTGACTCCGCATTCGGTTGAGCAAAGACGCGCTGCTATAACCGACATCCTTGAGGACATCTTTGACACTGTCGCCTTTTTCGAAACTGGACACCTGGTACTTGTTGTTTCCCAGAAGATCCAGCTGAACCGCATTGGTTTCTCCAAATAAATTGTGCAGTTCGCCAAGCGTCTCCTGGTAAGCACCAACAAGAAAAATACCAATGTAGTAGGGCTCGCCCTGTTTCTCAGGGTGGAGCCAGACGAAAGGACGATTCTGGGTGGATCCGATGTACTCCTTGATGCAGCCGTCGGAATCACAAGTGAGATCGACAACAACCCCTCTTCGGCTTGGTTTCTCGTTCAGCCTGTGGATTGGAATGAGCGGGAAGATCTGGTTGATGGCCCACGCGTCGGGTAGCGATTGGAAAAGAGAGAAATTGGCGAAGTAAGTGTCTGTCAGATTCAATTCCAGGTCTTCCAGTTCGACCGGCACCGACTTCATTTGGTCCAGCTGCCTCTGAACAAGCATCATAATAGCCCAAAAGATACGTTCACACCTGGCTCGTTGTTCCATGGTGAGATAACCGAGATTGAAGAGATTGACGACTTCTGTTCTTGCCTGAACGGCGTCGTGATAGTTCTCAAGAAACTGGGTTCCGTCTTTTTCAATAAACTCATATATTTCATAGAGTTCCTTCATCAGTCCAGGTTCATCGTCTTTTGGCTGCTGAATGGGTTCCCGGTTTTGAAGACGACCAAAGGTGGCGATGTTTGCGATAATGAAGGAATAGTGAGCGGAAAGGAAGCGTCCGGATTCAGAGAGAATAACCGGGTGCTCCACATGGAACTGATCGCAAACCTGTTTGATACGGTAAATGACATCATTAGCGTATTCCTGGATGGTGTAGTTGATAGTTGTAAAGGTGTTATGGGTAGAGCCATCGTAATCGACACCCAGCCCGCCGCCTACATCCAGAAATTCCATTTCAGCACCCAGGGCGACCAGCTCGCCATACACTCTACCCGCTTCGGTAAGAGCCTGTTTCACGGCATTAATTTGAGTAATCTGGCTTCCCATGTGAAAGTGCAGGAGTTTGAGTTTAGACAGGAGTCCCTTTTCTTTTAAGCGTTTCACAAGCTGCATAATTTCGGGAATACGCAGACCGAATTTTGAACGGTCACCACCTGAATTGGCCCATTGACCCATTCCGCGAACAGACAGTTTTAAACGAACACCGATTTCAGGCATGATGCCGGTATGGCTGTGGTGCAGCAGGAAGGTTTCAATTTCCGAATACTTTTCAATGACAGGAATGATTTTTTTCCCCATCTTGTGAGCCATCCCCACAATTTCCGCAAACTCCATGTCTTTGTAACCATTGCAGACCAACAGGGCTTCCGGCCGTGACGTATAGGCAAGCGCGGCGATCAACTCGGCTTTTGAGCCCACTTCCAGACCCATTCCATAGGAATGGCCATATTCCTTGATACTCTCGATAACCTGTTTTTGCTGGTTAACTTTAACCGGAAAAAGAGGCAGGTAACGGCCTTGATACTGACATGATTCTATGGCTTCCTGAAAGCACGTCGCAAGTTTAACGATGCGATCTTCAAGAATATTCATGACCCTTATAATGAAGGGTGGTTCTATTTTTCGTTTTCTCATTTCATCGACAACCAGCTTCAAGTCAACTTTAATTGTCGGATCTTCAGGAAGGCACACACAGAGATTGCCCTCGTCATTGACAGAAAAGTATCCCGCTCCCCAGCGCTCGATTTTGTAAAAATCAATAGCACTCAAGCTGTTCCATTCTGTCTCAGGTCTTTTTACGATATCGTTCATAAGCTAATACCAAACACACTTTCCTTTATTAGAGAACTTACTTGAAGCTGTCTATTATCCATTTCATTTTACTCCAGTTTGCCGCAAACATGAGCATTAATATCGCAAAATACAAAAAATGCAATTATTGCAAGATCAATTGTCTAAACCATTGATAAGGCAGCACTTATACAAAGCTCTCAGGGACGATTCAGTAAACTTGTTTTTGTAAAAGCCAATTTAAATCAGTTATTTAGGCATCTCACTGGTGTCGGAAGACACTTTTCCGGTCAATTCGCAGATGATTGGTGTAGAATAGATCACATTGAAATTGGGAACTCACCGCCTGTGATTCCGGGATGAATAATGACGCTACTTTTATTTTCCATTTTGTTGCTGCGACCGCCTGAAAAAGACGCTGTTTTTATGGTCCAGGAACTTGCGATCACGCTCAATGGGGAAAGGACCGCCAGTTGGACCAATCATATCGCCATTGGAAAAAGCAGAGTGCGAGTTGACAGAGGTTCTTTCTCACTTATTTTTGATTTTAGATTACAGCTTTTCATCTATATCGATCATGAAGGCAAGACCTATCAAATTTCCAACTCTTCAACAACAAAGGGACATCTGCGTCGTTTTTTCACCGGGCTGACGCCTATTACCAACGGCATACTTGAATATTCAGGTTCCTATCTGACAAAGCTGAACAAGAGAAAAATAGTACAGGGTTTTCCCTGCCAGGCTTATAAACTGGATTATCCGGAACACATGGATGTTGAGACCGTGTGGTGGACGTTCCCCCATCCATTTCTCTCAACCAATGATTACAAGCGATTCATGATTGCCCTCTTGGGTTCCGATGTACCGGGGGATGTTAAACACGTGATAGGCAGTATCTTAAGGCAGACCTGGGGGATTCCTGTTTCTATCCACACCACCATGAAACTGGGAAACGACAAAATAGAGATGGTAGCCGCATTTAAACATTTCGAACTGCGAAAAAATACCGACTACACACACTTTGAAATACCCAAGGATTACTCCATGCTCAAGCTGGACACCCGTCAGGTTCCCTGATTCGCATTTTTTTAGAGACAAATCTCTTTACTTCTTCGACGGGTTTTGTAAACTGTCTCTTGCGTTTGATAACTACCCCGTGGAGGGATAAAATGGGAAAACGATGGTCATGTAAAGCAACAGCAGAAAAGCTCTTTCAAAAAGCACGGCAGGGAGTATCTGCACTTTTGCAGCAAGACGTTACACCTCATTTGGTGGTTATCCTGGTGGGAGAAAACCCCGCCAGTCAAGTCTATGTCAGCAAGAAAACAGAAGGTTGCAAGGCTATTGGAATGAAATCGACGTGTATTCGGCTTGGGGCCGATGTGTCCGAGGAAGTCTTGCTTCGCGAAGTCCAACGTCTCAATGAAGATGCTTCGGTACACGGCATCCTGGTTCAAATGCCGCTGCCCAAACACATTTCAACCGACAAGGTAATCCAAGCCATCGATCCCAATAAAGACGTCGATGGATTCCATCCCGTCAATGTCGGCAGATTGTCGCTGGGTCAGCCCGGTCTGATTCCCTGTACTCCCATGGGAGTTATGGCTCTAATTGCGGAGTCGGGTTATGAACTGAAAGGAAAGAGAGCGGTGGTGGTCGGCAGGTCTGACATTGTGGGTAAACCCATGGTTCAACTTCTGCTCAGAGAGCACGCAACTGTCACGGTAATGCACAGTCGAACTCAAAACCCGGAGCAGGTTTGTAGCGAAGCGGATCTCATCGTTGCAGCCGTTGGCGTACCGGGCCTGGTCAAAGGCGACTGGATAAAAGAAGGCGCTCATGTCATTGACGTTGGAATCAATGAAGTCACCGACACGGATCTGGCCGCTCAACTGTTGGATCCAGACAGTAGAAAAGCCAAAAAGTTCAAGGAAAGAGGACGGATGCTTTATGGGGACGTGCACTATTCGTCCGCTATAAAAAAAGCCGAACGCGTCACACCCGTACCTGGCGGTGTGGGCACCCTGACCATTGGTCAGCTGATGTGCAATTGTGTTGAAGCGGCCAAACTGATTTTAAAGGAGAATTAACATGCCCAATAAAATTGATCATATCGGAATTGCAGTTCCAAATCTCGATGCAGCTGCCAGCGCCTACAAAGATCTGAAATTTCACTTCGATCACATAGAAACAGTTGAAGAACAAAAAGTTAGAGTAGCTTTTTTTCACTGTGGTGAATCGCATATCGAACTGCTGGAACCCACTGCGGAAGACAGCCCCATTGCCAAGTACATCGCCAAAAAAGGCGGAGGCATCCATCACCTTTGCGTGGAAGTGGACAATCTGGAAGAAGCGCTTCAGGAATACGCGGAAAAGGGCGTCAGACTCATTAATGAAAAACCCGTTATTGGCGCAGGTGGATGTCGCGTTGCTTTTGTGCATCCCAAGTCAACTCACGGTGTTTTACTCGAACTGAAGGAAAAAGAATGAAGCGGGCTTTCTACATAGGCACCTTTTGTCTGCTGGCTCTTTCCTGCAGCAAGAAAGAATCTTTCAAAATAGATCAAGTTCCGGGCAACACTTTGATCATCGAGTTTGTCAGCAAGGTCAAGTACGTGATATCCCTTGAAATAGATGGCGTGGATGTACCTATCAAGTATTCCGGAAAAAATAAGCAATTGGTTGTTAAAGGACTGAAACCGGGCACTCATCACTTCAATATCAACAGTATTTCTTATGTATTTGGGCCGGAGTTTTCCCGATTCACGGTTTCCGATGAAAAGGGAGCATACGCCTTTATACAGGCAAGAAAGTACCGCTCTGCATTGCCGAAAGAAAAAAAGCAGGTTTCTATTCGGGCCTACAGGAAAAGTCTGAAAAAAGAAGGGGTCTCCATGGAAACAGAGAAAGGGATACACGCTGCCTTTAGATAGTCCAAAAAGTGCCTCGCAAGAATTGTGCAGCTTGACCAGGTGAGACCTTTTTCAAGTTCAAGGTCACCGGAATTCTTTGACATTGTAAACTCGGGAAATACCGTGTGAAACAAGTGGAACGCCCATACCTGAAGTCAGATTGTGTTTTAGAAAAAACAACAGAAACAGCTGCCGCCCAGGCAGACTGCCATGGATGAACTCGCATCTTTCGAGCTGAAAATAACTTCTCGCACTTTGTGTCTGGATAAGGTATATTATGCGATTGCATGTGCGAGAAGCTGATCAAGATCGGACTTGATAACGCGCGACACGGTCAATAAAAGGCATTCTGCCTTAGTAACGAGAGAGGAAAACAACAAATGAGTAAAAACGAACTGAGTAAGAAAACCATGAAATCAGTGGACAGTGCCTTTAACGCTTTTTATAAAAAAGATTTTAAAAAAGCGAAGACGTCCTTTGAAAAGCTCATCAGTGATGAATCTCTAGCACAGTGGCAGAAAACCAGAATGGAGCAGTTCCTTTCCATTTGCAATCAGAAGCTGAATCAGCCAGCCAAAATCGAGATCAACCAGTTGAAGCCCAGTTTTGTACATCTGTCGGCTTTAATGAATGAAAAGCTCTATGAAGAAGCGACCAAAATGATCGATACCATGCGTGACCTGGAAAAAGGTGCCGCTGAATATCTCAAATCGGAAATAGCCATTGAACAGGACCATGTCGAAGAGGCTCTTTCCCTGTTAACGGAAGCCATTGCTCTTGATCCCAAAAACAGAGGTTATGCCATCCACTCTCCTTCTTATCAAAACTACCTCTCTCATGAGCTTTTCTCATTTTTACAAACCGAAGAATAGCGGTTGATTGATGAATATTTTTGTTCGTTACCCCCTTCAACTTGGAGAACTGTCCATCGCCGGACAGACTGCTGCGAACAGAATGAGCGAAGCTTTTACCGATGAAATATTCAGTGTATCCTTTCTGGGTGAATCGCAATGGCCTGAAAAATCGCTGTTAGAACAGCCTTTTCTCTGGATTGAGGGCTTATTTCCCCTGTTATCGCTGCCATTTCTAAGAAAACTCGAAAAAGAAACAAGACAACACAAGAAAATAGCTGTTTTTATGTCAGAACGTCCAGATTGGGGCATCGTCGGGAGTCTGGGCGATCCGTCTCTATGCTCCATGGCGCTCCAGGATTGGGTGAAAGAGAATCGTCCGTACAAACCCAGATTTGACCCGCTTCACCTGTACCCTCTGAAAACAAATCGCGATCACGGGATTCTCAATCAGCACTTCTTTCAACTCAAGAGAGAAGAACTCATGGCGAAAGGTGTCTATTTTCTCGAGCCTTCCATGGTGTGGGTAGAAGAATTTGTGCACGTGGAGCAGGGCGTCCGAATAGACCCCCAAGTTCAGATCAAAGGCATGAGCCGCATAGGCACAGGTGCGTCTGTCGGTCAGGGCTGCATTATTACCGACTCCACCATAGAAACAGGAGCGGAAATAAGACCTTACTCGGTTATCCAGGACAGCTGGATTGGCCGAAATGCTTCTGTCGGCCCTTTTGCACACATTAGACCTGGATCTCAACTTGAAGAAAACACGAGAGTTGGCAATTTTGTTGAAACCAAAAAGGCCAAGCTGGGCAAAGGTTCCAAGGCCAGTCATCTCACCTATTTGGGAGATACCGTCATCGGCCAGGACTGCAATATCGGCGCAGGCACTATCACCTGCAATTACGACGGTTACAATAAAAGCCGGACAACGCTGGGTGATCGCGTTTTCATTGGAAGTGATTCACAGCTGATCGCACCCGTTAACCTGGGTAATGACAGCTACGTGGGAGCAGGCAGTACGATTAGCAAAGATGTTCCTGCCAATGCCTTAGCCATTGCAAGGGCCCGTCAAGAAAACAAGCTCGGGTTGGCAGCCAAGTTGAGAGAAAAAGCCAGAAAACGGAAAGAATCCAAATCCTAGGCTCCTTTTTGCCCTTAGGCAGTGCACTTCTATCGAACTGAAATTTTTCCGGTTTAAGGTTTTGAACTCAACAAAGCCTGATACGTTTCAAGCTTGTCGGGCTTTTTCCATTTTTGATACAAAGCAATAATCGTCTGAAGACTGTTTAATGTAATGGGGTGAGTTGCACCCTTTGAATCGCGATAGGCCTCATAGGTTTGAATGAGAATGGGTTCAGCTTTCCTGTAGTCTCCAGAAACCAGCAGCGTTTTTCCGATCAAGGAATTTAAAGCGGTTATTTGAGGGTGGTCCTTTGGCAGCTTTTTTTGAATTCTCTGTGATATATCTTCAAAAACTGAAAGTGCTTTTGTGAACTGTTTTTGGTTGAAATAGCTCAAGCCGAGAGAAGTATAGGCAAACATGGTGGTCCGATGGGTTAGTCCGTAAACCGCTTCCGCTTTTTTTGAAAGGACACGGCTGATCTCTGCTGCCTGTTTATAGTCTTGATTGCCGATTAACGCAACAACGAGATTTTTCTGGGTTTTCAGCGTTTTACTGTCATTTTCACCTAAAAGTTTTTTGCGGAGCTGATAGGAACGTAATAACAGTTCAACTGCTTTATCGAATTTTTTTGACCTCAGCCAGTCCAAAGCCAGATTATCCATTGCATGCAGTGTTTGAGGGTGCTCTGAGCCCAACAAGTCGGTTCTCTTTTCCAGTACAATTTCATGCATCTTTCTGGCTTCATCCATTTTCGACATTTTGGCATACAGCAGGGCGAGGTTGTTCATACTTGTCAGTGTACGCGGATGTCCTTCACCATACATCTGCTTTCTCTTATCCAGGACATTTTCCAGAAGATTGGCGGCCTCTTCGTATGCTTTTTCTTTAATCATCACTTGAGCCAAATTGTTTTGAACCGTCAGCAAGATGGTGTCGTCTTCTTCTGGACGCTCTTCCAATTCCAGAGCTACCTGATTCAGCAGAGTGTGAGCTTCAGTGTATTTTCCCTTACCGGATTTGATCATGGCATGGTGAATTTCGGCTTCAATGCGCTCGCGTCTGGACAGTTCGGGGTAATCTGCGATTCTGGCTCTCAGATTGGAGAGCAGCTCATCCGCCTGATCGTATTCACCCTTCCGGCCCAAAACCATGGCGTGCAGCGATGCAGCCTTAAAGTACTCACGATGCTCTTTTCCCTGCTGTTGTTCCGCTAATGTCAGGGCTCTGGCCGTTTCCATCTCAGCTTTTTCGTTTAAACCCAGCTGAGCGTAGGTTTCGCCAAGTGTTTCCCTCAAGGCCATTTCAACATCCTGGTTCTGGATTAGTTCCAGGTCGAGATCTGCGGAAGCGATATCCAGTATATCAACTACCTTGACTTCCGGGCCGTGCAAGTCCGGGTCTGCGGATGCAAGCATATCACTCAGAAACTGGTTAATGGTCCACGCTTTCTTCGCTTCCAACGCCGCCGCGCGCTCTGCTTCAACCGCCTGAAAGAAGTGATAGAGCGAAAAGCTCAAGCCAATGATAAGTGACAAACCTGAAACAGTGGCAGCAGTTGATGCCAGCCAGTGTCTTTTGAAAAATTTACGACATCGGTAGGCGAAGTTCCCGTTGTATGCGGTTACTTCTTCTCCATTTAACCAGCGTTTTATGTCCATCGACAAATCAGAAACTGAGTCGTATCGATCATCCCGGTCTTTTGCCATTGCTTTTAGAATGATGGATTTCAGATCGCCTTTGAGGACTTTTAGCAGTACAGAAAAATGAGTACTCCTGGATTTGGCAACGTCATGAGCCTCCTGACCGAGTTTCTCAAAATAAATCGTGGGTTCAGGTATGGATTCATTGATAATTCTGTGAAGAACGGAGAAATAGGATGTTTCTCCCATCACAAAAGGCTGAACGCCCACCAGTAGCTCAAACAACAACAAGCCAAGAGCATAGACATCTGCCCGTGTGTCCAGTTCATTGGGTTTAGTCAATTGCTCGGGACTCATGTAAGTAGGTGTTCCGGCAATGCGATCATCCTGACAGAGTCGTCTTAATTGGGGACTTCCACTGTCAATGGATTTCGCCACACCAAAATCAATGATCTTAGGCGTTGGTTCACCTTCTTCGGCACTGATCAGAATGTTTTCCGGCTTGATATCCCTGTGGATGATTCCCTTCATATGTGCGTGCTGTATGCCCGTGCAGACTTTCATGAAAAGCTTGAGACGATCGCGAATGGAAAGTTGATTGAAGTCACAGTACTGGGTGATGGGTTGACCTTTGACGTACTCCATGGCGAACCAGGGCTGGCCTTTGGTACTTAAGCCCGTTTCAAAGACCTTGGCGATAAAGGAGTGGTTCATGACTGCCAGCGCTTGAATTTCAGATGCAAGCATTTCAGCTTTTTCTTCATCTTCCATGTGCAGAAGCTTCAATGCCACATGACGCAGGACAGGCTGAGTTTGTTCTGCTAGATAGACAGTCCCCATTCCCCCCGAACCCAATTCCGACATGAGTGTGTAAGGCCCAATCTGGGAGCCGATGCCTATTTCCTCAAAGGCGCGATCTGTTTGTTCCTGTTTGGAATTCAACTCGGGTTGGTACCACTCTATCGCATCTTTTTCAGAGATGAGGCCTTCTTTCTCTAAGGAAAAAATAGCTGTAGCTTCTATGCTGAGCTCCTGATCAGCCTGCGATAATTGTTTAAGATAGGAAGCCAGCTCTTCACTATTCATTTTTTTGGTTTCATTCAGAATTTGATGGATCTTTCTTTTTGAGTTTTTGTCCATGGTTGATTCCTCTGATTCAAAGCCCTTCTAATTAACTGTATTGATTCTGAATCCGGCAAGTTGCAACTGTGGTGAAAATTCTGATGTTTTACAATGGCTTTGACTCATCATGACGCCATCACTGATTAGGCCACGAAACAGAAACCATCAACTTTTTTCCAGACCACAGCCACTCTCGCTACGGCTTCAACTGCCGAATTTAGTTTGATTGAATTCTGACTCCCAGCATGCAATTTGTCAATGACGAAACTCATCAAGTACGCTTCATTGTAAAAATTTATATTTTGTGCTGCCCCTTACAGTTTCAATCTAAACACTGAAAACAGAGCAAAAACACCGTGACTTCAACCTTGACAAGACCGTGTTAAGTACATTAATTTTGTATGACCTAGTGCAATTAACGGGATGATGAACAAAGGAAGACTCCGCTTAACCGTTGGGCCTTCAGGCATATCAGGACGTTAAAAGTGTATCTTGTACCGCTTGCATATTTTCGACATTCAAGTTAAATTGAATCCCAAAGAAATCAATACATCCCTTTCTATTTTTTAAAGAGCGGATTAAAGAATTTAAAGAGGTACCCTATGAAGTTCACATTGAAGTTTTCTAGTCTTGTCAGTATTGCACTGTTGTCATTGACCCCGTCAATCTATTCTGCAAACTTTGTTTGGACCGGAACATGCGGAAACAGCAGTTGGAACGCAACCTGTCAGGGCGAACCATGTGCGGTGATATTTTTCTACATACAAAATAATTGGGGAGAAGAGGAATGCGGGTCAGAACCTGCTTTTCCGAGTTCAAGTGACACTGTTACTTTAGCCGGCGGGCCTGTCGAGTTGATTGGTTCTGCCAGCATTTATCAGCTCATCATTCAGTCCATGTCAAACACTGAGCTCATGGTTTCAGGGCCTTCTTCCGTTCTGGCTGTTTATTCCGGAATTGAAAATCACGGTTCTTTATCCTGTCTGGATCGAGCTAACCTGAGTGTGTTGGGCGAAAACTGTATTATCGCCAATTCAGGTGAAATCCATATTGGTTTGCCTGAACAAGGAAGTGGCGGTTCAATGAATTTGCAAGCTAACGCGACCTTACAAGGCTCTGGCGAATTAATCATCAGAAACAACGGAAGCATTACCGGCAGCGGGTACGTATTGTTCAATGACAGCAACCATACCATATCCGGTGGCAGTGGATTCATCAACTGTGATCTGCGCAACCACGGCACCATTACAGCCAATATTAGTGATGAAATTTTAATGCTTGAATCTCAAGGTGGCATCGATAACAGCGGGTTATTAGTGGCAGAGAATGAAGGAAATTTAGTCATCGAGTGTGACATCTTTTTAGATGAAAAAGTGGATAAAAACAGAAGACCATCCGAACATGCGTTAATCGCGGATCACTCAAGGATCACGTTATACAGTGATTACATTTCAGGTATGGATCTTTATTCTTATGGTGATGGCCTTTGTTATGTGGAAGGAGGAGTCGCTCTCACACTGACCAATGTCAGGAATTTTGCAAATGTGCAGTTTGCCCGGGATTCGACTCTTATTCTTGAGAATGTTCTCGAGAATAACGGAACAATAGATCTAACGTTGGGTGACGCCACTTTTGTGTCTTCCGTATCCGTGCCAGAGATCGCGACCTTGACGGGCGGTGGCAAAATCGTCCTCGACACTGGAGAAATTGTAATTGCGCCAGGTCAGGTGCTAACCAACTCACAGCACCACACCATTCAAGGAAGGAACAATATCTCCGGCGGACTCATCAACCACGGAATTGTAAGATCCAGCTTTCCCAATTCTACGCTTACTTTGTATGGAGACGGAATGGATATTCACAACTACGGCTGGCTGATCGCTGAAGATAGTACCAATCTCGAAATCACCCAGCCGAGTCAGCTGCAAACGCATGCGGGAAGCAGAATCTATATTCAAGGTAACCTGCACTCCTACGGCGGTATTGAAATAAGTGAAGGTAGTGTCACGGGTACGGGCAGGGTTTACAGCGATCTTACCGTCAATGGCGGCACAGTTAAGCCAGGTACTTATTCAAACCCGGGAACACTGCACATTGAAGGCGATTACACGCAAAGTGCAAATGGCACACTGACTGTCGAGCTGGCGGCCGCATCAGGATCTCTAAATGCATCTCAACTCGCTGTGACAGGAACCGCATCACTTGATGGAGACTTGAGAATCATACCCATTAAGGGCTTTCTTCCCCAACCCGGACAGTCGTTTACGGTACTGGACGCCTCGTCTATCTCCTTCTCTTCCCTGGATGTCGTTTCTTCTGGAACTTTTGATATTTCATACGACCAAAATCAAGTGGTATTAACTGTCATTTCATCTCCTCTCTCTCCCGATCACAACCTGGATGGCTTCATCAATATTCTGGACCTGGTGGTACAGGTGGGCACCAATGGAGGAATAAAAGTCGGTCCGGTGGACATGGACGGAGATGCTGAAGTTGATTTGGATGACCTGCTTATTCTGGTAGGCAACTGGAACGAATCGTTATAGTGCCGCACGCGGCATCTCAAGTCTGCCGCGTGCCTGAATTGCATTTTGCAAACCACAATAGCATCGACGGTTGGCACACGCACTTCGAGCCGGAAAAACAAAGGCTGAAAACATCGGCATGGCACCGCGTTCTCAAGTCGCCTCTTCCAGCTCATCGAATTCACTGAGCATCTTCTTCACTTCCATGCGGATTTGTTCCCTCAGGCTCGCGGGCTCAAGAACACGCGCGTTGCTGCCATACTGCATGATTTTCATCATAATTTCCCGCTCATCGGCCGCCGGAACGGTGAGAATGATGCCGCCCGGTGCCGTTTGAACCATCTGTTCATTGTGCCATACCTGGTATTTGACAACTGCGGCGGCTTCTTTTTTGAAGAAAATACGGACATCCCGAGTTTTTCGACCTTTAAAAATACCGAAACCTTTTTCCATTTCCCTTAAATTGTCCGGAACTTCAACGGACCGTTTTTCCCGCAGGACGTTGATTTTTCTGATCCTCGCGCAGTGAAAATGCCGCCTGTCTTTCCTTTCCTGACAATAAGCTATCAAATACCATCGCCCTTGATAATTGAGCAGACGCCAAGGGTCAACGATACGTTCCGAACGCTCACCCTTGACCGAGTGATAGACAAAGGAAACCGCATTGCCAAGATGAAGAGCTTCAATAATTCCCTGTAAGACCCTGGAGTCCACGTATTCAATTTCCACCCACTCTGTCCAAATCGAATTAAGGACATTGCGGTAGGATTGAGGAAGCATGGCATTGAGCTTATCTTTAATGGTTTGAATCTCAGGCAGACCGACCAAGCCGCTTTCTTCTGCCATATGATTAACCAGGCTGATGAAAAAAAGAAACCGGGGATTGTTCTCAAAGGGCAGGTGAAACATATCTATGTAGGTGTATCCCTCGTGACCTTCATCGTAAACAAGTGGAGCCAACAAGCGCTCTTTGAGGTAAGAGATATCCTTCCTGGCGGTGGCTCCAGTGACCTTGAAGACTTCTTCAATATCGGCAGCATTGGGGTATTTTCCCTTTCTGACCAGTTCATGAAAATAATAGACACGATCCAGTGCGTTCATCATGAAGTCATCCTCGTTTATTCTTCTTTTAAGGCTTTCATTACTTTTTTAATTTTTCGCTCTGTTTTTTGCTTGAGTTCCTTGAGCTTCGATTTGTATTTCTCAATATCGATTTCGTTGTTTTTGAGAGCGTGATTCAATTGATCCAGGGCCGAGTCAAACTCCTTTTTAATATTTTGAAGTTCGGGCATATTGTTATCTTTCGATACATCTTTCCACCAGTTCTGTACACCTTTTTTAGTATCGCTGAGCAATGCCTGAAAGTGATCCTTAAAGAGTTCGGTTGAAATTCGCGGGTTTTTGGCAAAGTCGAGTGCACTCCAATCGGTTGTGTTGACATAACAATCTGAAAATCCCCAATCTTCTCTTTCCAAAACGTGGAACCCGGATGAGGATTTAACGAGCTGATAGTTGCCAGCGATAATTAGCGCAACAGCCACAAAGACGATAAAAAAAATAAACTTAAAAAAGAATTTAATCATTTTGAACATAGGGGTCTCCTTTGACAATGGACCGTTGATTGCAGATTATAGCAGAAAGAAAAAGAAGGCATGATGCAGATTTTGACCTCTCTTGGGGAGCCTGCAGCAAGCGATACCCTGACCGCAAAGCTGAAAGTCGCTAACGGTTCTTTTCAATTAAAAAAAACGAAACAGGCTTAACTCATTCTTGATTTTACTGAAGCTGGCAGCTTGTTAACACATAGCAAGGGTCTTGAGCATGACATTTGACAAAAGATGGAAGCTGGTGACATCCCCGTTTGATGAGAAGCGGAATTTCAATTGTGCCTTTAAAAGATGAGTTATAATGGTATCCAGAAAGAAGGTCTTACTTGTTGCCCCAGACGGAAAAACAGCCTTCAAATGGAGAAACACCATGATTAAATGGGATGTAACAATTATCAATTCACCCGTTATCAATTCACTCGCCATAGCTCTATCGACCATCCTGCTGGCGTATCTTGTCCGGTTCATTATGGATCAACTGCTCAAGAGAATTGCAAAAAAAATAAAAGTCCATTTGTACGATCACCTCCTGGAAGTGGTTCGAAGACCCATTTTCGCGACCATTTTACTCTATGGTTTATACCTCAGCTGTTATCCCCTGCACATATCGTCTGGCCCATTGACCATTGTCCAAAAGGTCATTAACACCTTAATTATCGCTTTTTGGGTATTTGCCGGAATGGGATTTGGTGCCTTTTTTGTAGATTGGGCGTATGAGCGGAAAGGTCAAACGCTCATCCAGCTCAGAACAAAGCCCCTTTTTATCATGATTTTAAAAATTGTCGTTTTCGTAGTGGGTAGTTACCTGGCTCTATTGACCTGGGGCAAAAACGCCACGGCTCTTTTAACTTCCGCAAGCGTGGTCGGCCTTGTTCTGGGTTTTGCGGCCAAGGATTCACTTGCCAATTTGTTTTCCGGCGTCTCCATTATGGCAGATGCCCCTTATAAAATTGGTGATTACATTGTCTTGGGAAGCGGCGAGCGAGGTCATGTGACCAATATTGGTTTGCGCAGTACGCGAATTATGACACGCGACGATGTGGAAATCATCATTCCCAATTCGGTAATTGGCAATGAGAAGATTATCAATCAAAGTGGTGGACCATCGGAAATGTACCGCATTCGGGTTTCCACGTCTGTGGCCTATGGGTCCAACGCGGAACAGGTTCGCGAGGTCCTGTTGAAAGTTGGTTTGGATGAAGAACTTGCCTTGAATGATCCAAAGCCTGAAGTTTTTCTCGTGAGTCTTGGAGATAGCGGCTTGATATTCGATCTTTGCTGCTGGGTTAAACATCCGGCTCAGAAAAACAGACTGGAAGACAGACTCAACACGGAAATGTACAATAGGCTCAATGAAGCGGGCATCGAAATTCCCTATCCCAAAAGAGATGTGTACCTGTACAAACAGAATTAGTAACTTCTCATTCGACTTTTGATCGTCTTTTAGAAACTGCACTTTTAACCTTGCATGCTGAATGTCAGCGGAAAGTTCCTGTGCACGCAGTCTGGATGGTGTTTTCAGGATAAGTGAATGATTTTTTTCAAACAAAAAAAGAAAATTATCTCATTGACAGCAATTGGGCATTCCATTAAACTAGGCGTTCGGCTTTTTGAGCCCGTATGAATACTGGAGGAACGCAAAATGCAAGCGTATGCAATCATTCAAACCGGTGGACAACAATTCACTGTAAAACCGGGAGATGAAATCAAAGTTGAGCGAATTCCCGGGAAAGCCGAAGGTGAGGAAGTAGAGCTTCCTGTTTTGGCTGCTCACGATGGAAACGAGTTCAAAGTTGGCACCCCTCTCCTTGAAGAAAAAGTAAAAGCAACCGTTGTTCGCGAATTCCGCGACAAAAAAGTTATTGTTTTCAAGAAGCATCGCCGACAGACCTACAGAAAGAAAAACGGTCATCGTCAAAACGTATTCTCACTGAGAATCGATGCTATCCCAGGAAAATAAGAGAGAAACAGAGGTAAGAAATGGCTCATAAGAAAGGTCTAGGTAGTTCAAAAAACGGTCGCGACAGTAACGCGCAAAGACTTGGCGTCAAGAGGTTTGGCGGTCAGTTGGTATCGGGTGGCACTATTATTGTTCGCCAGAGAGGCACTAAATTCAAGCCAGGCACCAATGCCGGTTTGGGAAAAGACGACACTATTTTTGCCCGCGTGGATGGAACGGTTGAGTTCCGCGATCGAGGACGGCTTGGGAAATACATCAATATCATTCCCTCTTGAAGGTAGTGTAAAGCAATTGAGGAGCCCCGCTTTTTCGGGGCTTTTTTTGTGTCATGTTTATCGATGAACTGAAGTTATTTGTACAATCGGGTTCCGGTGGAAATGGATGTGTGAGTTTCCGTCGTGAGAAGTACGTTGCCCGCGGTGGTCCAGATGGAGGAGACGGCGGCAAAGGCGGTGACGTTGTTGTGCGAGTCGCCCCGAAATACAACACGTTGATGCCTTTGAGAAACCAAAGGCACTATCGCGCGGAAGACGGTAAGAGAGGTCGCGGTTCCAATATGACGGGTGCCAGCGGAGAGACACTCTACCTGGATGTTCCGAAAGGAACCCTGGTTAGAGATTTCGAGTCCGGAACCCTTCTCGCCAACCTGACACAAGCCGGTGAAGAAAGCATTATAGCCAAAGGCGGACAGGGTGGCAAAGGGAACGCTCATTTTACGACCGCTTCCCGCCAGGCGCCGAAATTCGCCCAGGAAGGTCAAAAAGGTGTGGGCTTCTGGGCGAAGTTTGAACTCAAGGTAATGGCAGATGTGGGTCTGGTGGGATTTCCCAACGCGGGCAAATCGACACTCATTCGACAGGTTTCCAGTGCCAATCCCAAGGTCGCTTCCTACCCGTTCA
Organism: Acidobacteriota bacterium; assembly: GCA_002747255.1. GTDB lineage: Bacteria > Acidobacteriota > Holophagae > Acanthopleuribacterales > Acanthopleuribacteraceae. The sequence continues at coordinate 25,195 of PDUC01000058.1, read as the reverse complement.
CGACGCTAGTGCCCAATCTGGGAGTGGTAAAAGTCGGTGCCTGGAACAGTTTTGTTATGGCCGATATCCCCGGCTTAATTGAAGGTGCACACGAAGGTTTGGGTTTGGGACACCGTTTTTTAAGACATATTGAGCGCACCCGGCTTCTCCTGATCCTGCTTGATCCCACGGATCCGGAACGCAGTATGGACTATTCCTGGGAAACCATCAATTTGGAACTCAACAAATACAGTGACATCCTGGACCGCAAGAAACGGGTGGTTGTCTTCACAAAAAGCGACCTCAAGCACGATCGAGCGGAAGAAATCATCCGTTTAAAGCAAAGACTGGAAGCGGAAAATATACCCAGCTTCTCCATTAGCTCATTTGACCTGGAGGCATTGAACGAGCTTGTTTACAGTTTATTTGAGCTGCTGACCGAACTGGAAACCCCCGGCATGTCAGCTTCTGGTGAGGCATTTGAACGGACAACTCCCCCCAAACCACGAAGAGAGGAAGACGAAGTCATAAAGAGGGAGCATTCACTTTCAGAAGAGGCGTCCACTTCAAAGGACCCCCTTGATGAACTATGAGAGAGGCATGAAAATGATTAGAGATATAATTTTAAAAAAGGCAATGGAGTTTGACGCGGAAGCGGTCAAGGAATACAACGTGGAAGGCAAGTGCGGTTATGCCGATCTTTTCGTGATTATGACCTGTAACAGCCCTACTAAAATTAAAGCACTTACCGAAAAAATCATTTTCGAATGCAAACACTCCGGGAATCCGGTTCTCGGTGTTGAGGGTGTTGAAGAAGGTGAATGGTGCCTGCTTGACTTTGGAGATATCATCGTCAACATCATGACCGAAGAAAAACGCGCACTTTACAAACTGGAAGACATCTGGGAAAACATGTGAGCCAATTCAAATTTATCTGGGTGGGTAAAGCCGGAAGAAAGCAGCCCGAGCAGGAACTGTGCGAGCGTTACCTGAAACGCATCCGGAGTTACGTCAAATTTAAAGAAATAATCTTGAAGCCCAGCGGCCATTCCAATATAGTAGAAGTCAAGAACAGGGATTCTTCACAGATCTTGTCCAAAATTCAGTCGCAGGAATACGTTATTCTTTGTGATGAAAAGGGAAAAAGCATGTCTTCTGTTGAACTTGCCGCACATCTTGAAAAGTGTTTCATGTCAGGTCGATCTCAGTTGACCTGGGTTGTTGGCGGTTCCATGGGAGCCAGTCAGGAATTGAAAAAGCGAGCCAATCTCACACTTTCATTTTCTAAAATGACTTTTCCTCACGCTTTGGCTAGAATAATCCTCTATGAACAGGTATATCGGGCACTCTGCCTGAGATCAAACCATCCATATCATCATGGGGAGTTGTTATGAACAGTTTACGCACCGTTTTTATTATCGTTTTTTCGGCACTTGTCACACTCCTGGTTGTTTTCTTCTTAATTAGCAATTGGTCTCTCCTAAGGGAAGATTTCACTCTGTCTCTTTGGGATTACGGTTTTTCGTTTTCTGTCATCAGTGCTCTTGTAGCTGGAATGCTCATTGCCTCTGCCGTACCTTGCCTCTATTTCAGCTTTCACTATTTCAAAGTTAAAGGCCAACTCCGTAAGAGTGTGAAACAGGAGCGCAACACACAAATAGGCGGGCATTCATGGAAACAGGTTGCCGGTCTTTTAGCCAATGGTGCCGTCGAGAAAGCGGCCGCCAAAATGAAAAAGCTCGATACGGGTTCTCATCCTCATCACAAGTTCATTCAGGCTGAAGTCTGCATGGAACAGGGGAAATATGAAGAAGTCATCCAATTACTGGAACCGGGTTTCGCCAAAGAGCCCATGCCTGAAGAGGGTTTTCTCATTGCGGAAGCCTATGAGCAGACCGGCAATTCAGAAAGAGCTAAATACACACTAGAGACGCTGGTTCTCCGTCATCCCGACAGTGCCATTCATGCGCTTCTGATGCTGGTTGAAGATGCTGTTGAGGCAGAAGAATGGGCAGAAGCCCTGAAGTGGGCTGAATCCTGTAAAAAAATTCAATCACAGCCCAATGTGGATCTGGACGAAGTGATAATTGGAGCTCAATACGAACTGTTGAAAGCAGAAGAAAAGGACCAGTCAAACTTCAAAAAATACCTCTCTAAAGTCAATCGGTTCATCAAAAACAACCCCTCTTTTACGCCAGCTTATGTTTTACAGTGTGACACGATGGCTGAATACGGACAGCACTCCAAAGCTCTCAACCGGCTGGAAAAAGCCTATGACACGACACTTCACCCCGTCTTCCTGCGAAAAACAGTCAACCTCTGTCTGGAAAAGGAACAGCCCGACGAGGCCATTCGACTCATGAAACAGGTTTCAATGAAAAAGAACGATTTATTTGCTGAATTTGAACTGGGTAAACTCTATTTCAAACTGTCCATGTTCGATGATGCCAGAAGCGTGTTGAGCCCATTGACCGACAAATTTACCAACCCGCATCTTGTCTATTACTACTTGGCCCTTGCAGAGAAAAAGTGTCAACACGATGCGCAAGCGTTTGAGTACATGAAGAGTGCTTTCATCGGAGACGGCTCCGAACGTATTCAAACAGGTGCCTATTTCTGTGCGTATTGCGCCCACATCCTGAACACCTGGCATGACCGCTGTTCAGAGTGTGGTTCTTGGGGAACCATACAGCTCAATCTCCAACTTATAGAGCAGAACGAAACTCAGAATCCCCCTCTCTCCCATTCGTAATTTTTCTAGTTTAATCATTGTGCAGGTGCCATTTGTTTTCCTATATTGAAGTGGAAAAAACCGATCCGCAATTTCAGTGGGTGGAATTGCTCTGTGAAGACATCTTTAACAATCAACAGACAAAACTGCGCTTACTCATAACGGATGTCGATGACATGGTAATCAATTTTCGCAAGAGGTATCAGGGTAAGCACCAGGTACAGGTCAACTTCACCACCAAGGTGCTGGGTAGCTTGTCGGCTTTCTTCCAGGACTTTGTTCACGCAAAAATGAATTTAGAACAGGGAAAAGATGCCGATGAAATCACCAAAGTGGCCTGTACGAACCGGCTCAATTTCACCAGCCCTGAAAACTCGACACTTAAAAAGTCCCTTGCCACCCGGGTGAACATGTTTTTGGATGAAGCCTTTTTCTTAATGGAGAAGAATGAGTTGCAGGCATCCTATCGACGATTGGAGTGGGTACACCTGATCGATCCTCTCAATGAAATGGCCTTTGAGCTGAAAATGGTGATTCTGAGAATGCAGGAGAAATTTGGGGAGTGCGTCTCTCTTCTTGAATCCTGGATTGAACATTATCCCAAACGGGAAGAACCCTACATAGGACTGGGGGAAATGTGGCTGTACCGGAATCAAAATCAAAAAGCACTCGACATCTTCAGCAAGCTTCTTGAAATATCGCCCAAAAGCTGTCTAGCTCAAATTGGCATCGCTCAGGCTGAGGTCAAGTTGGGACGCGACTATATACCCTCTCTTATGAAAGCTTTCATCTTAAACCCTCAGTACACCAAAGATATGGTGGAATTCAGTTTTGATTTCAGAAGGCCAAGGCCTGGCGACCTGGTTGCCATGTCGTTGGAAAGTGTTGCCAATCACTTCAAGATTCCCGTTAAGAGAATGATTGGACGAGCCTTACGCGGTGTACTGCCTTTTCACAGGCGTACCCAGTCAGACTTGCTGCTTTTTTCCGAAAGTGAATTGAATGAATACTACAAAGTCCTTAAAACACTGGGTATTGAAATGAATACAGCGGATCTCAGCAATCAGCCTTTACCCAAAGACGCTGAGCCTGTTCAAATGAGCCTTTTTGACGATCTTGATCCAGAAGAATCGTCAGACCAGAATACCGCAAGCGACACAGATTAAACTGCACATAGCAATCACCCAGGCGGGTTGTGTCCTGTTCTCACCAGCTAGAACGAAAATCTTAAACGACAGGAAAAGAAACAGACTCCTGATGACCAGCCTCACCAGTTCGTACTTGACGACTGTTTCCTGAGGGACAAAGGAAATAGAGACCAAAGCTAAAAAGGTTAAAAACTCAAGTGGTGTTGAGAGAATAATTTCAGCCCTCTTTTTGAAGATAATTTTTCCAAAAACACCTGCAACCAGAAAAATAAAACCAACGCTCTCTAAAAAGCGGAATGGGACACCGAATATTTCCACGTTGGTGGCAACCACATGTTCACTGACAACAATGAAAACCATAGCCAGAAAAGACATGCTGAAAATAAGGAAACTGGTTCCATTTTTACCTCTGGTGATGAGGAGATAGAGGACAAGGATCATAATGGTGCTGGCAACAACCAGTGTGTCGGGACTAACAAGGGTCAAGCCCAAAACAAAAGTGGCAATATAGAAAGCGACACCGAGAATGACCAATCTCAGGCTGACTCTTGCCAGAAAACCGCGCAATGTCTGCGATACCCAGCCATCAATGCGACTCGACAACCACAATATGGGTTTCCTCAAATCGACTTTCTGGAAAACTTGCAGTAAAAGAAAAATAACACTCAAGAGCAAAACAGGAATGATAAAGTATTTTAAGGTCATGGATTCTGCCAGCATAACTGCCAGAAAACTCAAAATAGCACTTATGTAGTAAATAACAGATACCGATTGGGCGTGATTCATTCCGCGGGCCAAGAGTTTGTGATGAAAGTGATGGTTATCCGCACTGAATGGACTCCGGCCTTCCCTGATACGTCTGATGATAGCCCATAGGGTGTCCAGGATGGGAACCAGGAGAATCAGCGCGGGTGTTATCAGGGTCATGAAGGTGAGAGACTTAAAATTTCCCAGCAGCGATATGGTTCCCAGGCTGAACCCGAGAAAAAGAGAGCCTGTATCGCCCATGAAGATTTCTGCTGGATGTGTGTTGTACTTCAAGAAACCGAGAATACAGCCTACCATGATCAAGCACAGCGTAAAAATAGCCGTGTCACCTCTTTGATAGGCCAGGAACCCAAAGCTAAGAAACGCGATCAGGGAGATACCGCTGGCTAAACCATCCAGCCCGTCGCTCAAATTGATGGCATTGGTAATGCCGACAATCCAAATAAGAGTCAGGGGATAGGACAACCACCCCAAACTGAAAGAAGAACCCAAGACACTTCCCAAAAACTGGATGTTGACACCGCTCAGTAAAATGGCAGATAAACCCGCGACAATCTGTCCAGCAAATTTCATTTTGGCATCAAGACCAATGGCATCGTCAATGATTCCCACAATAACGATGATCAGCATACCAAGAAAAATACCCCTGAATTGCTGGAACGAATCAAAGTAGATGACCGTGGAGGTGATGAAACTGAAAAAAATCGCGAGCCCGCCCAATCGAGGAACATGACCCTCGTGAACCTTTCTTTCGTTTGGCTTATCTGTTACGCCTACGACAAAAGCGAGCTGTTTGACGGGCGGCACAAGGAGCAATGCTATGACCAGGGCGGTTGTAAATATAAGAAAGTAATCCACGCCATCTCCTTATTAATATCAAGCTCTCATTGCAGTTACATCTCAAGTATAGCAAAAACAGGTCCAGAGATACTGTTTTTTTGTGAGCAGACACACCTTTACTTGAATTACAAGGCTGACAAGCACGGATAAAACCATAAACTATTCATATATAAACATCTTATAAAGACATGCGACCATTTGACAAAGAGCTTAATGACTCCAGTTTGATTTACTTGCTATGGTAAATCGCGCTTTTTTGTCTCGTTAGATAGAGACACTCCTTGTTTTTTTGATTTTACAGAAATGGAATCCTGACTGGAAAAACTTTCAGGTAAAACCATACGCCGGATGACAAATAATTTGAAGCGAGCAAGTCATTCACCAAACTGAAAACCCGTGTCAAAGTCACTTTTATGACGGAGTTTTTGAACGATCCTGTATTGGTCAGGAGTCTCCAACCAGAAAAAAAACGAACATGCCCCTGCCCTCTCTGTTATGGACATGGATGTGTAGCGTCCCCAAAAAACAAAGCCAACTCTTTTTCATACAGGTGTTATCATTTTTCAAGTATTTCATTATCTTAACTTTAGACAAATATCCACACGACAACACCCTTTTCCGGTTTCAAATGCCGGGCTGGTACGTTATTTGTCAGCCGAATACTTTCCGGGTCCAACCTCTTCACCGAACCGGATTGACAATTCGGTTATTCTGATTTTGGTTTCATCTTTGCTTTTTCTGACTATAATGATGGGGTCATGGAGGTTGCTGCCCTGAGAATGCGCTCCTGATTTTCACGAGACAAAAAAGTCAGCAAAGGCTGTTTCTCAAGACAAACCCTTTGAGGAAAGCAGGGGAAAATGATATGGACAGATGAAGACAAGTTTCACTTTGCGTTTCCTAAAAAAACACAAGCCATTCTTCAATTGGGAACACAGAACGCTCGAGTTGACTGACAGGTTTTCGGGCTCACAAAACGACTACATCAAAGCCATTGGGAACCTTTTTCGCCAGAAAAACATTATTGTAGAGAGGTAACAAGATGATACCCATTAAAATTCAAGAATTAATCAAAGAAAATCAAATTCAGTTTATAGACTTAAAATGTATTGACCTGGAGGGAAGGCTTCACCATATCACCCTTCCGTTTGAAAACGGAATTATCGATAAACTGACAAGAGAAGGTGTCGGTTTTGATGGCTCCAGCTACGGATTTCGCAAGGTGGAAAACAGTGATATGGTATTGATCCCCGACTTGAAAACGGCCTTCCTGGATCCGTTTCGTGAAAGTCCCACTCTGAGTTTCTATTCCCACATAAGCCTGACAGACCAAAAAAGAACATCCTTTTCTCAAGATGCCAGAGCCATTGCCAAACGAGCGGAAGAGCTGCTCAAGGAGACAACGGGAGCAGATACCTCACTGTGGGGACCCGAATTTGAGTTTTACATTTTCTCGGATGTTCGTTATGACACTCGCACCTCGTCTTCATACTACGAAGTGGAGCACGAAGAAGAGTTCCACAAACGAGCCTATCACGCGGCCAACCCATTTGATCACTATGATGATTTCCGCGATAAACTCTCCATTGTCTTTAAGCAACTGGGCATTCCGGTTAAATATCACCACCACGAAGTGGGTGAACGGGGTCAGCAGGAAATTGAGATCAAATTCTCCAACCTGCTCTCCTCCGCAGATCAAATCATTACAGCCAAGTACATTCTCTTCAACATGGCTCGCGAAAAAGGACTGCACGTTACGCTCATGCCGAAACCCATGTATCAACAGGCGGGAAACGGCATGCACCTTCACCTGTTCCTCACAAAAGACGGTAAAAATGCCTTCTACGAAAAAGGTGCTTACGGCAACATGAACCAGCTTGGTCATTATTTCATGGGTGGAATTCTGAAACACGGCGCCGCACTGGCCGCATTCACCAACCCCAGCACCAACTCCTACAAACGGTTGGTTCCCGGTTTTGAAGCACCGGTCGCCCTGACCTATGGACGCGGCAACCGCAACTCGGCTATCCGCATACCAAAGTACATCTTCAATCCAGAGGAAACGCGCTTCGAGTACCGTCCTCCCGACGCAACTGCCAACCCCTATCTCTGCCTGGCCGCTATTTTACTGGCCGGTATTGACGGGGTTGTCAACAAAGTCGATCCTGTTGCAGAGGGTTATGGTCCAATGGATCTGAGTGGCGTTTCTCCTGACTATCAGTTCCTGCCCCGCAGTCTGGAAGAAGCGTTGACAGCCCTTAAAGGGGATTGCGATTTCCTCAAGAGAGGCGGTTTATTCCCGGACGCGTTACTGGAGCAGTGGATTAATCTCAAAGAAGAGGAAACCCGAGCCATCGCAACCATGCCTCACCCCTTTGAGTACAAAATGTACTTCAACTTATAAGGACAACCAAGGGGATCCACCATGATCCCTTTATCAGGACATTTGAAGAAATGACCGAAAGGGAATCCTGCAACGGATATCGGGTCTATCAGGGCGGTGTACCGGAAATGGAGGGCTTCCTGCTCTCCAGCATGAAATAAAACGCCTTAACCTGTCTTCCTGAAAAGGAACCTGAAACCGCCGGAAATTCTCTTCAGGTAATACCACGGGCTTTGCCACTTCGATTGAAAGCCATACTTCATTTGCAGATATTCCAGAGGTGGAAACACCTGCTGCCAGAGGAACAGGATTTTCTTCCCAAGTCCGCTTTTTCCTCTGCAATCCTGCCAGGTGTTCTGCCACTGGTAACGGTTGTCCAGCTCGCCTCGCTCAGCATAGGCCTTCAATTGCTGTTCATAACCTGCAGGGAAACCGCGCGGCAGCCCAAATAGACGGACGCACTCACTGAGAGCCTCCATGCAATAGTGATCCACGCCTTTATCCCTGGACAGATTGATAAACAACAACAACGCCTCTTGATCCATGCGCCTGATTAACATGACCATATCCAGGTACCAGAGAAGGCGTTTCTCGTTGGGGTGATGCGCTCTTAAATGCACACAGGCAATTAGCAATGCCGTGGTATGGGGAAACGTCCAGAATGAAAAGTCCCTGGATTTGAATCGTTCAACCTGTTCAAAGAAATCCGCGGTGTGGAAACCCAGGATGGATCGCTCCGAGAGCTCCCAGTGTACGTCTAGAATTTGTTTGGAACCCCACGGGTCCAGCTTCCAGAATATGGCCTGGTTCCGGACTGCACTTCCGGTCAGCGTTGCCACCCTGTTATAGCCAAGCTCTAGCAGGAGTTCAGATAAACGCGGAAAATCGCTCTTCTGGATGAGAAGGTCGTGATCAATTCGGGGCCGGTGATAGGGCCGGTCATAAATGGAGTAGGCAAGCGCGGACCCTTTAAACAAGATAACCTTGAGGCCAGCAGAGTCACATCGACCGAGTACTTCCGAAATGGCTTTCAACCGCAATTTCTCATAAACGGCTTCCGCGTTGGCCAAGCCTGAAAGCAGACGCTCATCAGGTGAACTGATACTCAACTGATGTTCCGAAACGATATCCCACAGGAAGGGACCTGCTCCGCACGATCTGAGTTCAGATTCATCCAAGCGGTCCTGGGTGAAAAACTCCGCTTCCCTGATTACTTCGTGATTCAGATGGTCTCGTATCAATCGAACAAATTCGCGACTCGCGATGGTATCGATACGCTCCGTCATTTCACAGTCTCTCAATATGATTCAGCAGGGTTTGCCGGACCGATGGCAGCATGTCGTATCCGGAGTTATAAGTGAGCTGGAACACCGGAGCCCTTTCCACCAATTTGGCCAATTCTGAAAGTCTTTTGGCGTGTAATCCCAGAGCGTGAACAGGACCGGCACCAAAACTCTGACGAACTAACTCCACAAGACTCTCAGCAGGAGCCATGAGCCGGATGTCAGGAAGGACGCCCTTCTCTTTTTTCCTCACTAGAACGAAAATACCTTTCAGAGGAACAGAAGCAAGTGGGCTGAAAAAGGAATGCTGGCGGGAAAAATCGATTTTCCGCTTTTCTGTATAACTGTGAATTGTTGGATACTGCTCAAATTCATCCATAATGGCTTTCCCTGAATCTGCCCACAACCGAACCTGAGGAAGGCCGCGAAAAATACGAACATCGCGATGGAGGTGAAGAGGACAGACATCTTCCGCAATCAGCGCGTTTCCTCGGCTGGCCAGGTAGGCTCCCAAAGTGGACTTCCCGGCTCCGGTATAGCCAAGCAGCGCGTACCCGCTTTGACAGTGCGTAAAACAGGAGCCGTGCAAGACCAGCACATTGCGCAATTCCAGCCAAAGTGAAAGAGCCCGACCAAAAAAGTACGATGACATGGACACAGGCCCGTTGCGATAAACATCGATGCCCTTTTCCACAAACCCGAAACCTCCCACCCGCGGAAGGTCCATAAAAAGGATTCCACTCTCGCGATACATTCGAGCCTGAGGCTCACCGTTATCGAGCAGCAGTTCACTTTCCCAGATGGGTGATGATTTGAACGGCCTGGGATCTTCTATTTTTCGGATCCTACAATGAAAAAGAGGCAACGCACCAGATTGGCTTTGCGTTACCTCTAGATCAATTTCACTGGAAAAGCGAATTCCATGAAAAAAATATTCGTAAATGTTTTTATCCTTGTGAAGATGATCCCAGCTGACCTGTAATTTGGACATCTTCAGGTGCACCAGCAACTGACCGGGTCAATTCAGCAATATCACCCTTCATCTCCAACACAGGTTTTTCATATGTCTTTTTATTGAATGTATCTTCAATTTGGATATCTAGATCCTTTCTTATCACCAATTGCCTCCAATCAAACTAATGTTTACATCACCTGACTCTTATCGGTAAACTAAATAAAAACTTGATACTTGTCAAGAGTATTCGCAAAAAAAACTGTTTTACCCTGTAAAAGAAGGCCTTTTTGTTTCTGTGTCCAACAACTACTCGACCTGAAGAACGCATTTTTACATTTCTCTCTCTTCGTCAAGTGATTCCAAAAAAAAATACACGCCTGCCGGAAAAAACACACGCCGTGACAGTCCAACTTTGAGCAGTATGTCAAAATAGAAGTATCGCTTGCCTCTTTTTCTTATTTTCAGCATAATAGCCTCTACTGCTCCGCGTTTGGAAGTAGAAGAAACATAAGGTCACACAAGCTTGAAAGTTGGAAGAAACGATCCATGCTTCTGCGGAAGCGGGAAAAAATACAAACGCTGCCATGGGAAGAAAAACGCGCCTGCTCCTGTAAACCGAAAAGTAAGGAGTATTCGCATCATGTCTTCGCCAGAACTGGTTGAAATGCGGCGTAGTTGCACTTTAGCCGCCAACATACTCGAAAAAGCCTGCCGCAGGATCCAGCCTGGCGTATCCACCCAGGATATTGACGACTGGGTGCTGGAGCTGACATTGGAAGCCGGAGCCTACCCTGCACCCCTCAACTACCCCAACGCCCCGACCAATCCCAGAAAACCGATCATCACCAAGGGCGGATTCCCAAAGTCGGTCTGCACAAGTGTCAATGAAGTCGTCTGTCACGGTATTCCATCAGAAAAACAAATTCTGAAAGACGGGGACATTGTCAATGTCGATGTCACCTGTAACCTCAATGGCTTTTTCGGCGACACTTCCAGAACGGTCTATGTCGGTCAGCCAGGTAAAGAGGCCCGCTTAGTGACGGAAACAGCCAGAAAATGTCTTCAGCTGGGCATTGAAGCCGCCAGACCATACAAGCGACTCGTGGATATAGGCCAGGTGATACATGAATACGCAACGTCAAAGGGACTGGGAGTGGTTAGAGAGTATACAGGTCACGGGATAGGAACGACTTTCCACGCTGAACCTCAGGTATGTCATTACCCCAATCGTTCAACCGACTGTGAAATCCGGCCTGGTATGACTTTCACCATCGAGCCCATGATCAACATCGGGACGTGGAAAACACAACTGGACCCCACAGACGGATGGACAGTTTACACTCTGGACCGAAAGCTGTCTGCCCAGTTCGAGCACACCATTCTGATCACTCATAAGGGACCGGAAATCCTGACGATTCCCACGGTTTAAAATTTATTTACAGGGTTTGGTCAACCTGATCGATCTGTGACTGATAGTGGTTCTTTTTCTTTAAAATAAGGAAAAACTGTTTGGGTAGAAAGTGAATGGGCGGTTCGGCTGGAGTTAAGCCTGTTTTTTCAAGTTCCAGCAGGAGACGCGAGAGATTCACGGGCCGCGCGTAACCGGTCTGGCGGTCTGTTAAATGCTTGGAATCGATTAAAACCAATTTCGCCTGCGGTTTCATAATCGACATAATCTGCTTGAGAAATTGCCTCTGGTTGGCAACTTCACCCAATACCTGAATCAGGAAAACCATGTCGACAGCCTGGGGTATACCCAGTTCACTGTCACCGGCGAGAATGGGATGAACAACGGAAGTAAGTTCGGCAGGCAGACTCTCCTGCATGCGATCGAGAACTTCTTTTTGAATGTCGGTGGCGTAAACCAGACCTTCACTGCCCACTATGCTGGCAATTCGTCGGGTAAAATAGCCCTCTCCACAACCTATATCGGCAACCGTCATACCCGCTTCAAGAGCAGCCACTTCCAGTACCTGATCCGGCTTCTGCCATAAATCGCGGGTTTCGCTGTCAAAGACAACCTCAAAGGACTCCTGATACAAGTCGCGCGGGATAATGATTTCACGAGAGAGAGTCACAGGAACCGAGACCTCTTCAATGACCTCACTCCATTTTCCATAGGACATGCCAAACACCAGCAGCATCACCCATGCAAGAGAAAGGGATAGAAGCCGGCTCGTTAGAATCTTCTTCATCTTGGATCTCGCACAACCTTTAACATATTGAATCTCCAGACCTGGCAGAACATGGTTCAAGACCTTTGTCTCTCAATTCATTGTAGTGTAAAGACGGCCATTACATCCATCTATTTCAGAAAATCAAAATGCAGTGCCTTCCCATTTATATGAAAATCACAAAATGATCGTTTCACCGATTTGTCCGTGAAAATCGAAGTACTCTTTTTATTACTAAGTTATAGATGAACAGACTGCTCAACGCAAATTCAGGTGTTACCTATCTGGTCGACAGGCCGTTACTCCATGGTTCAACGAACCATCATTCAGGCATGCTGCCTTCTCAGCGCTGTTCTCAGAAAACAAAACCAGCTGGGAACATTCCATGTTAAAATGCCGAAACACACTAGATGAGGGCAAAAATGGTATTAAAACTCAAAAAGCAACTACAAGATAAAGCAAACTTGAAAGTGACCATGGATAAAATGGTCGGCGACTTGATGAAAAAGGACATTCGCTTTGATCAATGTCTCTTTATCGGCATTTTAAAGAACGGAGTACCCCTGGCAAAGTACATAGCTGGCAGATTGAGCGAAATAACGGGGAAAGAAATTCCCGTTGCCCTGGTTGATATCACGCTCTACCGAGACGACCTCATCGACTCCCAATACGACCCGTACCGCCGAAAAGCGGAAATCCCCTTCCCTGTCTCCGGTAAGGACGTCATTCTGGTTGACGATGTCCTCTTTACAGGGCGAACCGTACGCGCGGCTTTAACCTCCATCCTTGAATTTGGTCGCCCCAGAATTATCCGATTGGCGGTACTGGTAGACCGAGGACATCGGGAACTGCCCATTCGGGCGGATATTACCGGACTGGAGTGCCCGACCAATCGAAGTGAAGGCATTCGGGTTCGCATTGACAACCCCACTCAAAAAGACGGCATTTATCTCTATGAAGAAGTTCAGGACTAAGCTCCATGCTTAGATTGGAATCCATCGTTTTACAGGGTTTTAAATCATTTGTAGATCGAACCAAATTATCGTTTCCCCTGGGCATATCGTGTATTGTGGGTCCCAATGGCTGCGGTAAAAGCAACATCGCCGATGCCATTGCCTGGGTTCTGGGTGAACAAAGTCCCAAGAGTCTCAGAGGCCAGAAAATGGGCGATGTCATCTTTGCGGGTTCACCTGCAAGAACCGCTTCCGGTCACGCCGATGTATGCATGAACTGGGTTCGGGAAGAGCCCGGCAAAAAAGCGAAGCGTCTGGAGGTGGGCCGCAAACTCTATCGAAATGGCGATTCGGAGTACATTCTCAACGGTAAGATCTGCCGTTTGAGGGATGTACAGGGCGCACTATTTGACTTTGGCATGGGAACCAAAACCTACTCCATTATCGAGCAGGGTAAAATCGGTCAAATTTTGAGTTCCAAACCCACGGAGCGAAGACAGTTGCTGGAAGAGGCGGCGGGCATCTTGAAATACAAGATCAGGCGTCATGAATCGCAACTGAAGTTGCGCTCGGCTGAAGAGAACCTGCAACGCCTGCAGGATATCCTGCTGGAAATCCAGAAACAGCGCAACTACCTGAAAAGGCAGGTCGGCAAGGCGCGCCGATACAAGATGCACAAGGCAAGACTGCGCGAAATTGAAAGGCATATTCTGTCTTTTGAGATTCACCACTTTTCAGAAAAACACAGAAAGCTTCAGTCTGAATACCGTCAGCTCAACCGGGAAGAACAGGAAGCCAGCCGTCAGCTCAACCGCCTGGAGGAAGCTCTGCGCAAAACCAGGGAAGCCATCCAGCGTGACGAAGAAAAACACAAACAGCAAATACGCTCCACCAATGAAACCGCCAAGGAAATAGAGCGCCTCAAACAGCGCATCCACTTCTTCAAAGACAAAATCCAGGAGAGAAACAACACCCTTGCCAGCCTGAAAACGGATACCGTAAAGGGCGACGAGCACATTCAGTCACTTGAAGAAGACCTCGCGCTCAGAAAAAAAGATGTCCACCATGTGGAAGAAACACTGAAACAACAAAAGGCCGAACTTGAAAAACTGGTTTCCCGCCTGTCTAAAGAAAAGGCGAAGTTGTCGGAAACGGCCAAAAGAGAAGAAGCCCTGCGGTCCGACCTGGAAGGAACGAAGAAGCGCCTGCACGGACTTGAAATTGAAGCCACACAAATTGTCAGGCAGAAATCGCTGCTTGAAAATCAGCTTGAAGTCTACCAGCGCGGTAAAAAGGAGATGCAGGCAGATTTCGACAAATGGACTCAGGAGCAAGAGACCCTTGGTGAAAAACAGCGACAAACCCAGGCAAAGCTCTCAGAAAAACAGGTATTCAGTACCAAAAGCGAACAAGCCCTCCGCAAGCTGAAAGAAAGTCAATCCCAAATTCGCAGTCATCACACCGACCTGGAAAAGCAAGTCCACCGAATCGGCAATCAGCTGGGCAACCTTGAAAATCTCTACAGGCAACGCCAGGACTTAAGTGACTCGGTTCGATGGGTTATCAAAAAGACCAAGGGGAACATACCCGTCTTGCGTGATTTCCTGGATTCCGACCACCAGTACGATACGGAAATTGAAATGCTGCTGGGAGACCTTGCTCAGGCCTTCCTGTTAACTTCGGATGAAGATGAAAACCTGCTCCTTCCGCTGATGCGGAAAAAGAGGGTTCTGGTATTGGATCTGCGAAAGGCACCGCAAGAACCAGCCAATCCGTCACGACCCGAAGGGGCCATCCCGGTCAATCAACTCCTGAAAGTCGTCAAAGAGAGTCCACGCAGAAAAAATTTACAGCAAACCATCCGCTCTCTGCTGGCCAACTGCATTATTCTGCCTGTCCAAGAAAAAGAAGACACCGGCCTTTTACAACAAACAGCCGTTCAATTTCCCCATTTAACCATTGCCTCTCCCGGCAATCAGAACCTCTTCCGGGCGAACCAACTTCAGCAAATAAACGATCGGGTAACGACTGAAGAAAAGCAACTGAAAGAGGTTGTGGAAGCCTGTTCCAGTCTGAAATCCCAATTGGATCAAGTCCAAACCCGGCGGGAACACCTTGACAACATGCTGGTTCAATTAAACGCGAGAAGAGAACGCGATGAAAGAAGAGCCGTTCAACTTCTGGAAAGCCAAAAACAAATTCAAACCCGAAACAACTCCATCACCAAAGAACGGCAGTCTCTCAACGAAGCCATCGGCTTGCTGGAAGCGGATATGTCCGCCCAACTGGAGACAACTCGAACCATGAGGGAACACGTCCAGGAACACTTCAACCTGGAAGCCCGCCTGAAAGAAAAAATCGATGCGGCCGGCATTCTCAAACACCGAATACAAGAGGAATACCAGCAGCTGGAACACCTGCTGAAGGCACAGAAAAGCAACGAGCAGGCACGGGCTCAGCAACTGAAAACCATTCAAAAAGAGCTGGTTGATTTTCAGACTTCACTCCTTGATCACGAATCACAACTCAGCAATCATCAGAAGAAGTTTCAGGCTGAAGAGCACCACTCATCGACCATGGAATCCAACCTGCAGCAAAATCGCTCAGATATCGAAGCCCGCGACAAACAGGTCAACAACCAGCGGGACATGAGAGACGACATGCGCGCCAAACAAGGGCGGTTTGAGCTTGAACAGGCTCGTATCCACAGTGAATTGAAGCATTTGAAAGAGAGTTACACGTTAAGTCAAAATGAACCCTACTGCGCCGTCAACCCCGATGATCTGCTCGCGGAAGAGACCATAGAAGTTCAAAAAGCTGAACGCACCGATATTAAGCGCAAACTCAGTGAACTCGGGACCGTGAATTTACTGGCCGTTGAGGAGTACGATGAGGTTGAGGAACGCTACGCTTTCCTGATCAATCAACAGAAAGACCTTGTGGACTCCATCGCCGAAATCCGATCTACCATCAAGAAACTGAACAAAGAATCCATCAGCCGCTTCAAGGAAGCCTTTGAGGAAATCAATCACATTTTCCAGCGTAATTTCGTGACCTTGTTTGGCGGCGGCAACGCCCGACTGGAACTGCTCGACGAAGACCATGTACTCGACTCCGGAATCGACATGATTATCCAGCCTCCGGGCAAGAAGCTCCAAAACGCTATGCTCATGTCCGGCGGGGAAAAAGCGCTGACCGCCACCGCTCTGCTCTTCTCGATCTTTGAGTATAAACCCTCTCCCTTCTGCCTGTTAGATGAAGTGGACGCACCGCTTGACGAGGCCAATGTGGTGAGGCTGACGAAGAAACTCGAGGAAATGGCCCAACAAACGCAATTCATCATGATTACCCACCACAAATCCACCATGTCCATCGCATCGTCGCTCTTTGGCGTCACCATGGAAGAAAACGGCTGCTCCAAAATCGTTTCTGTCAATTTTAATTGAATTGGGAAGATCAGACAAAAGTCAGGCAGTGTTCATAAAGCGCCATGCAGGCCTCTTTATCGCGGCTGAATTGACATCTTTTCTCTTTTTGATCCTCAAAGTACATGCCCGTGCGATTCAAACCAACCGGTTCTGTTGCCAGCCACACGGGAGTCGCCGCGCCGCTATCGGGTGTCTGGTGACCTCCGAACCCAAGGTTCCTCGCCAATTTGGAAGGCACATCGCCGGGATGGCAGGCATTGACCGAAATGCCCTGACCACGCCAGCGCTCGGCAAAGGCAACCGACAACATGCGGTCGGCCTGCTTGGACTGACGGTAGGCGCGATCGTTGTCGTAGGCTCTTTTTGTAAATTGCAAATCATCGAGATCCAGATCACCTGCCCAATAGCTGGCCACATTGACCACCCTGGCCGGGCTGGATTGTTTGAGCACCTCTTCAAAAGCCAACATCATGCGAACATAACCCAGAATATTGGTTGCAAATTGCAATTCCAGGCCCTCTGGACTCCGTGTTCGACTCCTGGGCGTTGTGGCGGCATTGTTGATCAGACAATGCAAGGGACCGCGCCAGCGGTCAGCCAGCTCTTCAATGGACGAGCCAACGGAAAGATCGACCAACTCCAATTGAATGGATTGATTGCCTGTAACCGCAACCAGGTCCTCCACCATTTTTTCAGCGACACGCTGATTGCGGGCCGCCATGTGAACGCAGTAACCCCGCTCTGCAAGCTGCCTGGAAATGGCATACCCTATGGCTCCCACTGCTCCTGTCACTAAAACGACGGGCTTTTGTTGTTTCGACATGGTTCCTCCTCTTTTGCAATCACGCAACCGCTGTTTTCCATTTATGCTGCTGAAATCATACACCATTCCATATGCCACAAAAACGTTCATTTTTTGCCAAACGAGCACGGATTCCAGAAAACCAACACAAAACAGCATCTTCCAACTCGCGAATAACAGCAATATCATCGAATCAGTAGCCAGATCCTGATGTCTTTTACCATCCAAATAAGGTATGATAGAGTCATGAAGCACGCAATGCGCATCTCTATTATCGATTACTTAAATGCCGCTCCCCTCAACATGGCTTTCAAAGAGGGCGTATGCAGTCAGGATCTTGAGTTAATCTACGATTTTCCCTCTCAATGTGCAGATAACTTAGCCTCCGGCAAGGCCGATGCCGGTCTTATTTCCTCCATTGAATATCAGAGAATTCCCAACTTGAAAGTCGCTTCGGGAGTGTGTATCGCCTCGCGGAAAAAAGTTCGCTCGGTGGTCATTATTACCAAGAAGGAATTTAAAGACATAGAGTTCATCGCTCTCGACCGCTTTTCCCGTTCCTCCATTGCGCTTTGCAAACTGCTATTTAAAAGAAAATGCGGCCGCGTTCCAAAGGTCATGACCATGGTTCCCGAACTCGAACAGATGCTCGAGTTCGCCGACGCGGCTCTCGTCATCGGCGATGCCGCTCTCAGGCAGGAAGACCACGGTTATCAGTCTCTTGACCTGGCCGAACTCTGGCATGGGGAGACGGGTCTGCCTTTTGTGTTTGCCTTCTGGGTCATGAACCAAAAAGGGGCTGAATACGGCATCTCGGAACGGTGCAGGCAGGCCGCTCAATACGGACAGGATCATCTCGTTTCCCGTCTTCCCGATCTTGAAAAGCAGTACGGAATGACTGGCGAGGAAATTCACACCTATCTGACTCAAAACATACACTACCAAATGGGTGAACAAGAGCTGGAAAGCCTGAATCGGTTTTATACCTACAGCAGGGAATTGGGAATCATTCCAGAATATCACCCGCTTCAGTTTTGCTGATACACTGTTTTTTTTATAAAAAGACTTATTAAAACGCGTCATATTACCGATGGGAGTAGTGGACATGTCTATTTGTGGAGGGAACATGCTACGCGATCTCAACCCCGAAGATTTATTTGTCTCAGATGGAACCCATAGAGGAATTAACCACGAACTGGTACGCAGCTTTGGTTTCTTCAACCTTAACCGGGAAGTACAAGAAGAAATTATGGACATCTACGTAAAAAATGCTCTCAATAAAGGTGAGAAAGACAAATACAAAATGCTGATTTTTAGAGCACTTTCCAAGAACATTCAAAACTTCCCCTTTTCAGTCTATCAGCACTTCACTTCAGGACAAGCCTACGAATACAACATGGACTGGCTGGAAAAATACGCCGAGTAACACCTTGTCCTTTTATAGCGTATACCTTTTACAATCAATCTTTGAACAGTCTGATCAACTGTTTTCACAACTGAAATCCCGACCATGAACCCAAACAGGGTTTTTCACGACTCCAGGGTTCTCCTGTCTCCTGTACTTTATTTTTCAACCACAGATAACTCTGAAAATGTGCTATAAAGGTCTGTTGGTCTCAAAGAAGAGGCATGGCGCACCAACAATCATGTGTGTGACTCTGATTGAATGAAGCCGGGAGATTGGTAATATGCTGGGGAATAAAAGCCGATTGCTCTTGCAATCAATTAAAACATTTGTCGCTCGATCTTCTGATCAAAAGCTGGTCAAGGTACTGGACAAAATCCACCCCGCTGACCTCGCTTTAATTCTGGGTCACCTGAAAAGATCGGAAGTCGACAAGGTCTTTTCACTCATTAAGGACAACCTTGAATTTACGGCAGAAGTGCTCAAAGAAGCTCAACCCGATGTTTCCGTTGAAATACTTGAAAATTTGAGCCCCAAGGTTATTTCCCTGCTCCTGCAAGAGATGTACTCCGATGATGCCGCCCAAATCCTGGACCGGTTCCCCGACGAATTGAGAGAAGCTGTTTTAAAAGAAATGGAAGATATTGAACAGCAGGAGGTTGAGGAACGTCTCGACTACCAGGAAGAAACCGCCGGTCGTATCATGGTTCCGGATTTCTTCGCTCTTCACCCCGAGACAACCGTCAAGGAAGCCATCAAGGCCCTTCAAAAGAACAAGGACGTGGAAATCTTTTACTATATTTATGTCGTTTCCGATGAGGGTCGCCTAGTCGGTGTCGCCAGTTTACGACAACTGCTGCTTGTTTCGCCTGACACTTTAATTCGCGACATTATGGAGCCGGAAGTCATCACCATCAATACCGATGCCGACCAGGAAGACGTAGCCCGAAAAGTCGCCCGCTACAATTTAATCGCCATCCCTGTAGTCGATGACGTGGGACGCATGCAAGGCATCGTCACCGTCGACGATGTTATTGACATCATCAAGGAAGAAGCCACCGAGGACATGTTGAAAATGGCCGGTGCCCACGGCGATGTGGACAGTGTGCAATCCGGTTCCATTCTCGCCAATGTCAAAATCAGATGGCCCTGGCTGTTGGCGTCTTGGTTTGGCGGCATGTTTGCCTTCTACATCACAGGTCAGTTTGAGTCCGCTCTCGAGAAAGTGGTCATCCTCGCCGGTTTCATTCCCATTGTCATGGGTATGGGCGGCAATATCGGCACACAATCTTCCATTCTGGTTGTAAGAGGGTTGGCAACCCGCTTGATCGACCCCCACGACCTGTGGTCAGTCATTTCAAGGGAACTTCGCGTGGCTCTGAGTCTGGGTATCCTCTACGGAGCTCTGCTCACCTTGGCCGTCTTCCTGCTCCTGAAAACCGGTATCATCGCGCAGTCCGAGGTGCACGAAACGAAATTGGCGCTGGTAATCGGACTGGGCGTGTTCAGTTCCATGATGGTAGCAGCTGTGATTGGCACACTTTGCCCAATTATTCTCGACAGAATTCACATCGATCCCGCCATTGCCACAGGGCCGCTGGTAACCACCTCCATCGACGTTTTCGGCATCCTCGTTTATTTCACCATCGCCTCCTGGCTGCTCTTATAAGCTGGTTTTATCGCAAGTCTTTTGAACTCTCGCCGACAAACTGAAGAAGTCCCTTTCTTATAAAGCGATTCCTGCGGGTTGATAGCATCCCGAAGGTGAAAATCCCTCACAGAAAAAACGCTTCCGCGTTTGCTGTGGTGTGAAAATAGCCTGGTAAACCTGTCATCTACTCAACAAGAACCGCCAGGGCAGGTCTTTGCTTTTGGAGATACCTATTCGGGTGGTGGTTGTCACCTGTTCAGCCCGGGTAGGAGAACCATCCAGGAGTTGCAGGGGCGGTTCATCGAGGCGGTGAAAATTCAAGGATCGGTCGATTTTTAGAGCCATGGTCAATTTTCCGGGGCCGTCCATCAGCGATGAGGCATGGTTCCGATGGGTCCGAATCAGATCCAGACCTTCCACCGGTTCAGCGGCTCTGATGAGAACAGCCGCTCCGGTGTGTTTCTTTTCAGTCACCACGTTCAGGCAGTGATGGATTCCGTAGATAAGGTAGACATAGGCAATGCCACCTGTTTCAAACATGGCGGCGTTGCGCTTTGTCAAACCGTTATAACTGTGGCTGGCCCGATCGCCAAACTGATGATAGGCTTCGGTTTCTGTGATTCTCACGATGATTTTCCGACCATCCGGAAAAGTGCGAACCAGTTGCTTCCCAAGCAGTGCTTGAGCTGCCTGAACCGTTGGTTGCACGTAGAAAGAAGGAGGCAGCTTGTTCATATCGCCATGCCGTCCAGCTCAATCCAGGTATCCGAGACTCTTCATGGTCTTTATCTGCTCATCACTCAAATCGCCCGCCGGCATGGCTTCGCGCTGGTTGCTTAAATAGGGTTGGAGCAGGGGTTTCAGCCGATCCGCGGAATCCGGCTGCAGGGGTAACAGGTTCTGCTTTTCCTCGGGATCGTGATCCAGGTTAAAGAACCAGTATTGTTCTTCTCCGAAATTCCTTTTTTGGATGAATTTATCCGGGCTGCTGGTTACTGCCAGAATGCATGGGTCTTTGCTCGGGATATGCGGACCCAGGAAAAAGGTTTCGCTGAAGAGTGTGCGGTTGTATTCATTGATATCTTCCGGCAGGTTGAAGAGATCGAGTCCCTGCCATGATTCCGGCACAACGCCACCCATCAGATTCAGAAGAGTCGGTGCGATATCCATAATTGAAACCGAATGGGAGACCTGCTGCTTTGAAATACCCGGGCCCTCGATGGCCAGGGGCACTCTCAGGACCTCCTCGAAAAGAGTATCGGCATGCAGAAGACCACCGTGTTCACCAAACTCTTCTCCGTGATCGCTCGTGAGAACAATGATCCACTTTTCGGGATCCAGCCTGGCAATGGCGTTGTAAAGAACCCGGTCTGTATACTGCACTTCACTGCCGTAGAGTTCCCTCAGTTTCTTCAAATCATCCTGACTGAAACCGCTGATTTCATGTTCCAGCAGCCACTTGGTACTGCCCAGATGTTCGGGATCGGTTGTACTTCCCCTGGGCAGGAAAGGGCAATGAACTTCGTAGGTGTGAAAGAACACGAAAAGAGGGATGCTGCCATTGAAGACATCGGCCTTGAGCGTGTCTTCCAGTCTGGCGATATTTGTTTTCAGTTTGGAAGCCAGCTGCGGGTCATCGGAATCCAGTTGGGGAGGATCGGAAAGATAGGAGTGAAAACCCGATGCCAAACCGTACATGGGATCCAGGTAATTGCCCTCTGTAATGGCCAGGTTGTAGTAGCCCAATTGAGATAGTTCTTTAGCAAGAGTGTCTATTTCAGGTGAGAGTTTGTGTTCCGGTTTCCTGACTCCGTGATGGGAGGGGAAAAGAGATGTCAAAAGCGAGGTATGGGCGGGCAAAGTCCAGGGAACGGGAGAATAGGCGTGGGTAAAAAGGCTGCCTTCCCGGAAGAAGTTGTAACACAGCGGCATGTTCTGCTCGTTAAAGAAGTCCTGCCGCAAGGTATCAATGGAAATGAGGAGCATGTTCTTGCGTTTGCTTTGCGCGCGGCCGGGAAAACAGGCTGTGCTGATGGCAACCGGTGCGGAGGTATGAAAAGAGAGCACGCCATCTGCCGTTTCCATTTTCACAATAGTCCACTGATTGGGCGCTATCGTCTGATTGGTTTGACCGTTAAACCGGACTTCCACTGCTTGATCGGGATCGGGATTGCCGACATAAAAGACTGTCAAACCCTTTTGACTGAGTTCCACTGTGTGAGTTCCAGCCTGATAGAGATGAGCCTGTTTGGTGATCTTGCCTATTTGGTGATATTGAGCCTGGTGGACTTGCTGAACAGAGCCTTCCCTGTTGGCACACGAGGAAACGGCCACCATCAACAGAGCGAGAACAAGGGTGAACACACTGCCCGAGGCTGAAACAAACCCGCCTTTACTCTTTCCGCTTATAAACAAACGCGTTTTCATAATTCAAGACCCAATTGTCTGATGGCTTCATAGGTGACAATACCCACTGCAATAGCCAGGTTCATGCTGCGAATATCGGGTGTCATGGGAATTTTGACAGCCCTGTCGGGATTGTTGAAAATAAGCGGTTCCGGCAGGCCTTTGGTCTCTTTTCCAAACACCAGGAAATCGCCATGTTGATAGTTTGGCTCGGTATAGAGCTGTTTGGCTTTGGTGGAACAGTAGAAGAGCCGGCTGGCAGCGGGAATCTGACTGATAAAGTGTTCCCAGTCGGGCAGCACGTTCAGCTTCAGCTTCGGCCAATAATCGAGACCCGCTCTTCGCAGGTACTTGTCATCCAGCGAAAAGCCCAGCGGTTCAATGAGCGTAAGCGAGGCTTTGCACCCTACACACAGCCGGCCAATGGTACCTGTGTTACCTGGAATCTCCGGTTCGAGCAGGACAATGTTCAGAGGGTTGTTCCAAAATGTGTTCATGACGGTCCCTTTCTGTATTTCTCTCATAAAATCCGAAAAACGCGGTTACCAACAAACTGCACCTCTCGGGTTATATGCAGCAGAGTGGGTCTTATTATAAGAGAGATTCATCTCAATGCGGAAGAACACTTTCTGAATGAGGACAGGCCGCAACAGTCAGGTTTATTTACATTGGAACATTTTCTTTTTTAAAAGGAGAAACCACGAATGAACACGAATGAACACCAATTTTCAAATTGAATGCACCATGTACTTGAAAATATAAGACCTACAAGTAAACCTGTTCATGTTTTATTAGCATTCCAAAATGGACTGAAAAATAAATCTGCCCATTAGATCATTCGTGTGTATTCGTGTTCATTCGTGGTTAAAAAAAGGATTCTAAGGGCAGGTATCAAAAGATGACTCTGCCTGATCTTCGTAAACCGGTTTTTCAAAGAAGAAACCACAAATGCACACGAATGAACACCAATTTTTTAATTTAATGCACCATGTATATGAAAATATAAGACCTACAAGTAAAGCTGTTCATATTTTTTTAGCATTCCAAACTGAAATGAAAATAAATCTGCCCATTAGATCATTCGTGTGTATTCGTGTTCATTCGTGGTTACAAATAAATTTAACAGCACAGATGCAAAGATGCGCGTGGCTCCTCTCTTTCGGTAAAAGCCCTTGACTATACGTACATATTACTGCATATTTATACGTGTAGTTTTTTAATGAAAGAGATGGAGACATGAATACGAAATTAACACTCAGGCTTGATAAGCAAGTCATCGAAGAGGCAAAAGCCTATGCACAGCAAAAGCAAAAAAGCCTCTCTGCTTTGGTTGAGCAATACTTTCTCTTTCTCACCAAAAGTCAAAAGGAAAATTCGGAATTATCTGAAATTTCTTCAACCATCCAGCAAATGTCTGGAATACTTGATCTGCGTAACACAGATGAAAGTAAGGAGTCTTATGCTGACTTTCTAACAGAGAAGTATTCAAAATGATCCGTGTTTTTTTCGATGCCAATGTGTTTTTGGATGTTTTTGCAAAGAGAGTTCCCTTTTATCAACATTCTGCCAGAGTTTTAACACTCGTCGAACAGCAGCAGGTGACGGGTTACACTTCTTCTCTGAACTTTTCAAATCTGTTTTACATTATCAGAAAACAGCATTCCCGTGATGTCGCACTGACTTATCTCCGTCAGCTTGTCTCATTTATCAACATTCTTTCGGTAGATGAGCAAATTATCACGCTCGCTCTTCATTCCTCTTTTACAGATTTTGAAGATGCCGTTCAATTTTATACGGCAAAACACCATCAAATTTCCTTTCTCATAACGAGAAACAAAAAAGACTATATTTCAGCCCATAAAAAAGAATTGCAAATTGTAACGCCTGAAGAATTTCTTCTGTTTTGGAAAGCAACCTTCTTATAAATTCTCGATCAGAAAAAAATCGGCATTCATTTGCGACCCTTGTTAAACAGATGCCGTATTTTTTGAAAGAGAAACCACGAATGCACACCAATTTTTAAATTGAATGCACTATCTATATGAAAATATAAAACCTACAAGTAAAGCTATTCATATTTTTTTAGCATTCCAAACTGAAATGAAAATAAATCTGTCCATTAGAACATTCGTGTGTATTCGTGTTCATTCGTGGTTAAAACGGATCTTTCGTAGAATTTTTATGAAAAGCAAGAAATAATTGGCCTAAAATCAATTATTTACGGATTTTATTCAGCTTTTTCTTAGTGTGTACATTGGCTTCCACCTTTGGAAAGGCGCATGGCAATGT
>PDUC01000081.1 GCA_002747255.1 Acidobacteriota bacterium | reverse complement strand
GGGCTCAATGGCCATTGCCTTGACTGTCGGCATACCGTTAATCGTCTCCACCAGCATTGCCTGACGGTTTCCCTCCGCCATATAAAGACCGTTAAGCCGCCGCTTGAACGGGCGCATCAACAGCGCAATAACCAAAGTAATCAACGCGGTACAGACAAGCACGATGGCGGTAAGGGAAGTACTGTAAAAAAAGAGAAAGGGGAGAAAAACAAAAAGAGATGTCGCTTCCAGCATGGTAAGAAAAACGCTGCCGGAAAGAAAGCCTCTGATCTTTGAGGTCTGCTGCATATGCTGGGTAAGTACCCCGGCGGTGATCCGTTCAAAAAAATCAAGGGGCAGATAGAGCATATGACGAAATGTCTTGGCGGTAATCCGCATATCTATCTTGTTGGTGGCATGGAGTAGCAGAAAATCACGCAGGAAATCAAGACCAGCGTTGACCAGCAGCGCCGCAATCATGCCAATCCCCAGAGCATGCAGGGTGGTAAACGCCTGGTTGACCAGCACCTTATCAATAATGATCTGAAAGAATATCGGCGTGATAAGGGCAATAAAATTGATAAAAAGAACGGCAAGAGCCACATCGAAGAAAGTGGTCTTCTGGCGGAGAAACTCTGGAATAAACCAGCGCAGGGAAAATGGCTGGTTTTCATCGCCAAGTTTATAGTGACGTTTAAACAGATATATCTCACCCGACCAGATTTCCTCAAATTCTTTCTGGTTCAAGCGGGCATGACCGCCTTCAAGGGGATTATAGATGCCAACAAGCTCCTCACCGTCCTTGTTTTTGCCAACACCGACAACAATCACATGGCGACCGTTCTTTAAACGGGCGATTGCCGGAAAAGCCTGTTTCAACTTATTCAGTGTCCGCCAGTCAAAGTTGAGATGCCGGGCTTTAAGGTCATGATCTCTGGCAATTTTCAGCAAAGTTTCCTGCTTAATTTCATTACTGTCCAACCCATATTCATGGGTTAGGCGGTCACGGGTCAGCTCTATTTTATGTTCCTGGGCTATTAAAGAGAAACAGATAAGAGCGGTATTGACCCGTTCAAAAAAGAAGATCCCCCCTCTCCAGGTTTGAAGAAAAGTATCCAGAGTTATTTCAACGACTTCTTCTTCAACTCCAGGATAAACAAGATTGATATGGGTTATCTGACCATCAGCTGTCGTTTGAAAGGAGGAAAGAATCTGATACTGCCCCCCTCGCAATTCAACAATAACTGGCAATTTGGCTTGCAATTCATGCAATTTTTCCGGATTAAGACGTGCTGTCTGTGGCCGTAAACCTGCATTGCGAACCAATAGCTGCACTTGCCCAAAGAGCTCTTTGGTATCCTGATGCTC
>PDUC01000080.1 GCA_002747255.1 Acidobacteriota bacterium | reverse complement strand
GGCGGCATTGTTCGAGGCGGGTTATTCTTTTAAAGGTTTGATGACTTGAAACGTGATATTATCGGTGGCCCCGTTTTCCATGGCGGCTTTGAACAGGGACTCAGCGCCCTCATCAAGAGAGTTTCGGGTCAAGGCTTTCAATAAAAAGGTCTCTTCCACCATATTATAGAGACCGTCGCTGGCAATCACATAGGTTCGGTCAGGATCAAACGGCCAAATGGAGACATAGGGCTCAAGGCTTTTTCTTTCCCCGGTCAAGGCCAAGGTCAACATATGACGATTGGGGTGGGCGTGGGCCTCTTCGGGCGTGATTCGCCCGGCTTGAACCAATTGGTTGACCAGGGTGTGATCGTGGCTTTCCTGAATTAGGGAACGATCGTCCAGCGAGTAGATCCGGGTATCACCCACATTGGCGCAAATGGTGATATCTTGCATAAAAATAATGATCGCCAAGGTGGTACCAAAGCGGTCAATATCGTTTTTTTGACGATACCGCTGAAGACGCTTTTCAGCCCGATTGAACAAAAAGATGACCCACTCCCTGACGGGTTTGTCCATTTCAGTGGTTGCAGAAAAATCCGCACAAATACCCTCCACAACGATTCGACTAGCCACATCGCCCAGCCCGTAACCACCCATCCCGTCAGCCACGCAGAATATGTAACCATCTAACTTTTTATTCTGGCTTTTTCCGAGAGAATCTTCGTTCCGTTTCCTGACACGCCCAACGTCAGTCTTTTCGAATACTTGAAATCGCATGGACACCACGGATGAAATTAACTTTTTTTACTCTATTAAGGGCGACCCTGACATGCCAAAGGAAAAAAAACAAGCTTTTTATGTGCAAAGCGAAGGTCTTATTTGGTTAAAACGGGTGGCGCGAATAGCGGCGATCATCCATCGGGCTGGGCTACGCCGGGATCTGCGTACCCGAGGCTATTTTCATCCCCTTACTTCTTTGGGCCGTAAAAAGGCCATTCCAAAAACAAGCGAAAACATGTTAATCAATCGCAAGCAGGTTATGGCAGGATCTCTTTGAACGGTTTTCGCGGAAGGGCTTTTCATGTTTAAAATTGGTTATTTCCAATTTAATCCGAACTTTGGGGCAATCCAAAGCAATCTTGGGCAGGTCTTATCCGCCTTAACCGATGTCATGGCGGATATCGTGGTCCTACCCGAGCTTCCCTTTACCGGCTATTATTTTAGGGATCGGGAGGAGTTACTGCATTTGGCCGAAGAGGTGAATGATTCCCCCACGGTCGAAAGCTTAAAACGTTTTTGCCAAGAGCGATCGCTTCATATCGTCACCGGATTTGCCGAAAAAGCGGCCGATAAGGTGTTCAACAGTGCTCTCATGATTGGTCCCGGCAAAATAATGCAGGTT
>PDUC01000057.1 GCA_002747255.1 Acidobacteriota bacterium | reverse complement strand
CGATTGTGAGGTTATTAAGAGAATATCCGATATGCCGGTAATAAATTGGTTCACGTTCAATCCCCAAAAAGAGAATCATGAGATTTGTCAATAAAGTATAGTATGCGCTGAACATCTAAAGAAGAAGCCATTGTGTATTTGTGTAGACTATTACAACGGAGATTCTCATGTATCGATAATTATCTTATCTTTAACGTTCGTTTTAATCTATAGCAATTATTTTGTTTTTGGAAACGCAATACCCGAAAAACCCTGATCAGCAAGGGTGGATATGCAGAAAAGCATCAGACGCATGCGTTTTTTCAACCAGGGGAAAACGCTCGTTATTTTTTTCGATGAAGGCGTTTATTTTTATCAATTAGCATGAGCTTCAGCGTGTTGTTTTTTTAAATCAATGATTTTATCGCTCAAATTAGCTACTATAGTGTTTTGATCAAGTGACAGGGAAAATCGAGGTAAATATGAAATTAAAGAATGTCAGAGAGCAGATCGATCTAATTGATTCCAAAATACTGCAATTATTGACTTCAAGGATGGAACAGGTTGTCATCGCCCGCAAACTCAAGAAGAAAATATTTGACCCCAAAAGGGAAAAACAGATCCTTGAAAAGTTGAAAGACTCAACGAACATTCTGCTGCGTGCTGATTTTCTGGAACAAATTTACGAGACGATGTTTGCCGAGAGTAAACGCAACCAGGAACGCGGTCTAAAACTCATTGCCTTTCAGGGTGAACACGGAGCCTACAGTGAGGTGGCCGCTCATAGCTGGAATGCGGATCTGGCTACCATTGCCTGTGAGCGCTTTTCCAACGTGTTTGAAGGGGTTCAGAGGGGAATTTACGATTTGGGAATCGTGCCCGTTGAGAATACGCTGGGCGGCGTTGTGGGTGAGGTCAATGATCTCATGATTCACACCGATCTGCACATTGTAGGCGCCATTGAAATACCCATCGAACACTGCCTGCTGGCTTTGGAAAGCGCCAATGAGAAGACCATTCGCAAAGTTTACTCCCACTCCCAGGCCTTGACGCAATGCCGGCACTTCATCAATAAAAGAGATTACGAGCCGGTTGCCTATTTTGATACGGCAGGCTCGGCCCGGATGCTCATGGAACGGGGTACCAAGTCCATGGCGGCGATAGCTTCCAGATGGGCTGGTGATCTCTACCACCTGAATGTACTGCAGGAGGGCATAGAAGATTTTGAGACCAATCGAACACGCTTCCTGATTCTCTCCAAACAAAAAATAGACACGAACGGCCAGAAATGTTCCATTATTTTTTCCACTGAAAACAAGGCGGGTTCGCTTTACTCCGTGCTTCAGATGTTTGCTTCCAGGAAAGTCAACTTAACGCGCATTGAATCCATTCCCAACCAATTCGGCAAGTACGTCTTCTTTTTAGACTTTGAAGGTTCGGAAAAAGACGATCACGTTCAGGCCATTCTCGGCCATCTGGAGGAAACAACCCGTGATTTCAGGTTAATTGGGTGTTACAACGAGAGCAAGACCCATTCTGGATAAACGTGTGCAGAACAAAATCAGGCTGATTGTTCCACAACGAGTCTCACATCATATAAAAGGGTTTCCTGCAGGCTGACAGCCCGGACAACCTAAACAACCATGCTCTTTTGATGTTCGTTTTCATGGCCGTGGGAATGACAAGACTCCTTGTTTTCACAACCATGGCAGTCTTCCCTGAGAGCCAGGGCATCCACATCGGATCGATATTCGGGGAAGGACTTCATCCAGAGTATCTGAACAAGTCCCCAGATAATCATCATGCCGACAAGGATGCCGATTGCCATCAGGTAGGAAGTCACCTCAGCTTCCTCCCAATCCTGCAAAACCCATAAAAGCCAGCGAAAGGATACCGGCAACCATCAACGTAACCGCGGTTCCTTTCACCAGAGACGGAATATTGGCCAAATCGAGTTCCTCGCGCAGACCGGCCATGAGCACAAGCGCCAGGGTGAATCCGGCACCGGCTCCCAAGGCGTAGACCAGGCATTGTGCGAAATGGAAACCCTTACTGGTTTGGAAGAGAGCCAGGCCCAGGATGGCGCAGTTCGTTGTAATCAGAGGCAGAAAAATACCCAGCGCCTTGAAAAGGGCGGGGCTGTATTTTTTAATGACCATTTCCACCAGTTGAACCGTCGATGCAATGACGACAATGTACGAAATAAGTTGTAGAAACTGAGCGTCGATAGCAACCAGAAGTTTGTGAAGACCGTAGGCACAGGTGGAGCTGACCAGCATGACAAATGTCACTGCCGCTCCCATTCTGGTGGCGGTTGCCAGCTTGCCGCTGACACCCAGAAAGGGGCAGATACCCAGAAAGTAGGCCAAAACAAAGTTATTGATAAGGCACGCACTCAAAAAAATGTACGAAAGTGATAAATCGTTCATGCTGCGGCTCCTTTTCTGGCTTTTTGTTCGCGTCTCCAGTTGAAGAAGAATAACCAGGCTCCCAGTGTGAAGAATCCACCGCCTGGCAGGATCATGATGACCCAGGGCTGGAAGGAGTCAGCGAAAAGCTGCATCCCCAGAAATGTCCCGCTGCCCAGAATTTCACGAACAGAGCCCAGGCAGAACAGCGCGAAGGTGAAGCCCAAACCCATGCCGAGGGCATCCATGATGGATGCTTTAACGCCGTTTTTAGAGGCAAAGGCTTCCGCTCTACCCAGTATCATGCAGTTAACGACAATCAGCGCGATGAAGGCACCCAGCGCTTTGTGAATCTCCAGACTGATGGCTTGAATCAGGTACTCTGCAACCGTGACAAAGGTTGCGATAATTAGAATGTAAGTGGCAATACGCACCTGTTTGGGAATGAAATTTCTCAGGATGGAAACCAGCATGTTTGACATGATTAGCACAAACGTGGTGGCAAGACCCATGGCCAGGGCGTTGGTGACGGAGTTGGATACAGCCAGCACCGGGCACATGCCGAGGACTTGCACAAAGACGGGGTTCTCTTTCCATAACCCTTTGATGAAGGTATCCGTGTCCGTTATTGGTTGTTTCGTACTCATTGAACTTGATCCTTGACTGTTTCGAGGTGAGCTTGAAGTTCGGGAACCCAATCTGCGGCACTCTTTCCCAGGATTTGGCTGACGGCTTTCGAGGAAATGGTTGCCCCTGTGATGGCGTCAATCTGCCAGGGGTTGGTTTTCTTGCCTGACTTGACGAGCTCGATGGGGTTTTGCAGTTCTTTGCCTGAAGAAGCCAGGCTCACGTCCAGAGCCTTGAAGTTCGCCAGGAAGGGTTCATTTTTTTCAATTTTATCGCCCAGTCCCGGCGTTTCCTTACTCTCGAGCACGTGGAAACCTACAATGGCCTGTTTTGCGGGATCATAGCCGTACAGAATTTTAATGACATCCTGAAATCCGTTTCCATGAGCTTCAATGGCGAAGCCCACCAGCTCACCCTGATCGTTTAAACCGGCGAAAACCCGTTTGGCTCCTTCGCCTTCTCCGTCGATTTTTTTGAGGTCGCCGTTATCCATGACTTGAAACGTCACACGGGAAGTGGAGCCGGAGAGCACCTTGTAAATGGCGTTCTCAAGAGCGATGGCTTTTTTCTTTTTAATGATCGGCAGGGTTTGTTGGTAAGTGAAGACAATCAGGAGTCCACAAAGGATTCCAACGCCGCCCAGGGCCCGGATCATTTTGAAATTACTGAATTGAGGTGTCTGATTCATTTGGCACCTCCTTTCTTCGTTCCAAATACTCGGGGTTGAGTGAAGCGGGTAAAAATGGGCACACAGGCATTGCCCAGAAGAATACTGTACATCACGCCTTCGGGCAGTCCGCCCCAAACTCTGATTACAATGACTAAAATGCCAATCAGGGCGCCGTAGAGCAGCGTTCCGAGCGGGGTAACGGGAGAACTGACCATATCGGTTGCCATGAATACCGCGCCCAGCATCAGACCGCCGGAGAAGAGCATGAAGAAGGCCGATGGGTAAGCGGGATTGACAGCGTGCAGGACGGCAGCCAGAACGGCTGATGTCAGCAGAATGGAGACGGGAATCTTCCAGTCCAGCATATTGCGACAGGCCAGGTAAATGCCGCCTAACAGGATGAGAACGGCACTGGTTTCACCTGCGCTTCCGCCTGTTAAACCCATCACCAGATCACCTGTTGCCGATATTTGATGGTCGAACTTCCAGAGGCCCAGCGGTGTGGCAGCGGTAACCGCATCGTAAACCGGTTGAAGGAAGGGCAGAGCGATGCTCGACGAAAAAAACGATGAAAACCGTTCGGGAGAGAACGGCTGGTTCCAGGTTGTAATGGCAACCGGAAAGGCCGCTTGCAGGAAGGCCCGGCCGACTAAAGCGGGATTGAAGACGTTAAAGCCCAAGCCGCCAAACAGGAGTTTTCCCAGTGTGATGGCGACTATTCCGCCTAAAACGGCCATCCACAGCGGGAAGCCGGGCGGCAGGGTCAATCCCAGTAACAAACCGGTGACGGCCGCTGAATAATCGTTAATGGTGGATTTCCTGCCAGCGTAAAGACACAGGGCGTGTTCTGTGAGAACGGCTGCCGCGGTGCATAGAACCAGCAGGAAGAGAACAGACAGACCGAAACTGTAAATGGCCCAAAGCGATACCGGGATCAACGCACCCAAGACGTGTTTCATAATGTCCCGGGTGCTGAGCGGTGTTTTAATATGAGGTGAGGTCGTGATTTTCAGAGGTTGTCTCATTTGTGTTTCTTCTCCTCTCTGAGGATGCCTTTCGAGACGCGGAAATGGTGAACCAGCGGAATGTTGGAAGGGCATACAAACGAACACGAACCGCATTCAAAGCAATCCATTAAATGGAAGCTGTCTGCCATGGTTTTATAGGCTCGTTTCTTTGCCAGCAGACCCAGTTTGGAGGGGTTCAGGAAAATAGGGCAGGCTTCAAGACAGTGTCCGCACTTAATACAGGGGAACTCTTCCTTCTTGAGGTTGACTGTTTCCCGTTCCGTGAGAACTACAATGCCTGAAACGCCTTTGGTGATGGGAATATCCAGACTGCTGATGGAAGAACCCATCATGGGTCCGCCCAGGATGATGGACGTCGCTTCGTCTTTTAAACCCACATAATCCATAATAAAGCGCAAGGTCGTTCCCATGGGGATTTTGTAGTTGCCGGGTTTTTCAACTCCTGGCCCTGTAATGGTGATGACGCGTTCAATCATGCCCTGACCTAACGGGACCAGTTCACCTATTTCAGAAGCGGTTGCCACATTGGAAACCAGTACACCGATGTCAAAGGGCAGTCCTCCCGAGGGCACTTCGCGGTTGAGCAGGGCTTTAATCAGCATCTTCTCCGCGCCCTGCGGGTACTTGACCTTAACGCCTTCAATTTCAATGGGCGTGTTGGCGGGAACGCTCTTCTTCATTTCGGCAATGGCATCGGGCTTGTTGGCTTCAATGCCGACAATGGCTTTTTGGGCACCGGAAGCTTTGAGCAGGAGTTGAATTCCTTTGAAGATGGTTTCCTTTTGTTCCAGCATGACCCGATGGTCGGTGGTCAGGTAAGGTTCGCATTCAACGCCGTTGATGACCAGCGTATCGACGGTTTTATCCTTGGGAACTTGCAGCTTGACATGGGTGGGGAAGGCGGCACCGCCCATTCCGACCATGCCCGCGTTTTGTACCGCGTTGATAATTTCCTGCGGGTTTTCCAGTTTCACCGGGTGAACATAGCCGTAGGCCACTTGTTGACTGGAACCCGGATAGGGCTCGATGAAGATGGTTTGGACCATGTTGCCGGCGGCGTTGGGGGCCGGTGCGATTTTGCGAACCACTCCGGTAGCCGGTGCGTGCATGGGCACCGAGACAAAGCCGCCTGCCCGGGCTATGATTTGTCCACGGCTCACTTCCTGACCTTCACGGACAACCGCTCTTGCCGGTGCCCCGATGTGTTGGGACAGGGGTACCAGCATAATGGGTGCAAAGGGGAACCGTCTGATGGGTATCCCCTTGGTGGTGTCTTTGTACTCCGGCGGGTGAACCCCGTGAGAAAAGGTTTTGGTTGCTTCGTAAACTTGAGAAGTCATAATTTCACCGAATGTGGTTAAACGTTAAACTTCTCTCCGCGTTTAATCCACTTGGCCATGTCTTTGGCGGAGTGATCGGCGGGAAGTCCGGGGTGAATGACGGATGCGGTACACTTCTCTGCCGCCTTCACCAGATCCTGATAAGGCCCGGCATTCGGATCGGCAATGGTGGCCTTCCCATCACTGTTGTATTCAAAGATCTTGGGGTTAAGCTGAATGCACTCGTCACATCCTGTGCAGTCTTCCGTGTCCAGCCAGGGCGCCATGTAATCGTCGCCTGCTTCAGCCTCTGCTGCTTCGGCATCTGCTGCCGGTGCATCTGCTGCCGGTGTGTTTGCGGTAGCTCCGGCAGATGGAGCTGCTGGAGCAGGCAGGTTAAAATTTGCGGTATTGCCGCCTGCCAGTTCCATCAGACCCGCGGAAATGCGCGCCACAACGTCAGCCCGGATCTGCTCTTCCAGATTGGTTTCTTCCACTTCGGGCTTCACACCCGCGATTCCTTTCAGCATGGTCCAGAATTGAGCACGCTCTTCACAGGACTGAACCATAGGGTAGTCTACCAACAGTCTGGTGAGTTCGTTTCTGGCACCGACAGCCCACAGGAACGGATAGAGTCCATCGCGGTCTTCTTCTGACATTTCGAGGAACTCGTGCAGCGGAACCATGCTGCTGTTCCAGGTATCGTGAGGTGCTTTCTTGAAGTGTTTTCTGAAGCGCGCTTCCGTAACGGCGAAATCGGCAAAGGTCATGGGCAGTTCCATGGTTTTCTTGGAACCGTTTTCCATGTACTGCAGTTTGTAAGTGGGCCATGCTTCGTGAATGGCGGGGTTGCCGTCCAGGTTGAAGCATTCCTCAGCCGTATCACCCAGATCGGGATTGTACTTGAAGATGGGATAGGCTCTGGATTCCAGTGCCAATTTAGCTTGAACCGCGCCCGCGTCATCAGCCACACCGTGTTCGGGTTGACAGGTGGTGTACAGGTTGAACAGAGCGGGTCGTTTGGCCATTAAACCTTCGATGAAGCCCTCAATCATGTGAGATGTGTTACAGGTTACACCCTGCATGATGTAACTCGTGCGGTGAGCCATTCCGATTAAACCGATTTCTTTTCTGAATTCCGCTTTACCTTTAATGGCTTTTCCGTACTGAGCCATATCGGAAACCTGACCGATGAAGCCGGAGGTACAAGCCTGACCACCTGTATTGGAGTACACTTGAGTATCGAGTACCATGATCTTGATGGGCTTGCCGGACATGAGCGCTCTGGAGAGGTTTTGGAAACCGATATCGTACATGGCGCCATCGCCACCAAGTGAAACTACGGGAGGACATAGATAGTATTCTTCGTCTGTAAACTGATGCCAGTTGAAGTATTTGAAAAACTCATCGTATTCAGCCGCCTTGTAGCCGCCTTTGAGTTCCAGTTCAGCCTGGCGAACCGCTTTAAAACCCTCCGCCATTTTGGCCATGTGTCCTTCAAAAATACCCATGGCAAGCGAGGGGCTGTCCTGGAAGAGGTGGTTCGACCAGGGGAAGGGATAGGGGTTGAAGGGATAGGTACTGCCCCAAACGGAAGTACAACCGGTTGAGTTGGTCATACCCATGTGAGAACGACCCTTGCCTGTGATGCCATCGGTGTATTTCCATTTCAGGTTCTTCAACTTCTTGACCAGTTGAGTTGCCCATCTCAGCCAATCCTGATCGATTGTATGGGTTCCGGAGTGCTGATCGATTTTGGCGGTCAGCCCGGACAAGGTCAATTCTTCGTCTTGACTGTTTTCAAGAGCCTGACCCATTTCAGAGACATTCATGCCTTCAATCAGTTTTATTTGAATGTGGCGTTCCAGTCTTTTGATCAGGTCTTCCAGGTAAGTGACGTGTTTCTTGACGCGTGGCTGCATAAGCGCTTCAACTGTTGCCACAAAGAGTCTGACAATTGTTTTTTCGGAACAACCAAGACAAGCACCGTCACCACTGGCTACAGCTGTGTAGGCGCCTTTATCCAGCAGCAAGGTCTCGAGGGCACCAATGCCCTGTTCCAGATCGTCAATGCGGATGAACTTGTCCGGTGTGTTGGGGAGATCCAGGTAGTAATCCCAACCCTTTTGCATTTCCGCTACGGTTTCGTCCGTTTGTTTGACAGCTTTCAGAGCGTCGTCACCACAGACTTGAACGCATTCCATGCAGCCTTTGCAGGTGTAGGGATTGACAGTGATTGAAAGCAGACCACCGGCGTTTTTGTTTCGCTTTTCCAGAACGGAGAAGAAGGGACGCGTATTTGACAGCTTGACATTGGAAATTTCTTTCAGGAAGAGATCAAATTCTTCCGTGAGGAGTTTCAGATCGCTGCCTGAAAGCTTGCTGTTCTCAATGGTCTCCTGAGCGGCTTGTTCTACCATTTGGGCGACAGGCGCGTTATTGGATCCTTCTGTCATCAGGTGTCTCAGTTTGGTTTCCATGGCTCTGGATGCCTTTGGCAGGTGAACGAGTTCTTTGCCCTGGCTCTTGACGCGCTTGACGGTTGTTTCAATGACACCGCTGAGGTCACTGACCAGGCCCGGGATGGCTGTGTCGGGACAAATCGTCCAGCACTTACCGCAACCGGTGCAGTTTTCCGGGTTCCATTCCGGATGTTCAAAACGGATGCCGGTCATATCTCTGAAAACGGCTGAAACGGCAGGCATGGCACTCAGTCCGATGAATGGATCGGTTAAGTTGTCGTTGCCCATTCCTCTCAGGTAGAAGTTACCGGTTTGTTCCCAGAAACGGTGAATATCCGTCATCCTGGCATCACTGACAGGCATGTTTTTGAGCATAACGGGAAGTTTGGGTTCAATGAGTTCCGCCTGCTGTGCTGCCTCTGTAACTTCCGGTTTTTCGGTTAGTTCAGTGATTTCCAGGAAACCACGTTGAACCACCCGGAGGTTATCTGCAACGACTCTGGCACCTTTGGAACCGAATTTGTGCTGTAACTGGTCTTCAATGGCTTCAAACAGTGTTTCCTCTGTGAGGTTGGCTGTTTCCATGACGTGGGAGGCGGCAAAGAAAGCGCCCTGGAAGGCAATACCCTGCATTCTGTACTGCAGATCGACATTGGACGCTTCCTCGCGGGCAATTTTAAAGGCATCGATATAGAATACTTTAATGTCATTGAGCAGAATGTACTGCTGATACTGCTTGGGAATGGAAGCCCAAACTTCGGCAGGCGATTCTTTGTCACTTTGAATGATAAAGGTTCCGCCTTTCTTCAAACCGGCCAGTGCGTTGGTGTGCTTGAAAACGTTGGGGTCAGGACTGAGAACCACATCGACATAAAAGTATTCACAGTTGATGCGAATGGGTTCAGGAGCTGCCGCCAGGTAATAAGTGGTGGGCTGACCTTTCTTTTCGGAACCGTACTTGGGGTTGGCCTTAATGTGGAAGCCGAGCAGGTCGAACAGGGTCATCGCCAGGTTTTTACCCGTTGTGATGGCACCCCAGCCGCCAACAGAGTGGAAGCGAACCGTGACGCTGTTCTTGGGCATCAGGTTGGGGTTTTCAGAGCCGTGTACAGCCAGTTCTTTGACATGCGGGTATTTTTCAACAATGGAATCCTGATAGATTTCCTGTTTGGGAGAAGCGGGGTTGTCGCGGATGAAGTCAATGGAAAGGTAGAACATCTTCTTTTGAGGCCCTTCGGGCAGCATGTTCTCGATGGCGCCGATTAGGCCTTCAGGTTGAAGGTCGCGGCTGCCCATGCCAAACGATCCGGAATAGAGTTTGGGCGCATCAGCCTGATGATAGGCATCCACATCTGCGTAGGGCTTTTCACCTTGAGCGGCACCATTTTCAAGTGCTTTTGTGATGGTGGCCCTGATTTCCTTCATCATGGGAAGGTCGGCTGCAAGCGGTTGATCCAGACGCTCGAGAACACAAACACCTTTGCGGCCCTTGACCAACTTGCTGATCAGGTCGGAAGGGAAGGGGCGGAACATAATCATGTTGACCACACCGACCTTAATGCCTCTGGTCTCGCGGATGTAGTCCACAATGGCTTCCGAACTGGGGATGACGCTGCCCTGACCGATGATCAGGTAATCCGCGTCGTCCACTTTGTATGTTTCAACGCGCGCATAGGGTCTGCCGGTTAATGCGGTAAACTCTTTCATGGCCTGATCGGTGAGATCTTTGATGTGATCGAAGAAGAAAGGTCTCTGTGCCGCGACGCTTTGCATGTAGGAATCCTGGTTTTGAACAATACCGGCCATGACGGGATTGTCCACATCCCAGAGTTCAGGGATGCGGCGTCGGGTCTTGCCGTAGATGATTTCCTGAGCTGGAGTCGGTGTGTCGATGATGTCATCGGGTTTGCCGAGGTATTCGGCAATCAGTTCTCTTTCGGGAATCATCAGCGACTCGATTAAGTGCGTGGTCAGGAAGCCGTCCTGGGCGATGATGCCGGGAGTTAACGCCATTTCAGCGATGCGGTGACAGATGATGTTCAGGTCGCACGCGTGCTGCGCGTTTTTGGCAAAGAGCTGGAAGAAACCGGTATCATCAACACAGTGGTAATCGTCGTGTCCGGCGTGAACGTTCAGGGTGGATTTGGTCATGGCTCTTGCACCGATGTTCAGCACATAAGTAAGGCGCTTACCAACAGCCGCGTAAAGCGACTCATGCATATAGGCAATACCCTGGCCAGAGGAGAAGTTGGAAGAACGCAGGCCTGTCATCGAAAGGCCGGCTGTTACCGCGGCAGCAGCGTGTTCGCCTTCGGGTTCGATAAAAATCAAGGGGCGGTCTGAAATGTTCAGATGACCCCTGGCGGCTTCCTCTGCCCAATATTCACCCATTTGGGTGGATGGCGTAATGGGATAGGCTCCTGCCGCATCAGTGGACTCGCGTTCGCACATAATGACCGCGGTGTTGCCATCCATTGCCACTCGCGTGCCTGGATATTTCACATTTTTTTCATTTTTAGCCATAGCTTTTTCCTTTGTGGTTCAGTTTATTTGAAATCGGTGGGCAGGGGAGAGCGACGCAAGATTTTTGCAGCTGCTGGTCCTTTCTGAGGACCGCGCTTCTCGTCCAACCAAACTATTGCTCCAGTAGGACACCTCTGAATGGGAACGGTTGTCTTATGGGGCTTTGAATAATCAATAACGGGAAGATTCTTCTTCATGGAGATCAGGGATTCGGGAGCATCGAATGCACACCTGGAACATGCCGTGCACCCCACTTGACAGTCTTCCAGGACTTTATTGCCTTCTTCTTCGTTTTTACAAGCCACCCACAACCTGTTCTCAACAGGCTGGAGTGAAAATAAATCTTTGGGACAAACGACAACACAGGCATTACATGCTGTACATTTGCTTTCATTGACGACGGGTAAGGAGAAGCTGTTCATGTGGATGGCGTCAAAATCGCAGACATCCATACAGTCCGCCAGGCCTAAACAGCCCCAGCTGCATTTTTTGCCGCCTCCGGCCACCAGAGCCGCTGCGCGACAAGTCCTCATGCCCTCGTAGTCAACCTTGTTGCGGGCAACATTGTTACCACCGGCACAAGCAAGCCTTGCGACCATCTTTTGTCCAGCACCCACTTCGACATCCAGGTAAATAGCAATTTCTTCCAGTCCTTCAGGTGTGCTGACGCTGCATTTTCCGGGAGTCGTTTGATTGGCAACCAGAGCTTCCGCAAACGGTCTGCAGCCCGGGTAACCACAAGCACCGCAATTGGCGTGCGGCAGCATGTCTTCAACATCATCCACTCGTGGGTCTTCGTGTACGTACAGTTTCTTGTTGGCGATAACCAACAGAAGGGACAACGTGACTGTAAGACCACCCATTGCCCCAACTGCGACAAGAATCATAGAGGGTTCCATATTTTGAATCTCTCCTCACTGGGAGATTGTTCGGGAACACAGAATTATTTCATTGAGATAAAGGTAGAATTATCTAAATACGAACAGATCTCCATTCTGGCATACATTACCAGATTCTCGATTTTAGCAGTTTTCTTGCGTTTTGATAAGACCCAAATTACTCAAGATGAAATAGTGATGTTTTTAATTATAAGATATAAAACAACTAGAATGTGTTGTGGTGGCATTGTTAAAATCGTGTAAGCGATTTCATGCCGTTTAACGTCCTTGTGTCACTGTTCTGTGGCAGTCACGCCGTGTTGCAGAATTGCTGGCCGAATCTTCACATTGTTTCAGTCGTCCGGGTGCAACGATCTGCTTTCGATGCGAACCAAGGGAAACTCGAAATATGGATTGCGCTGATCTCTTCCTGAAAATCAAACCGCTCTCCATGCGCGTCTGCATGTCTCGAGGTTGATTCAATGACTCGATCAAACTGAAAAGGCTCGCTTTTTCAACTCCTTTTCAACAAACAATTCGCCTGCCCTGTATGAAGATCGAACCAGGGGGCCGGATGCGACATACAGAAAACCCATGGCTTTTGCTTGTTCGGCATAGAAGTCAAACATGTCGGGATGAATGTACTCCACCACTTCCAATTGCTTGATACCGGGTCTTAAGTATTGCCCAAAGGTGATGATATCCACTTTGTTTTCTTTCAGATTCCTCATGGCATCGAGAACTTCTTCCCTGGACTCTCCGAGCCCTAACATGATACTGGATTTGGTCAATATATCGGGTCTCGCCTGTTTGGCTGTTTTGAGTACGGACAGGCTTTGTAAAAAAGAGGCTCTTTTGTCGCGGACAGTGGGTGTCAGTCTTTCAACGGTTTCAATGTTGTGGGCAAAGACATGGGGGTTTTCATCGAGAATGGTGACAATATCGCGTTTCCTGCCCTGATAATCGGAAACGAGAACTTCAATCAGGCAGTCCGGTTTGGCCTTTTTAATGGCACGAATAACCAGGGCAAACTGGCCGGATCCGCCATCCGGTAAGTCATCGCGATCCACACAGGTGAGGACCACATAATTCAAGTTCATTGAAACCACGGTTTCCGCGCAACGCGCGGGCTCGCCGGGATCGACGATGCCGCCCGGATGACCGGATTTCACGGAACAAAAACGGCAGCCTCTAGTGCAGGTGTCGCCCAAAATCATCAGAGTCGCCGTTCCGTTGCGCCAGCATTCACCCACATTGGGGCATCTCGCTTCTTCGCAGACGGTATGCAGGCTGTTATTGCGCATGCTCTTTTTGATGCGGTGGTGTGTATCGCCACCCGGAATTTTAACTCTCAACCATTCTGGTTTGCGTTTGGCAGTTTTTGTTGATTGACCCAAAATAGCACTCCATTGAAACTGGCTGGCTGCTTTCCTGTCTGAAAACAAACCCGTGAATCTCTATCATATCGGTCTTGTCGGAAAATAGAAACTCTAATTGATCGAAAAGAGGAGAGCCCTCTCGCTCTTTCTCTTGCGCAGGGAGAAACGCGATCCTGTGGTGGTAAAAGCGGTTTGGGATTCCAAAGCGGGAATCGATCACAATTACAAAGAACCTGTTCAAGCCAAACACGCAACGTGATAGGATGCCAGTCTGCGTTACGCAGCGAACCGTGATAAAAGAAGGGAAGGTGAAACAGTCATGTTGGATAATGTAATGGAAAAGATCGATCTCATTCAAAGCGCTCTCGGCAAGGGGAAGAAAGGTCTGTCGGAAGAAGAGAGCCGTCAGTTGCTTTCCGGTCTTTCCGTGCGTGTTCCCGAGTCTCAGTTCATCTCTAAAGATAA
Organism: Acidobacteriota bacterium; assembly: GCA_002747255.1. Classification (GTDB taxonomy): domain Bacteria; phylum Acidobacteriota; class Holophagae; order Acanthopleuribacterales; family Acanthopleuribacteraceae. The sequence goes on along the minus strand of PDUC01000057.1, from coordinate 25,102 downwards.
ATGGGAATCTTTTACACAGACGACCATTCCATCCAGTCGCGTTGTCCTTAAAATCGTTTCACCTGTTATTCAGCACAAAACCGAATGGGGCGGGGTTCGGGTTCTGGAGAACAAAACACCCAACATCCTGCAGGCCATGAAGGCCATGGCCGACCGGATAGGTGAACTCGAATGGAACGGCTTTACCCTCAATGAGTTTATTGATTACAATCGCAGCCTTGGTCACGAACTGCTGCTGGGTTTCAGGATGACGCCTGATTTTGGTCCCGTTGTGGTCTTGGGGCCGGGCGGTATTCACACAGAGTACATTGCCAAAACTCTCAGCGGCGGACGGTTGTTGTCTGTGTTTTCGAAAGCCCTTCACACTCACGCGGCGTCCGTTAAGGCGGAACTGATTCGCAATGATTTTCTCACACTGGTCACAGGCGGCCTGAGAGGACAGGCGGCAGAGCTCTCTCTGGACACGTTGGCTCAAGTCATTCTGGACATGTTGGAACTCGGTGAACAGCTTCACGGAAAAGGTCTCGATGAACTGGAGATCAACCCGTTGGTGGTCTATCAAAATCAACTGGTCGTACTGGACGCGCTCGCGGGGCTTGCTCCACCCAGGCAGGAAGAAACAGCAGCTCGGCCGATTCACAAAATAGACAACCTGCTGAAACCTTCAACCATTGGATTGATAGGCGTTTCACAGAAAATGAATCCCGGTCGGATCATTCTGAAGAATACGCTGGCTTCGGGTTTCCAACCTGAAAATATCACCATTATCAAACCGGGAGCGGAACAAATTGACGGCTGTCGCTGTGTTCCTGCCATTTCAGATATGGAAAAACCCGTGGACCTGATGGTTTTGAGCGTCAGTGCCAATCAGGTACCTGGGATTATGAACGATATTATTGAGACTGAAAACGCCGAAAGCGTGATCCTGATTCCCGGTGGTTTTGAGGAAAAGTTCGGATCGCGGGAAATCGTAAACACCATGCGTGACAACCTGGCCGAATCGAGAAAGACCAAGTGGCAGGGTCCGGTCATCAATGGTGGAAATTGTGTGGGTGTTCGCTCTGTTCCAGGCTTGTACGACTCCATCTTCATTCCCCAACACAAATTGAAACAGGCCGCTGATCAACCTGACTCGGTTGCCATTATCTCTCAGAGTGGAGCGTACCTGGTTTCCATGTTGGATCGATTACAGGGTGTATCACCCCAATATGCCGTGTCCATCGGTAATCAAACCGATTTGACCCTGGCCGATTATGTGGCGTTCTTAAAAGATCATACGGATGTTCGCGTCTTTGGAATCTATTGTGAAGGACTGAAGCCGGGTGACGGTCGCAGGCTCCTCAAATTGTCCACAGAGCTTAAAGAAGAGGGGCGAAACATCGTTTTCTACTCCGGTGGAAAGACGAAAGAAGGCGCCCGGGCAACTGCAAGCCATACTGCATCGGTTGCGGGGGATTATCAGGTTTTAGAGAGCCTTTTTTCTCAGTGCGGCGTTCTGCTGGCGGAAGCACTTGACGATTTTGAAGACCTCATTGAACTGAGCACCTTTCTCAACGCATATGAAAAGAAAGGCTTATCTTGTGGTGCGCTATCCAATGCCGGTTTTGAGTGCGTGGCCATTGCAGACAACCTCGGTCTTTTCAAATTGTCGCAATACACCGAAGCCCAGAATGCAATGCTGCTTGAAGTCTTGCAGGAAGCGCGCGTTGACCACATAGTCGATCTGCACAACCCGCTCGATTTAACACCCATGATGACCGATCGCGGATTCGGTAAGGTACTTGAGGTGGTTTTGGACGGCGAGGATGTGGATCTTGGTGTTTTTGGCATTGTGCCTGTAACTCCCGCCCTCAATACACTGCAGAAAAACGATGGGCACAAGGAAGATCTGGAAAGCAAGCACTCCATTGTTCAGTTGTTACTGGAATTGAAGGAAAAGGCGGACAAACCCTGGATTGTCGTGGTCGACAGTGGACAAACCTACAATCCGATGGTCGATAAACTCAAGAGCGCCAAAATTCCCACTTTTCGAAAAATGGATCGCGCAATGCGCCTGTTGGGACAGTATTACCGGGCCGTTTATCAAGAACGGTGAAAAGAAGGACCCTTCTTGTCAATATTTCAAGTTCAACCAGGTCTTCTGTATCTCGATCATTGTAAAAACCGTCTTACCTGCCATGGTTGTTCCAGTGAACGGGTTCTTTTTCGCCCAATTTCCTGCTTCGGATGTCCTATCCGCTCTGCTCTGGAGATCATTTAAAATTGGATTCACTTGTCGTTTAATCTCTTTTTTTTCTTTCTATCTTTGTAAAGTATTAAGTAATGGGAAAAGCAATACTTGATCCATAACAATTAAAAGTGAAATAGGATTTGTCAAGTTAATCTGGTTATTGGTTTACAATTCCTTGACAAAAGAATCGGGATAGGGTTAACTTACATCACTAACTTGAATGTAGCCACGTTAAGGAATATCCGACAGCAGCATTCAAATGTATCCTGCTTGAATAACATACGAATCTACAAGTTGAGTCATTCACAATTAATCACTTCATTATTTGATACTCAACCACAACGAAGATTTGTATAAAGAAGCCAAAGTTTATCTGGTCCCGTATAAAGGGGCGATAAGTCATTTTATTTCAAAAGTATTAGGAGGAATAATGACATCGAGTTATAGAATCCACCGCTTCGTTAGGAGAAGTTTCATGGCAATAACGCTTATTGCCGCAGTGTTTTTTATATCGGCACCTCTCTTTTCCCAAGTTCACTACACGAAAGGTAACATTACATTCACTTGGGACTCAACTTTATCCTATGGTACAAGCTACCGCATGAACGATCCCGATCGAGCCATAATCGGTCTGCCAAACCGCTGGCATGAGTGGGAAGAGGGTGTTTATGGAACGGCCTACTCTGTCAACGGAGATGATGGGAACCTGAATTACGAGGGAATTTTCAGTTCAGCATTTAAATACAGCACGGAGATGGAGCTGAGTTACAAAGACCGTTTTGGTATATTCCTCCGTGGTTTTACTTTTTACGACTACGAAAATGAAAAAGGCGACCGCTTGAGAACCGAGCTTACTGAAGCAGCTCTCGATCGCGTTGGCAATCGTACCGAGCTTTTAGATGCCTTTGTCTGGTTCAATTTTGATATGGGTTCGATCCCTGCCAATGTCAGGATAGGACGACAGGTTTTGAGTTGGGGTGAGAGTACCTTCATTCAAAACGGAATCAACGCTGTCAACCCAGTCGATTTGAGCGCCTTGCGTGTTCCGGGCTCCGAGCTAAAGGAAGCGTTTCTTCCTGTTGGAATGGCTTATGCCTCATTGGGTTTGACGGAGAACCTGACTTTTGAGGGCTTTTACCAGTATGAGTGGGAACAAACCTGGATCGATCCTCCCGGAACCTATTTCAGCACCAATGATTTTGTCGGTGCAGGCGGTGAGCGTGTTTTCATCTCCTTTGCTGATTTTCCTGATCTAACCTATCACCCTCTTTCCGCATTCATGCCCTGGCTGGGCGTTGATGAAAATGGCATGCCTGGCTATCACATCATGGGCATACCCCGCTACGGCACGCGTTACGCGGATGATGACGGTCAGTATGGTGCTGCGTTCAGGTACTTTGCGTCTAATTTGAACGATACAGAATTTGGTTTTTACTACATGAACTATCACAGCAGGCTGCCCACGATCAACGGTCACACCGGCACAGAAGCTGCCTTCATGCAGGGCATGCAGAATGCTCAATTATCCGCTCAGATTATTTATCAGGCCTACGGTGTTTCACCCGGCATGGTTCCTGAAATAGATGAACTGGTTGCCCAAACAGGTAAGGTTGCTGTTATCGATACCTACGCACAAAGTGCCGGCTATATTATCGCTTATCCCGAAGATATTGAACTCTACGGTTTGAGTTTTAACACCATGCTGGATGCCTCTGGGATCGCGTTGCAGGGTGAAGTGTCCCATCGAAAGAACACGCCTTTGCAGATGGATGATGTGGAATTACTCTATGCCGCCCTCTCACCTGTAAGTGACGGTCTGGCTTTAACCAATCAGATTGTACCAGCCAGCATCGATGAAAACGGTCAGGTGGTCAAGCAAGTTGGGTTCGATGAAGATATTTACGGGTACAAACTTCACGATGTGACTCAAGTTCAGGTCACCGCCACCAAGGCGTTTGGTCCTTTTGCCGGTTCGGATATGGGCATTTTAGTTTGTGAGGCGGCTTACTCCACCGTCGACGATATGCCATCCAAAGATGTCCTGCGCTATGAAGGCCCGGGTACGTTTACTTGCGGAAACCCCTTCCACTCACTTCCAGGTGGAGCGCATGCCGGAAAAGCCTATGAAACGGCCAGGCACTTTGCCGATGATGCCAGTTGGGGATACCGCATTGCTGGTCGAATGGATTACAACGACGTGTTTGGAAGTTTTAACCTGTCCCCCAAGTTCTCCTTCACCCATGATGTGGAAGGTGTATCACCCGGCCCCGGAGGTAACTTCCTTGAAGGTCGTAAAGCCACCAGTGTTGGTATCGACGGCAGCTATCAGAACTCCTTGGCATTTTCACTCACTTATACCAAGTATTACGGTGCAGGCAGATGGAATCTGTTAAACGACCGTGACTTTACTTCATTCAATATCAAATACTCATTCTAGGAGGCGTTTACGTGAATAAGAAAACCATTAATTTGATTGCCATTTTGTGTTTTGGCATCCTGGCTTTTGGACAGCTTTCCCCTGACCAGGTGGCCAGGCTCGGTAAAGACTTAACTCCGCTGGGCGGAGAGAAAGCGGGGAATAAAGACGGTACTATTCCAGCCTGGGATGGGGGTATTACAAAACCACCCGCTGGATATGTCAAAGGGTCCCATCATGTTGACCCTTATGCTGACGATGCCATTCTGTTCACCATTACGGGTAACAATGTCGACCAATACAAGGAAAAAGTTCCAGCAGGTCTGGTCGCATTGTTGAAAACCTACCCCACATTCAAGATGAATGTCTACCCAACTCACCGTTCGGCCTCTGTGCCGCAGCGCATTTACGATGCCACTAAAACAGCTGCCGCGAAAGCGAAGCTGGCAGAGGGTGGCAACGGCGTGTTGGATTGCATCGCGGGCATTCCCTTTCCCATTCCAGAGAACGGTCATCATCTCATCTGGAACCACCTGCTTCGGTATCGTGGAGAACACGCGCAAAGGAAAATTGGCCAGGCTGCACCTACCCGCAAGGGCAAATACACCATGGTGGAATTTGAAGATGAATTCTACAATCTGTATCACGCTCCAAATATGACCTATGACAAGCTGGAAAACAAAATTATTCTGTTCAAACAGAAAGTAGTCGCTCCTGCTCGTCTTGCCGGTGGTATTTTGCTTGCCCATGAAACCATGAACCAGGTTGAGGAACCCCGAAAAGCGTGGCTCTACAATCCGGGTCAGCGAAGAGTTCGTCGTGCCCCCAACGTTGCCTACGACAATCCAGGTACAGCATCAGACGGCCTGAGAACCAGTGATCAGTTTGATATGTTTAACGGGGCTCCTGATCGCTACAACTGGAAACTCGTTGGTAAGAAAGAAATGTATGTACCCTACAACTCTTACAAACTTCACAGCAACAAGCTCAAGTACAGCGATATCCTGACACCTCTACACATCAATCAGGATCTGGCTCGTTACGAATTACACCGGGTTTGGATTCTTGAGGCAACACTTAAGAATGATGCTCGACACCTTTACAAACGCAGAACGTTCTACATCGATGAAGACAGCTGGCAAATTCTGGTTGTCGATCAGTATGACAATCGCGATCAACTCTGGCGTGTATCGGAAGGTCATGCCATCAATTATTACGATTGCCCCACTTTCTGGACAACCCTGGAAGTTCATACCGACCTCCAGTCCGGTCGCTATCTGGCCATTGGTCTGGATAACGAACAGGATAAAATGTACGAATTTTCGAAAGACAAGGGCAATGTGGAAGACTTCACACCGGCCGCGTTGAGACGCTCTGGCCGTCGTTAATAACATTCGGCAAACAGAAATATAAAATAGAGTGCCAGAATAAGGCACTCTATTTTACTGGTTTAATGCCACAAAAAGGGTCTCAGAAATTGATGGATGCGACTATTCGCCCGATACCTGGGACAAATTGATTAGGCAATTTCGGATCGCATATTGATGCAAGGAATGTGCGTCAAATCATCGATCAAACAATTCAGCACACAAAACGTGCTGTTTCATTTCCATGCTTGAAGGAACAATTACAAAAGAGCACGATGGTTCAAAAGCGAATATGGGCTGTTTTGTAAATGGAATACAAAGACTGATTGACCTGTCTTTCGTGTTAAACAGAGCTCAACTGTTCAACAATTATTTTAAGCAATGGGCTTAGCAATGACGATGTGAGTTGATTTCAATCATATCTAGCCGTATGGACTGGAAAAAAAAGCTTTAACATAGAAGGATTTAACAATGAAAAGAATGATATTGAGAATTAGATGGATGAGTTTTGTTTTTCTGATGATGCCCTTTGGTCTGGGCGTAGAGAAGACAGGGCAGATTCCCAAAATAAGTGAAGAGGCACTCATGATGCCTAAAGCGTCGCAATCGCTTCTACTCGATGTGACGCGGGAGGGAAGTACCCTTGCAGCCGTGGGAGAAAGAGGCCATATTTTAGTCAGCACCGATAGCGGAGAGAACTGGGTTCAGGCGCATGTTCCGTCTCATGTGACTCTTACGGGAGTTTCTTTTGTCAACGACAAAACAGGATGGGCAGTCGGTCACAACGAAACCATTCTCAAGACCACCGACGGAGGTTTAAACTGGACTCTGGTTCAGCAAAACCTGGATAAGGATCCATTCCTCGATGTGTGGTTTGAAAATGAGCAACACGGTATCATCACCGGTGCCTATGGCGTTCTCTACGTCACGTACGATGGAGGAAAAAATTGGGAAGAGCGTTTTGTGAACGAAGAAGACGATATGCACTTGAATCAAATCGCTTCCTCTCCATCCGGGAAGCTCTATATAGCAGCCGAAATGGGCATGGCTTATAAATCCACGGACAATGGCGAAACCTGGCAGGCGATGAACATGCCCTATGAAGGGTCCTTTTTTGGTGTTTTACCGCTCAAATCCGAACGTGTCCTTATGTTTGGTCTGAGGGGACATGTTTTTCTTTCGGAAGATTTTGGCGAAAGCTGGGAAGAAATTCAGTCTAAAACCAATACACTGCTCAACTGCGGGTTGGAAACGGAAAACGGTGCCGTTCTAATTGGCGGCATGGGTGGTACCTATCTCAAGAGCTCTGACAATGGAAAGACCTTTTCCCTGAACAAGCACGACAGCCAGAGAGGTATTTCCTCCATGACTGAAGTGACACCTGATCGTGTGCTTTATGTGGGCGAAAAGGGGATGCATCCTATATCGGCGAGCCATCAATAGAGGCAGGCATAGACTATGATCAATAAAATAGAAGATTACATTTTTTCACACCGTCGCATTGCCGTTGGCATCGCCGCCATATTGACTCTTTTCATGTTGTATTCAGCTTTCGGGCTGCATATCGATGCCAGTTTCAGCAAACTGCTCCCGCTGAAACACGAGTACATGAAAACCTATGTCAAACACAGAGATGATTTTGGCGGTGCCAATCGGGTTTTGATCGCTCTTGAACCGACGAAAGGGGATATTTTTACTCCTGAGTTCATGGACACGCTCAAAAAGGTGACCGATGATGTCTTCTTCCTGCCCGGAGTGGATCGCAGCCGGGTGAAGTCTATTTTTACTCCCAATGTTCGCTTCACAGAAGTAACCGAAACAGGCATTGCTGCCGGCAATGTAATTCCAGATACCTATCCCACCAATCCCGCAGAGGTGACCAAAGAGGATTTAGAGCAGGTTCGCCGAAACATATTGAAATCAGGGCAGGTGGGACGTCTGATTTCCAATGATTTTAAAGCCGCGATGATCAGTGCCGAACTGCTGGAGGTCAATCCGAGCACGCAGAAAAACATCGACTACATTGCCGCATCCAAAGAGATTGAAGCGAAAATTAGAGACAAGTACGAGAACGGGGATGTCAAAGTTCACATCATCGGGTTTGTCATGGTGGTGGGCAATATGGCTGAAGGAGCCATTCGAGTCGTCCAGTTTTTCGGGATTGCCATTCTCATCACCTTCCTGTTGGTTTACCTGTACACTCAATCCTTCAGAGTGACCATCCTTCCGATTACTTGCTCCATCATAGCGGTTGTATGGCAAATGGGAACGCTGACCTTGCTCGGCTTCGGTATCGACCCCATGTCCATTCTCGTACCGTTCCTTGTTTTTGCTATTGGTGTCAGTCACGGGGTGCAGATGGTGAGTGCCAATGCCGCTGAATTGTTTCAGGGCCGATCCAGTATGGAGGCAGCACGTGCGAGTTTCAGGCGTTTACTCGTGCCCGGAGGTATTGCTCTCATTAGCGACACCATTGGCTTTATTACCATCCTGCTTATCGATATTCAAGTCATCAGGGAAATAGCGATCACGGCCAGTTTGGGTGTTGCTGTAATTATTTTAACCAACCTCTTCCTCTTGCCGATTTTGCTGTCCTTTGTCTCTTACAAGCAGAAATACATCGATAAGGTTCATACAAGATGGGATCAGATGGAGCCATTCTGGAACCGCTTGAGTCATGTGGCGGAACGCAAAACGGGTTTGGCGATTATCGTCATTGCTCTGATTCTCATGGGTGTCGGCCTGTGGCAAGGCACTCATGTTGCCATTGGAGATATTCATCGCGGTGTTCCCGAGCTTCGTGCCGAATCCCGTTACAACCAGGATAGTGCCTACATCACCGATCATTTTTCAATCGGAGTGGATCTCTTGAGTGTCATTGTGGAAACAAAGGAGCAGGGCTGTATTGATTACGATATCATGAACACCATTGATCAATTTGAATGGCAGATGACCAATGTGGAAGGTGTTCAGTCTGTAATCGGGCTTCCAGGCATCGCGAAAACCATTAACGCCGGTTGGAACGAGGGTTCCATGAAGTGGCGCGTTCTTTCAAGGATTCAGGATGTCCTGATTCAATCGGTGACCTATGTTCCAACCGATAGCGGGCTGCTAAACAACGACTGCTCGGTGATGCCCATCCTGATCTTCACATCGGATCACAAAGCGGAAACCATTTCTAGAATCGTCAATGCCGTCAAGAAGTTTGACTCTGAATTCGGGTACGACGACTTGAGGTTTAAATTGGCCACCGGCAATGTCGGCGTTATGGCGGCAACCAACGAGGCAATTCAAGAAGCTCAATTCCCCATGCTGATTTACGTGTTTTCAGCCATTATTCTGCTCTGCTTGCTGACCTTCCGGTCCATCAGGGCAACGCTCTGTATTGTTCTTCCGCTTGCGCTGGTTTCCCTGCTCGCCTACGCGCTCATGAATTTCCTGGAAATCGGGTTGAAAGTTTCCACTTTGCCCATCGTGGCATTGGGTGTGGGCATTGGCGTTGATTACGGAATTTACATTTACAGTCGGTTTAAAAGCATTATCGATCAGGGTGTCTCCCTGCAAGAGGCCTATCATCAAACGCTTTCCATTACCGGAAACGGGGTTCTGTTTACAGGCATTACATTGGCTATTGGCGTTGCCACCTGGATTTTCTCCACTCTGCAGTTTCAGGCCGATATGGGGATCCTGCTAACCTTCATGTTCCTGGTCAACATGCTGGGCGCACTCTTGTTGTTACCCGCGTTAGCCAGTTGGCTGCTTTCGAAGACTAAAAAATAGGTTTGCCAAAGGCCGTGAAACGCGGCCTTCCAACCTGCTGAAGTCCGGTGAGAAGAACAAGGTGTTATATCCCTGAAATTGAGTCTGAGGGTCTCAGTCCATCCGCAGGCCGGAATCAGCCGGATTGGCTCATTTCAGCATTCTGGACGTTCAAATGGGCGATAGACAAGTGGTGAAATGTTTCTGCGCTTTAAACATGATGTATAATTCAACTGTCTGTATCGAGGTAAATGAACGAGGAAGAAATGCTCTTTTTTTGCTCCCTGACTCCGGAAATGGCAACCCGGCTGGATTCCGTTTTACAGCGTGTACTGGCCAATGAAGCCGCTTTTCCGAGATCCCAAGCCCATCACGCCTGGGAATGCAGACTGGACCTGCTGGATTCGCTGCCCGAGTTTCTGGTGGCCAATCCCATGCGGCAACAGTGGATGGCCACCTACCGCAGTGTTGAACACGGGGGAGCGGGTTTAAAACACTTGAGAAACTCGCTTGGCTGGAAACGTCGCCTGGAGGCGCTCTCTCAGGGTGCTCAGTGGCTGGATCTGGAGTGCGATGAAGGCCATTTGAAGGAAAAGATCGACACAGCCCGCGGAAAAGGCGCGAAAACCGTTCTTTCCGGCCACTACTTTGAGGACCCGCCGGATTGGGATCATGTCTTGTCACAATATGAAGAAGGACAGCCCGATGTCATTAAAATCATCTGCATGGGGCATTCCTTTGCCGATTTCAAAACTCAGCGCCGCCTATACGCGCAGAGTAAACTGCCGCTTGTTCACTTCTTCATGGGTGAGGAGTTCCAGTCCACCCGATTGCTGTCCATGATTTACGGCGCACCGTTTACCTTTGTCGCTTCAAGTTCCGGCTCGGCTGTGGCGCCCGGTCAGCTTACAGATCGAGCGTGCGCGTGCTTATTACCAGATGCTGTCAACGAGCCGCTGCACCTCTATGCCATTGCCGGTTATCCCGTCAGTCACTCTCGCTCTCCGGCTTTTCATCAACCGCTCTTGAGACAAGTCCATCCCAATGTCTTTTATCTCAAGTTCCCCATCCAAAACCAGCAAGAACTCGCGGAGGCCTGGCGTTTATTCCCGGAATTAATGGGCATGAGTGTAACGAAACCGGTTAAGGAAGCCGCCGCGGCTCTTTCATCGGGTCACCAACTCCAGGCGTGCAACACTCTGGTTCGCCAGAATCGAGGTCTGACGGGCATGAACACCGATGCCGAAGCTCTAAAAGCCATCTTGCTTGCAGAAAAAGACACGATACAAAGAGAAAAACCCGTTTTGAGGATCCTGGGCTATGGCGGAGTGGGGAAGACCGCCGAAACTCTGGCCCATCATTTGGGCTTCCGTGTGCAGCTCTTCAACCGAACGCAAAAACATCTCAAAGGTTGTCACCCTGACTCGGAAATCGGTATTTGGCAGCAAAGGCAAACCACCGGCTGCGATGTCTTGCTTCAGGCAACTTCCGTGGGCATGGGAAATAACACGCAAACGCCTATGGAAAGCCTGCCCGAGGGCGTCCAATCTGTGATCGAGACCATTTACCATCCCAGAGAGACCGCGTTATTGAAAATGGCCAGGACAAAGGGCATCAGGCACTACGAAGGTGTTTCCTTCTTCCAGGCCCAGGCCGAATGTCAAAGCCGGATTTTTCTGAAAGCTCAACGACGCCGAACATTTCCGGTCAAACCAACCGGGTTTCCATCAGAAACGTAAAATCGCCTTCATATTGAACTGTAACCGCATGAAATCCTTCTGGTATGATAGACCATGCTGGAGGATTTGATGAAATACACTTTATACGCGATCCTGCTGAGCGCAACTCATTTTACTGTGCTGGCAGACGATGCTGTTTCAAAGAAAGCAATTAGTTACGATATGGCGTTTTTACAAACTGAGCCACAGCTGGTGAAGCGAGACGGGCAGTTTCTGGGCTGGCTGAACAGTAGGGAATTTATCTGGCTGGATACAAGTTCAGGCAAGAGCATTTATTTCAAGATAGACGCGAAATCGAAGAACAAAACCCAAATTGAACCGGATCACCTGCCGCAAGGATTTCAGAAACCGTGCAGTCATCGCTCAGACGATTTAAAGGCCCGCGTCTGGGTTTCGGAAGGCGATGTCTTTTACGCGGACTCAAACGGCACCCGCCAACTCACTTTCTCCAGAGGAATTGAAGCAAACCCTAGAATCTCGCCGAACGGACAGGCCATCGCCTATACAAGAGACGGCAATCTATACGTCTATGACCGGCTTCAAAATGTCGAAAAACAACTCACCTCTGACGGCAGCGACACCATCCAAAATGGCTATGCCTCTTGGGTTTACTATGAAGAAATCTACGGTAGAGGCATGCGTTATCGTGCTTTCTGGTGGAGTCCGGACAGCAAGCGGATTGCCTTCATGCGGTTTGATGATTCAGCGGTTGATCTCTTTCAAATCTATCATATTGGAGGGGTTAACGGTTATTGGGAAGAAACGCGATACCCCAAGGCAGGTCAGGTGAATCCCAGCGTGAAATTGGGTGTCGTTCATCTCGACAACCTGCAAACAACCTGGATGGAGCCCCAGGCAGACAACACATCCTACCTGGCTTGGCCCTTTTGGCGTGCAGACAGTCAGTCCCTGTGGGTTCAGTGGATGAACCGGGATCAAAACGAACTCATACTCTACCGCTGTGATGCCACAACCGGAAAGGCCGTGAAAACTTATGAGGAACAACAAGAGTCGTGGGTTGAGTTTCTGACGGACTTGACCTTCTTAAAAGACGGATCTTTCCTCATTCGTTCCAATAAAAGCGGGTACGCCCACCTCTACCGCTACTCCGAAACAGGTCAACTCATGGTCGCGCTGACCGCGGGTGATTGGCGAGTCAGGAAAATACTCGCTGTGGATGCACCCCGGGGTTTGGTGTATTTTACCGGTAATTACAGCGATTCCATTAACACGGACCTCATGGTGGTGTCTTTAGACGGCAAGAACCTGAAACGCCTGACAAGTGAACCGGGAACGCACCAAATAACCCTTTCACCGCAGCTCAAGTACGGTTTTGATTGGTTTTCGGACTTTCAATCTCCACCACAGGCTTGGGTCTATTCACTTGAAAAGGCGAAATACAATTGGAAACTCTCCGATTCCAGTAACCCGGAAAGTCATGCCTACCAACTGGGTCAGTTTGAATATTTCACCATACCCACCGACGACGGCTATGAACTGCCGGCCTATTGGATTTTACCTCCAGACTTTGATTCAAGCGGTAAAACCAGGTACCCCGTGATCTTTCGCATTTACTCCGGACCCGATACGCCCACAGTTATGAACCGATACAATAAGCGAGCCGGTTGGCGGGATCACTACTATGCCGCTAAAGGCGTCATTACCATTAGCGTGGATCACCGCGCTTCAGGTCACTTTGGCAAGAAAGGTGTCGCGCTTGCACACAGGAAGCTGAGTCACTGGGAACTCAACGATTTAATTCAGGCGGTCAAATGGCTTCGCAGCAAACCGTTTGTCGACCCCCAGCGGATGGGCATTGTAGGCTACAGCTATGGCGGTTACATGGCCTTACTGGCCATGACAGCCGGGGCGGATTATTTCACTCACGGAATAAGCGGCGCGCCGGTTACCGATTGGAAGTTTTACGACTCTGTCTATACCGAACGCTACATGGATACACCCAGTCAAAATGAAGACGGTTACCGCCAGGCCTCTATTCTGTATCACGCGGACAAGTTAAAAGGACCGCTTAGAATCTTCCACGGAGCCACCGATGACAATGTTCACTTTCAGCAGACATTGGAACTGGTTGACAAATGGACAAACCTTGCCAAACCCTTTGAACTCATGGTTTATCCCGAGTCAAGACACGGGGTGAAACAGCGCGAGCACATGGATAAAAGCGAGCACGACTTCTGGGTAAGGCATTTTAGATTGAACGATAAAAGGCCGTGAATTCAATTATGCAGTCTGAGTGTTTTGTTGCTCCCTGGATTGAATCAATGCGCGGATCAAGCTACATTTCGGCAGATGACAACTTCCCTTGAGGCTGCCGATTCCCGGCCAACCTAGAATCTCATAAAAACACGAGCAATTACAGTAACGTTAGTTTTCTGCGGTTTTCGGGTTCCCTTTTTACAGCCAAAGAAAACACGGAGGGCACATCATGGGAGAAAGAAGATAAAAAAAACACAAGCAAAGATCTCCTGTCTTTACTCTTTAGGTGGGGGTGATTGAAAAAAACGGCCTTTCCTGGCAAGTGACTCTACAAAACAATTCAACACGCGTTCAACATCGCCGATGTTTTCCACTTTGACGGCTTTTTTGCGCATTTGAGTGTCGATATGAAAACGCCGCATGAGTGCCAACAGGGTTTTGCGGAATCGGAGACAGGCCGTTCGCTCTGTAACCTCTTTGGACAAGTTCTGTAGATATTGAAGCCAGTAGGGGATTTGAACGGCCAGCGATACGGGACCTGAATCCTTGGCATGGTCCAATAACACGGTCGCCGCCTGTTTCATGACCCAGGGGTTGAAAGTCGCTTCCCTGCCGATCATGACGCCGTCGAGATTGCCCAGTTTGCTTCTGGCTTCACCACTGTTGGTTATGTCTCCGTTACCAAAAACGGGAATCTCAACCGTTCGTTTCAATGCGTAGATGGGCTCCCAGTCCGCGCTTCCCACGAACTTTTGAGCATAAGTGCGGCCGTGAATGGTGACGCCGTCCAGCCCGGCAGATTCCAGCTTCTTGATAAAGGGAATCAGCTGCTTTGAATGCTCCCAGCCCAATCTCGTTTTTACCGTTATGGGAAGAAGGGTGTGCCGCTTGACTTCTTCAATAATGCGGGCCGCCAGCTCGATGTCCTTCATGAGTGCGGAACCATGGCTGTGCGCGACGACTTTTTTTGCCGGACAACCCATGTTGATGTCAATACCCGCAGCTCCAAACTGCTCGGCCATCTTGGCCGCTTTGGAGAATTCTTCTGGATTTTTCCCGTAGAGTTGGACAACCAATGGCTGCTCTTCAGGCGCGTGTTTAAATAGTTTCGCGCAACTGGCCAGGCTCCTGGAACAGTCTCTGGCGCTTATGAATTCGGTAAACACGATGACTCTCGGCTCGATGCTCTTGACCATGCGGCGGAAGGCCGAATCGGTGTAGCCATCCATGGGTGCCAATAAAATGAGAGGTTCTTCAGAATGAAGCCACATAGAGGAAACCTTTGATAAAAGTATGCAAGCAAGCCTGCAATCGGCAAGAGTGTACCAGCCTGAATTCCCGCTGTCCATACGCGAAAATGATTTGAAAGATTGTGTACTATCGGGTTGATCTGCTTCCTGTTTTTGGCACCATCCAAAATAGGATTCTTCGCAGTTCAATGGAAACCAGACCTTATCCTCGAGGTTCTGTATCCCTGATTTTTTCCGTCGACAGACTTTTCAGGCCGATAGGAATGGACTGTGACAGTTCGACTCGAAGGCGTTCCCTCGATTTTTTTCATTGTAACGGAAAACAAACCGCGATCAGGGATCGCACCGAAAAACGGACATACTCCCATTTATTGCCCATAAGAACCGGATTTTATGGTCTTGCGGTTATGCAAATATCACAACCAAATGGTGTGGTTAAAGTACCGCCTAGCGGACAACACAAAGATAAACTTGACACGGCAGGAACTGGCATGAGTATAATGACCCAAAATACGGATACAAGGAATAGATCATGAAAAAAACCATACTCTGCTCCATTTTATTTTTTTGGGTGCTGCCTTTGACGGCCGGACGTTTACAAACGGAGTTGAATCATCGCCTGAAAGGCGGCTGGGTGGTTCTTTCCACCGAGGTCAGTTCGAGCTGTGATAGTGGTTTTACCAATAACACTGTCAATCAGAACCGCGTGTTGGGAAAGGCATCTTATTCCTTGTCTGCTGGTGAACTCGGCCAAATATACTCCATCGATTTAAAACGCTCACGTGTTGATGTTCACATTAAACTTGAGACACCTCTTAGGATTAGCTGGGTTGAAGGTCCGTTTCAATTGTACGAACATCGCAGCTGCGGTATTGAACTTCAGGTTGAATTGCCGAGAAAATGGGTGAAGTCCAAGAAAATCGAAGAGATTATAGGTGCTATCTACCAAGTTGTGGAGCCCTTTCCCACCAGAGAGGCTGCCATGAGTTCCAGTTCCTATAACGGAAGAGAGACAGAACCCTTTCCCGAAGGTTACCAGCAAACACTCGCTGAATACGAGGTCTGGAAAATTGAGCAAATGAATATCAAAATTCATCAGGAAAGACAGCAGTCACTGGAGTTGGTCAACAGCATTCTGGCTCGGGTCTCGGATTCACCTGATTACAGCCGCGGTTTTGTGGCCGGAATAAAAGACATTCAGAGAGAGCTGAGCTGGGATTGCGATGATCTGATTGACGCTACTTTCCGTCCCGATCGGCCTCCCTCTGCAGCTCGCGCTTCCTCAGAATACACAAACGGGTACAAAGACGGCCAGGAGGTGGCCTATCACACCGCGAGAGCCGAAAGACTGTTCCGATGCCTCCGATAGGCTAAAATCCGGCCTGTTTTCGAGGCATCAAGGTGCGGGCAGCTGATCCACGTACGCTTTTAAATAGGGAAGGGTTTTATCCAATGCCTCTTCCATGGAGTACTGCGGTCTGTATTCCAGCTCAGCTTTTGCCTTCCCAACGTGATAGTAGTGATCCTTCGCCAGTTCACTGGCGAGGAATCTCGTCATTCTGGGGTCGCCTTTGAGCGAGAAGAGCTTGTAGCCAAACTCGAAAACGGAACCGATGACACGAGCCGTTGAAAGGCTTATTTGCTTCCTGATGGGTTGAATCTTCAGTTTCTCCAACAGAGCGCGAACCCAGTCCCACAAAACAACCGGTTCGTCCTGACTGATGAAGTAAGCGGAACCGCAAACCGGGCTGCCGTCTGTCAGCCGATCCAGCGCGAGCAGGTGGGCGCGGGCCGCGTCTTCAACATAGGTGAGATCGACCTTGTTTTTACCGGAGCCCACCTGAATGAGTTGTCTGGATACGGCTCTGTTGAGCAGTTTGGGCAGTAGATGCGGATCTCTTGGACCGAAAATGAGATGGGGACGCAGGGCACACGTTTTCAGGTCCTCGCCGTTAGCTTGCAGGATCAATTGCTCGCTAATCCCCTTGGTTTCGGGATAAGCACTTTCATAGATTTCAGGGTAGGGCAGCGATTCGTCGGCACCACTTTGGGCTTTGCCGTCAAAAACCACACTGGGAGAGCTGGTGAAGACCAGTTTGTCGATGGAAAGGGTTTTGCAAGCCTTGATCATGTTTTCCGTTCCCGTGACATTGGGTTCCCAAAACGATTCTTTCGGTCCCCAAAAACCGGCCTTGGCCGCTGTGTGAATAACGGCATCATGACCCTGTAGGGATTTAAGAACAAAGTCGCTGTTGGCGAGTGAGCCTTGAAAACAGCGCACGCCCATGTTGATCAACTCGGGGTAATGCCCGCGAGACAGACTGGAGACGGAATCACCCCGCTCGATTAATTGTTCGACGATGTATCGGCCTAAAAAGCCGCCACCACCTGTTACCATTACGTTCACAGCTGCTCCTTGGCCCATTTAGCGAGTAGGTCGCGCTGAATTTTGGCGTTATGCCGCACATCCACGGGAAATTTTCTGTTTTGAAGAAATGTGTCGATGTGCCTGGTGTTTTCAAACTTGCGGCCCATTTCTCTTAACTCGCCCTCAATTTGACGAAATTCTGATGAAGAGACTTCCCGATGGAGTTCGACGATTAAAACCGGCTTTTCGTATGTCGATCCTGGCACACCGACCAGGGCTGAACGAAAGACCTTGGGATGCTGATTGAAAATGGGTTCGCACGCAATGGGCAGCATCAAACCGTGTTCGGTTTCCACTCGGTGAGCCTTGCGGCCGCAGATCCAGACTCTTCCCTGGGTGTCCAGGTAGCCCAGATCTCCCATGCGATGCCAGAATGAGTTGCCATCGGGAATTTTCGCTTCTCTGGTTTTGTCTTCCCGTTTGAGGTAGTTGGCGGTGACCATCGCTCCGCGAACCGCAATTTCTCCTGTTTCTCCGGGCGCGCATTGCAGATCGGCTTTCATTTCTGTGTAGGGCTGGTCTGAGATTTTGACAATGCAGATTTCAACGCCCTGAACGGGTCGTCCTACACAGACGCCTTTGCCTTTTCTGCTTGACACGGCCGTTTCGCTGAGTATCTCGTCGGCTGTGATGCTGGTTAAAGGCAGGGCTTCTGTGGCGCCGTAAGGTGTTGAGATGGTTCCGTTGGGCAGGTGTTTTTGAAATGACTCCAGCAGCTCGGGGTAAACCGGTGCTCCGAACATGTAGATATGGCGAACAGAGGGGAGTTCGATGCCTTTTTCCCGGCAGTAGTCGCCGACAATGCGCCACACGGTGGGTGAACCAAGGCTGAACGTGACGCCGAAGGTCTGGATCGCCTCTACCAGCCGGGCGGGATTCAGGGCTTCTGTTTTGCGCGGATCCATATCGGGAATGACGGTTGTCACTCCAAGAGCGGGATTCAAAAGAGCGAAGATGTACATGGCCGCGAGGTGAATCTCGCCTTCCCGAATGCCCAACTCACTTTTAATGGTCTCAATTTGGGCTTGAAACATGCCGTGTAGAAAAACAACGCCTTTGGGAATGCCGGTGCCGCCGGAAGTAAAGGCCACCGCCGCTTCTTCCTGCAAACCTGTTTGCACACAGTGAAACGGCTCCACATTGGATCTTTGACGCAGTTCTTCCAAGCTTGTGCCTCCAAAGAGTTTGTGCCCGTCGACAATTTGCATGATGACGGTTTTAAACGGCTTCGGGAAGAACAATTTAATCAGATGAGCCAGTGGAATGCCGATTAACACCTTGGGTTCGGTTTCCGCGACACATTGCAGAAAGGCCTTTCTTCCCATGCCCGGATCGATGAGAATGGGGACCGCGCCAATTTTCATGGTGGCAAAGACCACGCTGATGAGTTCAACACCGGGACGCAGCATGATCAGCGTGCGATCACCTCTTGCGATTCCGAATTTCATTAACCCGTGGGCATATTCATCCACTCGCTGATTGAGCTGCTGAAAACTGTACTGTACAAACCTGCCTCGCTCACCGTCGCGGCCTGCTGGGAAGATGATACCGGGAAGGAAGGGCTTTTTCCTCGCCATGCGCTCGAGTTCCATGGCAAGGTTGTAAAACCCTTCAGTCATGGCTGGAGCCTTTTTCTCTGAGAAACTTTTCCATTAAGGGTACAATCAACTCGTGCGCGTCTTCCACCACATAGTGACCGGTATTTTCGAGAATGTGGACATCGGCTTCGGGGAAACGCTTCTTCCATTCCGGAACGAAGTGCTTTTTCGTGAAGCAGAAGTCATCTGCTCCCCAGATGATGAGCATGGGGTGTTTGGAAAAGACTGTTAAGCCGCTCTCGATGTGATTCAGCGTTTTGCGTGTGGGATGACTTTCATGCATTGGAATATCTTTGACAAAGGCGTGAATGGCGATGCGGTTTTCCCATGAATTGTAAGGCGCCACGTAGCCTTTCCTGACGGCCTTTGTGAAACGCTTGTGCCTGGAGGTGGCAAACCAGAGGGCTGCCAGCGAGAAACCGTTTAATCCGCGCACCAGCAAGCTTCCCAACACAGGAACACGGCACATTTGAATGCGCAGAGGTAATCTGGGAACAAAAAAAGCGGCGGTGTTAAAGATAACGAACTGCTTGAACAGTTTCGGGTTGTCCACTGCTGCTCCCATCCCGATGGCTCCACCCCAGTCGTGCACAATCAACGTGATGTCTTTTAGCTGAAGGTGATCGATGAGCTTTTTCAAATTGTCGATGTGGTTTCTCAGGCGGTAGGAATAACCCTGCGGCTTGTCTGACAGACCGCAGCCAATGTGGTCGGGCACGATCACTCGGTGTGAGTCTGAAAACGCGCGTACCAGCTTGCGGTAGTAAAAGGACCACGTGGGATTGCCGTGCACCATCAACAGGACGGGCGCGTTTTTGTCACCTTCGTCCAGGTAGTGGTACTTGTTGCCGTCTATTTCCAGATAATTGGGTGAAAAGGCGTATTCATCGCCCAGTGACATTACCATGTGACACTCATCATAGTGCAGTTGAGACCGCTGCCAATTCCGACCAGACCAATTTGTTCGCCCTGAACACAGCGGTTGGCATCATCGGCCATTGCCAGGGTGATGGGCAGCGCTGCTGGACCTATGTTCCCGAACTTTTGAACATTGAGATGAAATTTTGCGAAATCGAGTTTCAGATTGGAGCAGAATGCCTCCGTGTGCCTCACACTGACCTGGTGAGGAACGTAGAGACTGATTTGGTCATCTGTCCAGTTTTCGAGTTTCTGTTCTGCGAATTTCCAGGTGCGACAGGCCAGTTCAACGCCTGCCACGAGCAGCATGGAGGCATCGGTAACCATTTTTTGGTTGTTGCCGAGGCATAGCCGACTGTGTTCAGTGGCGGCCAGGGAAGCGGAACCGTTGACTTGGTGCTGTTGGTGTTTGGCACAGTCCTTGTGGCTCACGATCATGGCAACGGCACCCGATCCCAAGGTCAGGGAGGCAAAGTTGTTTCTAAACTCTTCCGTTGTGCAGGATGGTTTTTGCAGGCGCTTGATGGTGTTTTCGCAAATTTCCCTGGAACTCTCGCCATTGACAATAATGGCCTTTTTGATAATACCGCTTTCAATTAAAAGTGCGGCGTAATCGATGCCGTTGACAAAGCCCAGGCACGCGTTGCCGATGTCCAGGTTCTGACACTGGCTGTGGAGCTTCAAGTTTCCGTGAACTAAACTGGCGACGGAGGGTTCTAAATAATCTTTCGAGACACTTGTGTTAACCAGGAGCCCCAGATCTGCTGGATCGACCTTTGTCTCCTCCATGACTTTTCGGGCTGCCAGTGTGGCAACATCGCTCGGCATGACTTCGGGATCCCAGAACCTTCGTTCCTTGATTCCCGTCAGGCGTTCGAGCTGACCTTGCGGTATGCCAATGCGTTCCATGGTGTCTTTAATTTGATCTTCGATCCATTTTGATTCAATGTGATGAGGTGCTTCAATGTAGGCCAAACCTTCAATCACAACGTTGCTGTATTTCATGAATTCTCCTTGATTGCCCCGGCCATAAAAAAAATCTCTTCCCGGATAGTCGAGAAACGTGGAAGTCCTTGCCGCAGTTAGACAAAGGCAACAGTGTCAACCCTACGAATATAGAGATTTCACCGTACTGAGTCAATGAAAAGCGTCTTTTTATGTGCATAAAAGAGCCATCAGTTAGCTCGATGCTTCGGAATCAAAGTTGCAAGTAATACGCATGAATGCGTTTTAAGTGAAATCGGTCGTAAACCGCATCTACCCCTATCTATTGGTTTGTATCAGAATTCATTGTAGTGGAGGAGCTGTAAGTCAAACCAATTTACCCCACAAGCCAGCTTGAAAGACTACATCGAAACCTGGAAGAGGGCTTCCATCGAATCGTTGTTGCCAACCGTTCCACTCAAGTAGTGTGATTCAATGAACGCTTGCCATGACCTGACTTGTGTTCCAAATCGTTGCTTGGGGTACAAGGAACTGTCCGATATCTGAACCAGATCACTGTTGACTTTGTGAAGAAAAAAGGTGAAGATCTTTTTGGAGAATTGACTGGCAAAGAATGTAGTCTTGAAAGTAAGGTAAAACTTATCATAGACTTAGGTCAATAAATGTGTATTAGGCATGTTTTTTGATTGAAAAAAACCAAAAAAAGCAATGTGATCTAGGTCACGTTTCTTATTGCAAACTGGTTGTATTTTCTTATTTAAAATGGAGAGGGGTTTTGTATGCGCACACTAGTATTCTTGTCATTTCTGTATTTACCTGTACTGGCACAGCTTGAGCCTTGCGGTTTTTTTGAAGTTAACGATGTCCCTGGATTTGGTTCTCAGGATTTATATTATGCCGCTACGCAATGGCGCACTTCCGAACAGGAGACCGACTTTAACTCCGATGGCGTCACTCGCGTTGACGACATGGTCCGAATGATGAATTGTGTCAATGGCCTGACCCACGGACTGGCTGGATCGTATTATGGATTCCACACAGGAGATGGTTCAGCAATTACCTACCCTGATTTCAGCTCACTTCCCGATCCTGTGGTTGTGAGAGCAACAGAAAGACTCGATCATGAGCCCCACAATTACCACCCCTTGCTGGATTCTGAGATGCGGAATAATTCAGCAGCCATCTTTGAGGGCTACCTCTTTGTACCTGACGACAGCACTTATGTTTTTCAAATATTTGGTTATCGAGGAATCAAACTTTTCATTGACGACCAACTCATAACCGGTTTTGAAAGCGCTTGGGCCATATCGACACCCTATAGGGGTGAGGCGTTTCTAACCTACGGATTGCATCCCATAAGGATCGAATATTTTACTGCCGACCACGCAGGAAGTATTGTTGTTAAATGGTTACAACCAGGTTGGTCAGATTTCAGGGTAATCGATCCGGAATATCTCTACCACGAGACTGTCGAGGTCCCTACCTATGCCAATACCGGACTGGAATGTTTATTCGAGCCGGCCTCCTGCACAAGGACAGTTTCCCAGTCCTTGTCTCTGTCAGCTTATTTTATGGGTCCTGACTCGGATATCAGAGTCTTCTCAGATGGCCAGGAACTGGTGTTGCAGGATGGGTTTTGGTCTGTTGATTTGTCTCTACAACCGGGATTAAATGAAATGGATTTCCTGATGATCGACAGTCAAGGCCGCAGCAAGGAAGTTACTTACTACATATACAGTGACACGGAGAACCTGAATCGCAACGGATTGGTAGCCACTTTGTACGGTGAGCAATTCACTGCTGCCCCTATTCCTAGCATCGAAAATCTGCAACCCTATACTCAATTAGCTGTTCCAGGAGTGCAAATCGATAGCCCCATGGTCGGTTCAGCCTACACGAGCGGCGGTGTTCTCTGTCACTGGAATGGTGCATTGGAAATTCAGCAAGCGGGAAAATATCAATTTAGAATTTCATCGACAGGCTTATTGAAGTTGAATGGCAAAACCATATGTGCCATCTATGGGGAGTACCGCGGTCAATGGATGCGTTATGGAACCATTTACCTTACACCCGGCAATTATCATTTCCATCTTGAAACGGCAGATGCATGGCATTTTCCCGATTCCGCGGTCTATTGGAGTTTGAATGAAGGAGAAGAAACGCTCATCCCCGACAGTGCTTTCCACCATTCAGACAGCTATTACCAGGATGTTCCTGTTTTTGGTGAGCCGGATGATAATTATCGAGTTAGATCGGGCCTGGTTTCAGAGTATCTGCTCAGGGAGGGGGAATATTTAAGAGACTCGAGCGGCCGTAATTTTTCTTTGGAAGAGGACATGAGAGTCATCAAGCAGGGTAATGGTGGTATTGATATTTCGATTGGCGGAGGCTATTCCTCCGAACAGTCTGGTGTCCATGCCGCCCATGAAATCGTAGAGAACCAAGGAATGACTTTTGAGGCGGAATTCATCTGGGAGGGACCTACACCGAATAATTGGAGTACAAGAAAAATATTGACACTTATGACTCCATGGGGAACGAGGAGAGCGGGATTGGCTATTCGAAACCGATACCTTGTTTTCTTTATCGAAGACGACGAAGATTATCAGCTCGATGCCGAACTAGTAATGAATAATTTTACAAGCCTCTATCAAGGTCAACGAGTTCATGTAACCGGAACATGGGACGGCAGCACGGCCCGTCTTTATGTCAACGGTCAATTTATTGATTCAATCACAACAGAGTGCCAAATTGATCAGTGGGAGAAAGTACTCTGGTTATCAGTGGGAACACCCTCAATTCTTCGTACATGGTCCACACCAAGCACGTATGACTATAGTTTCCACGGTAAAATTTTGATGGGTGCTGTCTACAATCGCCCTCTTTCCAGCTCTGAAATTCTTTACAACTATCAGACTAATCAAAACATTATCGCTCCTCCTGTAGAACCCGATATTTCAAGACCTGCATTCCCGCCTTCGGGAACGACACAAGCCGAGTTGGAAGAGGCTCATCACATTCTGAACAGACTGACCTTTGGTCCTGATCAGGCTTCCCTCGAGAGCATTTTATCAATGGGTGTAGATGCCTGGATACAGAAACAGTTAAATCCTGATGAAATTGATGATTCCAAATTGGAGCACTTTCTGTCGAACAAGAACCTCAAACAAAAAACCACCAATAACGGCTTCATAAAAGAGATGCTCTATCGATCAGTTTACTCCGAACGACAGCTTCAGGAGGTCATGACCCAATTTTGGGAAAACCACTTCAATACCGAAATGAGTAAAGTGCACCATCCTCATGCAGAATGGATTGAAAATAATTTGTTCAGAGCTAACGCCCTTGGAAATTTTAAAGATCTTCTTGTTGGTTCGGCAACCCACTACCCCATGACCAAGTACCTTGACAATATTCATAACAAAGTCGGTTCTCCCAATGAGAACTATGGCAGGGAAATATTCGAACTGCATTCCTTTGGCGCCAACAATAATTACATTCATGAAGATATCATTCAAGCAGCGCGCTGTTTCACGGGCTGGACAATCCGCGAAGGGAAATTCTATTTCAACCCTGTCAATCACGATTATGGAGAAAAATACTTGCCCTCTCTTAGTCTGTATATTCCTCCGGGTGGCGGCATGATTGATGGACTAATGGTCATTGATGACATTGTGAGCTCTCATCAAACTGCGTATTACATTGCATGGAAACTGTGTCAACTCTTTATTGACGACGATCCACCTAATTACGCAGTGACACCAGCAGCCAGGACTTTCCACGAGACAAACGGCGATATTAACCAGGTTCTCAACACCATCTTTAATCTTCAAATTTTTAGAACCGACCAGGCATACCGGCGTAACAAAGTGAAAACACCACTGGAGTTCGTGACCAGTGTCATGCGGGTCACTGAATCTGATCCTGCTTTTCGCGGCGTGTATTACTACCTGGATAAAATGGGAATGGAGTTATTCAACTATCCTTTCCCCACAGGTTTTGAAGAAGCTGGTGATTTCTGGGTCAACACCAATTCACTCCTCTTCCGCTGGAACTTCGTTCACCTGGTCACCAGTAACAGAGGATATTCCAGAAGTCCGGGCATGAACATCGCTGATTTTATCAATTCCAGAGGCCTGACAACATCCGATGAAGTCATGTCTCTGCTGGAAGGCCTGACAACTCACGGCAGGCAGCAAGCCTCTGTCAACAGCTTACTGGAAGACTATCTCACC
>PDUC01000079.1 GCA_002747255.1 Acidobacteriota bacterium | reverse complement strand
TTTTCTGTCATAAAGCGTACTGAGCCCCAGCTCCATACGCTCACTCAGTTTATAACGAACGCCAAAGGAGTAGAGCCATGCATTGGAATCCGGCACCGAAAAATCAAGGGTGCCGGTGGGAGTGGGGCTTCTGTCATATCCCAGCCCGGCAAGCAGCTCAACAGCCTCATTGACCCGATAGTTTACACCGATACGAAACGCATCGCTATCATCCCAGTTCCTTACCTGTGCCAGCTCATAGGGGTTGCGGGGAACCATCGGTGTAAAGTCAAAATCGAACTTATCATATTCGGACCAGAAAGTGCGATCCCAGGTAAGCTCCACCGTAAAATCATCATACAGATCATAGGCAGCAGAGACAGAGAGCACTGCCGGCGCCGGAATGGAGATTGCCGAATCAAGGGTTACTTTTTTGCCCATCAGGTTTAGAGAAGAGCTGTCGGCAAACTGCATATCAATATAGGAGCGGTAGGTTACCGCCAGATCAAGGCCGTCAGTCGGGCGAACATTTATCGCCGCATTCCAGCCCCACTCAGTGGTTTTACCGTTCATATCGCGGCTTAACTCCTTGCCGATAACCCTGGCATCACTATGTACTGAACCGGAAGCGCGCACTATTCGCACCCCCGCGGCAAGCCCGACCTTCTCTCCCAGGGTATAGGAAATTGTTGGGTTAACTTCAAAAACAGCCAACCCGAATTTTTTGACAAAGGCCTCGCCATAACCGTTTACCCAATGCTTGGCAAGGCCATAAGGGGCAACAAAAGCCATACCAAAACGCATACCGCCAACATCGGGAGAGACGATAAAACCGGAAGGGATAAGAAAATTCTCCTTATCAGATTGATGGTTGAAACTCTCTTTTCTGTCATCATTATAGTCAATGGCACTGAGATGAATATAGTTGGCATCCAGCTCCATCTGCCAGCTGTCTGCCAGCTGTCCCATATTTGCCGGGTTATAATATGCGGCATCAGCACGACTTGCAGAAGCGATATTGGCGCCCGCCTTACCCATTGAATCAATGGACTGCTCAGGAATACGCCAGCCTGAAGCGATAGCCGTTGTTGCGGTAACAGAGAATAAAAAAGATGCCGCTAAAAAAAGTGGTTTTTTCATAGTTTTTTCCATGTTAGAATTTATAGACACAATCCTAAAATACACGCAGATACATCTGCGGAACCGAACAGGATACAAAAAGATCCTCTTTCTGGCAAGAAAAAACCTATATTGTTAGTTTTTCGGGCATAACATATCACTTTTCACTTTAAATGCTCCTTAACTACTGATTATTATGAAGCAAAATGGCTATATCGGACGTAAAGTTCGTCAACCCGACCTGCATAAGGACGCGGCGATCATCATCCTCTCTTTCGGCACCACCACAAGAGGCATTGCCGCCCTT
>PDUC01000078.1 GCA_002747255.1 Acidobacteriota bacterium | reverse complement strand
AAAATCCTGGGTAAAAATAAGTCAAATCCGAACACTATCTGTAAAACGTTTGCGAAAAAAACTTGGCAAGGCAAAGCCTAAAGAACTCGAATTAATAATAGAGGGATTAAATGAAATAATTAGCACATAACTTTACGCCGGAGTGCAAGAAAAACTTACGAAATATAAAATATCAATAACTGGTTTAATCGGGATAGTACTCCCCATTACTGAGGAACCCTCCCACGCCACCCGGCATACGGATCACGTACCAAGGCGGTTTGGCTGATCAGGAAACCAGTATCCCGGCAGGGTTAATCCCTGGTCGGTGGAATGTCGTTGTGGCATGGCAATGGCCACCCACTTGACCTTGCTCATATGCCAATATTTCTTGCGGGCGCTGCCGCAGAGCATGGCATGGGTGTGAGCAATTCCAAGCTTCTTCAGGTTTGCTACCTTGGTTTTGGGGTTCTTCCATTGTTTCCAGACAAGACTTCGCAGCTGACGCACTATCCAGATGCCTATTCCTTTGAGAAAGGATTTCGCTTCCGTCAGACGAAAATACCCCCACCAGCCAGTAAGGTATTGGTACAATTCATGGCTACCTGCTTCAAGCTCTTGCCACTGCTGTGGCTGGTCAGTTCCCTGCCCCTGCACTTTTAGCGTTCAAGGCTTTTCGCATGAATCCGAACCTTGGACTGACCATACATATGGAAATAGCTGAATCCAAGGAATTTGCGTAGCCACGGTCTGCTGACGGCGCTTTTACCCTGATTTAGCTTGAGCTTCAATTTCAGGCTCAGGTACACTGTAATACTCCGCTTTACTCGCTCGGCTGATTTCAGGCTCTTGCAATAGATCATGAAGTCGTCTGCGTAGTGGACAAACCGGAGCCCCCGGCTTTCCAGCTCTTTATCAAGCTAGGCGGACACCGCCATCCGGTTTGGGTATCTCTACCCGCTTTACAGGCTTCGGCTGGTATGCTCCACTCAACAAATCCTGTTTGATGCGGGGCCTGTGGGCTTTGAGATATGGCCAGAGGTGTTCGATTGTCATGCCATCGATACCCGGCGCACCTTTATTTCTACAGACCCGTTTCCATACCCGGATAAGGTTATCACGTTCAAGTATCGTATCCATTAACCGGTCACTTCTTCCCAGACGTTCGGCTGGCTCACTTTTAAGAACATGTGCCGTGCCCGGCACACACAAGTCGTTTCAAGGTACTCGTTTCACTCGCCGGTGAACTCTGCATTGAACAGATGAGGCGTGTGTGATGCCAACGTGCTGGTCGTGATCTTTAATGCAGTCATTCCTGCATTTATTGAAAAATCGCAGGTAAATCTCTAGAACCGTGCAAAGATGCAGTGCCTGTGATCAGTTACTCGTCTCGGCCTGATACTGAGCCACTGCTGTCCGGTTAAGAAAATAGATAAGGCCTGAAGAGCTTCTTTCTTGTATAATGTTGTTATCCCTAACACATTAACATAAAAGGAGATTCAGGCC
>PDUC01000056.1 GCA_002747255.1 Acidobacteriota bacterium | reverse complement strand
CAGGGGTACCCCTGGTCCCCACCGAGGTGGGGAAACGGCCCTTCGGGCCTAATAAGGAGAAAAATGACGCTATGGCGTCTTTTTTCACTCTATTTTTTTTAACCCAGGCGGGTCCCTATTGCGCTGTCGCGCCGGGTCCCTTTTATCTTGTCAAACGCACTCTGAAGCAGTTTTTTACGTTTTTCTTTTAATTTTTCAACCTTCATATTTGAAATAAAGCATATTGCATATGCGCTATTCAATGGGAAATAAAAAAACAACTTAATTTCCACCTGATTTAAGTGAGGAATGTGTGGCATATGATCGTAATTCCAGGAATAACTTTCGTCCTTTTCATCTTCTAACTCTCCTTATATTTCGCTGATGTGAACACGAGTTATTAAGCAGAAAAATATCAGTGCCATGAAACAATGTAGTTGAAGGAAATGAAACCATTTTGGCTATCTTTGCAATCTAATGAATAATTAGTTTTTTCCAGTCTTTCGAAAATCCTCACATCTAAGCCCTTAAAGCTAGGCAATCTAAGAAATTGAATGAACAGTACTTTGCCATCAGGTCCAACAAACACTTTTATTACAATATACTTGTTCTTACTACTACATTCCCGTTTCACTTCGTAATCCAAGGAATATGCAGTTTTGGTTTTTAACGATGTTCGTAAATCCTCAAACAGTGATACATCCTTTAAAACTCCAAAGAACTGACCGTCGGGCTTGAAAAACACTCCTGCTTTTAAGACTCCCTGGTCCCATCTCGTTTGACTCATCAGGTTACCGTTTGACCAGTATTGAAATCCAGTTCCATTTCTTTGCCCGTTTTTTTCTTGAAAACAAGACTCAATGGCTCCATCTTCAAAGTAGGTTAAACTAAAGAGTGTATTATTTTTCCCAAGAGTTATTTGAGTTTCAAGCGGAATACCGTTGCAATGCACTTTCAATATGGTTTCGTTTTGAAGAAAAGATAAAACGATCAATAAAAAAAACATTATGTTGCCCCCGACAGAAGAGACTTTTTAGAGGCTGCTTCTTCTGAATAGGCACTATCCTCTCTTTGTTGACTAACAATATCCATACAGCCTCCTTCATCTAAATAATTGTTTTCTGTGGTTCCTGGTGGGCATTTCCCACCCTTATTGTCTGTGAAGTGAAACCACTCATGGATTCGCAAACTGAAATCCACACATTTATCACCTGTCGGTTTGATAGGGTCTCCAAATAAAGCAGGGTCCGTGTTTGTTGTGAAGCCAATGCTATTCGACGAAGGTATATACCAGGCCCCTCCCATGTTTATACCGCCAATTTCCCCATCTGCACCGTTTCGTAACTCTCCAATCCGTTTTAGTCTTTTATTTAAAGCATCAGCCTTACAGCAATTCGGTCTTTCCCCCCATGCTCCACTTTGGAACCCACTTGCTGAAGCTGGTTCAAGCGGAGACAATCCATTTGGATCATATAAATTAACAGGGTTTTGGTCTGAAATTGTGTAACTTCGGTAATACTGTGAAATTGCCGCAATGATTATTGTCTTTTCAAAATATGTCAACGTCTGTTCTCCTTCTTGTATTTACACCATTTGGAGAAATTGGACTAAACTTGGAATGCGCTAATTTGGTCCAACTTGCTTCATGGATATGTCAGTTTTAGTCGAAATATATTTTTCAGGTATCACCTGGAAGTAAAGATTCTTGCTAAAAAACCCCTTTTCTATCTAGATCTTCCATATATTCATAGCCAAATTGCTCTTTTTTAGAATCCTTCTGTGCGGCTTGGTCTTGAGAATATGATTTACCTGTCATTTCCAGATGAAGTTGACCTGCCTTAAACAATGCATCGCTCTCCAATTGCTTTTCCCCCAACTGCTTATAACAAAATGACAATCTAACTTGGGTCAAATACATCGAACTCAGAATTGTATTCTTATTCACTACTTTATAGAGCTCGATACAAGGCGACTCCAAGTCAACTTTTGGCATTCCAATTACAGCTTCCTCCCCGTTTTTTATCCCCGTTTCGAGGGAATTTGTAAAATGGTTCAATTCTTTTAGTTCCGGGATGAAACCGCTGTTCTCGGAGTAGGAAAGCAAAAAGGCATTCAGTAATTCAATGTCGGACAGAATGTCGATTTTTTCAAAATAGCTATGAGATGTCTGGTATTTTTTTACCAAGTTTTCTTTATATCTCTGAATGAACTGTTTTGCCGCCAGGCAATCGTCACTTTTTGGGGAACATGCGAATAAGAGTGCAATTAAAAAAAATGTAACTCCTCTCATAATAACCTCCTATCTGTTATAAACTCGATTTAAAAGTAACAATTCAGGTCCGCAGTCACCTTTAAAAAGCTTATTACAACTCTGTCGAGGAGTCCATCGTTCTGCGCATTTATAATAGGCACCGAATAAATCTGACCCACCTCGCCATTGAGTAAAGTGTGAAATGGTGTCATCAGGATGATGAGCGCAATGAATTCCACAAATAACTTGCCGTCTAAACTCTTTTCTGATGAGACCTCTCATCTTCTTAGCCTCAAGCGCTCTTTGATGTTTCCAAACGCCTTCTCAACGAGCTCTTTGTTTCTGTATGTTGCCAAAGCTTTTAGAATTTGATGGATCTGGAAACCCTGAACTTAAAAAAAACGAAACTAAACTTGCCAAATTATTGAAAATTTGGCAAGTTTAGTTTACATGGTCGGCTGATGGGTAATGGAGTGATGTGTGTGGTATTTCAGGTTCTATTTGAAAGAGCTGAGTCGGTTTGTCAAGTCAGGCAGGGTGCTGGTTGCTTACGGTCCTGGACGAGTGGTTAAGACGACTGTTCTGAAAATAGTTTTAACAATTATTGCCGGCAAGGCTTTTTCAGGGGCAGGAGAAGATCAGGGGTTGAAAGAAGCCTTCCGTTCTCCCTGCCGGGACAAGATCGAGGTGATGGCGATGGTCAATGAAAAGAAAGTATCTGTTGTTATAGTCAACTGGAAGAGTTTTGACTACACGATGAAAGCCATCCAGTCGCTTGATCGTCATGTAAAAGACGGCTCCTTTGAAGTGATTGTGGTGGATAACAACTCGCTTACAGACGAGCATAAAGAGCGGTTAAAAAAGCGCGTTTGCTTATGTGTCAATGACTCCAATCTGGGTTTCGCTATTGCGGCCAATCAAGGGGTTCAGCTTGCCACAACACCCTTTGTTTTGCTTCTCAACCCGGACTGCCAGCTCACCGAGACGGGGATTGAGCCGCTGCTAAAAGTCATGGAAAACCAACCCGAAGTGGGGATTTGCGGTCCGATGGTTGTCGAACCAGACGGCGAGGTGGTGCGCTCGTGCAGGCGGTCATTGCCTGGAATTTTGTCTCTACTTGGTTCTTACACGCTCTTTTCATCTGTTTACAACCAACTTGTCAGGAGCCGATACAAACAGGATGAGAGCTATCAACGAAGTGGACTCACTGCCTGTATTCAGGGCTCGTGCTTTTTGGTCAGACGCAGTGAATTTCAAGCAATGGGTGGCTTTGACGAGCGTATACCGCTCTTTTTAGACGATATGGATCTGTGCGCGAGATACAGGAAAAGCGGTTTTCAGGTTTATTACTGTTCAGATGCTGTAGTTATTCACGAAGGCGGAAGATCCATTGAAAAAATGACCAACCACACGCATACCTCGCTGGTCAATTTTATGGCTCATGATGTGTTTTTCCTGAAACATCGGGGGCTTTTTCATTTCATGACGCATCGCGTTTTGCTGTTTGTTCTGGCTGTTTTCTTTTTAAGTCTCAACCTCGTCCTTCTTCCTGTGCTCTATCTGCTTATTCAGAAACGATCCTTGCACTATCTGTCCAAACACTTCTGGATGCTTGTCTACAGTTTAACGGGTTGTTTCTCTCCGAGAGGTTATCCTCCATCCTGGCCAAAATGTCTTTTTTCCGTTATCAAGCGAAAGTAAATACACAGCCTTTTGGGTGTTCAGCTGCTTGTATCATGATGGATCAGACTCCGGCAGTTGAAAGTAGAGGATCAGTACTTTTGAGTTGATTGGGGTTGGGTCGTCCGCTTTTAAAACGGCCAGACAACATCGATCAGGCGGGTCAGCCAACCGGGGTTCTGTGTTCCGCCTACCAGACCTTTCCCACCGTAGAACAGCTCCAGGTCGGCAATTTGGTTCGAGCTGATGGTGTGGTTTTTGGAGATGAGCAGCGGATTGACCAGACCCGTGAGGTAAATATTGCCCTGTTCGCCGTTAACTTGGACATTCTTATAACCCTGCACCATCAGATACCCGTTTGGAAGAACCTGCAGCACACGTGCGGCGACGGTGCCCTGAAACTGACCGGAGCGTTCTGTACTGCCTTTGCCCGCGTGATTGGCTTTGGTTGAAGTGGAGACCAGCGAAGAGGCCGAGATGTTGGAGTTCAGCTTGGGGAAGGAAGATGTTTCCAGGCCAAACAGAGAGGGAACACCCAGATCCCTTTCGGTTTTCTTGTCGGTAGAGGTATTGGCGCTGTTCTTCGCGGAGGTGGATTCCGAAATATGGACAATGACAATATCGTTGACGCGATAAGCCTTGGTATCGGAAATCATGGAGGCGCTGACATTGGCTTTGGAAAAAATGGAACCATTGGAGTAAATCTGCTTCCCGTGTGGTATGGTCACTCTCATGGGAGACGGCTCTGGAACGGGTTTCAAGAAAAGTCCGTGATCTCTGACCGCGCAGTTAAAGGTGAACAGCACAACCGTGCTTGCAATCCATAATTTCGATTTCATTGCTTCCTCCTAAAGTCTCAGTTTGGCTTCGCCGGTTCCGGATACGGTTGCGAGAAACGTCTTGCCGGAGTCGATGTTTTTGAGGCGAACCACTTCACCGATTCCGCCCCGATCCATGGATTTGGCTTGCATGCGAATGGATAAGCTGCCGTTGACCGCGCTGACGTAAACAAGCTGGTTGCGCTCGATGAGCGGTGTTTTTTCCAGTTTTCTCCAGTCGAGGACTGTGCCCGCAGGAATCGCGATTTTCGTCTGGCAGCCGCTCAGTTGATCTTTTGTGACCAGCGGTGACAGCAAGCGATTGGTCTTAATGGTCTCCCAGACCACATCTCCCGCCTGAATGGTTTCGTGCCGGTCTATGTATCGCGTGGTTCTGGCGGCAAGTACTTCCATGGCCAATTGGATGGAAACGGAAAAAGACTTCTTTTTTACATCGTTGACATAAGCGTCCACACGCAGAACGTTCATTCCGGGTCTCAGGCTCTTTGCGGCCGAGTAGATAGCGAAGGTGATTTCTCCTTTCGGCAGGTTATGAGGCACAGGCGCCTGTAATTTTTCAAGGGTGTACTTGCCGCTCAACGGCGCATACTGTTGCAGCCATTCCGTTACTGTCGCCTCAAGCAGTTCGGAAGTATTTTTGATGGTCTTTCTGCTTACACGGCAGGCTTCGGCACCGCTCCATTTCAGTTCGATATTTTCTCTGCTTAAAACACCATCCAGGTAACTTCTGTTAATGCTCTTCCATTGACCTGACTGCGGCGCAAAGCCCACGGGAATTCTGTCGAGCTGCCGGGTTTTCAACTGAATTTGGCTGTCGGCTGTGACCAGATCTTTCAAATAGAGCTTACTGCCGGTGACCGTGGCGTGTTCCTTCAGCTCGATGTTCAATGAGAGGATGATGTAAAGGAGTAACATGTATCACCTCTTAGCGTTTGAGCGAGTTCAGTTCAGAGAGAACCTGGTCGGCCGTTCGGATGGATCGACTGACGGCCTCATAGGCTCTTTGTCCGGTTATCATGTTGATCATTTCTTCCGCGATATCCACATTACTCATTTCCAGGAAACGCGATTCAATGGAACCGAAACCCGGGTCGTTTGGCGCGCCTACAATAGCATCTCCGGAAGCCTGGGTTACTTGGAAGAGATTGTCCCCAATGGCTTTGAGCCCTTTTGGATTGATGAAAGTGGCCAATTGAATTTGGCCGACATTTTGTGGCGCACCATCTCCAAGGTCGACTGTGACCGAGCCGTCTTTTCCCACGGATACAGCCACTGCCGATGGGGGAATCGTGATGTTGGGGTTGAGCGTGTTGCCCGATGCATCGACGATGTTGCCGTTTTCGTCCTTGGCAAAGCTGCCGTTTCTTGTGTATCCCTGAGTACCATCCGGCAGGGTCATTTCAAAAAATCCATCGCCTGAGATGGCAAGATCCAGCGGCCGACCGGTTCCTTTCAGGCTTCCCTGCTCAAAGGCTCGATTGGTGGACACCAGTTTGGCACCCAGACCAACCTGAACACCAGTTGGTGAGATGGTGGTCGTGGTGTTATTGCTGCCCGGTGTGTTCAGGGTTTGATAGAGAAGATCCTGAAATTCGGGACGCGCTTTTTTAAATCCAACGGTGTTTACGTTGGCCAGGTTGTTGGCAATGACGTCGAGATTGATTTGCTGGACGGTCATACCTGATTGTGAAGTCCAGAGTGAACGCAACATAGCTTCCTCCTTGAATGCGGTTGTTATTTAATGGATCCAAAAGTTTGAATCATTTTCTGGTTGAGATCTCTGTCGATGGTCTTGATGACATCGTTGTTCATTTCATAAGCTCTCTGGGCGCGAATCAGGGATACCATTTCTTTGGCAATATTCACGTTTGACGATTCCAGGAATCCCCTTGCGATTCGGGCTCTGGCGGGCAGCTCAACCTGATTGGGATCGGTCGATGCAATCAGTACGTCTTCCTCTGGAACCAGATTCTCCGGGTTGGTCAATTCAACCACAGAAATTTGACCTTTCTCGATGCCATTCTGATAGAGGAAACCGTCTTGTGAAACCTCCAACGGGGTTTCGTCGAGAAGAATTCTCCGGTTGCGATTGTCCAGGACATAGTAGCCCTGTTCGTTGGTTAAAGCGCCTTCGGCATTCAGCCTGAAATGACCGCGCCTGGTGTAACGCGTTCCAAAAGGTGTTTTCAGCTTGAAAAAGCCCGGTCCTTCAAGTGCCAAATCATAGGCACCACCGGTGTGTTTGATGGGTCCTGTTTCTGAACTGATAAAAGTTCCGGTGAGAATAGGCTGATTGTTAGCCATGCTGTTCAACACATTCTGGTGGCCGGCATTCATAGCATCGTTGTAGGCATAGAAAAAAGAGTTGGTACCACGATAACCGGCTGTATTGGCATTGGCGATGTTTTGAGCAGTGATATCCAGTTGGTATTGCCTCGCGACCAGTCCTTGTGTTGCTGTGTAAATTTCAGGATTCATACCCGCCTCCTGCCTTGCGGTAAACAAGAGTTGTGCCAAATTGTAAATGCAAGCATTTAAATGACTAAATCTTTTATGGCGGCGGAACTCTTTACCCGGGAGGAAAAAATTACCGGAAAAGAAGTCAGCGGAAAGCCGATCAAGAGATGGATCTGGTGTGCGTGGATGCGCCCTGGACACTTGTTATCTGTGGCTCTGCGTCATTTATTCGATTCTTAAAGGCCAATCCGTGAGCGGGGACTCGAGTTGCTTTCATTGAAGTGGCGCTCGCTTCATTTGTCTGTGGTAGTGGACGAGCTTTTGGTTCTTTAGTTTGAATTACGCACCGAAAACAAGTGTCTTTTTAATGTGTCAGTCTGTCGCGATGAAAAAAACGAGGTCTATCTCTTGTCAATACATGAGATGTGTGACAGAATGTCCTTGATCATCAAAGTCGAAAAAGGATCAGTTATTTAATGGGTGTAAAAGTAGTTGCTGAAAACAGAAAAGCGAGATTTCAGTACGAGATTATGGAAAAGCTGGAAGCGGGAATAGAGCTGAAGGGTTCTGAGGTAAAATCGCTGCGCGCCGGTCATGCCAATTTGGGTGACGGACATGTTCACTTCAAGCATGGAGAAGCTTTTCTGGAATCCGTTCACATTTCACCCTATTCCCATGGAGGTTACGCCAATCACCAACCGCTGCGCATGAGAAAACTTCTTATGCACAAGAGAGAAATTATGAGGTGGTTCGGGAAGTTTAAAGAAAAGGGTTTAACGGCCGTTCCACTAAAGATCTATTTTAAAGATGGGAAAGCAAAAGTTGAGGTTGCGTTGGTTAGAGGTAAGAAACTGCACGATAAAAGAGAAACACTGAGAAAGAAAACCATGGATCGGGAAGCCCGAACGGCAATGAAAGAAAGAAACTGGGGGTAGGTTTCATGGAACTATGGTCAGCAGAGAGATTATTCGTTAAAGGTCAATTTGAACACGACTGGGGTCTGATGGTGGATGAAGAGGGCATTATTCAGGCGATAGGTCCGCGAAGCCAGCTGGTCTCCAAAGCAAAAAAAGTCTGGCATTATCCTGGTCGATTAATTATGCCGGCGATCACGAATCCGCACCATCACGGTTTTCACACCACCTTTAGAGGTCTTTCACATCAGCTTTTCTCCTACACCGATCTGGTTAAAGACTTGATGTGGCCTCTCGGGCAACTGGTCGATGATGCCTTGCTGGAAGCCGCTTACGTCACCTCCTTTGCGGAACAGGTCCTTTCGGGCGTGAGCCGAGTGGGCGAATTTCATTACCTTCACAATGGTGCATTTACCGACGAACCTTCGGACTTTGCCAATAAGATCATTCAAATTGCGCTCTCACTGGGTTTGGAAATCACACTGATTTACGCTTTCTTTGATCAAGGAAGTACCGATCTGGCCAGAGCTTTTATCCAGCCGCTCGACAAAAGCGTAATCCGTTTCAGGAATTTAAGGGAAAAATACGCAGATGACGACCGGGTCGATATTCTGCCAGGAATACATGGTTTCCTGCATTCTTCCGATGAGGCGATCGTCACAGCCAATGAGCTCTCAAAAGAATTCAATTGTCCGCTGCACGTGCAACTGGCTGAGCGTAAAGCCGATCTTGAAGAAGCTCGTCTGCACTATGGAACAACACCTCTGAGAGCACTTGAAAAAATGGGTGTCTTGTCCAATCGGCTTGTTATCGTAAACGGGACGTTGTTAGACGGTGAAGAAATTCAAACAGCGGTGGATAACGGCTGCCGGTTCATTCTGACACCAGCTGCCTCACTGGCAAAAGGCGATATCCTGCCAAATGCCATTACGCTTATGAAGAAAGAAGCGTCGTTCTCGTTGGGTTCTGATAGTTCCTGCATGAATCACGGAGATTCTTTCCCCAGTGAACTGCGGTGGCTGAGCTATATCAACAGAGAAGAGGAAGACAATCTCTGTTTTGTGAACGGGGCCAAGAATTGTGACAGTATGTGGGACCTTGGAACCAGCAAGGCACTGGATGCACTTGGCCTGCAGGGT
Organism: Acidobacteriota bacterium; assembly: GCA_002747255.1. Taxonomy (GTDB): domain Bacteria; phylum Acidobacteriota; class Holophagae; order Acanthopleuribacterales; family Acanthopleuribacteraceae. The sequence goes on along the minus strand of PDUC01000056.1, from coordinate 36,691 downwards.
GGTCCGCTTATGCCCGGTGCAAAAGCAAACTTCCTGATGATTGATATCTCTGGCCCCACATTCAGACCGCGCTGGTCTTTTAAGCCCGATATCTTCCTTTCTCAAATTATTTACGGATGGGGCGCCCGCACACCGGTTCAACATCTGGTACTTCGAGGTCAAACAGTGGTGCGAAACGGATACGTCACTCACCCCAGATTTCAGGATGCCTTTTACAATCTGGATCAGTGGAGTGACGCCTTTTTGAAATCCATGTCCCGACAGAAAAAAGAGTGAGAATCCAGAACGCCAATTCAGAGGTTTTTAACGATGAAAAGTCGAACGGATTTCATTATGGCCGAGTTGGACCGGCTCTTTCCCGCGACTCCCATTCCACTGACACACAAGGATCCCTATACGCTGCTGGTTTCAGTCTTGCTCTCCGCGCAGTGTACCGATGAACGGGTGAACAAGGTCACGCCTCATCTATTTAAACTGGCCGATAACCCCGAGGCAATGAGGAAGCAGTCAGTGGAAGATGTTCAAGCTATTATCCGCTCCTGCGGTCTCTCAAAAAATAAAGCGAAAGCCATAGTCGGCCTGTCTGAAATGCTTGTGGACAGACACGGTGGGAAAGTGCCCCGTAATTTTGATGATCTGGAAGCCCTGCCAGGTGTGGGACACAAGACGGCTTCGGTCGTCATGGCTCAGGCTTTTGGTGTGCCTGCTTTCCCCGTCGATACACACATCCATCGTCTGGCCAAGCGCTGGGGTTTGAGCAATGGCAAATCCGTTGTGCAGACGGAACGCGACTTAAAAGCGGCTTTTCCAGAAGAACACTGGAATAAACTGCATCTACAGATCATTTACTACGCAAGAGCCTACTGTCCCGCCCGCAAACACGTCATTGAAGCGTGTCCCATATGCTCCGGATTGCATGCGCTTGAGTGATATCCTGGAATGGACCATAAAAAAACCGTGTCACTTTTTGGCCAAGGTTAAAGGGCAGGATCATCCCTGTGACAATGAACAATGTGAATCATTGAAAGTCATGCAGTTTATCTGTGTTGATGACGCCTGTTTCATTATGGTCGTGACCTGCCGGACTGGCGTTAAACTAAGCACACCGCCCGTATTTTTTGCCTCTTCTTGTTGAATATCAGGGAATTCTGCCCTAAAGTTAAGGTTATGAGATCCAACAGGAGGTGTTCATTGAGAAGAATCACTGCAGGAATGCTGATATGCCTAGCGGTGGCTTTCCGGGTGTACGCAGAGGATGTGAACAGGCCAGATTTAGAAGTCAAGCGTTTTGCAAACGAACGTGAGAAGCTGGCTTCTCACGCCAGATTCTTAAATCAGGCAACATTTGGAGCCACCAAAGAAGCTATGGACGATTTAGGCGATATGAGTTACAGTGCCTGGATTGACCAGCAGCTCAACTACCCCGTCACTTTGCAGAGACCTCTTGTCGAGGAATTGGTTGATATCAATCAGGAAGACCTTTCGTCACAGCGTTTATCCCTATGGTGGCGAAATTCCCTGAATGCGCAGGATCAATTGCGTCAAAGAGTAGCCTTTGCCCTCAGTGAAATCCTGGTCGTTTCCGATCTTACCGACCAGACCTACCTACAGCCTGTAGGCATGGCGGAGTATTACGATAACCTGGCCAGAGGAGCTTTTGGCAATTTCAGAACCTTGCTTGAAGATGTGAGCAAGAGTCCTGTTATGGGAATGTATTTGAGCCACTTGAGAAATCAACGTGAGGATCCTCTAAACAATACCAGGCCTGATGAGAATTACGCTCGTGAGATTCTTCAACTTTTTTCCATCGGTTTGTGGCACCTGAATTTAGACGGTACTCACATGCTGGATGAAACAGGTAAGCCCATTCCAACCTACAATCAGGATGTTGTTCAAGAGTTTGCCAGGGTCTTTACAGGCTGGAATTTAGCTGGAGTGACACACTGGGATTACTACCCCTGGGAAGTATTTATCTACCTCCCCATGGAACCTTACAACAACCCGCACCCCTGGGAGAGGGAAGGCGGCTATCACGATCGCGGAGAGAAACACCTGCTGGCCTATCCCGTTGAAGGCGTTTCTCCTGACCACTGGCCGCGTGCTGTGCTTCCAGCACTGGTAGAAGGAGAAGACGCGCAGACCGATTTAACGCGGGCGCTCGACAACATTTTCTATCATCCAAGCGTGGGTCCTTTTATCTGCAAGCAGTTAATCCAGCGTCTTGTGACCAGTAATCCCACTCCCGCCTACGTCCGAAGGGTCGCGTCCATTTTCAATGATAACGGTTACGGTGTTAGAGGGGATATGTTTGCAGTGGTCAGGGCGATTCTACTCGACAGGGAAGCTCGCCACGGTCATTTGACGAGACCTTCAACTTACGGGAAATTGCGCGAACCTCTTATCAGAATGGCACACTTTTGGCGGGCCTTTCACGCTCAGCCAAAGGGAGGCGGGCTGGGACCCAATATTTACACCAACTATTGGACCGATCAAGGTCCCATGAGGTCGCCCTCTGTTTTCAACTTTTTTAGACCCGATTATCAACCTCCCGGTGAAATTACGCAAATGGGCCTTGTGGCTCCGGAGTTTCAGATTACCAACGAAACATTTATCAACCGGACAGCCAATCTCATGCTCTATCTTTTATATGTCGGGTATCCTGATTCACCGCATGCTGATGAGAGTACCATGGTTTTGGACTTCGACAGGGAGTTGGCTCTGGCTTCTGAGCCCGATCAGCTCATCGACCATCTCGATCTTCTCTTCATGGCCGGTCAAATGAGTCAGGAACTGAAATCCGATCTGGTTGCCCTGGTTGAAACCATCGATATGGAAAACTTCCTGGAGGGCTCTCAGCAAGAGGGTCTTTTACGCGTCTTTATGGCGGTTTACCTGGTGATAACTTCACCAGAATATGTGGTTCAGAGGTGAGAGATGACATACGGAACAAGTAACAGCCGAAGGCGATTTCTAAAACAGATATTGGGTGCTTCAGCCTGCCTGCCGTTTGGCATGGGGATGTGGTCTAAAGCCAGTGAAACGGATTTGTCATTTGACGACTACAAAGCTCTTGTCTGTGTGTTTCTCTATGGCGGGGCCGACTCTGCCAGCATCCTTGTTCCAGCCAGCTCGGCTGAGTACAGCCAATACGAATCCATTCGGGCGGGCCTGGGTGTTGCCAGAGACCATCTTCTTGGCTTAAATTCAACTCAAGCATCCGATTACGGGCTCTTCAATGTCATGGAGCCCCTTCACCGTTTGTACGAAACAGGTGATCTCGCCTTTGTTGCCAATGTGGGCAGCCTCATGGAACCCGCGACAAAAGAACAGCTTCTCAATAATGAAGTTGAAAGACCGCCGCAACTCTTTTCGCATAGTGATCAGCAATTTCAATGGGCAACATCCATTCCCGGTGTACAGACTCCCATAGGTTGGGGTGGCCGAATAGCCGATTTGTTTGGCAATGTCAATGGGCAGAGTGACTTATCCATGAATATCACGCTGGCAGGTCAATCTGTTTTCCTGACAGGTGAACAAGTTGTCCAGTACGCGTTGAGCAGTGACGGTCCTGAAGGTCTTTTCTTTCATGACATTGCAGAGCCAGGCAGCTTGCTTGCTGAAACAGCTAACCGCATGCTCAGCAGAGAATATGGCAATGTTCTGCAGCGTGAATTCACCCGTATTCAAAACAAGGCTATCAGCCTGGAGCGAACTATTTCCAGCGCGCTCGAGGTACTTCCTCCCCTTGAAACGTCGTTCCCCGAATCGGAACTCGGGGAACAACTGCTCATGGTTACCCGAATGATTCAGGCCAGACACGCTTTAGGTAACGATCCCATCAGGAGACAGATCTATCTGGTTGCAGCCCAAGGTTGGGATACTCACGACAATCAGAATGACAGCCTGCCAGGCTTGTTGAATGATGTTGCTGTCAGCATGAGAGCTTTTAACGATGCCATGGTGGAAATGGGTATTAACGACAATGTGACCGCGTTCACTTCATCGGAGTTTGGCCGAACGCTGACCAATAACGGCAATGGTACGGATCACGGCTGGGGCGGTCACCAAATGGTCATGGGTGGTTCGGTCAATGGCGGAGATATTTTTGGGACCATGCCCAACCTGGAATTGGACGGACCTGACGATGCGGGCCAGGGCCGGATCATTCCCACACTCTCTGTGGATCAGTTCAACGCCACACTAGCCAAGTGGTTCGGTGTGCCCGATGCCGATATGGACAGCATTTTTCCTCACCTCTCAAGGTTCAATGAACGGGATATCGGTTTTATGGCGTAAATAATTCGGTCTTGTCTTCCGGGCTGATAAAAGGGAAAAAGCGGGTCTAAAGGCCATAACAGCGACAATGCAAAGCAGTTAAGTGCCATTCGGCCCCATGTCGGTTTAAGCTGTCGGGATAGGAATTGCTGATAAGTTCATCCATAGTGTCAGAGGTTAAAACTGTTGCACAGCACTCATTAACTGTTCCACTTTCCTCCTCCATGTTGGTTGTAAACTATGGCTCGTGAATGCATGACTGATAATGGTATTGGAACGCAGTGAAATATATGTTAGAGTGAACTCAGTTATTTACCCATATGGCCATTGGCTAATTTTTAATGGGGGATGTTATGGTTTTATTTAATTATGCCACGAAAGAGTTAACCGCGAAGGTTGTTTACTACGGCCCCGGTCTCTGTGGAAAGACGACCAATCTCCAGTATATTTACGATACGCTTCCCGAGTCGACTAAAGGTAAAATGCTGTCGCTGGCCACGAAAACAGACAGGACGCTCTTCTTCGATTTCCTGCCCATTGACCTTGGCAACATTCGCGGTATGAAAACCAAAATACAGCTTTACACCGTTCCGGGTCAGGTCTTTTATGATACAACCCGAAAGCTGGTGCTGAAAGGTGCTGATGGAGTTGTTTTTGTTGCCGACTCCCAAGCTCCCATGGTCGATGCCAATATTGACAGTTTTGACAATTTAATCACCAACCTCCGTGAGCAAAATCAGGAACTGAAAAACTTACCCCATGTCATTCAGCTCAACAAGAGAGACATGAAAAATATTCTCTCAGTTGAGGAAATGAACGAAAAAGTGAACCGGTTTAATGCCCCGTCTTTTGAGGCCATTGCCACCGAAGGTGAGGGTGTTTTTGAAACACTGAAGGGCATCAGCAAACTTGTTCTCAAACATCTCACTCAAAAATACGGGCTTGAGCCTGAAAAAGATAAAAGCAGACGTATGCCGCAGAAACCGGCTCCCGCACCGCCGCCCGTGCTGGAGAAAGAAGAGCCCGAATTGGTTCCTCCCGTTGAAATTGAAATACCCGATCCCACTGAAGATAGTGAAGAATTAGAAGAGCTGGTTAAAGATAAGCCGGTGAAGTTTGACCCCATTCCTGAAATTGAACTGGATGAGAACGAAGAGATAGTTTTTGATGAAGACATAGAAGAAACTCCCGTGAATCTGGAAAAAGAAGTGTCTCTCGATGAAGATACGCCTTCAGTTCCTTATACGATTCCCGTGACCGCAGACTTTAGTGAGCTGCCTCTTGAAGAGGATTTTGAGGATTCATACAAGGTTTCGTCCCATGAAACACCCGGCAGTGATTCTGAGAGTTCTATGGAAGATGCTTTCGAGAACCGCGAAAAGCTAAAGCCCCTGGCTTCTCTTGATGATTCAGAGGTGATTGAACTCGAGGATCTGGAACCCATGGGCCTTGAAGAGCTTGATGAAATAGCCGAATTAGCTGAAACAAGCGAGACTCCAGTTGAAGCGGTGCAGCAAAGTTCTGACAATGAGGCCCTGGCCGTTCCTGTCAAAGTAACTTTACCTGCTTCCTTGAAGGGAAAATCACTGAAGTTCCAGTTTGAAATTACTTTTGAAGATTAGAAGCCCTTATAAAACTCTTTTTTCAGTCAATTACCAGTTTGCCAACAAAGGGTTTCACAATCGAGGTATGTGTGATGAATAGAGAGCTTTTGAATGAAATATACTACGGTAATACCCTGGAACAATGGCTAATCGCTTTTGCCATCATTGTCGGGACTCTTTTTGTCAGCAGGTTACTGTATTGGCTTTTTAAACGTGTTTGCGTCAAAATAACATCCAGGACGAAGAACAGACTGGACGAGATCGTCTTAGATCTTCTTGAGGAACCCATTCTCTTCTGTGTCTGTGTTGCAGGTATTTGGTATGCGTTTTACTCTCTGAGTTTACCCGAGAAATTAGACTCCATTATCAACAAAGGTGTGCACTTACTGCTTATTCTCACCGTTACCTGGCTCTTGGTAAGGTTAGTTGAGGCCTTCTTTGTTTACTATCTCAAACCCGTAACGGAAAAAACAGAGACAGAATTGGACGATTTGTTTTTGCCCATTGCCAGAAAGTGTTCCAAGACCGTTCTATGGTCGTTGGGTATAATTATTGCCCTGAACAATGCCGGCTATGATGTTCTCGCTTTAGTAGCCGGTCTGGGAATTGGCGGAATTGCGCTTGCCATGGCTGCTAAAGACACCGTTGCCAATGTCTTTGGCGGCTTTACCATTCTCACGGACCACCCTTTTACCATTAAAGACCGCATTAGAATTGCGGGTTACGACGGAACTGTCACCGAAATAGGTATTCGCAGTACGCGCCTGCGAACGCACTCAGGTACCGTTGTCACGGTACCCAACTCCAAGTTTGCCGATTCAATGGTGGAGAACATCAGTGCTGAACCTGCCAGAAAGGTCGTGTGCAAGCTGGGGTTAACTTATGACACAAGTCCAGAGCAAATGCAGCAAGCTTTGGATATCCTGAAGGACATCGCAGTCAATCAAGAACATCTGACAGAAGAAGTTTCAACGGCCTTCAATGATTTTGGCGATTTTGCAATGAATATTTCTCTAACCTACTACATTGAAAAGGGTGCTGATATTGCTCAAACACAAACAGAGATCAATATGGCTATATTAAAAAAGTTTACAGAAGCCAATTTGGATTTTGCTTTCCCGACTCAAACGATACTCACCAAACAAATAGATTGACTTTGTGTTAAATTGGGCGGTCATCATCATTTTTTTCCAGAGTGGTTTATCGGGCATCCGGTGCTTTTAATTTGCAACCAAAGTATTCCCCGGACTTGTTTTTTAGATAGCCAAATAGATTACAGAATGGTTTGAAGATGGTAAACTTGTGTCTGACTGGTTTCACTGTTTCCCTTCCTTTAGCCGGTTGAAGCAAACAGAGAAACTCGTTCTTTATAAAATGAACCTGTCGCCTTTTTTCTGCTTAGCTGTTGCATGACTGAGTTACCGAGAAATACAAGGAGCAGCCAATGAAATATGGAAATAAAAGAAGCTTACTCCAAATCAGCGGGATATTCATTGTCTTTACTATAGTAGGAGCGAACGTCGTCTTAGCGGTTGATGCCGTTGCAAAACAACATAGGCCCTTTCCCGATAAGATCTATTCTGTTGTCGAAAAAGCCTATCGGCAATTTCACGAGTATCCAGAGCTTGGAAACGTTGAATTTCAGACTTGTGACTACATTCAGGAGTCGCTCATCCAGGCGGGATTCACCCAAATAATTGAATTGCCCAATCTGCTTACAGCTGTTATCGCTGTTTGGGATACGGGACGGGAAGGTCCAACCATTGGCCTGCGTTCTGAAATGGATGCCCGGCCGACTCAGGAACCCGCTCATCACGATCCCTGTTCAAAAATCAATGGTGTGATGCACAATTGCGGGCACGATATTCACGCGGCCATCTTATTGGGAACAGCTCATGCCATTGCCAATGATGACAGTGCTTTTCGAGGCAAAATCGTTTTTGTTTTTCAACCAGCTGAAGAGGTGAGAGGCGGAGCTGATGATATTGTCGCCTGTGGCATTCTTAAGGAACTGGGCATACAGGCTTTGTTTGCTCAGCACGTGGCTCCGGGTACTCCTGTAGGCCGTTGGAATATCTCTCCCGGTGCGGTTATGGCGGGAAGCAATTATTTCAATATCACGCTCAAAGGGCAAGGCTCCCACGCTGCAGACCCCTCTGCCGGCTCCGACTTACCACTTGTTGCAGCCAGGTTGGTGGAAACCCTCAGCAGTATTCCCGCTCGCAGCCTCGATATTCTGAACCAACCCATGGTGATGAGTGTTACTCAAATCAGCACAGGTGAACACAGTGCCCTCAATGTGATTCCCACTCAAGTGACTTTGGGTGGAACCATTCGCGCTTTTTACGATTTAGACAGTCCTGGAGAAAATGGGAAATCGGCACGCGATGTGATTATGCAGGCTATAAAGGGTGTGGCCGCGACCTATGATGTCGAGATTGATTTTGAACTCAGGAAGGCAACGCCACCCACACAAAATCACAACGAATTGTTCGATCTCATCATTCCGCAACTACAGAGTGCCATGGCTCCCGGAGCTCTAAAAGTCACCCACGGTCGAGGCATGTTTTCCGAGGACTTCGCCTATTATACACCTCATCACCCTTGTCTGTACTTCAGCCTCGGTGTGATGAAAGGGGAGAAGGGAAAGAACGGTGTTCACACTCCAGAATTTGATGTTCATCCGGATACGTTGCCGCAAGGCTTGCTTTTCCTGTGGACTCTTGCCAAGATCGCATCGAATTCAGATCTCTCTGTCATCCATATCACCGAATAGTGTCGCACATGACTGATACATCTTTTTTACTCGACAACGAAGATCGAGGTTGACTGGGTTGAACCGTCTGTCCCTGGAAACAGAAATGCCACTGAAAATGCTCCTATTGGTTTCATGGCAGGAAATCAGAAGTTATTGCAAGAGCTATTCGCCTTGCTATTCATCGCAAAGTCGGTTTACTGCCAGAACCAGATCAGAAATATTCTTGGCCTGGTCCCACTCCGTTACAAATTGCAGGAATTCGCTTTGATAGACACAGAAGTAATAGGTGTAAAATTCATCCCAAAGGTTCAGTGCGTAATAGTCATAACCATCAGAACTCAAGTGGAAGCAATCAATTCCCAGACGCATGGACTCCATGGGGCTGGGTAGATTTATATCGCCGGGAGGTACGAGTTCGCCAGGTTGAATGCCTGAGTCGGGAAAACCGTAGAGATACTGCATGGAACCCAGTTGACGCACATACGTCAGTTGAGGAATGGTTTCAGCGTAGTCTCTTATCATATCCTCGTAGGCAATCATCGCGATGTTAATTTCATAGGGTGTTGGCTGAACCATGCCATCCCAATAGGGTGTACAGAAAAAACCGGCCAAGCCCGACAGGGAATCTACAAAATTGGGATAATCGTAACCAGAGAGAAGAATTTTTATTTCAGGGTCAATTGATACAATGTGTTGAACGACATGGTCGATGTAGTTCAAGATAGTTTCATAGAGAAAGGTTTCTTCTTCAAAAGACATGGTGGTGTACCAGCCATCTGGTGCTCCGGCTAAAAAATCGTTTCCTCCCATGGAAAGCTGAACCACGTCAATTGTGGGATGAATCATCAATTCATCGGTAATTTTCTGAAGCATTTCCGGTTGCGTCCATTCCGCCGCTGTCGAGCCGCTGATCGCTGTTTCATCACCCTTCTCCAGTACTTCCGGTCGGCCTTTATAGGCAAAGAGTTCTCTCATTGTGGAATCGATCCACAGATAGTAGGACCAGCTATCTCCCACCAGCAGGACTTTGTACGCCTCTCTCGTCTGTGATGCAGGTTCTCCATGGGAATCTTCCGACAGTACAGGTAAATTACTTGCAAGGCATGCTAGAATAAACAGGGTTTTTATCATTAATTAAGTCACTTTTTTTAAGCTGCCTTACGGCACTTCTTAATCCTATTCGATTGGTATTTAAGCGGTAAAATAAGTCTACGCGCCTTATTTCTACCCGGAATCTAGCATTCAACCATACAAAAGTCAAAGAGCAAAAGCTCTGACCCCATGCCATGGAAAAGTCCGCCAAACACAATTGTAAAACCTAATAATGGTGTAGTTTTTTTGTTGTGGTTCATAAAAATGAGCAACACTATTTCCCAAGTCTTATATCAAAAGGACCTCAGTTGGCTGAATCAAACGAAGTGCAGAAACTCCGCAGATATCTCACATAAAATACACACTGCTTATGCGGGAGATGTGAACAACTCGGTGGTTATAATCCTTTACCGATGATCTGCAAGACGGGGAATTGATACAGGTAATAAAAACAGAACACTTTTGTCATGTCTGGTTTTTGAACATTCCTGTCTGAAATGGTTGTCAATCCTTTGAGTGCGTTGTTGCGTACAAAGACACAAACAGTGGACTCCAGGGATTCCCGGATCTTTCTGTTCCCGTGCCGAACACAAAGGTTCTTGGACCTCTGGGTAACTTGATGTAGGATAATCTAAGGCTGCTGTCAGGGGTGTTCCCACTTTTGTTGACAGCCGCCCAGTATGTTTAGGGAAGTGTTCTGTGAAGAAAATTGTCAACTCTTGCTTGTGCCTTGTCATGTTGTTTAGCTTTTTTTCCTGTAGCGATCAAGTAGGAGAAAACCTCCTTTACGGCTACGATCGGGGTAAGAAGACATTTAAGCTGGAAACAACACTCACGGTTCAACGATATACCGATGCTACTGTTGGTTACCGCTATGAGAGTACCAATTACTGGGGTGTTGGTAATAAGAGCTCGAGAAAAACGGTTCGAACAGCCTGGCTCAACAAGGATTATTCCGTAAGGAGAAGTGAAAAGACAGAAACCATCAATGGCAATCTTGTACACACCCACATTGAGAGACAAGACGACACGCTTACAATTAAGCGTATCATGGATCGAAAGGTGATATCCGAAAAGAAAGTTAAAGTAAAAGAGCCTGTTTTTGTCGAGTTATTGACTCAAATGTACGTGAGAGATATACAGGAGAAGGGTGAAAGTAAACGATACCCCGTACTCAATGACAAACACGCGATGATATCTCCTCTGGAAGTGCGGTTCCTTGGGCCTCAAACGGTTGATATCAATGGTGAGAGTATGGAGCTCAACCACTATCAGATCCAGGCTCTGGCTGCTCCAAAGGAATACGATAATTACTATGTTGACCCGGATTCAATGAAAATATTGAAGATTACTTTCGGGGATATCGTTTTTAAGCCGGAATAGGTTATTCTCTCGGCATGGAGGTGCGCAGCAGAAAGAGGTGTATCAGGAGTTTTCTCTGCCCGTCTTCAATCCACAGAGCCCGTTCTTCTCGAGTCGGCAGACTGACCTTGAATAGAGCATGCTCTTCCCTGAGGAGCTGAACCACATACTCTTTGTCAATACACTGCACATCCAGTTCATACCCTTTTTTAGAAAAAAGCGTTAACCCGCTTTCTGTTTCAAAATACACGCTGCCATACCATTCCAGGCGATCGCCTTCATAATAAGACAAGTGAAGAATGGACATATTCGCCACGAGCACATTGAACATGCCTTCGTTCTTCTTTTCCTGATCCATAAAAACAAAGTTGGGTTTCACCTGATAGCGTCCGGATTCATAGGGCAGCAACCTGTAGATGTGATCCTGAAAATAGGGTGCCTTTTGAGCGATTTCAGGTGGCAGGCGATAATGCTCCAAGTCCTTTTTTTCAGGGGTTAAATCAACGGTTTGAAAGAGGCAGGAGACTAAAAAGGCAAGGGGGAAATGGTAAAACAAGGCAAATCCTAATTCATCTGTTTGTGCTGGTTTTTAGGCAGCTGACCGCAAAAAAGGTGTGAAACCTGAAAAACATGCACATCCTTCAAATTATATATTAAACTTAATTCGAGTCAAAGGACGATCACTTTGACCGTACAAGACCATAAACACAGGGTGGAACCGTGGGAAGAGTTGAACACAGGCGGTATGTTCCGGCAAAGGGGCAACGGTCGTTTTTGCAAGCCGTTCAGCAAGCGACCGGTCTGTCCCTGGCAGAATGCGAGTTAATTATTGAAATGGGCGGAGCCTACCGCGGTAAGAGGCGTTTTAAGAACAAGAGTCAGCTGTTGAAAGCCGGTGAACTTATACAGGTTTTCTATCGACTCCCCATTCAAAAGGAAGAGGTGGCGTTTCAGGATGACTGGATTGTCTGCAAAGAACCCCTGTTTCTGGTTGCCCGCAAACCCGCCGGACTGCCCACTCAGGGTAAGCGCGAATGTGATACCTCCGCTTTTTACGAACTATTGAAAAAGCGTGTTCCGGGTTATTTGGGTCTGCATCACCGGCTGGATCAGGGTACCTCTGGCTTAATGGTTTTCTCCAGGTCCAGAAAATCGAACCCCGCCTTTCATGAACTCTTCACAAAACGGCTTATCTCCAAACAGTACCTGGCTTTGTGTACCGGTACGTGGCCCGACTCGCGGGGTGAGCGCACACGCGTCGATCAGCCACTTGCCAGAGTTCAAAACCGTGGCAAGCACGGGCTCTATCAGGTCGATCCAGGCGGAAAACCCGCGCAGACGGAACTGGAGTTAATTGGTCAGAGCGGAGGACTGGTTTTAATGGGTGCTAAGCCCTTGACGGGTCGAACGCATCAAATAAGAGTTCACGCCGCGCATCTGGGTCTGCCTCTGCTGGGCGACACACTCTACGGCGGAGCAGATCACGGCGGTGGTTTTTATCTGCATGCCTGTCAGCTTTCCTGGCCATCCTGCCAAAATCTCAACGCGGGGTCTTTTTACGCACCTATTCCGAAAAACTGGTACAGCCAGTTCACGGATGAACTTCTTCACGCTTACAAAAGATGGGAGGAACGATGCCTGGTCGATTAGTTCTAGCTGCTACCCCCATTGGCAATCTCGGTGATACAACTCAACGGCTGATAGAAGCCTTTGCCAGTTTCGATGAAATATGGTGCGAAGATACGAGGGTCACTAGAAAGCTGCTGACTGCTTTGGATATCAGCAAGCCGCTGCGCGCCTTTCACGAACACAGCGACCGAGGTGTGATGAACACCATCGCCAATAAACTGGATAAAGGCCTTTCGCTGCTTTACGTCAGCGATGCGGGCATGCCAGCCGTCTCTGATCCCGGTTTCGAGCTTGTTAGAATTGCTCGGGAAGCGCAGGCGGAAGTCGATGTTCTGCCAGGACCTTCTGCCGTGTTGACCGCCTTGGTTCTCTCTGGAGCGCCCTGTCATGAATTTGCCTTTATGGGATTCTTTCCTGAGAGGAACCAGCCTAAACTGCTCAAACGATTGTCTGATATGGGTATGACATCCATCTTTTTTGAATCACCCAGACGAATAGTCCGAACCTTGACGTTTCTTCACGAGCGTATTCCCAATCAAGTTGTTGCCGTCTGTCGTGAAATGACGAAACTGCATCAACAGGTTGTGGTGGGTACGCCAGAGGAAGTGCTTTTAAAGCTGAAGGTGCTCAAAGGAGAGATGGTACTGGTTATCTGGCCAATGTCCGAGGTGATTTCCAGCCTTTCCGCTGAAGACTACTATGGACAGCTTTTGGATGACGGCTTGAGCCCAAAACAGGCTCTGAAACAAACTTCGCTGAAATACAGTATCAATAAACGCGAGTTATACAAGCAGTTCAATACCAAGTAATAGTTATCCGTCCTGTTTCAGCAAGGCCTCCCTGGTGCGCAAGAGAGCGCTTGCCATGTTGAAAAGCAGGCAAACCCCTGTGACAGCAATCAGGATTCCCATGGTCTGGTTGACCAGGGGCTTGTTGTAAAGAATGGCCAGGACACCAAACAGCAGCGCGCAGGTGTGGCAATGAAGTGCTATTTTAATGGTTTTTTCCGGTAAGAGACTTTTCATGGATGGCACCCGCTTGATGCCGACCATAGAAGAGAACTTGTGGAACCAAAGCAGGAACGGAATAATGCGGTACAGCATCCCGTGTACGATGGATCCCGCCCAGCCAAAAAGCAAAACCCAGCCCGTTAGAATATTCAGTTTGTCACTGCTGTGGAACAACCCCAATAGAATGAACGCGAAACCGCACAGAGCAGAAAGAAGGCCCAGCTTCCAGAAGAGGAGGCTTCCGTCTTGAACTTTTCTCCTGCGTTTGCGCATGAGCTTGAGCGAGTAAATGGGGTGAATGAATAAAATGGGAAGCGTCAAAGTCAGTGCCGCTGCCTGCGACATCCAGGTAATCCCCAAAGTGGCATGAACAAAAAGGCCGGAAAGTAAAAACAGAAAGAGAAGACTCTGAACAAAGAGGGTGAACTTCATGTATTTTGCATTGTAATAAGGAGTTAAGTAAAACATGGGAACCACTTGCCACGATACCGAAACCAGAAGCATCCCAATCCAGCCCATGCCGCCAAACGTCAAATGAGCCTGAATCCACAGGGCTCGCAGGCCTGAGTAGGGCAAGCCGAGATGGGCCGCTCCCAATAGCATACCGAGCACGACCGTTATGAAAAGTGCCAGTATGGAAAGTTTCATGCCGGAAACAGAGGGGTGTTTAATAGGTGCGGTGAAAATGGCCCACAGGCATGGCAGTAAAAAGGCTGCCGTTGCCAGCCCCTCTGCCGTGAGACCGGCTTTTAAAATGAGGAGATTGTACTGAGATAAACCCCAAACAAAGAGGATGCTTCCAGTAAAGTGAAGAAAAAAAGTGAAGTAACCCAGTTTGATAAACGGAACAGGCTTGCCTGCCACCACCGGAGTCATCTGATAAAAGGCTCCCATCATGACACTGGCGAGAAATCCCAGGGTTGCAAAGTGGGTCCATCCCAGGGTGATGGGCAGCCAGGTGGAGAAAAAGAGGGTCCCGGCGTGGCATAGAGGATAGCAGCCCAGTGCAATCAACCAGAAGATGCCCGTTGCGAAAAATAAAAACGGAAGGCTTATGGGGGGTGCCTGATCAGGCGTGATTTGGTTTCCTGGCATTCCCGGAATCATCTTTGTCCTCTCATGAATTCAGTATTTGCAGATAAACGGGTGGGTTTTCAGTGGCGTGGGCACGGTGGCTCAGTCCCCGGTTTGTTAGATGCGGAATTAACAAGTTGGGCATTTTGGGAACACAAACCCACAGACAGGACTTCGCAGGTAATGTTGAGACAACTTCAAGCGTTTTTTCAAGGGGCTCCGGTGCCGGGAGATCGGAAAAGTCATAGAAACAACTGTCTTTAGAGGCCAGAATAACCAGATGCCAGGATTGGTCAATCTGCTTGACACTAACAGGCATGTTACGGCTTTTCAGGAGAGAAAGCAGCGGGCTGGGTTTGAATGGCGTGATGAGAAGCAGACATCCATTCCTTTCCAGCGTGCTTAAACTGTCCATGATTTCGTTAAAAGGATCGATGCCGCTTGCAACCAGAGGCCGCACATCCAATTTGGAAAAAGCCTTTTTGGGTTGCTTTGCGGGCTCGGCAAATGCGCTTTTTTCAGGCTTGCCCTGTTTGACACCTTCATACCAAAAAGCAATAATGTTGGCGATGGTTTCTCTTGCACGCTCGGTTTTAGCTGCCTCACTTTGGGACGGCTCTCCTCTTTCAGGATGGTTTTCAAGGTCAAAATAGCCTATTAACTGACCTTGTATCAGTGAAATCAAGTAATCCGCAGCCTGTTTTTCGTCGGTGCTTTCCGGAACTTCCGGTGCCTCTGAGATTAAGGCAGCCACAAGAGCCTGGATCATGGAGAGAAAGAGCATGAACCGCGTTCGACCCGCCGATTCAGCCTTCTGCGAGGCATAGAAATAGAAGAATTTGGGAAGGGTGCGGTATTCCGCCAAGCCACCCATGATGTAGTTCAGTTTCTCTTTTAAACTGGCAGCTTGAAGCTGATCGGACTCAAAATAGGACTGCGCTCGCGCAGCTAGCTGTTCTCTGACATATTCAATGACCGCGTTAAATAGATCACCGCTTGACCTGAAGTGACGGAAAAGAGCGGGTTGGGAAAGACCCACCTCCCGGGCAATCTTCCTGGTAGAGATCTTGGCCACGGGCAGACTCTCCGCCAACTTCAAGGTAGCCTGAATGATTTCTGTTTTTCTTTTTTCTGTGGAACGTCTTTCACTTTTCATGAACATATGTTATCATGTGATAACAAAACACGGGAGGTTTTTATGAGTTTTTTGGGAAAAATGTTTGGTGGTGGGCAATCCGAACCCAAGAATGAAGAGCGATCATTTCCCCTGGATCAGGGTTTGGCGGCCTTTTTCCAGCAGGATCATCGCAATTGCGATCTCGATTATGCGGAACTGGAAGCGGCTCTGGGCACGGGTAACGAGGAAGAAATTAAAGAGAAGTGGCAGCGTTTTGATAAAAACATGAGACGTCATTTTGAAATGGAAGAGAAAGAGTTTTTTCCTCAATTTGAGCAGAAGACAGGCATGACACAAGGCGGGCCCACGTTTGTCATGAGAATGGAACATGCCCGGATGTGCGTTGTTTTAGAGCAAATGGCGGCATTAATCGAAGAGGGCCAATACGAAGAAGTACGCAATCAGGGAGACACACTCCTCATGCTCGCCCAACAGCACAACGTCAAAGAAGAGGGTATGCTTTACCCCATGGCAGGTCAGCATTTGGCACAGGAGTGGAGTGAAATCTCGGAATCTCTGAAAAGGTATCTGGATTAGTCACCTGCAGGAAACAGTCTGACTGCTGATTTTTCTGTGAAAAACAAGACAGTGTCTCCTGCCTGAGCTGCTTCAGCAGTAACGCTTTGCCGTCCCGTTGTACTGGTCTCAAGTTAAGTCCGACAACTTCAGTTCATCAAGAGATTGGCCTACCTGTTTTTCCATTGTCTGCATGGCATGATGGACGGACTTTGGAAACTCGATGCGCTCCAGAGTGGCTCCATTTTGATAAATGGCATTGATAACGGGTGTGATTTCAACCCGGTTGGGATTTTTTATGAGAACAAAGGTGCCGTTTTTCTGACTTGTCTCAACCAGCAGGTTCTGGTCACAGAGGAACCTGGTCAGAGTGAAGAGATACCTCAATGGAATGCCTTTTTCTTCGGAAAACTGATTGAGATTGAAAGGCTCTGCCTGATTGTCCAGAGCTTGTGATGCGCGGGTAAGAATGGTCAGACACAGCGACACGGATGTTTTGAGACTGAGATCGGGTATTTCCTGTTCCTGTTGAAAGGCGGCGTAATTCTGGATAGCAAAAGAAAATTCAACGCCAATCAGCACAATCATCCAGCTGATGTAAAGCCAGGCTAAGAAGATGGGAACGGAAGCGATGGTACCGTAGATGACGTTGTAATTGGTGACGCCGGGTTGAACCAGGGCATAGAATTTGAACCAGACCAGGAAGAGCAGAGAGGTGAGAAAACCGCTGAAAAATGCCGGCTTGATTCGAACTTGTGTATTTGGAAAGGTGAGGTAGAGCAGTGTTAGAGAGAAAAGTCCGGAGAGGAAAGGCAAAAGCTTGACTGCAAAGGGAATGGAGTTATCGACAAACTGGCTTTTAATGGTGATGGCAGCCATGATGAGCATGGGCACTACCACTGTTACACTGATGTAGCTGGTCATTTTTCGGATAAAGCTGCGTTGTGTTTCGATTCCCCAAACCAGGTTGATGGACGTTTCAATGCGGCCAAGAACCTGAATGATGAGAAAGAGGAGTATGAGTCCGCCAATGCCGCCCAGCTTGGCAAAATCGGTATGAACAATTGCGTTGATCACCAAATCGAGAGTCGATTTCACTTGCTCGGGAAACCCAGTCATGGCCTCATTCATTTTTTCCAGAAACGAGTCCCTGTATCCTAAACCTTTGAGTACCGCAAAACCCAAAGTGAAGAGAGGAACAAGTGCCAGCAGCGTGTTAAAGGTCAGGGAGGCAGCGTGCAGCTGCAGATTGTCTCTTCTAAACTTCCTGGCGGTCATGTGGGAAAACCGCAAGACATGAACCAGATAGGCATTGGGTCGATCGAGATTTTCTGGATCGAGCTGCCAGAATGCATCGCCTTTTAGTGTTTTTTTTATTTTCTCAAAATTAATCATATTAGAAACGCCTTACAGGTGGAATGGTTTGATGAAGTCGCTTTTTATCAAGCGGACAGTAAAGAGCGTGGATACAGATCCACCCGAATTTTCCGAAATGGAATGTGAAAAGAGCTAAGAGGAAGAGTATTTGAGTAACAATCCAGGAATGGAACCAGGCGGCTTTCAGAGCCAAATATTGAATGAGCGTTCCTGAAAGAACAGTCATGAACCACAAGAGTGTCGCCAGTAAATATGAATTGGGATGACTGATGAGATTCATGAATCCGTTTAAGAAGGGAAATCGTTTTCCAACTCCCAAAACGGTTAAACTATGTGTCAACCAACTCAGCATAAAGAACCAGAACAAGATGATTGCTGTGAAGATAAATAGCGGTTTCTGGTGTAAAAGAGTCCATAAAAGTGTTATCAGCATGATTATCACAATAAAGAGCCAAACAGCAAATCGCCACACAACTGAAAGCAGGTGTTCAGGGCAATCTCTCAAAATAGAGAGCGAAGACGGTCGGCTGTGTTGATAAATCCGGATCTTTTTACTGAGAACAGGGATCAGAGTGAGATCAAGAAGGAGAATTAATGAAAAACCAATGATGAACATAACGACGGGTGCCGGAAAGGCCTGGGCCCGGTTTATAAAAAAATCAATAAGGTGCATTTGAAAACCGGGATCAGCCGGGTCGAGATAGTTGAAATTCAAATTCAGGCCGCTGAAGGCAATGTCCCACAACCATCTTGCAGGTAGCAGTAGTAAGCTGTGAAGCAGGGTCCAGGTCAGGATCCAATAAAAGTAACGGCGGTAGGCAGAGTAAAGCTTTTTTAACAACAGTCAACTCCTAAAAAGGCAGCAACAAATTCAATAAGAAATGGAAACTGGAAGCGATACACGATTGGATGCGCCACTTGTCGTTTTCTGTTCTGTTGCTGATATTGTTGGTGTAGTCGAGGTCCAGCAGCAATTTATAATCGGGGTCAATATGAACGTAGACCAACTTGGAATCGCTTTGCCATTCCCAATTCGACCAACTGTTTGCTGACGAATCCCAAAGCCTGGTTTCCTTCTGACCATTTTCGTATATCAATTGCACGTCTATGGGTGGTGGTACCAGATTGCCTCTGCGGAATAAAGTGACCTTGTTGCTGAATTTTCCTTGTTTTACCTCACTTCTGAAATTTCCAACTTGTCCAGTACCATCCAGCTCAAAGCCGGCAGAACTTTTTCGGGTGCTTTTATGATGTCTTACACTTAAGTCAACTGTTTCACGACCATAGAGACTGGCTCTCAGAAAGGCGGCCATTTCTGGTAAAATGGAATTCGCGACGGAGAGAAAATCTTCAGTTGTGGGATGCTTGAAACTCCATTGATCGTAATAGGTGGCGAGGAGGCAATCCATTGTTTGGACACCAAAGAGTTTCTGTGCAGTGAGGAGCGTAATGGCGGGTCTTGAATAGGAATTCGTACCATAAGAGTTACCGTCCACAAAGCTCCAGCTGTTGCGAACCATAGGATCGAGATCGGGGGCAAAGAGGTATCTAAGCCGATGAACCATGCCTTGACTGACACTTAGTCCTGGTAAAATGTTGACGATTCCATCCGCTCCAAAAGCCTCTTCTAAAATCCGAACTTCCGTATAACTGTTAATACCTTCATCCATCCAGGGCTCTTCAAACTCATTGGTTGCAAGCATTCCCTGCCAGTAATTATGCCCTATTTCGTGAATAGTTACCATGGCCCCCATTTCGTGAAAGCGGTTCGGTTCTAATCTGGAAATGGCCGTAACTAATGTGGGATATTCCATGCCTCCAGCTCCATTTCCGCCCCCCGGAGGTTGAACGATGGTCATCGTGGAAAAAGGATATGGTCCTACATGATCTTGGAACCAATTGAAAGTGGCTTTGGCTGCTCTGAACTGATTTTGAATACCCTCTTCACTCAAACCCTTTTGATAGAGCAGACGTATTTGGATTCCCTCAAATTCTTCTGTTCTTGAACCAAAGTTGGAATCTGCTGTCCATACAAAGTCATGAACATCTTCTGCTGTATAGTGATGGGTGATGGTATTTTTTTCCTTGTTGCGGGATTGATCCGCTAAACAGCCGGTCGCTCCTACCAGATAGTCACTGGGAACTGTGAGGTAAACATCGTAGTTTCCAAAGTCAGCAAAGAATTCGGAGTGGGCGTGATATGCCAGGCAATTCCATTGGCTTTGAAAAAAAACTCCGGGTTTGGGGAACCACTGTCCTATTAAATGAAAGGTATCATAGTAGCCACTTCTGGCAAAGACGATGGGCAGCTTCGTTTCAAAGGTCATATTCAGCAACAGGGTTTCACCTGGCAGCAGAGGCTCTGTTAATTCCAATTCGGCGAGATCGTCTTCAACAGACCAGTTGTCCCATAAATTCCTCCCATCCTCATCCGTTATTTCCAGAACACGACAATAGCCGAAGTTTTCCTCGGAGTAACCCTCCATGAAATCGCCTCTGAGAGAACCGCCGCTCTCTTGCATGAAGGTCGTCTCTGTACTTGAGAAGGCGTTTAGATACAAATGAAAGGGTATTTTTTCAAGCTCCGTACCGGTGGTGTTGAGCCAGTTCAACTTCATGTCAGCGTGAACGAGGTGCTCTTCTGTATTTAATACGGCTCGAATAACCGTGTGGTGAACTCGCTGTGAACACGGACCATAGCCCTCTCGGAGAGGTTGAGCGCAGAGCGGAATGAAGCAAATGAATGGGATAAAGAAACGCAAATTATTCTCCATTTAAAGTCAAAAGAATTTTCCGGGATCCGCCGTGATTGCGATGTTCACACAGGTAAATACCCTGCCAGGTTCCCATCGCCATACGACCGCCACTTATGGGAATGTTTAAGCTGGAACCGATCAAGACGGCTTTAATATGTGCCGGCATGTCGTCAGAACCCTCCAGGGTATGCCTGTAGTACGGTTCATTTTCCTGGATGTTGTGGTTTAAATAGGATTCCAGGTCCACTCTTACATCGGGATCGGCATTTTCGTTGATCGCCAAGGAGGCGGAACTGTGTTGAATGAAGATATTTAACATGCCGATTTGTATTTGTTTTATTTCCGGCAGCGCGGAAAGGATTTCGCCTGTGATTAAATGGATGCCTCTTCTTTTGGAATCTAATCGTAACTTCTTCTGATACCACGCCATTATAAACCTCCGGGCTTTGAATCACATTCCGGTTACTTTTTGGTAGTTGGTATTATATCCAATCTGAGTTTCGTAGCACAAAACAATCCAATTAGAAATCAATTGGAGATTGCTGATAGCTAGAAAAACGGCCTGACCAACAGCTGACAAGAGACCGGACTCTTATGCAGCTTGAGATAAAAACACACATCGTTTCTGCACAATCGACAACAGGTGTTCGGCATCTATATATTTCCGCCCTTGTCCGTGATTTCTAAGTCGTTTTAATAGAAAGATCTATGCGTATATTTCCAATTGTTCTCATATCGCTCTTCAGCCCGGTCGATAATGTTAATAAGGGTAAGGATGCCCAGATAAAAAAACCAGCATGGAGGCTGTCATGATTGAAGCACTTGACACAGCAAATCGCCTTTTCAAAACCATTGACCTGGGAATAAAAAAGTATTCCGATCCAATGCCTCTACAAACTTACGGTGATGAGTTTAGCTTTAGTACGGATGCGTTGAATGCATTGAAAAGTTCTCAAACCCTTCATTCAACCATGGAAAGTGAACTGGAACCCCTTAAGCAGCTGGTGGAAGATGCGTTGTCACGGCAGTCCTCGTTGACATTGGACTCCTCCAGTACGGGCAAGAATGGCATTCAGGCAAAAGCTCAGGAATTACTGAAAGGTTATTTCAGTGCAGAGAGTACGGCGGATAGAATTTTTGGATTTGCATTCAGTTTCTACAATAGTTCGGAGGACCGAACGGCGTTTGCAGAAGAAATGCGCGGTTACATTGACAAGGGTTTTGCTCAAGCAGAAAAAATGTTGGGCAACCTGGCCGATATCTCCAGGGAAACACACGATCTGATTTATGAAAAAATAGATGGTTTTATTCGGCAAGGGGAAGAACAGGGAAGCAGTATGAACCTGTAAACCCGAATAGTTGTCTGTCTGCCTTTGGTTTGAATGCAGGGGTTGAATAATCGGTTGAGGGTCCGTGGGATTGACGAAAGGCGTCCTCTGTGGAAATCAGCTTAAAAGACCGAAAAGCAGGCGACCTCATCCTGATCTGCGGGAAATACTGCTTAACATGGATCGTATGCCTCCAAATTCACGCATGAGGGTGACGTAGCGGTTGGGAACCGGAGCCAGCAGAACAGTGCCTGATCCCCTGAAGGTATTGACGAAACCCTCACCGGAAGTCCAGCTGCTGAACAGCCCTTTGGTCGCTTTTTCAACTGAATAATCCAGAGAGGCGGTGCGTGCAACGGCAAAGGAACCATCGACTACCAGTTGATCGTTGACCAGCTCGATGCGTTCAAGCGGGCCTGGAGAGAGGAAGAGCACTTTACCGCTGCCGCTGACCTGTGTTTGAAAGAGCCCTTCACCGCCGAAAAGCCCGGAAATAGCTTTATTGGTGAACATGCCCACTTCAACACGGGTCTCACAGGCTAAAAATGCCCCTCGATCCAGTACCCAGGACTCCTGATTGAGGTTTAAGATATCGTATTCGGCAAAAGTGGGTTCCAGATAGACTTCACCCGTTCCGGTGTAGACAGGCCGAACGGCTTTCTCCTTGGTGAATTTGGCTTTCAGGAACTTGCCCATGGAAGGCAGCTTGGCATCGATGGTAATAGGCCCCCGCATGTAGTGCATGGCGCCCGCTTCAATAACGACCTGGCTGTTGTTCAGGGTTATTTTAGGCATTTTGAAGAGCCCGGAATCGATGATTTCCATTTCAACGGCACCACCTGCCTGATAATTCGCGGCAGGGTCTGGAGCAATTGGTACAGGCGGAGCAGCCGGCATGGGTGCTGCCTGAAAGTATTGGGGAAATACCTGACCCAGCGGAAGCCACTGAGCCATGCCCTCCTGCCAACAAAGTGTTTGGGCAAGAACTCTCGTTTCCTGAATCCAGGTCTGGAGATCCCGATCGGTTAAAGGTCCAAATTGCTGTCCATCCACATTCACAAATATTTGTTTTTCCAAAGCACACATCCTCGACATAAATTTCAATATCTAAGTATCATTTGGACTTGTATTTGTCAATGATGCAATGAGTTGGAAGGGAGCCTCGCTTAGTTTGGCTGTGTACCTGCTTTGGTTTCGTCGTTATATATCCCGGTCCTCTGGTGGAGAGATCATGCTGTCCCCACAGGAAGAGAAGTGTGCCATGGTTCCAGTTGGAGATCATCAAACTGCTCTGCGAACCGGGATTCTGGGTATCGAGACTGATGCGCGCTTCGGCTAAAGAGGAGAACGGGGAGTCCAGCGTACCAATCTAAATTCTATCTATTTTTCATTGCATGTATCTTCCGGCCCAGAGCAATATTGAGTGCGTGGCTTCTTGGGAGGAAAGGGATAGGAGGACGCTGCCGTCTGCCCAGCTCTTCAAGTGCTTTGTTGATCAGTTTGTGAGAGGGCTCTATTTCCAGCCCTGTTTCAAACGCTTCAACGGCTCTTCCCCTCAATTCGGCTGTCATGAAAGCAAGCCCCAGCAGAAACTGAATATTGGCGTTTTTGGGGCTTTTTAAAGCGGCTTGTTTGCAGATATGAATGCCCTCTTTCTTCTTGTTGCCTGCAATAGCGAGACAGGCTCCATAAATAGCGACAGTTTCGGAATTGTGTTTCTTTTTTTGTAACATGGGGCCTTGAAGTAATTGAAGAGCTAAATGATATTCTTCCGCAATCACGTGCTTCCATGCTTTTAGTTTAATGATGACCATGTTTTTTTCTGCCATTATTTAGCCTCTTGGAATGAGAGTATGAAATGAACTCTGTAATCCTATCAAATCTATTTATCAATAGAAAATGATATTTAGTGATGAGCTGTTTGTCTATGTTTTTTTATCAGGCCAAAAATAAAGAGCAGTAAAGAAAATGCGAGCCCTGGAAACATGGGCTGCCATCCGAGTGGGTATTCAGGGTTGGTCATGCCTGCTTTTGAAATACCAGCCAGAAGCCAAATAAACGGCAAAGCAAAACCGACAATGAAGTTCGCTTGCACGATTTTCACGTCGATGCCCAATCGAGGAACAAGAGCGGTAAGAAGGGGCAAAAGCATGGGAGGAATGAAAAGCGTACCGATAACATACCACAAATCGATAACCGAGGGCAGAGTGGCAGCCAGAATCATTGAAACCACTGCTGTAACAACAATTCCCAATCGGATCTTTGAGAGTGAGGAACCGTTTTTTCCCAACAGATCATAGCCCAGGGAGATGGAGGAGAGCAGTGTGAAGCTATCAATGGTGGACATAATGGTTGCCAACAGTCCCGTTAGAAAAAGACCGGCGGCCAGAGGATGAAGCACTTCGTGACCCAGAGCGGGAAAGGACAGGGCGGGCTGTTCCAGTTCGGGCAAGAGGGCGCGAGCATACAGGCCCGCCACTGTGGTCATCAGGTCAAAAACAAGCCAAAACACAATGGCGTAAAAAATACCCTTCCTGGCTGTTTGAGGTGATTCAGCCGCACTGCACCGCTGATGGAAACCCGGATCGACAAACGTCCAGATAGCGATAAAGTACCAGACCAGGATGAAGGCGGCGGAATTTCCCCCGGACGGCTGGAAATGGGTGGCGGGCAGTTTCTCATTTAAAAAAGCCACACCGCCGTACTGAAAAAGAACCGTGAAAACCAAAACAGCAAACCCCGCAAACATGAGCAGGAATTGCAGTTTATCGGTTCGGACGACTGCCTTGAATCCGCCAGAAATGAGATAGGCCATGGAAAACAGGGTGCCCAAGGCAATACTGAGTGTGAGGTTCCAGCCGGTTATCCAGCTGATTAACAACCCCAGCATGACCATGTAGGGGGCGGGCAGTGTCATAAAAAAGGCACAAACCGCACTCATTTTGCCCGCCAGGGAACCATGCGCGGCCGAAACCTGATCGGGTATGGTCAGTCCTGGCCGGGTTCGTATTCGCGGAGCCAGGAACATGGCATACGCGATTGCGAAGAAGTAGTAGGGGAGCCCGAAGACAAACCAGTTGGAAATACCGTAGAGGAACGTAAATTCGCCAACCCCCAAGATTCCGCCGTACCAGGTGGTAACCAGGGTGGCGATGAAGGCGGGGAGCGTCAGGCGCCGCCCCCCCACGATGTAATCCGACTCGGACTGTTTTTCGCCTTTCATTTGAAATCCGATCCACAGCAGCAGGATCAGGTAACAAAGGGGAAAGAAAAGCTCGAGGGGATGAAGTTGCATTTTACAATCCGCGAAAAACCAAAAGAAGTCCGCTGGCAATGGATATGGAGAATCGCGTGCCGGTTGCCCTGTTGCTGGTACCCTCTCTTTGACCTACGGAAAGAGGTTCACTGCAGAGCGGATAGGCCAGCCCTTTTGTGGTAACACCCTGTGCCTTTTCCAGGGGAATGAGCGATACCGGCGTTCCCGGGCTTGAAGACAGTGTGATGGTATCGCGAACAAAGAAGAGCTCGGCATGCGGTGAGAAGAGCCGGTATTGAAAGACGCGGTCGTAGCGGGCCAGAACAGACAGGTTTCCCAGTGCATGATCCAGTCGTCCACCGGTAAACCCGATGATTGTCAATTCCTCGATTCCTTCTTCCTGGCAGAAGAGCAGGGCTTTTTCCAGATCACCCATTTCCTGACTGGGTTTAAGGATCCACCTTTTGGCAGCCAGCAGCTCTTTGGTTTGAGGTTGAATCGAGTCCATATCCCCGATAACGACATCGGGGATAATACCCGCTTCAATGGCCTGGTTGGCCCCGCCATCTGTCGCGATGATGAGGCCTCTTTTACAAGTATCCATGCCGAACTGAACGTCTGTTTGGTTCAATTCACCGTTGGCGATCAGAAGTGCCTTGCGTTTCATCTTTCTAAGGTTTGAAGGTGAGGCGAAGACCCAGCTGCGCATGGGTTCCGGCCGTGGGCCAGTAGTAGTTTTCACCTGCCCAGGCATCGTAATAACCCGCGGAGTAGGTTTTCTCGTTGGTGATGTTGTTAATTTTCAAGCTCAATTGGGCATCGTCCAATCGGCCTTTCCACGGTAAGCTGAAATGAGCCCAGGCGTGGAGCATGTTGTAGTCGGGAATGATTCGCTCGGCATCCTCGGTGTTATCGAGGTATTGCCGGCCGAAATGCTGCCATCGGAGTGAGGTGTTAAAGGACGAACGCGTGTAGGTGATGGTGGTGTTTGCGACTATGTCTGGAAAGCCCGCAATGGTATTTCCCGAGAAATCCAGTGTTGCCACCTCTCCGGTTCCCCAGTCGAATTCCTTGTACTCGAATTCCTTGAAGTAATTGTCGTTGATGCTGTAGTTGGTGTCCAAAGTCCAGTTATCATTTAATTTGAACGTACCGGAAAGCTCAACTCCTCTGTGAACGGTTTTATCCGCGTTTCCTCGAATGGGGAAACCATCGTCATTGACCTGACCATAGGGTACGATTTCATTTCTGAAATCCATGTAGAAGAAATTGGCACGTAAGCTCATGGCGGGCGTGCGATAGAGGGCTCCCAGTTCATAGTCTGTCAGTTCTTCTTCCTTGACTTGAGGATCGGTCCAGTGGGTTCGGATCAGCATGGAGTTGACGATTTCACGGTGGGCCTGATTAAAGAGAGGCGCGACACCCAGATCATCCGGTCCCTGCCATGTGTCGAAGAGCTGACTGTCAGCGGGTTCGCGATTCGCGCGCGAAACGTTGAAAAAGACATTGAACTGATCATCGATGTTCCAGTTGATACCGAATCTGGGGCTGAAGAAACGGTAATCTGTCTTCAGCGAGTGCAGGTTCTCGCCTTTGAAATTGCCCGCTTCCTGCTGATCCAGACTGTAATCCATATCCTGATAGTGCAAGTTGGCCATAATGGTCAATTGGTCATTGGGCTTGAAGAGCTCGTTGACGTAGAGCGCAAGGGTGTCCTTGTCGCTGACGTACCTGTAGTAGATGAAATCGGGAGTGTAGTTTGGCAGATCCAGATCCATCAGATCATCGACTTCACCCCAGTGGTTTGAATTGTAGGTGCTCCAGTAACTGCCCACAGTGAGTTTGCCTTTGTCGTGTTCCAGATTGAATTCACTGATCCAGCCGTATTGCTCCTTGCGAACCCATTTCTGTCTGATGATATCGGCTTCCGGCGCGGTATCGGGTTCTTCCCATAAACCGTATTCCCACATATCTCTGCCGTACTTGTATTGCTCGTAATAGCCCTTGCCCTTAATGGCGAAAACGGTGTTTTTCCAGTGAATTTGATCGGAAGGGAACCAGGAGTGATGCAGTTCGTAGTGGGGTTGGGTGAAGTTGTCGATGATGTTGTCATAGCTGATGGGATTGTGACGGTGGTTTTCTTGTAAATCACTTTCCGCAGAGGCTTCCCAGGCCGCGTGGGTGTACTCATTGCCGGTGTAGGCGATGATGCGGGTAACGGATTCCTCTCCAAAACGAGCCAGTGCAAGGTAACCGGCCCACTGTTCGCTGCCTGAGTTGTCGCGATAACCGTCTGTTTTCAAACTTGAAGCCCGCACGGAGAGATGCCAGGACTCGTCTGCCAGAGGGATTTCGGCTTTGAGACTGGCTTTCAGTGTGGCGTAGCTGCCGCCGAAGAAGGCGGCCTGATAGGTTTCGTCTGTGTGTTTTTGAGTGGTCTGAAGGTTGACTGAGCCGCCGAAGGTGTCAACTCCGTAAAGAGAGGAACCCACTCCGCGCTGAATTTGAATGCTGTCCAGTGATTCGGCAAAATCGGGCATGTCTACCCAGTAAACCTGGTGGTCTTCGGGGTCGTTTAAGGGAATGCCGTTGACCATGACACCAATGCGCGACTGGTCAAAACCCCTGATTTTGAGATAGGAGTAACCCATACCGCTTCCGTCATCGGAATAGGAATAGACATTGGGTTGACCGACTAAGAGCATGGGAACATCTTCCACGGTGTGCTCCTGCATGATGGCTTCCGAACTCATATCTGAAAAGACAACCGGTGTGGAACGCTCAACCGCTCTTGTGGCTGAAACCGTCATGGATTCATAGACGGTCTGGGCCTTGAGTTCCAGAGTCAGATTGAAGTCAGCTCTCAGGTCCAGAGTTATTGATTTGGGCAGGTAGCCTGTTTTTTCAACTGACAGGGAGTAGGAACCTGCTTTCAGATTGTTAAATTGAAAGAGCCCTTGCTTAGAAGAAATTTGCTCTTTTGATTGGCCTTTTAATTGAATCGTTGCACCTTGAATGGCTTTTTGTGTTTCAAGGTCAACTACTTTACCCGTCAAGTTGACGGCCAGTAAACTTACAGTTAGAAATTGTGCGAAAAGTGCAACCACAAGTCGGTTCATTTTTTCCTCCGATGATCTTTACTTTTGAAAAAGGCAGTTTGTCAATGTCAACTGCCCGATTGGATGAGACGACTTGGATCGTGGCGGGAATGAAAAAGGGCCATTCCCGTGAGGAATGGCCCTTTTTCATTCCACCGTTCCCTGCGCCAGCATTACCCGGTTCAGGTTCCAGGAGTATTTCTCAGCCCGTCTTCTCGTTTGTCTCTACGAAGCGACGAGCACCCCCACGGTCCAGAAACAGTATAACACCAGTGAGGAGTGAAGTGCAATTTGACGGATACACGCGAATAAGTGATGAACCACCAATGCACGCGAATAAGCGTTGTGTTTTTGAAGGAGGAACCACGAATGGACACGGATTATTTTTAACCACGAATGCACACGAATTCACACGAATGAACGGATTGAATTGAATATGGAACAACCGAATACAGGTTTCTTAATCGATGAAACACATTCAGAACCTCAGATGGATAACCTATGGTTTTGCGGGTGGCTTCCTATATAAATATCAGTGTTTATCTGTGTTCATCTGTGGTTCCTTTTTTTAAACCACAGATGGACACAGATGGACACGGATTACTTTTAACCACGAATGGACACGAATGTTAAAGATGGGTTTGTCATGTGATGGAAGATAAAGGACTTTATGTTAGTCTGCCACTGAATTATGAATGAACGAAGCTGTGCCACAAAATTATTCGTGTTAATTCGTGTTCATTCGTGGTTACAAACAGATGGATTCAAGAGCCTTGATGACTATAAGGTCGTGTTGTGTTTTTTGAAGAAGAAACCACGAATGGACACAAATATTTTTCATGGTATTGTTTTTTTCCCGTTCAGTTTGGTATGTCATGTTAACAATTCGGTAGAGAAGAATGAAAATGTGTCTGTCCGGGATGGTATGAACACCCAGTACCTCCAATGCACAACCAGCGATTTTGTGAACGGCTTCCTGATACACCTATCTGTGTTTATCTGTGTCCATCTGTGGTTCCTTTTTTTAAAACCACAGATGGACACAGATGGACACGGATCAGTTTTAACCACGAATGCACACGAATGGACACGAATGAACGAATTGAATTGAATATGGAGCAACTGAATACAGGTTTCTTAATCGATGAATCACATTCAGAACCTCAAATGGATAACTTATGGTTTTTGCGGGTGGCTTCCTATATAAATATCAGTGTTTATCTGTGTTCATCTGTGGTTTCTTTTTTTTTAACCACAGATGGACACAGATGGACACGGATTATTTTTAACCACTAATGAACACGAATTCACACGAATGAACGAATTGAATTGAATATGGAGCAACCGAATAGAGGTTTCTTAATCAATGAATCACGTTCAGAACCTCAGATGGATAACCTATGGTTTTGTGGGTGGCTTCCTATATGAATATCAGTGTTTATCTGTGGTTTCTTTTATTAACCACGAATGGACACGAATGTTGAAGTTGGGTTTGTCATATGTAATGGAAGGTGAAAGGCTTCATGTTAGTCTGCCGCTGAATTATGAATGTTCCAAATTGGAATGAAATCAAACTGTGCCACAAAATTATTCGTGTTAATTCGTGTTCATTCGTGGTTTCAAACAGATAGATTCAAGAGCCTGGATGACTGTGAGGTCGTGTTGTATTTTTTGAAGAAGGAACCACGAATGGACACAAATATTTTTTATGGTATTGTTGTTTTCCGTTCAGTTTGGTATGTCATATTAACAATTCGGTAGAGAAGAATGAAAATGCGCCTGTCTGGGATGGTATGAACACCCAGAACAACCAGCGATTTTTTGTGAACGGCTTCCTGATACACCTATCTGTGTTTATCTGTGGTTTCTTTTATTAACCACGAAACAAACTTTAGATGTGAGCTGCTTTTCTGAGCGTTTCTGTAGCCCATTGATTGATACTTTTACCCTTTGCCTGGGCAACGGTTGCTACAGCCGCGTGTATTTCAGGGGGAACCCTTAGTAATATTTTTCCAGAGTATGGTTTTTGTGCCAACCTACCTGTTTTTTCACTTATTGCGATATAGTTATTTACAGATTCGTGGAATGCATTTTCCAGTTCATCTACAGTTGCTCCATGAAATCCAACAATGTCTTTGATGCCAGATAAGTGGCCAACAAATATTCGGTCTTCATTATCATACTCTATGCGAGCAACATAGCCTTTATATTTCATTATGTTCATCATGTACTCCTGCCATTTCCAAGAATTTCCGAGTATCTTTTACTCTGTAGCGTAATGCGGCTTTAGCTGGATGTGGACGATGAAAGTCCACTCGAATATCGTTTAACACAAAACTCACGGCTGAACCCTCTCTCTCTGTGCGAGTTGCACCCAAAGCGATAAGTAAAGATTCGATTTTTTTCCACTCAATATTTCCGTTGACTGGATTCTCAAAGATAGCTCTGAGTGTTTTCTTGTGTTTGTTATTCATAAGCAGATCTTATAAGATCACAACGGCCTTTGCAAGCAAAATGTGATATCACTTGTTTGTTGGAGATGGCATGCTGAGCTTGACTTTGTGAATTATTTTAATCTGTATTCACTGTAGTGAAAGGAACCTGCCAATGAAAATAAGCCTGTATGGGATGGTAGGAACACCCAGAACCACAAATGCACAACCAGCGATTTTGTGAACGGCTTCCTGATACACCTATCTGTGTTCATCTGTGGTTTCTTTTTTTAACCACGAATGGACACGAATGTTGAAGTTGGGTTTGTCATGTAATGGAAGATGAAATGCTTCATGTTAGTCTGCTGTTGAATTATGAATGCACCAAACTGGAATGAAACCAAACTGTGCCACAAAATGATTCGTGTGAATTCGTGTTCATTCGTGGTTACAAACAGTGCGTGTTTATTCGCGGTTGCAAACAGATGGATTCAAGCGTATTGCAAACAAGCAAACTGTGCCTGGCGAATCTTTTTTTTTCGCCTTATTCTTCGCTGTCGTATTCCCAGGCATCGAGAATGTGCCATAAATCCTTTGATGAAAAAGGGCGAATGCCTTTTTTACTTTTTTTGTTAATTGATTCAAGGAACACATCCTGATTGTTGGCGTTGCATAGCCACTGTCTGAGTTTGCGGGCTTTTGTCAGCATCAGGTTGACGCGTGTATGGAGAAAAAAGGCCGACCAATCCAAATGCGCCTTTTCCAAATCGTGAATCATGCATTCGTTTTGGAGTGCCATATCGAGAAGGTCATTGAAATAATCGAAGTTTTGCGCGCCCATACTGATACGTACTTCCTGTAAAAACGGGTTCAAATAGTTCTTTTTGAACCAGTTCAACCATTTGGTTTTTGTTTCCGGATAAACGATAATTTTTTCAATTAACGCGCGGCCAAACAGGTTTTTTCTATTGGTTTGATTGGGCACCTGATTCAGCGCACTTTCGCATGCTGCCAAAATGCGGTTGTGAATGGGATCAACTGCTTTAGGCAGACAAGCCGCAAGCCGTTTTTCAATCTGTCTGTAATGCAACAACTCACCCGCAATGCACTTTTCCTCAAAATGCTCCAGAAGAACGTTCATAACGATTTTGGAAATGTAATCCGTATTACTGCGATTCAGTTCCACTTTAAATTGTTGCTTTCCAAGTTTTTCTATACTCATAACCACTGTATCTCCAACAAATACATTCTAAGTTTAGTTCGTTGATCTGGAAATAGCAACATGTTTAGCATTTCGATTTTGAATGAGTGTCTCAGGGCAGCCATTCTTCGATTTCCACCTGAAAATTGCCAGACAGAATGGGGAAGCGGGCCCATGTTTTGGGGTCGAGACTGCGGTCGTCTAAATGGAAAGAGGGGGCATAGCGTTCTCTTTTCCACTGGCTGATGGCAAAAAGTCTGGTGAAATGCCGTGTCCAGTCCCGCAGAAGATCAGGGTGGAATTGATGGCCAAACTCTTTTAATAAACCCGCATAGACTTGTTCAATTGGTTCCCTTCTAAGCACCAGGGCTTCCTCCAACGCATCCAGAATCTCGTAAGGCATCAGGTCTTTTTCGTCTGTTTGTGCTTTTTCCGGTGGTCTGAGTTCGGCTGTCGGGTCTTGTTTATTGATCAATTCCAAAGCGGGTATGTTATCGCACAGGGTCAGGTTGTTTTGTTCCAGGTGGGCCAGCCACCGACACAGAAATGTCTTTTCAACTCCCGCAATGGGTGCGAGTCCGCCACAGGTATCTCCATCCATAGTGGCATACCCCACAGCAACTTCCGAACGGTTACTGGTGGTTAAAAGCAAGCTGCCAGATAAATTGGCCAGCATCCAGACAGCGGGCCCTCTGGATCGTGCCTGGATATTTTGCAGTACCAGATCGTCCTTTTGCCAACTCAGCGGGCGCTGGATGGAATTGGATATGAGTGATTGATACGATTCAACAATGGGATCGATATCCAGCTCCAAATGACGTGTACCCAGATGACGGGCCAGGATTTTGGCAGCTTTTCGGGTGGTAGAACTGGAATTCCTGGTTGCTTGATAGACCGTGGTGATCATCTTAGCGGATAGAGTCGATCGCTCTTGACTTGTTTCGCGGCATGGATCATCGAGTCCCAGGTAATCCAGTCTGTGATCCTTTGCATCTAGTAAGCCGCCCATTCTCTCACAGGTAACATGGGCCAGAATGGCACAAACCGCACTGTCAACACCGCCACTCAGTGAGATGGTGAACCCCCTTGAATGACTCTTTCGCAAGTAGTCAAATAACCCGAGACTGGCAGCAGCGGTAAATTCCTCGAACTTATTTGCATAACTGCGAACAGTGCTGGGCTGAAATGAAGGTTCCACTTCAGGCTTGCTGGGTTTCAGGAAGACTGCCCTGGAGGTTTCTCTGGGCTCATAACTCACACAATGTGTTAAAACCACTGTTTCATCCAGGCTGAGTCTTTTGCTTCGATTGACAATTTGTCCGTATTGGCCGACCATCATTTCGCCGTCATAGATGGCCCGACCCGACTCGCAACCCAGCAGGTTGGTATAGAAATAGTCGAGATTGAATGTTTTAGAAGAGGATGCGATAAGATGATCCCTTTGCTGGACTTTATCAAGTGCAAAATGGCTGGCGCTGGCATTGAACACAGCGTGTCTCTTTTCAGCAACCTGACTGCAGGGTCGCAGGCTGTCCTCAACCCAGGCATCCTCACAAATCTCGAGACCAAAAAGGTATCCGCCGAGATTGAAAGTCAAGTTACCCAATGGGATGGTTTCTTTATCGCAACGGTCGAACTCCTGGCAGGGGTATTCCGCTAATCGGTTAAGCTCCCAGCCTGAGAACCAGCGCGGTTCATAGTGAATACCCTTTTTTGCCAAATGCGTTTTAGGAACAAGGCCCCTGATTGTTCCACCGTGGAGCAAGGCCATTGCATTGTAGTTTTTGCCTTCAAACACAATCGGTAACCCAACCATCACCACCATGTCTGGAGCAACTTCAGCGAGTTTTTCTGCGTATGTTAAAGCTCTAACTGGAAGATCGCGCCGTAAAAAGTAATCTTCACATCCATAGCCCGTGATACTCAGCTCAGGGGTGCAGAGAATATGAGCACCCTGCTTTTCAGCGGTGAGAATGGCACTTGCAATGCGATCGATATTGCCTTTCCAATCCATAGGCGTTTGATTGACGGCCGCCAGGCAGCATGTTACTTTTTTTATCGGTTTTCCCATTTTTTTCCACCTTGTTTTAATATTAACACTGCCGCGAACAGAAAGTAACAGGTATGCCGCAGGAGAAAACGCACCCCTCAATCCGCTTATCGTATTCCAGAGCAAACCCGTTTTCCGTATGCAGTCTGATAAAATGCGCAAATGATCGATTTCCCGTGTACTGTTCTTTCTTTTTGTTGCTGACGTGTCTGCTTTGATCGGGGTTGGTTGAGATGCCCAGGTTTCTCTATTTATTTTTCCTGAAAAGCAAAGGCACCAGAAAAAAAGTAGACGTTGACTTAAAATAGTGAGAAGATGAACTTCAACGCTATGTTGAGTTGTGTGAAACAGATGGAACGAATTCCAATACCTTTGAAAGTCCCGGCATTAAGCAGGGAAGACATCCACAGATTGCTCTCCAAACGCATGCGATACGAGGGTTTGGATCAGCTTTTCGGCCACTTTACTCATGTTTACATGAAATATCTGGCCCAGGCAATGGATCAATACACCTGGTTTCGGTATGTTGAATCAGAGGCCAAGAACCACATTTTCAAGAAAATGGCGACAGATAAACTCTACAGGCTATTGAAGAAACAGAAGCATCCCAATATCTGCGCCGGCAATGAGCATGGCATGGTCATATCGGATGTAGCGGTCGGGCTGACCCACCGCGGTGTCAATTACAAGGCGGTCAATGAAGATGGTTTCGGGATTTTTTGCCATCCTGATTTTTTGCGACTGGTTGTCTGTGACGGGGTAGGTGATTGTCTGGTGGGTGAAGTTGCCAGTTATGTGATTCTGGATTTGTTCGATAAACATCCCGATCGCTCCAGCTACGAGGTTTTTCAGGTGGCCTGCCGCAAATTGAGAAAACTCGAGCAGGCCCTATGCGAGATTATTCCCGAATTTGAGTGCTTTCCCAACGAAGTGAGTCAGGCTGCCGCAACGGCTCTGACCATTACGGGTAATGAATGTGAAGTTTCACAGGTTGGCGATGTTCTGCTGTTCTGGTCTCGAGACGATCACATGGAAATGCTTTCTCCCATGGGCCAGTGGCTTGATTTAGACCAACTCAGCGATCTCTTTGCCGATAACAACTATCTGGCCAGCAGGCATATTATCTCCAACGCCATCGGCAAGAATTACGATCCAGACTGGAAACCCTGGAGTTTTGAAATGAAACCCGGGGATGTGCTGGTGCTCGCGTCCGATGGCATTGAAACACTGCATCCGCAGGAAGTGCATCGCATGATTCAAACGCACGCCGATCCCCGTGAACTGGTGGACGCGCTTTTTAAGGAAATCATTCAAGCCAACATGAAATGGCAGACCCCTTCGGCTCCCATCTACACCAAACCCGACAACGCCACCGTAGTCGTTTATCAACACAAGTGAGTCTTCATGGTTGGCAAATCAGATGCGGGTCCGTGTAACTGGGCCGATTTGTCTTTAACCGATTTGAATGAACCTTTCTCCAATTTGTTTCAGGACCGCTACTATTCCATGGGTGAAGGTCGGGAAGAAAGCGAGTACGTCTTCCTTCAGGGCAACAACCTGCCAGAAGCCTGGCGGGCCGCAGACGTCTTTCAGATTGGCGAAATTGGCTTTGGAACGGGTCTGAATTTCTTCGTCGTGCTTGAAAGGTGGCTTGAGAGCAGGGCTGAAACTGCGTGCCTGCGGTTTAACAGTTTTGAAAAATACCCCATTCACCCCGATGCATTTGAACAGTGGGTCTGTCAGCGGCATCTCAAGTTAGCCCGAACCATTTTACCGGCATATAAAAAGATTCAACCTGGCTGGAATAAAATGGTATGGAAGGAATGGCACGTGGAGCTCAACCTCTTTATCGGAGACGCTTCTGCTGGTCTTGAGAGTCGTCCATTTCAAGTGGACGCCTGGTTTTACGATGGCTTTGTGCCCGCCCACAACCCGGAACTCTGGAACGAGCGCGTTTTTTCGGCTCTTGCCGCCCACAGTAAAAGCGGAACAACCCTCTCAACCTACACCGCTTCAGGCTTTGTGAGAAGAGGGCTGGAGGAAGCCGGTTTTGCCATGCAGAAGGCCAAGGGCTTCGGCAGAAAGAGAAACATGCTGCGCGGCGTGTTTAAAGCATGAAAAAAACGGTAAGCCTTTTCTCTTACATGCATCTCTTTATTAGTGCTGAAAATGGCAGGTTGACTACTTCTAAACAGCCCTTCATTTTGCAAGTGTTTTTTTATAGAATAGCCGAAATGTGAGAGGTTACACATCCAGAGGAGGAGAGCCGGATGGCGGAAAACAATCGAGAACGCGATAAGAGCACGCATGGATTCAGGCCCAAAGACAAAACACGTTATGCCGATGCTCACGGTTCTGTTACGGATGATTTTTTGAAACGCAGACAAACAGGGCGGAATGCAGATTCATACCAGGAGAAAACAAGTACCGGGAATGCACAAAAACGCGGCAGTGAAGAAGCCGCCTTCAATCCCGGTGAGCGATCCGTTTACGTCGATGCTCAAGGCTCCATTACGGAAGAGATCCTGAAACGCCAGCAGCAAAAAGACGACGGCTACTTCGTGGAAGGCGAACAAATTGGCAGCTTTACGGTTATTTCCCGTCTGGGTGAAGGCGCCAGTGGAACCGTCTACAAAGTCAAAAACAGCCTGGGCGATATTGAAGCGCTTAAAATAGCGCCGCCTGAACTCCTGGGT
>PDUC01000055.1 GCA_002747255.1 Acidobacteriota bacterium | reverse complement strand
TTTACCGATGTTTTTGCCAATCAGGCCATTCAACTGGCCGAACAGGACGAGGATGTCATGGCCATTACGGCGGCCATGGCGGACGGTACGGGTTTAATTGAGTTCAAGAAGCGGTTTCCGGAGCGCTTTCACGATGTGGGCATGGCAGAGCAGCATGCCGTGGGCCTGGCACAAGGTCTGGCTTTAGGCGGCAAGAAACCGCTGTGCGCTGTTTATTCCACATTCATGCAGCGAGCTTTCGATCAGATTTTTCAGGAACTGTCACTCATCAACACATCCGTGGTACTCTGCCTGGATCGGGCAGGCGTGGTTGGTCCCGATGGTGCTACTCACAACGGTGTGTTTGATATTGCCTATTGCCGCATGTTCCCGAACATGACCCTTATGGCTCCCCGTGATGGCAAGCTCCTGCGTCAGATGATGCGCCTGGCTCTCCATCATCAGGGACCATCGGCTATCCGCTTTCCCAGAACAAGAGTACCTCACGCGGATGCGGAATTACCCGCTGGCGAACTCGTTTTGGGAAGAGCCGAACAGCTGGTTTCGGGTAATGACGGCACACTGATCGCCTATGGAAGCATGGTCTATATTTGTCTTGACGTGTTGGATCTTCTCAAACAGAAACACGGCCTTAGCTTTTCACTTATCGACGCGCGTTTTGCCAAGCCTCTTGATGGCGAGATGATTCGAGCCGAACTCACCAGACAGGCCATCGTTTTTACAGTTGAAGAACACGTTGTTGCGGGCGGCTTTGGCTCGGCTGTTATGGAATGGGCTCAGAAAGAGAAACTGCCAACCGAAAAGCTCAGTATCCTTGCCATTGAAGATGAATGGATCGAGCATGGCCATCGCGCTGAAGCGCTGGAGACAGCGGGACTTTCGGCCAACCGTATTGTTGAAAGGATCATGGAACAAGTGGCCGTAAAGGCTCCTGAAGTTCATCAACAGCCAATTGCCAGGATCATCCACTAGCGGCTGTCAAAGCGAGAATCCATAGAGACGGGAAGACAATTGCCTCGCCCTTGAATGTTAAGTATGGAAGTGCTCTTCCCAGGCTCTGAACATTAAAATGTTCCAAAGTATGGCGTTGTGATCACGGGTGCCGTTTTGGTGCTCCTTCCAGAGCTTGCTGACCTGATCTCCTCTAATAAGTGTGTGGCTCCTGGGGTCGAGCGGTAACAGGTCTTCCGCCCACGCTTTTAGTGGCTTTCTGAGCCAGGCTGCGACAGGAATGGCGAAGCCGGACTTGGGTCTTTCAAAAAGAGCTCTCGGTACATATTTGGCCAAAACCTCTCTTAAGATCCATTTACTTTTACCCTGGCGGATTTTGTACTCAAGCGGAAGAGACCAGGCAAACTGAAAGAGCTTGGGCTCCAGGAAAGGTACCCGGGATTCCAGGCTGACAGCCATCGATGCCCGGTCGACTTTCGTCAATATGTCTCCAGGCAGGTAACCCAGGGCATCTTGAACCATCATGTTGGTCAAAAGAGTTTGGTTCTGTTGCCAACCTGTTTCGGGCAAGGAAAAATGGGTTGAATGGTCATTCATCAATTGATCGACTTTCTCTGTTTGAACGATCAGATTTTGGTAGAAGTGTTCGGCCCGTCCCGCGGACCGTATGGCTCGGGCCAGTTTTTGCAGTTTTTCTCCAAAGTGCATAACTCGATAGCGTTCCGGTATCATACCGCTCAAAGTATTGTAAAGGCGATCCCAGACGGCTGGAGAGAGAGACTGAAGAGTCGCTCCTGCCGCGGTTCTCACAAAGGAGGGAAGCTTGTGGAATCGACTGTATTGAACAGGGCCGTGAACGTAGCGCGTGTATCCGCCAAAGAGTTCGTCACCCGCATCGCCACTGAGGCAGACAGTAACATCGCGGCGTGCCAGCCGGCTGACTAAAAAGGTGGGTATTTGAGAGGAGTCGCCAAAGGGTTCATCGAAATAGTGAGGCAGGTCGGGAATGACGTTTCTCGCATCGGATTCTGTCAGTATCAGTTCCGTGTGGTCGGTTCCCAGATGAGAGGCCGTTTTTCGGGCGAAATCGGCTTCATTGAAGCGCGCTTCTTCAAAGCCAATGGAAAAAGTGGACACGTTACTGGCCGATGATTGGCACATCATGGCTGTAATTAAAGATGAATCGATACCGCCGGACAGGAAACAGCCCAGGGGAACATCGGAAACAGATCGCAGCGCAACAGAACGCTTTAAAAGCTGTTCGGCTTTTTCAAAGGTCTCTTTTTCAGATGCCTTGTGTGGGTGTTCAAGTGCCTCCTCCACAACTCTGTTCAAATCCCAATAGGTCTTCAATTCCCACTTTGAAGCGCGGGTGACTTCCAGATAATGACCTGGTTTGAGTTTGTGAAGGTCGCGGTAAATGGAATGAGGTGCCGGGATGTAGGAAAAAGTCAGCATGGTGTAGAGGGCATAGGGATCAATCTCAGGCTTGAAATCCGGGTATTTGAAGAGCGGTTTGAGTTCCGAGGCAAAGACAAAAGCGCCATTGACGCAGCCGTAATAAAGCGGTTTTTCTCCAAATCGATCTCTGGCCAGGTAGAGTTTCTTCTCTGCACTGTCCCAGGCGGCAAAGGCAAACA
The DNA here is from genome assembly GCA_002747255.1 of Acidobacteriota bacterium. Lineage (GTDB taxonomy): Bacteria > Acidobacteriota > Holophagae > Acanthopleuribacterales > Acanthopleuribacteraceae. The sequence continues at coordinate 41,002 of PDUC01000055.1, read as the reverse complement.
TGCCGTCGGCCAGTTGCAGTGTTTTTTCAACACCCCAGTGGGCAAGACCCATAAGCAGAACCTCAGTGTCCGAAGAGCCCCTGTAGGAAAGGTGAAACTCTTCGAGTTGTGCTTTCATTTCGCGATAATTGTAGAGTTCTCCATTGAAGGTGAGGTGCCAGCGTTGGGCGGGGTCGCTCATGGGCTGTGAGCCCGATTCAGTGAGATCGATAATGGAAAGCCTGCGGTGTCCTAAAGCGACTGTCTGATCGTCGGACATCCAGGTGCCTTGCGCATCGGGTCCGCGGAGCTGCATGCTTGCTGTCATTCTTTTCAGGATGTCCATGGAGGTTTGTTTAAAGGCGATGCCCACAATGCCGCACATGGTTATTGACTCCTCGCGTTTTGCAGTATTTTCCAGAGTTTATCGACTGTGGATTGAATACTGTAATGCCGCTCGATCATCTTCCTGCCCTGTACTCCCAACTCAGAAAGGCGTCCCTCTGTTTTCAAACGGTGAATTTGTCTGAACGCGTGGAGCCAATCATCGCGGGTTTCGGCCAGAAAGCCGTTTTCGGGGCTAACCAACTGCTTGTTGACTCCAACAGGGGAGGCGATGACCGGTTTTGAACTGGCAAAGTACTGAATCAATTTGTAACCGCACTTGCCGCGCTCAAAGGGGCCGTCATCGAGCGGCATGATACCCACATCGATATGAGCCAGGAATTTCGACTCGCCGCTTTCAGTCCAGGGAACGCATTGAACCTGGACGCCTTCCAGGGTGTATTCAGAAAGACCCATGAGGTGGAGTTCAACAGGCAGAGATCGGCTTGCTTCTGTCAGGGGTTGATGAATTCGGCTTAAAAAGCGGGCGGTGTTGGGTGTACCGATCCACCCGATGATGAGTTTCCCGTCTGTTTTTGAGCGGGTCTCCTGCATGGGATAGCTATCAAGATCAATTACCGAGGGAAGCACCTCGATTTGCCTGGCTTGAGCACGGCTGGCTCGGTTTGCCAGGTAACGATTGCCGGCGATGACAGCGGATGAGGCCGACATGACGCGGTCTATTTTCTGTCCTAAAACAGACTTGACGATAGCGTTGGGATGCAGGTCGTAGCGGTGAAAAATAGCGTCGTCGTAGTTGACAACGGTGCCGCCATGCTTTTTGTAGAGGCACTTTTCAAGAAGAAAGGGGAAGAAAGGCAGGCATTCGTTCTCTATCCAAACGAGGTCGTACTGCCGGCTCGTTCGCATGACTCTCAACCTTCTCCAATAGGCTTTCAGCAGATTGGTGAAACCGAATTTCTCTCCGCTGTAAAGTGCTTTAACGTAAGCGTTGTCCAGCAGAGGAGATACATCGATGACAGCGCCCCTTTTTTCAAGAAAGGGAATGTACTGATAGAAGCGAACGCGGCTGCTGGGTCCCAGGTCTCCGTATTTAGTGAGAACGAGTATTTTCATTACGCTCTCTTTTGGGCGCTTTTTCGGAGTGTTGTGGAGGAGAGCTCCCTATGTGGATGATCAGCCAGTTTCTTGATTGTTATGGTTTTTGCATCCATTTGAATGCGTTTGGACGTTTGCTGAAAGAAACGGTCTGCCCCCTTTCTTGGTACCACAAAGAGCGTGTGAATGGAATTGAGCAATTTTTCATGGTCGATCCAGCGATGGATGTTCTTAAAACTGTCACTTCCAAGCAGGAGGTTGACTTTGGGCCAGCTGGTATCATCAATCCACCCGGCGGTTGGATTGGGGTGTTCCATACCGCAGAATCCGGGAAAAACCCGGTGTTCCTCTCCCGTTTGCTTGCAAATGTTGAGGTAATGACGCCAGTAACACCAATTGGCAGGACCCGCTTTGAGAGGGTTTTGGTCTGGCACGACAATGAGCTGCTGGTCTGCAGGCAGTGCTTCCAGGCAAGCCTGGTGACCCGCGTGCCAAGGGTTGAAACTGCCGCCGAAAAAGGTGATTTCGCCGGCGCAGGGTTCATTTGGGTCGGGCGCGAGATAACCGCGAATACCCGCCAGCTTTCGGGAACGCGTCGGCATGCAGTGCCAGAATTTACCGAGCGCTTCACATAAAATCGCTCCGTGATCAAATGCCAGTGTTTTGACAGCGGAGAGAGGGACCCACTCGGCCGACCTGGCGTCATCCAGACCCTGAACCGGTTTTGCCTCTTCCAGCCAAAACAGGAAGGGTTGGCTGACTGTCCAGCCTCTGGGATCCCTTCCCGGTTTGCATCTCAATGACAGCGGAATGGCGTGATGAGGGTGGATTTTCAGTCCCGTTTCCTCTTCTAGTTCACGCAGGCAGGTTATCAGAATGGGTTCACCCTGATCGGCAAAACCGCCCGGGAAAGCGAGCTGATTCACGCAGGGCTGATTGCCTCTTTCAATTAAGAGGACTCTCATCTGATGGCCAGTGCCAGTTAATACAACAGCGTCAGATGTCAGTGAAGGTTTGGGGTAGTCTGCCATGAGTGAATTACCGGTTAAAAGCCAAAAGCGCGCTGTGGTACTTTTGAGCTTGTCAATTTATTAACCGAACAGCCCTTTCAAACCGCCAAGGGCATCTGAAATACCGCCTACCGAATCGAGTATATTGCCGCCCTGGCTGGATTTATCCACGATACCGGGAATTGCTTCTGTGAGGCCCTCTAAGGCGGTTCCTTCATCCAGGTTCAACTTGGAAGCAAAGCTGGAAATTTTATCGGATCCGAATGTTTTGGCAATTTGATCAGCCGAGATACTCTTGTTGCCGCCGTCTCCCAACCAGGAAGCCGCCACAGACATCAGTCCGTTGGCGTCGAGGTTGGAAACAATGGAGCTGAGGTCAATTTTTCCAGATTGATTGCTCAAGAGACCCGAGAGCGCTTTGATGATCAAAGACATATCGAGTTTTCCGCCGGCTTGACCTAGTTTGTCTTTAAATAGAGTGGCACCTATTTGCAAGATTTGTTGAATGTCCATGTATAACTCCTAATGTGTTAATTCGTTTTATATCTTAGGCATTAGATGAACGCGTGTTCAATGGAAAGCCTTTGATTTTGTCACATTTTACGTGGTGCGTGACCCTAAAAGCAAACGCTATTCGGTGATAGGTTTGAAATTGAACGAAATAGAGAGTGCAGAAGCAGAGTAAGGTTTGATCCCCACTTTCTCAATACGGATTCGGAATTGACAATCATGAATATCCCTCAATTGTGAAAATCATCCTGATTTTGACAGCCGACAGCAGGGCCCAAACAAGGTGTGCCTGTATTGGTTTTGCTCAATTTACTGAAAACAGCGAGCAAAGAGATCGTGATGATGTCAAGTTATTCAAAACCGATCAAAACCTATAAAGTCATGCAAGGCTTTTGAGTTAATTGTGTTGGTCTGACAAGAAAGTCATCGTCTCTCAAACTCGGTTAACCGTTTCATTTTTAACGAAACGCCAAGTGATTTTTTAACGTTTTACGTGTATTATAGCCTCATGAAACGGTTTTTCTCCAAGCGATTTCAATGTCAAAATAAAACAGATGCTTTGGATGGAGGGCTTATGGCTGTTTCATCGGGCTCGCGTCAATCTGGTAAAACGATAAAATTCAGATGAAATACAATTCCGTGGTCCAGGCAGATGGAAGATCAGGAGGGGATTGGAAATGACATTGACAGGAACCACCATCGGACACATTGATTTAATGGGCCTTCTCGGGTCGGGAGGCATGGGCGATGTTTACGAAGCCTATGATCGTAAGCTCGATAGAAGAGTCGCGGTCAAAGCCATTCGCAGAGACCTGGTGCGGAATCAGAGTGCCACTTCTGGCCTGTATCGAGAAGCCAAAATCCTCTCTAAACTGGAACACCGGCACGTATGTCGTCTATACGATCTAATAGAGTCAAACGAGGGAACTTTTCTCGTCATGGAACTGGTTTCGGGAAAAAACCTCAAGAAGTACCTTGAATCCAAACCGTCTTACAATGAAAAGTTAAGAATTGCCCGGGAAATTACCTCCGCTTTGGTTGCTGCTCATGAGTTGAGTATTGTGCACCGCGATCTCAAACCCAGTAATATCATGATTACTAGAAAAGGTCATGTGAAGATTCTTGATTTTGGAATAGCAGAGCACCTTTTAGATGTAAGTCTGCATTTCAGCAGACAGAGTACATCGCGAGAGACCCGGATCGACAGTTTCGCTTCAGAGATGGAAACCGTGAAAAATCAAATTCAGGGTACACCCATGTATATGAGTCCTGAACAAGCCAATGCTGAACCCCCGACCACTGCCAGTGACATGTACTCTTTGGGATTGATTTTTCAGGAGATGTTTACGGAAAAGCCACTTTATTCGCCAGGCTCAGCGGTTGAATCCGTATTGTGGAACGCTATTCACGGTGAAACCTTACCCGTAGAAGGTTTGGGGAAAGACTTAACCAAATTGATTAACCGGCTAAAGGATATCAGACCGGCCCGTCGTCCTTCAGCCATTGAAGTTGATGAAAAGCTCAAGTGGATTCAGGCTATCCCCTCACGTCGAATTAAAAAAGGTGTCTTGGCGGCCTTTTTGGTCCTCTTGATTCTTGGAACCATTTTTTCAACTTTGGGTTTCTACCGAGCCAAGCGTTCTGCCGAAGCAACTCAAAAAATTAACAGTTTCCTCAGTGAAATGCTCATGAGTGTTGATCCCCACGAGGAAGGCATCGAGTTGAAAGTTATTGATTTACTGGATGACGCTCAGGAAAAAATTGAGACAGAATTTGCAGAGTATCCATTAATTCAGGCCAATTTGCATCGAACATTTGGAAAAATCTATCTCAGCCTGGGTGTGTTTGACAAAACATATCAACACGCTTTGTCAGCTGAAGAGCTGTACGTGGAGCATTACGGCACTAGAAACCAGGAGAGTCTTAATTCAATGAACTTAAAGGCACTTTCATTGTCCAAGCTGGGCCGTTTTGAAGAGTCGGAGCGTTTATTTGAAGAAATAGTCGATATTCAAAAGCAGATTCTTGGGGAAGAGCATCCCGATACCCTGGCGTCTCTGGGCAATTTGGGTATACAGAAAATAGAATTGGGTAAATATCAAGAGGCTGAGACATTTTTAAAGCAGGTCGTTCATTTAGAGAGAAGGGTGCTGGGGGTCGAGCATCCCTCGACTTTGGTTTCAAAGGGCAATCTGGCGTTGGTATTTATGTCGTTGGGACAATATGAAACCGCCGAAGAGGTTTTGCTCGACCTTTTGCAAAGCACAAAACGCGTTCTGGGGAAGGAGCATCCCGATACGTTGACAGCCATGTCCAACCTGGCGACAACTTACTCCGAACTGGGGCGATACAATGAAGCGCGGCGTTTGTTTCAGAAAGTGGTCGATATCGAAGAGCGGGTTTTGGGCAGAGACCACCCCGATACACTGATTTCTATGAACAACTTGGCCAATACACTTCTAAAATTAGAGCTTTACGACCAGGCTCAAAATTTACGGAGGGAAATAATCGAAATTAATACGCGTGAATTAGGACCCAATCACCCTAACACGTTGGTTTCCAAATGCAACCTGGCTACGGCTCTTTCCAATATGGGTCAATATGAAAAAGCTGAAAGCATGCAAATAGACCTGCTCCAAGAACTGGAAGAGGTTTTTGGTGAAAATCATCCCATTGTGCTTGTTACCGTTAACAATCTGGCCAAGACCAAGTGGGAGCTGAAACGGGTTCATGAAGCTGAACTTTTACAGAGAAAAGCCGTCGGGAAGGCCTTGGAAACATTTGGGAATGAACACCCGACAACAATCAAAATGATCGAGCGGTTAATTGAAATGCTGCAGGCAAATGGCAAGGACGCGGATGAATTCAAAAAAATGCTCCAAAACTGAGCTTCTAAAATGAGATTCAGACTTTTTCAACGGAACAACTCACTGCCAGAAGGAGCCAAGTGGCTGTGAAAACACATGCACACTTTCACCATGAACAAGCTGCCTCGTGCTCTCCTGCGTTGTCGTGAAGGGAAAGGAGTATGATAAAATTCAGCGTTGAGGACAAAGAATGGCTGACTCAAAAACTGCTTGCATGGTACTTTGAGCATCACAGGAAACTGCCCTGGAGACAGAACAAAGACCCCTATCGCGTTCTGGTTTCCGAGATCATGTGCCAGCAAACACAAGTTCAAACCGTGATTCCCTACTTCAATCGGTTCATGGAAGCATTCCCGGACCTGACAAGTTTAGCCCATGCGCCCATGGAGCGCCTGCTCAAGTTGTGGGAAGGGCTGGGCTATTATCGTCGGGCGCGATTGTTGAAGCAATGCGCGGAATACGTCGTTCGGGAAAACGGCGGTAAGTTAGGTGAAACAAAGCAGGAGTTGATCAAACTACCGGGAATTGGTGCCTATACTTCCGCGGCTATTGCCAGTATTGCCTTTGGTGAACCCGTTGGCGTTGTCGATGGCAATGTCTATCGAGTCTATTCGCGCTTTTTCAATCTGGATTGGGACATCAGCTTGACCGCCAGTCGCAAGTGCTATCAGGCTCTGGCCGATGAAGCGGTTTCCGATCAACATCCCGGAGACTACAATCAGGCCGTGATGGAGCTGGGAGCACGCGTCTGTACCCCAAACAAACCGGCCTGCTCTTGCTGTCCCGTTGCGGATCACTGTCGGGTTTATGTGCAAAATCTGGATCCGGCGACAAGACCGATTAAAACAAAAAAAGTGAAGGTTCGCAAAGAGACGATCAAATGTCTCTGGTCTGAAAAAGGTGATTCACTGCTCATTGTGCAAAGACCCGACTCCGGCATGCTGCAGGGGCTGTGGGAGTTACCGTCTTCTGCTATGGGACAAAGCGATCTTTTAAAGATGGCACCCCGTGCTCAGGTAAAAGTTTCACACAAGTACTCTCACATAGATGCTCTGTATGAAGTGTATTTGCCTGAAGATTCCGAGACTATAATCGATGACTCTGCCCTTAACTGGAACTCAGCCTGGATCAGGAAGAATGAGCGCCACCCATACGCTCTAACGGGTGCCATGAAAAAGATCCTGAAAACAATGGACTGGTATCAGGAGGAGTGAGATACCTGCTGCGTGTGTTAATGCTGCTTTGCTTTGTGTAATAGCAACGCCCATAAAAGCAGAAAATTTTGAATTGAGTTGCCCAATCCAGTTTCATTAAAACGGATCTTCCAGGAGCTTGCGGGCATGGTTCGGCTTTAACTCATGAAACTAAAAAACTTACCCCTGGCTGCCTGATTCTTCCTCTTCCAACAGGCATACAGAAAAGGAACTATTGGCTTCGCACATGGTTTTCTGGCAACATAGATGCGGTTGGTTTTTTGAATGTACAGCAATCAGGTACATAGATTAAAGATTGTGATGCTGCGAGTTACCTAAGATTCGAACGCGAGAGCGTTTTGTGTTCTCTTGAAGTTTCAAATGACTGCCAGCAGTAACAGATGTTGTCAGGTGACATCGTGGATGGGAAAATGTGGCAGTGGTAAGTTTGGGTGTGCTTTCAGGAGGGCTCTTCAAACATGGCACCTTTTTCGCCCTGCAAAAAGACGAAACACCTCCTGGCAACATGCAGCGGAGTCACAGCTGTTCCCGATCTATTTGCCGTCTTTACCATTCCCCTCAAGCCATTGACGAGCGTTTGCGTCTGGTTGTCGACAATACTCCTTGACACATTTCGCTTAAAATTGTACAGTATATTTGTACATAAAGGAGGGGGTTTTGACGATCCAAACAACCTACACTCAAGCCCGCGCAAATTTAGCTTCCCTGATGGATGAAGTTACGGCCAACAGAGAAGTTGTCATCATCAAGCGTCGTGGGTATGAAGATGTGGCGATGATCAGTGCCGACGAGCTTGCAGGTCTCTTTGAAACAGCGCATCTTCTTCGCTCACCAAAAAATGCCAAGAAGCTATTGGCGACGCTCATCAGGGCAAAAAATGGCTCTGGTGTTTCACAAACAGTTGATGAATTTCGATTAGAGGTCGGTCTTGAGCCATAAAAACACACTATCTTTTAATCACAACACACAAAAGGACGCTGTATTTCAACCTGAGTTTAAAGATGATTTGAAATATTGGGTCAAAACGGATCGAAAAACAGCTTTTCGTGTTTTTCAGTTAATAGAGTCGGTCATGCGAAATCCTTATCAAGGCATGGGCAAACCTGTGATTCTGAAATCTCTTGGTTCTGCTATTTTGTCTCGTCGAATAACCCAGGAGCATCGGCTTGTCTATGCTGTTGTCAATGACCAAATTGTTTTTGCACAAGCACGCTATCTTTACTGAACAATAACAGCCAACAAATCGCTGTTTGACGTTAGGAGAAAAATGGAATGAAAGTAGTCACTCTGATCGTTTGTTCTACTCTTGTGTCAACCGTTTTTTGTCTGCCACAGAAGGGGATTTATTCAATAGTTGATCCAGAGAGCCGATCGATCAACACATGCAGAGAAGTCAGCTTAGAGAAAGTCATTGGCGATACAATCAAGGACATTGTCATTACGGAATACACCGGTGGATGGAAAGATAAAAAAGAAGCGAAAAAAGAACTCATACAGTTATTCAACCGTAAGGGCGTGACAGCTTCTTCCGGCCCTCTCTGGAATATGGATTTCCCTGTGGAACTAAGTGGTATGATTGTGTTTAAAGATGGCACCAGGGGAACATTTGCTGTGGCACAGCATCGAGTCGGTTTTCAGGATAACGAAGGAACGCCCTGGTTCTTTGAATGGGAAGAGAGAGTTCCCTGGGAAGAATAAAAACCTAGCGACACACTTCTATTTGAAGTCCTGCAAAACCCTCACTCAGGAATGCAGTCTGTCCTGGCTATGCGAAAAAACGTGTTGTCCATATCCCGCAAATTGATACAGTCAACAAGTGTGATCTGACAGAAAAAATCGAAACACTTTTCAAAACGGTGTTTTAAAGAAGGATGACAGGGTTTGAACATACTGCTTGAACTCCGGGATGTTGAATAATAATTGATGCAAAAGGCCGTTTAACCGCGCTGCTTTCACTCGCCGGTCAACTCACCGCTGGCTTTTGTGTTCGACTCGTACAATAAAGTCTGACTTTTATCTGTTGTGAAGGGTTCGTGTTGAAGTAGAATGGAACCATGATGGGCCTGTTCGTTTTTCTCATGCTTTTAAATCCCGGCAGCAGTATGTCTGCCTCTCAAACCGGTCAAGTCCCTTACCGACCGCAGAAATACGCGCTTTATCGAGCCCATAAAATTTTGCCCCCGACTCTTTTGAAGATCGTTAAAATAAACGGGAAGTTTCTCTTTAACGGCTTTGAGAAAGGCGTTTTACAGCCCCAGTCCCGCGTAACACCTGTCGTTATAGAGCGGGAAAAAAAGAAAATCACTCAACTGATCAACAACAGAGCGCCTTTCAGTATAGTGATAACCCAAATGGGATACGTGGGTGGTTTGTTGGCAGTCTTCCTGGATCCAAGCCAAACGGGCTCTTCCCCGGTGAGAAAGGGTTTTTCGTTCTATCTCAATTACAAAGTCCCCAAATTTCTATTTGTATTTGACGGCTACAGATCCTTGAATTCCATACACGGCGGAGTCAGGCCCTATCTCAACCACTTTCAGAGTTTCAGGAAGGATCAATCTTCTGTGCTCGAGGCCAAATACTCCCAGGTCGGGTCCAATCCCTATCACGTTTTCAGCGAGCAATCCGCGGTTTTCGGCATCAGCAGTGTGTATTTTTCCAACCTGGCCTCGGCATCAGCTCATCTCTGGTATGACGCCTGGCAGCAGGCGAACGGGGATGTAAGGCGCACGCCCTATAAAAACATTCAAATAACCCCCATCTCTAGAAAGTGAGGAGAGAAGAAGTGAAAAAGCGAATTTTGATCAGCGTTTCCAATAAAGAGGGAATTGCTGAATTTGGCAAAGCCATCGCCCATGCGGGCTTTGAGATCATCAGTTCAGGCGGTACGTTCCGCCATCTTAAAGAGGCCGGTGTCCCGGCTTTAAAAGTCAGTGAAGTCACCGGTTCACCGGAAATTCTGGGTGGAAGAGTTAAAACGCTGCATCCTCGTATCCACGGCGCCATTCTGGCCAGATATGAATTGGAAGATCATCGGCAAGAACTCGAAGACTGCGGCATTGACGCCATTCAAGCCGTTGTGGTCAATCTCTATCCTTTTGTGGAAACGGTTTCAAAGCAGGATGCCACCGTTGCCGATGCAGTCGAGAATATCGATATCGGCGGGCCTGCCATGATCCGGGCGGCGGCCAAGAATTTTAAACATCTCACCATTCTCACTGATCCCGAAGACTATGCCACTTTTCTGGCGGAACTGGATGAAACCGGTAAGCCCTCCATGGCTTTTCGTTTGAAAATGGCACGCAAAGCGTTCCAGCACACTTTTGAGTACGATATGCACATTGCCAACTACCTGGATGCAGTCGAACTGAAAGAAGAGGTCCTGACCAAAACACCCAGTCAAACCGTTCCGCCCGTTCTCCGCGTATCGGCCAAGCAGTCACAAACGCTGCGCTACGGCGAAAATCCCCATCAAAAAGCGGCCCTCTACCGCGTTTCAGGAGCGTCCAAAGCGGGTTTCAAGCAGCATCAGGGCAAAGAACTCAGCTTCAATAACCTGGTGGACATGGAAGCCGCCTGGAATGCCGCCTGCGATTTTCAAATGCCGACGGCCGTCGTGGTCAAGCATACCAACCCTTGCGGCATCGCGTCCCATGACAACCTCCACCAAGCTTTCATTCGAGCCCGGGCAGTCGATCCCGTCTCGGCTTTTGGCGGGGTGTTGGCTTTCAACAGGGAAGTCGATTTCGATACGGCCGCAGAAATTAACAAGAACTTTGCCGAATTGGTAATCGCCCCGGCCTTTACCGAAAAGGCACTGAAGAAGTTCAGACGCAAGAAGAACTTGCGCGTTCTGGAAATGGACCCGTCGGTATCGCACCCTGTGCCCTACGAAATAAAGTGTCACAGAGAAGGTTACCTGCTCCAGCAGCGGGACCTCAAGAGGCTGGCAATGGAAAACTGGGAGCTAAAATCCAGCAGACAACCGACGCAAGCGGAGAAACAGGCCCTGCTGACCGCCTGGAACGCCGTTATTCACGTTAAATCCAACGCCATTGTCTACGCCAATCAGGACGGCTTGGTAGGTGTTGGCGCGGGTCAAATGAGCCGGGTGGATTCGGCCAAAATTGCCATTTGGAAAGCCGGTGAAGCCGGTTTATCGGTTCGTGGTTCCTGTATGGCATCCGATGCCTTCTTCCCCTTCCGGGATTCCATCGATGCGGCGGCTGAGGCCGGTGTCACAGCGGTTGTCGAGCCTGGCGGTTCCATTAGGGATGACGAAGTCATTCAAGCCGCAGATGAACACGGATTGGTGCTCTACTTCACCGGAACACGACACTTCAAACACTGATAACTACCAGCAAGCGGCCGCGTCGAATGGGCCGCCGTCAGTGGTTTCACACGAGGGGAAATGGCATCGAAAGAGAATCTGAAAAATCAGGGTGATACTCAGAAGGTTTGGCTGATGGATGTCGCTCTGCCCGTTCCCCTTAAGCAGACCTTCACCTACCGCGTTCCCAGCTATATGGAAGTCGAAAAAATGGATCGCGGAAGACGGGTTCTGGTTCCCTTTGGTCATCGCGTCGCTTTTGGTGTGAGCTGGTCTGGCGCCTACTTGCTGGACGATCCCAAGACCGCCAAAAAGTATCGGCAGTTGATTACCTATGAAGAACAGCCGGTCATCCTGGCTCCGGAAATAGCCAAACTTGTGCAGTGGATGGACTCCTATTACCATGCGCCCGTGGGAGAACTGCTCAAACTGGCTCTGCCGCCCGGTGTTCTAACCAGAAAAGAACCCGTTTATAAACTAACCGAACACGGCCGACAAAAGATGCAGCACATTGGTTATCATCCGCTGGCCTGTTTGCAGGAAAAACCACTCAGCAAAAAAGCGTGGAGCGCCTTGGCGGGTGAGAACATTAAAACATCGTTTTTAAGACAGTGCGAAGCGGAAAACCTCATTCAGCCTGTCTTCCCGGGCGCGGTCAAGACCTCTACGCCCAGAGTTAAAGTGGTGGTTTTAACTGAGAAAGGCCAGGCCGTGACGCCTTCTGAACTTGCGAAAACACCGCGCCGGGCTGAAATTGTGGCGTTCCTGCAGCGTCAGGAACGCAATGGGAGCTTGAGTCAGCTTAAAAAGCAGTTCCCCACACTGAATCATCACTTAAAGAAGATGATTCAAGCCGGGCTTTGCCGCTGTGAAATGCAGGAAGCGCACTTACACGAAGAAATAAAAAACGGCAATCGCGGCAGTCGCCCCAGCCTGAAAACACAGCAACAAGCAGTGCTGAATTCCCTTGTTGAAGCCGTTCAGCAGGCCGAATATCAGAGTTTCCTTTTATTCGGTGTCACGGGATCGGGTAAAACGGAAGTGTATTTGCGGACGGTGGAAGCATGTCTGGAACAGGGAAGGCAAGCGCTGCTCCTGGTGCCAGAAATTGCGCTCACACCGCTGATGAAAGAGCGCATTACACAGCGATTTGGAGATCACTTGGCTATTTTGCATTCCGCTATTCCCAAGGCCGAGCGTGCCGCTAACTGGGCCCGCGTTCTGGCGGGAAAAGTGGATGTGGTGTTGGGTGCCCGCAGCGGTATTTTCGCGCCGCTGCCCAGGCTGGGTCTGGTGATTGTGGATGAGGAACACGACTTGAGCTACAAGCAAAGTGAAGGTCTGCGCTATCACGCCCGGGATCTGGCCATGGTTAGAGCCAAATTGTCGGGTGCCGTGGCGGTTCTGGGAAGTGCCACGCCCAGCCTCGAAAGCTGGCACAATGCCAAATCGGGGAAAACAATACTGCTGCAAATGAGGGAACGCGCCACGGATGCCGCGTTACCTGCTGTTGAAATTGTGGATATGAGAGATGAATTCAAGGCGCAGCGCAAAAGACCGCTCATTTCCCGTCTGCTTCAAAGACGGATGAAAGCCGCCTTGGAACAGGGCGAACAGGTTATGCTGCTGCTCAACCGCAGGGGATTTTATAATTTCCTGCTGTGTCGAAAATGCGGTTGGGTTATGGAGTGCCATCAATGTGAAGTCAGCTTGACTTACCACAAAACAGACGGTTTTCTGCACTGCCATTACTGCGATTTCAAAAGCGCCCTGCCTGAGAGCTGCACTGCATGCGGGGCGCTATCAACGCTAATGCAGTTTTTTGGAGAGGGAACCCAGCAGGTTCAGGCTGTTTTGGAACAACTTTTTCCAGCAGCGGTCATCGACCGGCTGGACAGGGATCGCGTTAAAAAAAAGGGCGATTTGGAAAAGGTACTGGAGCGGTTCCGGCAGGGTTCAACTCAAATCCTTGTTGGCACGCAGATGATCGCCAAAGGACACGATTTCCACAACGTCACGCTGGTGGGTATTGTGAACGCAGATCAGGGATTGCGTGTCCCGGATTTCAGAAGCGCGGAACACACCTTTCAATTGGTTACCCAGGTATCGGGTCGCAGCGGTCGGGGCGATAAACCTGGATCGGTCGTCATTCAAACCTACATGCCCGAACACTACAGCATGACCTACGCGCAGTCTCACGATTACCCCGGCTTTGTGACACGCGAACTTCAGTTCAGGCACGGACTGTTCTATCCACCGTACTCTTTTCTGGTGAACATTGTCATGCAGCATCAACGTGAAGACCTCATCAGGCAGGGCGCTGCCTGGGTGGTGGACTTTCTCAAACACCACGCCAAAGAACATGGCCTGACGATTTTGGGACCGACCCGGGCGCCGATTGGAAAGATTAAACGAAAATTCAGATACCAAATTCTGGTGAAGGGCCAATCCCGAAGCCGTTTAAACGCTGTTGTCAAAAGTACTGTGGATCGCGCTCTCAAAGAAAAGCTCTTCCCGGAAGGCGCCATTTTCCTCGACGTGGATCCCTATCACTTTTCTTGATCATGTAAAAGACAAATCAGGTTTAGTAATTTACATCAGGCCAGAGTTCCCTTAGAATTTCAAAAGACAACTCATTTTTTTGAGTGGTTACAAGGCATGATAAGTATGTTGAAGTTCAACAAATCATTTAATTTGAATTAGTTGAAGGTATAGAATGGTTAACGGAAGATCTTGAGGAAGAAATGGCGAATTTTGAAAAGGTATCAGTCGTTTTACCGGCGATGAATGAAGGTGCAGTCATTCAGTCTGTTTTGGAAAAAGTAAAAACAGTTACAAAAGGTTTATCAGAAATTATTGTGGTCGATGATGGCTCAACAGATAATACAGCCCGCATTGCCGAGGCTTGTGGTGTCAAAGTAGTTCGCCATAGGTACAATAAAGGTAACGGAGCCGCTGTTAAAACAGGAGCCAAGGCTGCCACCAGACCATTTGTTATTTTTATGGACGCGGATGGTCAGCATGATCCTGTGGAAATCGAACCAATGATTGACTTGCTTGAAAAGAATGATTTGGTGATAGGAGCCAGGACATCCGATTCTGAAGGATCGATTCATCGAAACATTGCCAATTCAATATACAATGGATTGGCTTCCTATTTATCTGAACAGAAAATATTGGATTTGACTAGCGGATTTCGAGCTTTTAAAAGACCCTTACTTTTAAAAATCCTGTTTATGCTTCCCAACCGTTTTTCTTATCCTACGACTTCCACTCTGGCTTTCATTAAGTCGGGTTTTGATGTGGGTTTTCATCCCATTATTGCAAAGAAACGAGTTGGTAAGAGTAAAATAAGGATTTTTCGAGATGGGATTCGGTTCTTTACGATCATTTTTAAGGTGATCATTATTTATTCACCCCTCAAAGTTTTCCTGCCGACTTCATTGGCATTTGGTTTTTTAGGTTTGCTATCAACTCTTCAAGCGGTGTTGTCTCAAAATCGGCTGGTGATTCCCAACTCGGCTATTTTCCTTTTGACTACGGCGGTGAACCTCATTTTGTTGGGCTTGGTTTCCGAACAGATTGCATCCATGCGCATAGAAATAGCAGAGAGAAACAGCGAAGAATGAGCGGTGTTTATTGTCTCACTTTGTAGAGCGTGTAAGGACCTTTACTCCAGACTTCTCTGTATGCTGCACTGTTTTCAGGTAACTTGAGTGAAAAGATATAGTCTGCGTGGTGTAATGCTGCATCTGTAAAGGGCTCAATGATAACGGTTCTGGGGTGAGCTGCGAAAAACAGGACACGGTAGACATGCCTCATGCTTTTAGCGGAAGATGGGGCGCTTTCCAGAGAAATATTTTTGTTGCAGAGGATGGTGGCGTTGGTGGGGACTTCTCTTTCAATGTAGGTATTGACCTCCTGAGGGAACATGGCCATTTTCGATCGGCTTATAACGTAGTCCATGCCAGAGATGAGTGTGGCTAATTGAAACAAACTAAAATATGTTAAAAGAGTCCACTTCCAAAGTTGAGGCCTGTAAACAGTAAAAATTGTTGCCAATACTCCAGTTAAAAGGAAAATTTGTATAAAAAATGGTATCTTTTTCCCCGGTTTGAATAGAGAAAGACCCGATTGATTGACTGGTACGTACTTTATGTGCCAGTGATTTGAGATTAGCCAAAGTAAACATGCCAAAATAAAAATGGCGATGAGAATCCAGGCGTTTTTTTCTTTTATGGGGTCGGTTATGAAACCAAATAAGAGAGAAATTCCCAATAAAACCCATAAATAAGTTGCCGGGTCGTTGTAGCGGCCATAAATAAACCACCGTTTTTCGGGATCCAAATTAAATTTATACAAAAGGTGAATGATGCAGAATCCAGTAAAGAAAAGAACAGAGACAAAGGTGAAAATAAGGATGTTTCTCCACTTCGGATTCTGAAGATGGTCTCGCTTTATGAGTAACCAGATGGAAAAAAGAGCAAGCGGGAACATCCAGAACCCTGAAGCGGTGATCTGATAAGTCAATTGATTCACAAAGAGAGAGACAATAGTACCGAGATTAGTGAGTAAGGAATAACCTTCATCGTGATGGAAGATTTGCTTTATGGCATCAAAGTACATTTGATTGCGCGAGCCCGGAAGCAGCACTTTATGGATAAGAAAGTAAAAAAGGAGAGGCATTCCGGCTAATATCAGCATTTTGGCCGTGAGTTGTTTCCAGGGAGTATACCTGAAATAGAAAAGACATATCAGCAAAATGGCGGGTAAAATAGAGAAAGCCGGTATTCGGGTGGTTGTAATAAATGTCAACATCACCACAAAAGCACTGAAGTGTTTTTTTGAGCGCAGAGTTAATTCAAAATCTGCCATCAACCAGAAGATGACGGCCAGTAGGAAAAATAATAGATTCTCTGTCATAAAATAAAAACTGAAAATAAATGGAATCGCAAAAAGGGAGAGAACAAAGGGGACTAGCAGTATACGGCGATCAGTCATTTTTGCAATCGCTAGAGAAGAAAAGACAAAGCCCAGCAATGAGAACATGAAATTAATGCTAAATAGAACCAGATGTCGGGCCGTAAAACCATCAACCAAAGTCCATGGTGATAAGAATAAAGGGTAGATGGGACTGGTTTTGATATTCACGAGAGGATAGGACTTCATGAGAAAGTCTCCTCTAGAAAAGAAACGAGCTTTGTTGACGTAGTCATAATCATCAGCAATAAGACCAGACATGGGGATATGCTGCAACAGTACAAACTTAATGAGGATAAGAATAACGCCGACTAAAAGGGTTATTCTCAAATAATTCTTTTTATTTAATTCGTATTGGAGCATGTTGATGAAATACACTTGATGTCGTCCCACTCAATTTGTAATGGTAGTTTTTTTTATCAATAAGGCTAGAAAGAATCCAATAATTTCAGCGGCCGTAAAAATTAAACGAAAGACAATAGTGATAAAAAAAGTTGTCTCTGGAATGCCTGGAAAGATCGATACAAGGCCTGCCATGAGAATGGCGTCTCTTACACCGATGCCTGAAGGTGCCACCAAAACGGCAAAACCAATAACCCAGGCAAGGGCAAAGAGGGCAAATACGGCCACTGCATCTGTCCAGGAAAGAGAAGTGTAGGGGCTGATAAGTACCAGTAAAGCAGAAGCCCATAACAGGTAAACAATAACATAAGAAATGCTGACAAATGTTAAATCTCCCCATTTGGGTATGCGCGGTAATGCCGGCTGACTCAATATTTTCAGTAGTTTATTGATCATAGGAAAATAAATGCCCGGGTAGGATACAGTGATGACCAACAGAATTCCAATAAAGGCCGTGTTTCTAAGTGCGGGATCGATTTCCCATTTAGTAAGAGCAAAAGGAAAAAACAGGGCAAAAACCATGATACCGATGGTATTGAACCACAGTGTTTCGAAAATTGCTGCCAGGCCTATTTGAACTCTTTTTGTTTTATCCGTGGTAGAGAGGTAGCCGCGCCCTGCAATACCCCAGACCTTGCCAGGTAGATACTTGCCGAGCAGTGCAATAATGTAAACGCGATAGGCTTGCAGCCAATGCGGTTTGTGATTGGTAATTAAATACTCCATGATACCCCAGGCTATGGCTATAATGGCATATCCCGTGAAAACGAGAAGAAGGCTGATCATAAGCAAATGAGGTGGAATATTCCATTCAAAGTTCTTTATTTCTTCCTTGTAGTGCAGGATGTATTTGACGATAAACCAAATAACCAATCCCAAAAGAGCAAGAAAGGCAAGAGTGGAAATGGCCGGCCGTTTGTTCTTGTTGATCAATGTACTTTCACTTGATTTTCTGTGAGTTTTTTCTTGATACCAATAACTCATAGGCACTTAATTCGTACCCCAGAGGGAAAGGGCCGTGACTTTTGTTTTCAATTTTCAGGAATCGCATTAAAGCTAACCGCACTGTTTTGGCCGATTGATAGTGATCGTGTGGCTTTACGTATCCAAATACCTTTCTTCCCACTTGATAAAGTGCATTTTCAGTTGGTGTTGAGCTGAGAAAAAGGCCATTGGGTTTCAGGACACGAACAATTTCCTGGATGGGCTTTTCAACATCTTGGAAATGCTCCAGAACAGATGCAGCGAAAACAATATCGAATGAATTGGGGTCAAAAGGAAGTTGATTGATATCGCCATCGACTAAGTTGAGTTTGAGCTGCTTTGTCAACGCCTTGGCATCTTTGGTATAGCGATCAACACCTGCAACATAGTCATAGTTTTTAACTAAGGAAGGCAGAAAGACACCGGAACCTGTACCCAAGTCAAGGACTTTGCTGGCATGGGGTGCATAATGCTTCGCCTTCATCAATAATTTGTTCAGGCGTTTCCAATAAAGCCACCTGACAATGCGACTCTTGTCATAATAGACACGCGGGATATTCACATTGCCAGAAGCAATCTTTTTAAGTTTTTTTGGATCAATAATTTCAACAAGCATAAATAATTAGACACTCTTTATGGATTCAATAAACAATCACTTGCCGGTAACCTTGATTTTCAAAAAGGAAACCTTGTCGGACAAACAGGATACGAGTATACCACTCTAAAGTAAATCTGTAACCTAAAACAAGTTGCGCTCTGAAGTCTACGGTATCCTTACTGTTTTATTGGGGGTGTTGTGCTCTATGGTATCGTCGGTAAATCAATGACGCCAAATAGTCATTTCTTTTTTAGGTTAAATATTTTCATGCATTTAGGTGCTTCTGGTTTTTATGGTTTTTAAGCCATTCAGAATCAGTGGTTTGAGCCTTAGGGGTTTTGTCATCAACAATCAAATACTTACAATACTCGATTCAAATCTGAGTAATGGACATCCCAAACGGAACTGAAAACGACAAATCTGAGTAATGGACATCCCAAACGGAACTGAAAACGAAGAGTCCTATGAAACACATTCGTGGTTAAAAGTAATCCGTGTTCATCTGTGTCCATCAGTGGTTAAAAAAAAGAACCACAGATGAACACAGATAAACACAGATGTTCATATAGGAAGCCACTCACAAAACCATAGGTTGTCCATCTGAGGTTTTAAACGTGATTCATTTATTAAAAACCCTTTGTTTGGGTGTTCCATATTCAATTCAATTCTTACATTCGAGTGAATTCGTGTTTATTCGTGGTTAAAACTAATCCGTGTGCATCCGTGTCCATCAGTGGTTAAAAAAAAGAAACCACAGATGAACACAGATAAACACAGATATTCATATAGATAGCCACTCACAAAACCACAGGTTGTCCATCTGAGGTTCTAAAAAGTATTCATTCATTAAAACCCCTTTACTTGGGTGTCGCATATTCACTATATTCAATTCGTGGTTTCCATATTCAACCATATTCAATGATCATCCCATTGGAGTGAATTCGTGTTTATTCGTGGTTAAAACTAATCCGTGTGCATCCGTGTCCATCAGTGGTTAAAAAAAGAAACCACAGATGAACACAGATATACAGAAGCCAAGCACCAAAAACAGGTTGTGTCAAACAACCAAACTGTCTAAAATGATAGCATAATTGATAATTCCATCGCTCGTATGACACAGACACATTAAAGGAGATTCACCATGGTTGGTTGCCCTGCATATTACACTGAACATTATCACCCAAGTGAAAGCAAATCGGATTTGCGAACGGCTGTGAAGTTGACTTTAGACTCCATTTCCTGGCCAATAAAAAAAGAATTGGCCGATACAATTGTCGCCTCAATTCGCTTCAATTGGCGCTCTTGGGGTGAGCGAGTTACTATTACCTTCCTTCCAAACAACGCTATCTCGGTGACCAGCAAGTGCATTTTACCAACCCAGTGTTTTGACTGGGGAAAGAATAAAGCCAATGTCGAGAAGTTCCTGACAGTATTGAAAAAGAAGACAATTGAATAAACTGGACAGATAGATATTCGGTTGTTCCATATTCAATATCATATTCAATTCGTACATTCGTGTGAATTCGTGTTCATTCGTGGTTAAAAAAAGGAACCACAGATAAACACAGATGTTCATATAGGAAGCCACTCACAAAACCATAGTTCGTCCATCTGAGGTTCTAAACGTGGTTCATTCATTAAAAAGCCTTTATTTGGTTGTTCCATATTCAACTCATTCATTCGAGTGAATTCGTGTTCATTCGTGGTTAAACTAATCCGTATCCATCAGTGGTTAAAAAAAAGAAACCACAGATAAACACAGATGTTCATATAGGAAGCCACGCACAAAACCACAGGTTATCCATCTGAGGTTCTAAAAATTATCCATTCATTAAAAACCCTTTATTGGGGTGTCGCATATTCACCATATTCAATTCGTGGTTTCCATATTCAACCACATTCATTATTCATCCCATTCGTGTTCATTCGTGGTTTCAAACAAAAATGGAATTAAAGCATAAAAAAGTCAGGCGATGTTCAAGATCCCATATTGGCATTCCGGGTTCTTGCCTCTTGCTCACAGATGCGGTTGACTGCCTCCAGCACGAGCGACTTGTTTTCGTAATTCTTTTCTATTTCTTCAAAGAGATAATAGAGGATATCCGCATAGGAAAGCTCAATGCCCTTTCTTTTTAAGAGAAGGTCGATGTATCTCGCGGCTCGATCGATCAGCTTGTTGTTGCTGGCTTTGACCCAGGTCATCAGGTTGCTTTCATAGCGGCCCAGCTTGCCCATGACCAGGGTGGAATGGGTGTTCAGGATAATTTTGATCAGAACTTGCTGTTGAAGCAAATTCAGGCCTTCGATCTTCAGGCTGTGCTTCTTTTGATTAAAGTTAAATTCAAAATGGTTTCGGGTTCGCTTGATTTCAAAGGAAATCAGCTCCGCCGGAGCCACTTTCTTTGTTCTTTTTTCAATGACGGCTTGACTGAAATCGAAGCCGTAGAGGTAGTTCTGATCGGTGATGGGATAGGATTCCCAGCCCAGGGCACGCGGTTCCCTGCCCAGCAGGACTTGCCAGGCTTCTCTGGAGTTTTCCGCTTGAGGTAAACACAGGTAGACCAGAGACGGCGGGTGTGAATCCACAAATGAATTTTCAAAAGGGTGCAGAGTGAAGGTGGGTGCGCGCTCCGTGGTATCTGTCAGGATGGAAATACCCAGGTCATCATGTGTTTGATAGAGCAGGAACTTGCCGTCCTGATAGAGTTCGGACTCATGCAGAATGAAATCTTGCAGGAAACTGAAATCCGTTTGCTTGATCAATTCAGCTAGAAACTGGATATCTCCTTTTACATCCACTTCTTCAAAAACATTCAGCAGGGCCAGACCCACGGCGTACATCAGCACGGTGGTCGCCTGCATGCGTGTACTGCCCGAGAGGGACATGGGCCCCACCGAGAGGTTGATCTTGACAATGGAGCTGTTTTTCAGGGTTCGGGTGGTGCGATCCGTCAAACCCATTAGAATCTCATCGGGGTTGCAGTACAGAAAGTAGGGTTTCCTGTTGGAAAGGGTCAGGGCGGTTTCCGCAGCCCCGATCACGAAGGGCGTTTCACCGCCTTCCGTACAGGCAATCAGCAGGTCGCCCTGCCGGAAGCCGAGTTCTTTTAACTGTCTTGCGGCAAAATCGGGGTAATCTTCAAAGTCTTCAATGGACTTGATAATGGCCGTATCACCGCCCGCCATGAACGAGACGACGGATTCGCTGTACTTTGTCCCCTTTTTGAGTTTGCGCCAGAACACTTCCAACGCGAGTGATAACCTTCCGGTGGATCCGCATCCCACCAGGAAAACGCGGCCGTTGTTGTTCAGTGTCTCTTCCATATCGCGCTTCATTTTCTGAATGAGATCCTGATGAGCAGCCATGCTGCCAATGGCTGCAAGATCGATATCTTTCATGATCGAGACGGCTTGCGCCAGATCGGTTTCAACCAGGCAGGAGAGCTCGGTGGTTTTGGGGTGCGGTTTTTCTGTGTCCAGTTCTCCCAGTCTGAATTGAGGTGCGATTTTCAAAAAAGCATCGGCTTTTTGTTGAACGCTTGCGTTTCTTGCTCTTTTCATGCTCGGACTTCCTTTTCAGCTTTTTTTGTCCAAATTACAAAGTGTTGCCGCAGCAGCGGCCTGGCCGTGGCGTTTCAGCTTTTCATCGGCTGTCTGGATGGAGATGGATTCAGCTAATTGGGGGAATTCGTAATTCAGGACGACTTCCGCTTGAGAGAGAATCAGGTCGCCGCCCGTTCCTGAAAGTACCCGGCCGAGAACCAGCAGGTTCTCGATGTGGTAGAACTCGGCGTAATGGGCAATGGCATAACCGAAATAGGTGCCAATGGTCAAATAGATCCAGTACGCGCGTCGATCTCCAGCGTCCATGAGCTTTTGGACTTTGACCAACTGCTCGGGAAAGGGCATATCGCTGCTCATCTTGATACCCGCCGCGGGAGCCAGTCTCGCCACAGCCTGCTGGGAGAGATACTGAACTCCGCAGCCGCGATCACCGGACCATTCGTCCATGGGCGCGTTGGTTCGATAGTCAATGGGAGCAAAGGCCAATTCGTTCAGCCATTGTGTGATATGCCCGCTTCGGTCCACATAACCCACCGCCTGGCTGGTTCCCATTGAGAGTCCCAGCACGGCGTTATCTTTTAAACTCATGGAACCCGCAAGCGCGGTGACCTCTCCATCATTTACAACTACAAACGGGACACCCCATTCGTCTTCCAGTTCAAGAAAGAGGTTGCGGACATGGGTTTCAAAGTCCTGCTCCGATACGCCTCTGAAAAGCGAAGCCACCCGCACCTGATTGTCGATGTAGACACCGGCCGCGCTGCCTCCAATGCAATCCACCCGCGGCATTTTCTCGGCACAGCGCTTGAGTGTTTCTCTAATGCCCGCTTTATGCCAGGCGGGGTTGGACTGGAAATAGGGATCCCAGGGAATTTCTTCAGAGAAAATGAGCTCGCCGTTCACAAGCGCGGCACATTTGCGATCCGATCCTCCCAGATCGAATCCTATTCGACAACCATTTGTGTATCCTCCCAACGGGACTTGCAATTCGCGAGTCTGAGGGGCTTCTTCCAAGGCACAGTCAACAACTTCCAACGGTCTCCCGTAGATTTTTTTACCCACCAAGTCCACATCAAAGGCGCGTTCCCCTGCTGGAGCATAAATGGATTGCAATGACTTGGCCAAATCCGGGCAGCCTGCCAGAAAAATGCGATACCCGCCTTTCATCCAGAGTAGGAACTTGACGAGTCGCTCGGTGTAGCGCAGGTTCAGTTGACGGTTTTTATCTGATGTGTGAGGCAGGATCTCGGTCTTCATGCTGGAAACGGTTCCGTTGGGTCGTTCCAGGGCAATTACAAGGGGTTGGCGATCGGGTTCCGCTGCCACCTGTTGTTTGAAGGCTCTGTTCCAGAGAACAGCCGGAAGGAAGTCGGGATCGAGAAGCGGTTTTACTTTCGGTACAAGCTGCATTGTGATCCCCTATGCGTTTTCAGTTCGCTGTCGAATGTTCCTGGCTTGGTTGAGGAAGTGTTCCACACTCATTTCATGCAAAAAGACCATGGCACAGGCGGCTCGAATACGCGGGTTGGCATGCGTTCGGAACCATTCTTCTCCCAGACATGTCCGCAGTTTTTGATACTGATCGACCTGGATCTTCTGAGCCAACTCACTGAACGGGCCGTTGTGTTCGTAGCTGGGAAAGGCCGCATCACGCTGCGTTACAAAGGTTTCCATGAAGAGTTCGTGCATGACTGCCAGTTCGTCTCTGCCCACGGGAATAATCAGGGAGGCTTCTGCCGGATGGAAGCGGTACCAGACATTGCGATAACCCCAAATCTTTTTGGGAAGAGGGGCGTTTTCCCGTTTCATATATCTGAGTGCGGCCGCGATGGCTTGCAGTACTTTGTAATGCGTGTCGGGACCCGATGCTTCTGGGTCCAGCGCCACAGATAGAATGTCGGGTTTGACACGGTTCAGAAGGTTGACAATGGGGGGGATGTCCCGGTTCTCAGTGGGCTCTTCTGTAAAGAGCTTGCCCTGGTAAAAGCCCAGTCGCAGATGGTTGACATGGCTCTTGCGAATACCGAAAACGCCCCACAGGGTTTCCGCTTCCCACTCGCGCATCATGCCCTTCAGGATTTGGACATCGGGGATGTCTTTCTTACCCGGATAACTCCGGTCAAAATAGTCAACCAGCCATTGGAGTTTCTGCTGAACGGCCTCTTGATCCGGCAGGTTGAACTGCTTTTTTATACACCGATAGAAACGCTGAGCCTGAGCAGTTTGAGCCAGCTTCTTATTGCGGGCGGCCAGGCCGTATAAAAATCGTGCAATGCAGGTGTCATCGTCCAGTTCTTCAACTTCATTGCGGGCAATGAGTTCCAGGGTGTCGAGAGCGCGTTCTTTTGTGCATTGGTTGGTGACGGCCGTGAACCCGCTTGTCATGGTACAGAAGTGATGATCGGTTGTTTCATCGTGAAGATCCCGTACCAGAGCCGGCTGGTACCCCAGCATAATGTCATCGTGATGCGGTTCGGTGTGCAGGAAACAGGTCTGCGAGCGGTTGGCGATACCGCTTTCTATTTTTTTGATTAACGATTGACGCGCCTTTTCTTTAATTGCTTCGATATCTGTTTGCATGTGCTTGGAAGCCAGTATTCGGAAGACATCATCAGATTGGAAATCGTCTGCGGTTAAATCGAGCAGGCGCTTGTTCCGTGCCAGCGCGATATCGATGGCAGCCTTGGTGAAATGCTCCTCATGGACTGTTTCGAGGTTTTTGTAGTCTTGCAGTTCGCGTTGCCTGAGTAGTTTGGCCGCTCCCCTGGTTAAATAGAAAGTGGAATTGGGAAGACTTTGCAGAGCTGTTCCGGGGAACAGCGGATTGGGAGCATTTTGAATACTGGCAGCTACGATGGGAGCTTTCGCTTCGCCAGCCGCCATAATGATAGCGGTACAGTCTTTCCTGGCTGTTATGGTTTTCAAGCCGATGGTGATGACCGGTTTGGTGCCGGATACGTCCATGCCGCCAAGGTCACCGGCCGCTGCGGCCTGGGTTTCGTAGTTGGTTGCCATCAGCCTTGTTGTGGAATCATGGGCACTGCCGCGAATATTGAATGCAATATGACCGTCTGGGCCAATGCCACCGAGAAAGAAACCAATACCTCCCAGCTCGGCGATCTTTTGTTCGTAGGAGTCACACCACTGTTCTACCGATTCAAGCATTTGCTTTTGACGTCTTTCCAATGCGGTTTCAGGTGTTCTGGATTGAAGTGTCAGGTCAATTTTACCATCCGGCCAGACATCATATAAAGACTCACCTTTCCTGAGACCAATTTGATTGCAATCAATGAGCATGGACTTGGCGGGATCCAGGCCGAAGCCTTTGATATAGTAGTTTTTAACATAGTGGCAGAAGCTGTTTGGCTGGGAGGAATCAATGGGGTAGAATTCATCCATTTGCACAAAATGCAGGTTGGCCATGTCGGGCCTGATTTCTGCCTTAATGCCGCAGGTCACCAGCTCTTGTTGCACCGATTGCTTGTTCCAGTTTTTTAAATAATACTCAACCCATTTGATGAAGTGTTCGGGTGTTTTACCCGTAGGCAGTGAAATAACACCGCCCGGATTGGACTGCACCCATTCCAGAAACCTAAGTGCGGTCATACGGCCGAGTTCCGGGAAATTACAGACGATGACTGTCCGCAACTTTTCCGTGGGTGAATAGGAGGGTTTATATCCGCTTAAAACGATAAAGTATTCTTCAACCTTGCTTACCATAATGTGTCCCCAGTAAGTCTGCCCAACGCAACTTTTTTCTAACATTACACCTTTACTCTATCTAAAAACAAGAGAAAAAATCAATGCATCTCCAGCAAAAATATAGCCATTAGCTTTAGTTTGTTTGCTAAATAAACTAATAGATTGAGATAGAGGTTTCCGATTTTTTGGAGGAGGTGGTCCAATTTTTCAAGAGGGGTCTTGTTTTTTTGAGACCTCAATTGACAGGGTTTGTAAAAGTGTGCTTTTTACGGGATGCGGGAGTGTGAGCGGGATTCGTTATGGTTGGTCAGTCAATGTACACTCAGAGTTTTGAAGAAGCCTGTGCCAGACAGGTTTCGATGATTTTGGCCGCGGTAATGCCTTCCGCTTCAGCCTGGAAATTGGGCATGACCCGGTGAACCAGAATGGGATGAGCCAGGGCGTCGATGTCCTCTTTTTCAACGGTGAAACGGCCATCCAGCAGAGCGCGTGCCTTGCCTGCCAGGATCAGGTTCTGAGATGCCCTTGGTCCGGCACCCCATCGAATGTGTTCATTGGCAAAGGGGTCACTTTGGGCCGTACGGGGTCGGGTGGATCTCACCAGTTCCACCGCGTATTTAATTACGGTTTCACTGGCTGGAACCTTGCGGACGAGAGCCTGATGGTGAAGCAGCGTTTCCTGATCGTAGACGGCCTGAATGGGCTCTTTGACATTGGTTGTGGTCTTCATGACCATTTCCACTTCTTCATCGCGCTGCGGGTAATCCACGTCAATGCGGAAGAGGAAGCGGTCCAGTTGAGCTTCGGGCAGGGGGTAGGTTCCCTCCTGTTCGATGGGGTTTTGCGTGGCAAACACCACAAAAGGTCTGTCCAGATTAAAAGTATGGCCGCTGGCGGAAATTTGTCTTTCCTGCATACTCTGAAGCAGCGCGGCCTGGGTTTTGGGTGTGGTGCGGTTAATTTCATCAGCCAGCAGCAGGTTGGTGAACAGAGGCCCTCTGACAAAGGTAAAAGCACGCTTGCCGGTGGCCTTGTCTTCCTGCAGGATGTCTGTTCCGATCAGATCACTAGGCATCATGTCGGGTGTAAACTGAATTCGGGTGAAATCCAGCGAAGTGGCGTCGGCCAGGGCGTGAACCAGCAGGGTTTTGGCCAGACCGGGCACACCCATGAGCAGTGAATGGCTTTCGGTGAACATGGAAAGGATCATGAGTTCAATGACGTCTTCCTGACCAATGACCACCTTGTGAATTTCATTTTTAAGGGCGACGTAGCCTTTGTGAACATCCTTTACTTGTTCCATGAACGCATCGCGATCCAGTGTTTCAGTCATGTTGAACTCCTTTATTGACAGTATTGAAAATGGTGTAAATGGTTTGTACTTTCTGTGAAAGCTTAAAGTCTTTTGTTTCTGTAGCAATGGCATCCATAATTCGGTAAATTTCCGGGTCAAAGGGATTCACTCTTGTTGCCAGGTTAAGATTGTAAAGTGCTTCCTCCGGGTTTCCGCGACGCCAGAGTGCTTTCGCCTTGTACTGCAGCATGGTGCTGTCGGCCTCAATATCGGGTATTTGTTCATGCAGAAGCTTTAGGATGGCTGCGTCATTTTCAAGAGCGCGATGGCACTTGAGAAACCTCAAGAGGAGTTGGCGGTTCATGGGGGCATCGGCTTCCTTTTTCTTGCGTTCCTCATCGGATTTGCGGTACTCCGTCAGTGCCGCGCGATAGCGGTTGCGTTCCAGCAGCAAATCGCCCAGGCGGCTGTGCTTTCGGATGCGGTCATCTTCCGGCTGACTCTTCCCGAGCTCTTCTGCCTGACCGTCTTCTTCCAGGAGCTTCATTTCCTGTGCCTGATATTGGGGCATGATCCGGTAGTTCTGTTGTTCTGCCCATGTTCTCCAGTTCTTTTGATACTGTTCAAAGGAAATGCCCAGGCGCTTGGCGATCAGTTCTTCGAGATCCGGATTTTGCGAGAGCTCCAAGGACAGTTCGGGTATGACCTGCAGGCTTTGCAGTTCCATGAGGTAAAGCACCATGGAGGCAACCTGCGCGTAGGCTCTCTGGGCGAGTTCCGGAGTGGGCAGGGCGGCAAAAGAAGGGTACATTTCTTTCATGGTAACCAGTCTGTTTTCACTGAACCCCAAAGCCAGGCTGTGCTGCAAATGCCTGTCGAGTGTTTTCAAGTTGGGCTTTTCCCAGAATTTTTCCAGGGACTTGGCAACGCCTTCCTGGAACCAGAGAGGGGCGTTGTTATTCGATTGTTTGGTCAGGATGTAATGAATGAATTCATGGCTCAGGACGTTAGCCCAGTCGTAACCCATTAAAACTCGGCGCGGCGTGATCATGGCCAGCCGGTTCTCCACACAGAGAGCGACGGTTCCCGTGGTTTCTATTTGTTGTTTGGTGAGGGCACATGCATAGGAGAACAGCTCGTGATTGGGCATGACCTCCACAATCACTTTTTCCTTTTGATGAAATGAAAACAGCTCTGTGTAGTAGGTGTAAAAGCGTTCCAGCACTTCGGGCAGGAAAAGGCTTATGATTTCATCTTTGCCACTCTGATAACGGATGCTGAAATGTTCGGTTTCCAGTACCTTGAAGTGCATTAAGGTTTCGGCTGTTGCCTTCAGTTCCCTGTACCTGTTCTGGATCATGGCATCCAGGGGCAGTTCCTCTGGCTTGATTTGTGACAGGAGCTCTTTGGCTTGCGTGTAATCGCCCAGCTGGTGGTGCGACCAGGCTTTGAAAAAGACAACCAGAGCAGGCCTCATGGATTGGGACTCGTTCAATTGTTTCAGAACCAGATTGGGTTTCAGCTGAAACAGTGTTTCCACTATGTGACTCGCCTCTTGTATTTCCCGTTCATCGCCGTCTTCAACCTCTTGGCTGAATAAAGGACAAAGGCAGACTGCGATCAGGCAGAGCAGTGTTCTCAGGCGATCCACAAGGGCTTCAGGATTATGACAGATTGAATACGTGTTCATCATTTCCACCTATTGACCCATAAGGCGTTCATAGTAGGCCTTAATTTCCTTGGAGTGACTCCGGGGCAGGTTTTTCTGCATGTTCTTCCTGATTTTATCCTTTATTTCACTTTTTCGCGCTTTCTTTTCCGAGTCGGGTATGAATAGATCGCCCGTTGGATCACCCATTTGACCCAATTGCCTGTGTCCCGGAAGCCTCAATTTGGGCATCATGCCTTTACCCTGACCTTGCTGCATTTGCATCATTTGTTCCTGAAGTTCTCCCAGTTTGCGTAAGGCGTCCTGTTCGTGCTTCAGGCCGGGATTCAAGCGGTTTTTGCCCAGTCGATCACCGGCTTGCTGCATATCACGCTGAATGGATTTCAGTTGATCCATCATGGGCATGCTCTTTAAATCCTCTTCGTATTGCTGCATGAATTCCGGGATGAGATCCTGAAGATCGAACTGCCTTTCAGATAACTTGCGGGTCTGGTCGCCGCTGTTTTGCTGCAGGTGTTGGCTTCTCAGTTGATCTCTTTTGGCCTGAAGCTGTTCCAGGAAATCAATAATCTTCTGAATCTCCTCGTCCGCCTGTTCAAACGACTTTGAGGAAGAGGTCTCTTGTTCGATGTTCTTTGGCAGTTCAAATTGAGAGACCGTCTTGCCTTTGTAGAACTTGTTCTTGAGGTTGAAGGCGTTTTCCAACGCGTCCTGGAACTCGAAGTTCTTGAGGAACTCTTCCAGTAAATCCAGCTCCTTCAGCGAAGTAATGATCATGTTCAGGATCAGGTCCAGCCTGTTTCTGGAGAGGAACAAGAGGTCCCTTTCAATTTGTAGGATTTCCCGGCGCAGCAGCTCGGATTCGCCTTCAGCGTTTTGAACCTTGGTGTTCAGCTCACCCAGGCGATCCAGCATGGGTTCCATCCACTGGGTTGACCTTTTACTGGATAGACCGGTATGGAGTCTGTTCATGATCTGTCTGATTTTTTCGATGATTTCCATGAACTCCTGTTTCAGTTCCTCATCGAGCGAGGGCAATTGATCCGCGATTTCCTGATCGGTTTTTCGCATCAATTCCTGCGTGTCGGATTCCAGCTGCTCTTCGCCCTCTTTTAACGCTCCAATAAGGCCCATCAGTTCCTGCATGGCTTTCATCATGGCTTTCATTTCGGGAGACATTTCGCCAATGGACTGTTTCATGCTATCCATCATGGCTTGCATGGCCTGCTTCATGGCTTCCAGAATTTCTTTGGCTTTTTCGATGTCTCCATTTTTAAGTGCTTCTTCCAGCTGCTTCTTGAGATCGCTTATCTCCTGTTGGTTGTTTTGCATGGCCTCCTGATTCATGAACTCTTCCATGGATAAATCCATTTCCTCAGCCGCCTTTTTCATCATTTCAGACATTTCCTTCATCAGCTCATCCATGAGCTTGTCGAGCTCTTTTTTTAGCTCGTCCATTTCCATGTTTTCACTGTTTTCAAGCAGCTGTTCCAGTTCACTAAGCGTCTCTTCCATGTTGGCCTGGTTCTGTTCCATATCCATCAACGCCCACAGCTTGACTTGAAGCAGCAGGTCGTAAAGCAGGTTTTCCAGTTTGACCTCTTCACGTTGTGTTCCCGTTTTCAGCTTGTTAAACGGACGAATTTCGAGTTGATTGGCGTAGTGAAGTTGAGCGTAGATCTGGCTCAGTGATTTGCGGTCATTGAGAACATTCCTCAGTCTTGAACGGAATTTTTGCAGAAAATCGCGATCCAGTGTTTGTGACATGGATTGCTGCCGCAGTTGAATGATCATGAGTTCAACCAGTTCTTTGGAATGCAGCAGCCCGCCCTGAATGGAATTGCTGAGGTCGCGCGCTTTAATGAGCGTGTGTCGATCCAGGTTGTTGAAAGAAGTGTCCAGGTTATCTGCCAGGGTGAAAGTCATGGCGTCCAGAAGCTCGCGCACCATGTCCATGAACTTTTCGCGTTGTTTTTCCGGTGAAGTGATACCGTAATAAAGGGTTTGTGATTGACCCACGCCTGGCCCGTTGAAGGGGTTGTCGTCCACCGCCTCCAGGTAGACACTGAAGGAATCAACGTCTTCGGGCACCAAATCCGAGACGGGCCACTGATTTCTGGATTTAAAAAATCGGCTCTTTTCGGGTCGAATGGGGATGCGGATGCGTTTTTCACCATGGGGTTCGCTTTCTTGCGTTGCCACAGTCTTCCACTGCACGACCAGGTCTAAATGATCCAGTCCAAAGTCGTCCTTGCAGACCGATTCGAGAAAGAGAAAAGGCCGTCTTGGTTCAATTTCACCTTCGGGCGTGTGATTGAGGATTTGAATTTCAGGGATTCGATCTTCCTTTGTGGAAAAAATGAGCTCCTGCGATTCGCCCGGGTTGGAGCCTGTTTTTTGCAAGACGAGCGTGCATGGCTGTTCCAAAAGGAACTCATAACTGGATGCAGAGCCTTTTTTAAGAGCTGCTTTCTTGGTTCCTTCGCCCTGTTTCAGTTCAACCTGATAGGTTTCGCGTGCGTTCAGCTCTTCAAAGTGAAGTCGAACTCGACTGCCCGGGTAGGCTTCAAAAGTGCCTTCCGAAAGGGGCAGTGTCCTGCCTGGAATTCCCGTGTAGTCGGGTTCAAATATCGTGAGGCTGCCGTGCAGTGTGATCAGGCCGCTGCCCAAAATGAGTTCGTCACCTTTGAGCAGGCTCTGAAACTGATTTCGAGTGACCATGGAGAAGAGGCAGAAAATCAAGCAGCTGATGAGGCACTTCACGCCCCAGGCTGAATAGTCAACGGCGATGTCCGGTATGTGCCGAACAAAACCGGCAACTTCACCAATGAAAGCATCTTGCATGTATTGAGTTTCAACGGTTGTCGGGGCCAGCGCTTCATGGTGGTCTGTATGCCGGGAGGCCTGTTCTTGAGTGTGCAGCTTCTGGGAGTTTAGAAATTCCAGCGCGGTTCGGAGTTTCAGTCCCAGTTCGGGGTTTGACTGTTCTATGAGCGAGGCCATGTTGCCCGGTTTTTTAACGAAGCGGTACTTGCTGATCAGCAGATAGAAAAACCACAGCAGAAGACCAAAAGACAGCAGCAGGGAGAGTTGAAAGAGACGGCCGATGGCAGCGGGAAACAGCAATGCTGTGGTTCCGGTCAGAATCCAGAGCAAGAAACCGTAGAACAGCACTCGCAAGACTGTTTTTACACAGAATTGGCGCAGGTATCGGTTTCTTTGGCTGTGGATATGTTGATGGATCACCTTCAATTCAAGAGCTCCTTATGCCATGTGGTGACTGCGTCGTATCATCCATTCCAGTGCCGCCAGAATGAGAATAAAGGGCAGCAGGAACAGTGAATCTCTCAGTTTAACGCGTTTGGTTTCTATTACTTTTTCAATGGTTTTGTCTTTTGTCTGAATGTCATCCACAGAGAACGATTCGGGGGAATCAAAGAAGCGGCCGCCTGTCAGGCTGGATAGAATTTTTAAGGTTTCGGGCTGGGGTTCATTTTTCTGGTGTTCCGCAACCGATCCGCCCAGAAAGAGGTTGCGAACGGTTTTGGGTACGCCCTTCCCGGCCTGCAGTTCCATTTGATAATAGCCGGGCTGCTTCAGGTTCAGTGAAAGCGATGCCATACCATTTGTAGAGGTGGTAAAAGGAACGGTTTGCAGAGCTTCGCTTTCCCTGCTTTGAGCTGACCGAATGGTTAGAGTCCCTTTCTTGTTTTTTAAGGGCACGTAATTCCCGTTTCTAAGTTGAAGATCTGTATGAACCTGGAGAGGCTGTTCCTGTGATGTGGATGCTTTTAACTGGGTGGGGTTCAGCGAGGGATCACCTGAAACCCATTTTAAGACCTGTCTCCAGAAGAGGTCGTATTCTGTGGAGGTTTTACCCTCCGACATGGCCTCACGCCGCCAGACCCAGCTTGAACTTGAATTGAGGAAAATGGTTCTTCCCTTGCCGACATGGCGTGTGGCGAGCAGGGGTTCCTTTTTGGGGGTTTGCAGGAGCAGATCGGCCTCCGCGTGCAGTGAGTGGGTGTCCATCAAACCAAATATTTCCGGCAGACTGGACCCGAATCCAATCAGAACGGGGTGGTGCTTTCCTGTTTCTGTCGCCTTCATTTGCCTGGTTTCCATGATGTAGGGCGTTCGATGCTTTTTGGGAATAATGGGCAGAATGTCCCCCACAGGAGAGAGCGCGAGCGAAGGTCCGGACGCGGTTTTAGGCCCGGCAATTACAATCAGACCGCCCCTGTTCTCTTTGACAAAAAGGACAATTTTTTGCATCAGCTTTCTGGCCTGATAGGAGTTCTGGAAGTAGTTTCCCGCGTCAAAGTCCTGAAAGACAACAACATCAAAGCTGTAGAGCTGCCGATCAAAGATTTCTTCCACCGGGAACTGAACGAGAGCCATTTCATCGGGAGGAATGAGCCGTCCGTCTGTGCCAATTTGCAGGTGCTCTCGTGTTCGGAGGATGTAGAAAGCCGTCAACTCAATGAAGGGATCGTTTTCAAAGAGCGCTCTGAGCCCCTGTAAATCGGGAGTGACGCTGCCCGCAATGTGAAGAACACTGATTTTATCCCGACCTGTCTCCACCATAAAGAACTGTGAGTTATTGAGGGTGTTGCTTTCCCTGGCGTGGGCAGGAACGTGGATCTGGTAGAGGTGTTCGCCTACCCGGTCGGGATAGATTTCAAAATTCACTCTGCCGAACCCGTGTTCATCCAGCACGGGTGTTTGAAATTGAATGACCTTTTCGTCTTCCAGCAGTTGAACCTGAGGGTCGCTGTTTGACAGGTTGCGAGCCAGAATGGTGACATCGATTTTCAACGGAGCCCGAATGTAGGAGAACGAGGGTGCTTCAATTGAGTGAATGAGCAGGTCGGGTTCGTCTTCCATGGTTCCGATGTAGACGGAGTGAATGGGAGGCATGCCCTGCATGCTCAGCCAGTTTTCCTGTTCCTCAGAGGTCATGCCGGTCAGGGGCGAGAAGTCATGGCCATCCGAGATGAGGACAATTTGAGCCAGGTTGGATTCGCTTGCCAGCAGCTGTGAAAGCGCATCCTGGAATTGGGTACCCGCGCTGGGAACCTCTGTTGGCAGACCCTGCACCAGCTGTTCATCGAAGGAGTAAAGAGAGGTTTTGAGTTCGGATTGCCGTATGTTTTCCACAACTTCCGTCGCGCGATCCAGCCGTGTGAGTCCACTTTCACTGGAAAGATAGGTAGACATGGATCCGGAACGATCCACCAGTATCGCCGATTTCATGGGCTCGACGGACATGGTTTTTGAAATAAAGGTCGCTTCGTGCAAGATGAGCCAGCCAACAGACAGGATCATCAATCGCAAGAGTCCGGTTGCCCATCTCACTTTCAGTGAATGGTAGCGCGAGACATAGAGACCGTAAATCCAGAGTCCCAGGCAGAGAGCGGCAATGAGTCCTTCCCACAGAGGGGAGCCAAGCGGATGGAGAGCGAATGTCATTGGCGTCTTCTCCTCTTGAGAACGGGAGGAAAAGCCCTGTCCTTCTTGTAGTTTAAAGTCAGGCTGTAGTACACCAGGTTGATGGCCAGTCTGAAGCAGAGCTCTCTTCTGAACCCGCCGCCAATTTCGAGATTGTATCGCCAGTTACCCGATTGATCCGCTTCGAGTGCACCCAAGAGATCATTGTGACTGAAAATCGCGGGTGTGAACTTGCCCCGCGGCCACCCTTCCAGGAAGTCGGCTCTGGATAGGCGTCCCCTTGGTTCCTTCAGGAGGTAATAAGATTGGTAAATCGTGTGATCTGCTGGCAGGATTCTGGGCTCGGGTGTTTCAGGATAGACTTTGGCCATGAATGCCACCGCGCTTTTATAAAAAGGAGAATCGCTCCGGCCATCCTGATCGTCAAAGAAGAGGAAACCACCGGAGTCCAGAATCCATCTCAGTTCGCGGGCTGCTTCGGAGCTTGGCGGTTTGAAGGACGAGTTGCCGGAAAGGAAGAGGATGGGCGTGGCGCAATTGGCAATTTGGTTCAGGGTGGGTTCGCTGTAGCGGTGCCGCAGTGGAATATTGCAGCGCTTGCGTATTTCCGCGGCCAGCCGAATCAGGGCTCTGGGACGAGCTTTCCAGTTGCTGCCGTGCTGCACCAGAGCTAACTGAACACTCAAATCCTGCAGGTTGACATTCGCCGTGGCTGTTATGCCTGCGGATGCCAGCACCGATCCGGCGGTCCATTTCATGAAAGTCCTTCTCTTCATCTGTTCCCCCATTTTTGGGTAATGCGGGCGGCCAGAGCCGTTTCAATGACAATGGCAATAAAGAGCAGCCAGGCCAGCGGCATGCCTAAATCGGATCGAACCTGTTCTTGAAACGAGGCGGGCAGAAAGGAGTTCTGGTTGTCTTCACTGTTCCTTGTTCTGAAATCCGATTCCTCCTGGTCCAGTCGAACCGCCAGGTTTCTGCTGGAACCATCAGGCTGTGTGAGAACGTAGAGTCCGGGTAAGGGGCCGTTGACCTGATCGGGGTTTAAGTCGGTCCAGTTCTGAGTCAATACCAGTTTGCCGTTTAAAAGCACGTCTTCCAGTTCAGAAACCGTTTTCAGTTCCAGTTCAATTTGCTCTTCCCGGAAGAAGAGGTAGTCGATGATGCTTTGGATAAGGGGAACATAGCCCACTTGCAAGGGCAGATTGGCGCCGCTGAGATCCATTGAGGAGGTCCAGAGCATGAGCCTTCCCTGACCGACCTGACCTGCCAGCAGGACAGGGGAACCGTCCTCCAGCGCCAGTACGGGCTTCATTTTTGAGGTTTTAAGGGTGACAATCTGGTTTTTGTCCACAGCGGCCTCTGCAAAGTAGGTGGAGAAGTTTTCAGGGTTAACGGCATCCAGGATGCGGTTCTCACGGAGTGTTAAATGAAAGGGGTTAGGAAGATCAGTCCACTCCCAAAACTCCATGCCGTAGTTCTGCATGAACGCGTTCCAGGCTTTAGGCAGGATTCGGTTCCCGCAGGAGACGAAGAGCCCTTTTCCCGAAGAGAGCGCTTTGGAACAGAGGTTAATGGGCGGATCGTCCACGTTGAGCATCATGATGACATCGGCCCAGGACATGCGCTCTTTTGTCATGCCGGCCGCCGTCACAAGCTGATAGGGAGATACTCCCTGAAGCGGTTCCAAGCCGTCCAGCACCGTTCTGAAGAAGTAGCTGGCACTGTTTTCGGGATTGGGATCGGGGTTGCCGTCCACTAAAAGGATGTTTGGCTTGCGATAGGTTTTCACGGGAAAAATCTGACAATTGTCCAGCGGGAAGCTATCTGCTGGCAGTGAGAAGGTCAAGCGGTTGCCGCTTGTTTCAGTGAGGTTGAAGCGATGGGCAGTGGTTGCATGCGGTGCCAGCGGCAGATTTTCCCGCCATGTCTTGTGTTTGGCCTCCAGTTTGAGTTCAATGGGCGTATCTGACGGTGATGAATTGAGGACTTGAACTTCAAAGCCGTTGGACTGAGTGGAAGCCACCAGCGGTTTCAAGTCAACCAGTCCGATGTTTTCCTTAGCCACATCCAGTTGGTTGATGTGAACCTGTATGTGTGATGCGGGTTCCTTGGGCGGCGCTTTCCAGGAACTCAATCGGTTGTCCGAGAAAATTTCAACGGTGGCTGAAGGGTACTTTTCACTCAAAATGAAATCCAGCGCCCTGTTGTAACAGTCATCCAGAGACTTGTTATGAGTACTCGGTTTTAAAGCGGGCAGGATTTTTTTTAATTGATGAAACGTGCGAATGTCGCGGTGTGAAGCGGGATCAGAGGGGCAGAGCAGGAAGGCTTGCGCGTCAGCCTGAGCCTCGCTGGCCATGTCGCCCATGGCTGTAATGGCCTTTTGAAAAGCAGAACTGCCCTGGCGGCCGGCCATCATAGAGGCGGAATCATCCAGAATAAAGAAAACAGGGCCCTGTGATGGAAGCGTGCCCGTGCCCGATTCGCGAAAGGGTCTGGAGAACAGGAAAACCAGTAAGCTGAGCAGAATCAATCTGGTCAGCAGGAGCAGGAATTGTTCTACCTTGAGGTGGCGCTGGCGTTTTTTCTGGGCGCTTAGCAGAAATTCGAGCGCAGAGAAGCGAAAGGAAATCGCGCGTGGACGATGTCTCATGTGCAGGTAGATGGGAACGGCCAGACCGATCATGCCCAGCAGTGCCAGTGGAGCCAGAAGTACGATATTCATGTCAGGTGACTGCCTTTAACTTTTTCGCCCTGGAGGGTGTGTTGAGGATGTTGGCAATCACTTTTTCGGGGATATCCGTGGTTTTGATGGTGTGAAAGTCCAGACCCAGCTTTTGCAGCTCCTTTTTTAAGATGCCTTGATGCTGATGGAATGCTTCGAGGTAAAGCTTCTTGATTTGTCTGGAATCTACACTGAGGAAATCGTCGTTTTCCATGGATTCAAAGCGGTAAAAGCGGTTGAAGGGGAACTCAATTTCATCCGGATCGAGAACTTGAATGAGGATGAGATCGTGACCGTGCCCCCTGAGTGTTTTCACCTTGGCAATCAGTTCGTTTAAGTCAACGAAGAAGTCTGAGATGAGGATGCAGAGACTTCGCTGATTGACCCGGTCCTGAATGTACTGAATGAGTTTTAAAATACCGTCTTCTCCCTGTGGCACGTGGCTCTCGATGGTATCTGCAATTTGGTGCAGGTAAGTGGCTCGCGTCCTTGGCGGCAGGAACCGGATACCGTGCTGGGTGGTGTTTTCATTGAGACAAAGTGAAACGGCATCCGACTGATGCAGTAAAAGGTAACTGAACGCGGCTGCCAGCAGGGAGGCGTAAGCGTACTTGTCCGGTCGTTCTGACGCATTTTCCTGCGTATTAGCTGGTTTTTCGGGATAGGCCATGGAACCGCTGGCATCCAGCAGCAGATAAGCTCTCAAGTTGGTGGTGACATCGAACTGTTTAATGTGGTAGTGATCGGTTCGGGCGAAGAGCCGCCAGTCGATGTACTTAATTTCATCTCCAGGACTGTAAGCTCGATGTTCTGCAAATTCAACACTTCCGCCTCTAAACGGCGATATGTGTTCGCCCACCAGAAAACCTTCGACAACGCGTCGCGCGCGGACTGCCAGGCCATGTATGCGATTGAAAACTTTTGGAAATTGATGATTCAAGTTCAGTCCTCGAAAGGGGGTCAGATTCAAGTCCGTTTGCAGGACGCGAAGCAACTATTATACGGTTTGTGGCAAGAAACGGGCCAAAAAAAATGGAGTGCGCTATCTTTTAGAACGGACATTTCGTTTAGTTGAAAGTGTTTTCTGGTATGAAAGAACCCCTTGTTTGTCAAGCTCTTTGGGAAAAGAGCCCTGTCAACTCATCCTTGTTCTCTTAACACGCGGTATGGCACTTGTCTGTTACGCGGGCAAGTGTGGGGCGTGAATTATGAGGATTTATAGGGCGTAAAGTACGTCAGTCCCAAGAATGTTTTGTTGAGGATGGTCAAAAACTCCTGGAAGCTCTGCTTGTCATATTCAAAATTGAGGTTGTTGGCATTGAGGACAATCACGGGAGCGGCCTTGTAATGTGAGAAGAAGAAGGTGTTGTAGGCTTCAATCAGTTCCGCGATGTACTTGTCTGAAATGGTGTAAAGACCATAGCCCCCCCTGTTCTTTAATTTCTTGAGGTTGGCTTTAACGGTTTCGGGTGTTATTTGCATGTAAACCACCACATCAGGAGTGGCTTCTTCCAGAGCCAGGGTTTGGTAGAGCTTTTCGTAGAGCATGAGTTCGCTGTCACTGAGGTTGAGATAAGCGTAAATTCGGTCTTTTTCCAGCAGGAAGTCAGAGACTTTGGCTTCGTGGAAGAGGCTGGGCTGATTGAGGTTTTGCATCAGTTGTTGGCGGTTCAAAAGGAAGAAGAGCTGGGCCTGGAATGCGGAGCCCGGAACATTGCGGTAAAAGGGTTCCAAAAAGGGGTTTTCTATGTCGTCAAACAGTTTCTCAGCGTTCAACGCATCGGCTATCAATTCGGCAAGCTGTCTTTTCCCGCAGGAAAAGGGCCCATCAACAGCTATGTATCGGTATGTTTTTTCTTCCATAAGTGCTCGCTGTCTCCTTCTGTCGGTGTCCGGAAAGTTATCGTCCTATAAAATTCCTGAGATCCTTGATGGAGTTGTTTCTTCTGAGTTTAATCAGGGCCAGTCTTTCAATTTGTCTGACGCGCTCTCTTGACAGGCCGACCAATTCCCCGATTTCTTTTAGGGTCATGGGTTCGTTAAACACTTCAATGTACTCCATGCCGTCAATAGCCAGAATCTCATCGATAGTATCACAGGTGTCCAGAAGTTCCTGGTCAACGGGGTCGATGTAACCTCTGCCGGCAATGATACCTGGCAGCTTTTTTGGGTACTTGATGTGTGAGAGCAGTTCGCGGTTCAAGCCCAGACCATAACGCAGCCGAATAACGATTTCCTCGTTTCTCGACTGTTTTCGGACTGACGCGTTCTGTTGATCCAGGCTGGATAGCAGACGATCCAGATGTGCTTCCAGAACGCCCTGAAGCAGCTGCTCATCTGCGGCCTTGACCTGTTTTTGTTCAATGCGATCCGAAAGAGTGAACCCGGGATCATCGTCGGATGAACTGTCCAGAGACACACTCTCTGCCGTAATTCTCATGAGGTGCACCACCTCTTCCACCGAAATGCCCAAAGCCGCCGCCAACTCTTCTTTGGTGGGTTCACTGCCGTTCTTCTGTGTAAGTTCAGCCGCTTTTCTTCCCATCTGGAAGGCCAGGTGCGCTTGTTTTTGGGGTAGTCGGAAGGTACCGCTCTGTTCGGCAAGAGCGTGAATGATAGCTTGTCTGATCCACCAGACCGCATAAGTTATGAATTTGACATTCTTGGAGGGATCGAAACGCTTGGCGGCCGCAATTAAACCCAGGTTCCCCTCGTTTAGCAGGTCCAGAAAAGAGAGGCCAAGCCCCCTGTAGCGTTTGACGAAACTGACGACAAACCTCAGGTTTGCTTCAACCAGTTCGCGTAAAGCACCTTCATCTCCCTGCTGAATGCGCTCACCCAGGACTTTCTCCTGTTCCAGCGTAAAGGGCTCCGTTTGCGAGATGGACTTTAAATACCAATTGAGGTTTTCGGTGGAAAGTGAAAACTGATAGTTATTGGAGCTTGCCATTGGGTTTTGCCTATTCATCCAGCCGGATGATTTTCGTTTTATGGGTTACCCGAACCAGTGAGTTCTTGTATTGGCGCTCTCCGTCTTCCATGTTATCAACCATAATTTGCCTGAAGGCCTTCATCAGCTCGTTGACATCCACCTGCATGCGCTCGATTTGCTCTCTCATATTGAGGATAATGGATACACCGGCAAGATTGACTCCCATGTCTCTGGTGAGATTGAGAATGGATTCCAGCTGCTTGATATCTTCCTCTGAATAAAGCCGCGTGTTCCCTTCAGTGCGGGCGGGTTTCAACAGTCCTTCTCGTTCATAAAGCCGGAGCGTTTGAGGGTGAATTCCGTATGTCTTCGCGACAATACTTATTGAAAAATACTGGGGTTTTTTGCCTTGTCCTTTCATGTAAAAAATACCTGTTTATTCTTCAGCGGTTTAAAAGCTTTTCAATATGACAACCTCAGGTGGAAAGCCCGAGTCTGATACAGAGAAACAATCCCGATTGAGGTTCCATGAAAACGGTTTTCTTTCAAGGATCCTGCCCGCAGACTGCCTGCCTACAGTCTACTATCCCCGTCCAATTTCTTAAAGTTCTTTTTTGGTTTGCAAAGGCTCAAACGCGCGACAAGCTATGCCATGCGCGTTCAGCTGGATTAAGAGCAGATTCCGGGGCCACCATTACATTGTTCACGGAAAGACCGCTTCTTTTTATTCCTGCCCTTAAATTCATTTTTTTAACCACGAATGAACACGAATACACACGAATATCCTAATGGACTGATTTATTTTTCAGTCCGGTTTGGAATGCTAATAAAACATGAACAGCTTTACTTGTAGGTCTTATATTTTCAAGTACATGGTGCATTCATTTTAATAATTCGTGTTCATTCGTGTTCATTCATGTGCATTCGTGGTTTCTGCTTTAAAAAACCGGTTTACGAAGATCAGACAGCGACATCTTTTGATACCTGCCCTTAAATTGATTTGTTTGTAAACACAAATGAACACGAATACACACGAATGTTCTAATGGACAGATTTGTTTTAATCTCAGTTTGGAATGATAAAAAAATATAAACAGGTTAACTTGTAGGTCCAGTATTTTCATATAAGGACCAAATATGAGAAAGGACCAAATATGAGGACACCCAAAGTTTTAAAAATATGAAGACCTGATGAAGACCTGAGGAAGACCTGAGGACACCCAAAAATATGAAGACCTGAGGACACCCAAGGAGACCAAATATGAGGACACCCAAAGTTTTAATGCACAAATATGAGGACACTCAAAGTTTTAATGAAAATATTAAAGGAATAATCAAAAAAGATCTTT
>PDUC01000060.1 GCA_002747255.1 Acidobacteriota bacterium | reverse complement strand
CACCGTCTGGAAAGCGGCTCCACCCAGGCTCACTGTTTGGAAATGAATGGAAGACAATTCCTCCAGTCCTTCTTCTACCGTGACATCGATTTGACGCCATATTTTTCCCAACTCTCTTTGTATGATAAGCGCCAACATATCCAAAACGACATGGCCTCTTGTACTCTCTTTCGTCTGTACATACACAGGGCGTAATTCCAAGTGAAAGGTCTTCATCGTTCTAAAAGCACGTTCCACTTTTTCTAAATCGCGATAGCGATCGTGGATCTGCTGAGCCGTTGCTTTGGCTTTTTCTACAACTGTAATATTTCGAAGAGTGAAGCCCGATCCAGGACAGGAGGAGCAGGACGCCAATTGAGGTCGAGAGCGCCTGTTTTTCAACCAAATCGACGATTTCATCTCTCAGATCGGGCTCCACCCATTGCTTACTTAGATTTCCCCAGTGATTTTTTTGCGATGACGAGCTCTCGACATCTCTTCTGGATCTGAAAGGTGCCGTTTTAATATTTGCTGCCAATGGAATTGGTATTGCGTGCACCAGGCGTTATTCCTTGAATCAATGATTCATTGGTCAAGGGCAGTTGCTTTTTGGCCTTAATGGCTGGCTTGTCGATTATTGTCGGACAGAACGGAAAAAAGTGATTGACGAAACAGTTGCAAGCAGACATATTCGAGTAGAGAAACCCATAGACGTTTTATGCGACGGCATTCAGAATGGGTGAGTTTCTGTTGTGCACTAAATCGTCAGATATCACAACAGGAGGTACTTGATGTGTGAACACGGATTAATATGGGATATCTTGAGATGTCCCATTTGTTTAGAAAGATTGGAAGTTTTAGACTCCTGGTTGTTTGCAAGTGCACATGAGGACCTGCTTTTTCCCGTCATTTGCGGAGTTCCTGTTATTCAGCCGGATACAGATGGGTACATTCAACAGTACGGCACCGCGATTATGAAAGCGATGGCTATGTTGGAGACCTGCCCCGATAGTCGTGAGTGGTTCTTTAAAAGATACGGTCCCTTGAGTTTTCATGAAATGCCAAACATAGACTCTCTTATTGAAGGAGAGGGATATCCCGGTTTTTACAAACAACTTGAAATCCCCTCTTTTCTGTCCGAATTGCATGCAGACTTTTCCGATGATCTTATTTTCGATATGGTAGGCAAACATCATCCGGATCTTGCGCTGGATATTGGTTGCGGTCAAGGAGGTATGGCTTACCGGATGTCAAGCATTTGTAGAGAGGTCATAGGGGTTGAATCGCACTTTTTTCTGGCAGCTCTAGCTCACAAACACATGAAGTCTGATCACATTACCATTCACTCTTATGATCCGGAGATCGGGAGACAAACGGTGGAGCTGCCTAAAAATCCAGTATCCAATGTGCAAATTATTTGCGCGGATGCCCGCTATCTTCCCTTTGCAGAACCGCTCTTTGATTGGGTGCACATGGGTCATCTTGTGGATCTTCTGCCGGAGCCCGAAGACATCCTGCAGCATATTATGAAAATACTCAAGCCAGGAGGTACGCTGTCGATTAGTACGCCAATGGACTTTGAAGATCAATCGCATTTGGATGAATTTGCGGCCATACTCGATGAGAAGTTTACCTGTACCTTTCTTGAACAGAGTATACCGTGGTTAAAATACAATCACAAACGAAGGTGGGTTGTTCATGAAGATTGGATCTGGATCGGGAAACTGCGAAAATGAGACTTCGTTTCTGTTGAAGGTCTTGCTCTGAATCTCTTGGATGGTATTGAAATCATTCGATAGGCAGGTGTATCATGTCTCAGTTTACATTACTGAAGGAAAAGCGATTCGGTCCATTCTTCTGGACTCAGTTCCTGGGTGCTTTTAATGATAATCTTTTTAAAAACGCCCTTTTAATTATGTTTGCTTTCCATGGGGTAACTCAGTTGGCCGGAGAAGAGTCCACTCTTGATGCCAGCACACTCGTGAATTTGAGCGCTGGTCTGTTCATTCTGCCCTTTTTTCTGTTTTCGGCTTTGGCAGGGCAACTGGCTGATAAGTTTGAGAAAGGAGCCCTTATAAGAATCATCAAACTGTTTGAAATAGCACTCATGAGTGTTGCAGCCATCGGGTTCATCTTCAATATGCCCTATCTCTTGCTGTCGCTGCTGTTCCTGATGGGCACTCAGTCGGCCTTTTTTGGTCCGGTGAAATACAGCATTCTTCCCCAACACCTAAAAGAAGAAGAATTGGTAGGCGGCAATGGCATGATCGAAATGGGGACTTTTCTAGCCATTTTACTTGGAACCGTTGTCGGAGGAATCTTGATAGCTTTGCAGCAGGGTCGTGTTTTTGTGGCGTGTGGCGTGGTTTTGCTGGCGCTGATCGGGTGGTGGACGAGTAAAGGGATTCCCGTTGCCAAAGCAGCGGATCCAACTTTGAAAGTGGCCTTCAATCCCCTGGTGGAAACCTGGAGGGTCATCCAGTTTACCAGGGAAAACCATGTCGTGTTCCGCTCTATTCTTGGTATTTCCTGGTTTTGGTTTTACGGCGCTATTTTTCTGGCTCAAATGCCCACTTTTACCGAAGAAGTAATCTGTGGGAATGAGCTCGTAGTTACCCTGCTGCTGACCGTGTTTTCTGTTGGAATTGGTGCCGGATCCCTTCTCTGTGAAAGGTTTTCGCATAAAAGAGTCGAGCTGGGACTTGTTCCCTTTGGAACCATTGGCTTAACGCTGTTTGCATTGGATTTATGGTGGGTTTCCAGTGGTTTTGAGGTGCGGTCAACTATGGGGGTAGCTGTATTTCTTCGTGAATGGCAGCACTGGCGTTTAATCGTCGATTTACTCATGATTGGTCTGTTTGGCGGTTTTTATATTGTTCCTCTCTACGCCCTCATACAACAGCGAAGCCAAGTTGAAAATCGTTCCAGAGTGATAGCTGGAAACAACATTTTAAATGCTCTTTTTATGGTTGCTGCCGCTCTCCTGGCTATTGTCTTTTTGGGAAGAGGTTATACAATCCCGCAGCTCTTTTTCTTGGTTGCTGTTTTAAATGCCGTGGTAGCCCTTTACATTTTCTCTCTGGTGCCCGAGTTTTTGCTTCGCTTTTTGATATGGATCGTGGTTCATTTGATGTACCGCTTGGAAACGGAGGGAGAAGAGCACGTTCCAGATGAGGGTGGTATTCTTGTTGCCGATTGCGTTTCAATTGTTGATTACGCCTTGCTATCCGGTGCCTGTTTCAGGCCTATTCGGTTTGTAATGGACGCTAAAAACTTTAGACGATCACTCCTGAGTTACTTTTTAAAAGCGGGAAAAGCCATTCCTTTCTCTTCTAAAAAAGAAGGCCCTGTAGTGTATGAACACGCATCGAGCGAAGTGAAGGCGGCACTGGAGGAGGGGGAGTTGATGGGTACTTCTTCAAAATACTGGCAACCTGAAACGAATTCCTCCAATTCCCCTCGAGATGAAATGGCCGAAGTCTTTAATCAAAGGCCTCTGACTCCGGTCATTCCCGTTTCCATACACAGTAAAGAAGGAGGCAGGTCAGACAGTTTTACGATGAAATCGCCCAGACGTTTTTGGACAAAAGTCGTGGTTGTTTTTCATCCGGCTCGTCCTCCTGCAGATCTTTATCTTGAAGTATTTCAAGGCGGTAAAAAATAAAATAAAAAAGACATAATGCCAGATCCAGTGATCTTAAATTCTATTTGACATGGTGTTGTGAAGGCACTATGCTATGTGAGTATATTGATCAATGGAGAGGCAGAATGATTTTTTCACCCCCCTGTGA
Organism: Acidobacteriota bacterium; assembly: GCA_002747255.1. Classification (GTDB taxonomy): domain Bacteria; phylum Acidobacteriota; class Holophagae; order Acanthopleuribacterales; family Acanthopleuribacteraceae. The sequence goes on along the minus strand of PDUC01000060.1, from coordinate 4,167 downwards.
ACACGCTATCAGAGCTTTGATTTATTTGGCAGGAGTTAACAGTGATAAGCCGTTGCAAGTGAGTATTATAGCTAGAGAAGCCAATGTTCCAAGTCCGTTTCTCTCAAAGATTTTTTTACAGCTCAAGAACAACGGTCTCTTAAAATCGACCAAAGGTCCTGGCGGCGGTTATGCACTGGCTAAATCGCCTGCTGAAATCACTCTGAAAGATGTAGCGGCGATCCTGGATAAACCTCTGGAGTCCAAAGACGATTGTATTCTCGGGTTATCCGTTTGTATGGATGAACATCCCTGCCCCATGCACAACGAGTGGCAGACATTCAAAGCTGATATTGAACTGAAACTCAAGTCTCTTACCATTGATGAACTACACCAGAAAATTAAAGAGAAAAGGGCTTTTCTTAAACCGTGTGTTCAGGAACTTTAACGGTTTCAGAGTATTCAGGCGGGAAAGGCAGGTAGGGCTACCCGCCTTTTTACGAGTTTCCTCAGCGCTCTGAGAAGTAATCTATGGAAATGTCACCGTCGGGAAAGTGAGCGACAATCCGGAGTTCACCACCTAGAGCATGGATATACCTTGTTTCAATCCACACCCCCGCGAGGGGAGCGACACGAACCCGGATCGTCATTGTGCTTTACAAATCTGTTTCAATCCACGCTCCCGCGAGGGGAGCGACCTGCTGAAAAAAAGCCTCGATGCGTCAATGGCGGTTTCAATCCACGCTCCCGCGAGGGGAGCGACCAAAAATTTTCAAAAAAAATAATTTTATCCAGAGGTTTCAATCCACGCTCCCGCGAGGGGAGCGACAAGGCATGGATGTTCCTGCATGGGAGCAATTGTTTGTTTCAATCCACGCTCCCGCGAGGGGAGCGACCTGCAGCAAATGTCTAATACCTGGGGCGACGTCGCGGTTTCAATCCACGCTCCCGCGAGGGGAGCGACGATGGTCACGCCAAAAGGCATGACCGTAATAGCAGTTTCAATCCACGCTCCCACGAGGGGAGCGACCCATTCCAACATAGATTTTTTATCACTTTGACAGGTTTCAATCCACGCTCCCGCGAGGGGAGCGACGCTCTACAGGGGGCTGTTGTGTCACTGTCTGGATTGTTTCAATCCACGCTCCCGCGAGGGGAGCGACGATTTAGGCATCCGCAACTTTTGACTCTGCCTCGCTCGTTTCAATCCACGCTCCCGCGAGGGGAGCGACACAGTTACCGATGCGCTCAATATCGCAATGGATCAGTTTCAATCCACGCTCCCGCGAGGGGAGCGACGTATTGTGGGGAGCAGAGCGATTCCAGATGGATGTTTCAATCCACGCTCCCGCGAGGGGAGCGACATAATCTTAGGAGGTAAGTCTAGGCACTCTTCTTTACTGTTTCAATCCACGCTCCCGCGAGGGGAGCGACGTTGCCCCACTCCATGCGATTCAGGGCCAACTCTGTTTCAATCCACGCTCCCGCGAGGGGAGCGACTGGGTTCCCCTGCCAACCTTATTCCATTGCCGGGTTTCAATCCACGCTCCCGCGAGGGGAGCGACCGCCGAGAGTGGGGATGACAGGACGTATTCGAGAAGTTTCAATCCACGCTCCCGCGAGGGGAGCGACTGATGAGTTTGGCCGAGTAATCGATGCCGGAATGTTTCAATCCACGCTCCCGCGAGGGGAGCGACTAAGCGGTGATGGCCTCATGTATCCACTGCCGGTGTTTCAATCCACGCTCCCGCGAGGGGAGCGACCCTCTGCATACGAGCGCCTTTCTGCATCAACGAGTTTCAATCCACGCTCCCGCGAGGGGAGCGACTGCCTAAGGCTTAACTATTTAAACATAAATACTTTATTTATACAATTCTGCGAAACACCTTTTACCCTAAAATCTCCTCTCTTACGCTTCCAGAAAGATAATTTTATTTGTTTGATAAATAGATACTTAATATGCATTGCGAACCTCCGCTGGTTTTTTGCACGTCAGATATTCGCATTTATAAAATGAGCGTCCCTTCCGGGTCATACGCCGGTTTAGCTCCAACGTGAACAACCTTTCTCTTCCAGTTTTTCCCAAGGAAGTAATACCGCAAACTATCGGTTTGAGGATTGATTTCTTTTTCCAGTTTGTTTCTTAATGTTAACCACTCATCCGGTGATACAAGGCATTCAAAGACAGAGTACTGAACCCTCTGTCCAAAATCTTCACAACATTTGGCTACATGGCGAAGTCTTCTTGCTCCAGCCGAATCTTTCGTGGAAACATCATAACTGACCAATACGAGCATATCATCTCCATATAAAGGGGGGATAACCGTCCAAATCGCCCCGGATAAATCTTGCCAATAGCAGAGCCTGATAAAAAAAGACCGTTCCTATGGGCATCTTCTCATTTAAAAAAGGGTGAGTTAAAGCATCTTTCTTGCGTTCCTGATAAGTCTGGATAAAAGTTTTTCTTGCCTTATCTTTGAGCATGACGGCCCCGGAGCTGTGAAAAATGAAATCCTTTTGACTAATTTGCTGACGGTTTATCATGGACAGTACCAGCCTGTCGGCAAAGAAACTGCGAAACTCCTCCATCAGATCCAGTGCCAAACTGTGACGTCCTGGTCTGTCTGTATGCAAAAATCCCACAGCGGGATCAAGACCCACCGATTCACAGGCAGAAACAACATCATGATGCAGGAGCGTGTAGGCAAAAGAGAGCATGGCATTAACGGGGTCCAGCGGTGGTCTTCGATTTCTCCCCGTAAAAGTCATTTCTTTTGAATCTGAAAGAATGAGGTCATTAAACACCGAAAAATAGAGAGAGGCCGCTTCACCTTCCATGCCCCGGATTATATCGAGATCCTGGACTCCGGATATTCTGTCCGTGATTCTTTTTAATTTCTCAATAACAGAGCGTATCCTGGGGACAGCCTGATTGTCAGGGTTATCCCGTGGAAATCGCTTCAGCACCGTATTGGCGTTCAGGATTTTCCCTGTCACGACACTTCGGGCTATGGCCGCTTTTTTTTCAGGATGATCGGCATAGCGAAACTGCCGTCTTCTCAAAAGAACATTACCCGATACAGAGCCTGTAAACCGCCCGAGAAACTGGCCATGCTCAGAAAGATAACTTATGGTAATTCCCTTCTTGCCGCAGGCACCTATCAGATAGGGGCTCAATCTAATATTCCCCATACAGACAAGTCCATCCAGATTGTGAAAAGGAAATCGTTGTTTTGTATCATCATCAAGATGCACTGCAACGGTTTCCCGTTCTTTTGCCAGGTAACAGCCCTGGGTGGTAACATACAAAGTGTTAAAGAATTTTCTCACCTTTTTCGTCCTTCTGATTATTCAAAAATTGATTCAGGTAATTTTGAACCTTTTTGCCTTGAATCACAGGCTGACAGTAATCCCGGATCGAGCAACGTTTGCATTTGTCGGATTGAATGGCTTCGGGAAGATCTTCGCCAGCCATCATCTGATGAAGCTCACGAGCCAGCATTTTGGTCTCTCTTCTCAATTCTTCCGTAAGCAGAACTTCATGACGTTTTAAAGTTTTTCCATAGTAGAGAAAACCTCTGGGAATGGAGACTCCTGTCATTTCTTCCAGGCATATAGCCTGGGCACACAGCTGAACCGCATCGGTATTGTCTTGTTTTGGTTTTCCCGATTTGTACTCAACAGGAATAATCTCCCTAATTTGCTTCCCCCTGTATTGAATATCCACAAGATCGGTCTGTCCACTCACACCCAGTGTAAGAGAGTGAATGGGCATGGAGAATTCCCGCCTGTACCCTTTGCGTTTTTCTATGGGATAATGGTGAACCCTTTCGTGAAAAAGATCGCCTTTTACCGTGTGATAATTTTCAGCCCAAAATTGATCCTTGTGAATTAAAGCACATTGTCGTGGGCAAAAGGCATAGTGCTGGATGGCAGACAGCATGTAACACTCAGATTCTTTGTAGGGCAAGGTTTTGGCCTCCAGTTCTATCGGTGTAACCTGCATTCTCAGGCCTGTTGTAACGATGTGGGTGTTTCTACTCCCATTCTTCTGTAAAGGTCTATTTGCTTCCTGGTTATTTCTCCTGATTGAATGGCGTGTCCCGGGAACTCAAAACTCTCGATTGAATCGAACTCATCCAGCACTTCTTGCATCGTATAATCTTTAAAGAGCTTCGCGTCTTGCAT
>PDUC01000054.1 GCA_002747255.1 Acidobacteriota bacterium | reverse complement strand
TTTGACATATTTGAAATATAGCATATTATATATACGCTATTCAACAAGAGATAAAAAAAATAACTTAACTTCCACCTAATTTAAGTGAGGAATGTGTGTCGAAGAGGATAAATTGGGGCAATTTCATATCAGAATGCGGCTTCAGCACAAAGGCCTTGAAGTGTGGCCGGCTGAGGTCATGGTTCATCTTGAGGCAAACGGGCAGGTTCACACTTTTAACGGAGTTTATCGGAGCCCCGTTTTAAGTCGCAAGAAAGAGTTCAATACTGTACCCTCTATGGGTGCGAATGAAGCGAGGCAAAGAGCGTTAACTCACCTCAACAAGAAGGTGGAGGTTGAGGCTCATGCCGAGTTGGTGATCTATGATTGGCATGTTTCCGCTCCAGTGCTGGCTTACAAGGTTCATGTCCACAGTGAACGGGATATTTTATTGAACAAAAATATATTCGTTAATGCCCATACAGGTGAGATACTGAATGAAATTGACAGTGTGTGTTCGGGTGGAGCAGCCGGTGGAGTCATGTGCACCGTTTACCCAACTCTCGACGGTAGTCAAGTAGCAACCGTTGGAGGCTATGATGACTATGGAACGATATACCTCATCAATACATCCAAGAGGATGTTTCCCGGTCAGTTGGATCCCAACACTCTGGCTGGAACGATATACGTTCTTGAATCCAATCATCAGAGCGAACCTCAGGGTTTAGCTTCTGACCCCAATGGCGATGCTGTTTTTAGTGACAGCATGGAAACACACGCTTCCGGTGCTGCGGCATACCTGGTCAGTCAAACCTATGACTGGTTGTTAAATAATTTCAATCGAAACAGCTGGGATGACAATGGCAGTGCTTTTAAAGTGATCACCAATTTCAGAAGTGATCCTTCCCAGGGGCTGGATAATGCTTTCTGGACGGGAAGAGAACTCGTTTTTGGTGACGGCGGCCAGATAACGCGGAACTGGGCATTTTCACTTGATTTTGCGACACATGAAATATGTCACGCTATCACCTCTTCTTCGGCCAACCTCGTCTATCAGTTCGAATCTGGTGCATTGAATGAATCCTTTTCTGATATGTATGCAACCACTCACGACGATGATGACTGGTTATTGGGCGAAGATATCACGATTGCTCCAGCTTACGGTGCTCCGGGACTCAGAGATATGTCTAATCCGCATCAAGGAAAGTCGACCGGCGACTTTCAGCATGGGTGGCAGCCTGCTCATATGAATGAGTACCAGAACTTACAGGCCAATCAGGATAATGGCGGTGTTCATATTAACAGTGGCATTCCCAATCACGCTTATTACCATTTGGCAAGCGCTATTGGAAGAGACAAAGCTATTCAAATTATGCATCGTACTTTGACAAAATACTTGACCAGGAACAGTCAGTTTGCGGATTTCAGGCAACTGGCAGAAAAAGCGGCTTCGGATCTATATGGGTCCAGTTCAACTGAAAAATCAGCTGTCAGCAATGCCTGTGCGGCGGTGGGAATTGGAGCGGCAACCCAGCCACCGGGTGAAGACAGCGGCTTTGTACTGTATTTCCCCTTCACTGCTTCGTTTGATTATTACGGGCTTTCTTATACAAGTACGTTTTCAATTTCCAATGCAACGGATTCAATGGTTACAGGAACTGCAACCTGGTATGATGCTTCGGGACGTTCCACGGGTTCATATGATTTTACAGCTGAACCACGTGTAACGCTGATAGGAACATCTGATGCAACGGATCAATGGGTTAAAATCACATCCAGCGGAAAAATGGTGGGAACTTATCAGCACATGACTTCCGACGGGTCGAGCTGGTCCATGATTCCCGCGACCTCATACGTTAATAACGGGCTTTTTATTCCTCATGTGGCTACCAACACTCAGAAGTTCTGGACAGTCGGGGCCATGGCCAATGTGCGGCAAACGCCCTCTTCCCTGATTTATGTTGACAATTTCGACTCGGCATGGACGGTGGATATCAATCAAAAAGGCCAGGCGCTGGCTTTCGACTTTGAACAACTCTATGGTAATTATCCCAATGTGATTTCGAAGGGGGGGTTATGGGGGTTTTTCCTCAATTATGATCTCAATGATAACAGGGTACTTGATCAAAATGTGGTGGGCGCTGAAATTTTTGGCAGGAAGGATGCCAACATGGCGGCTGGTTTGACGGTAGACGCTACCAGTGGCCGCAGTATTCTTTTTCCTCATGTTGCCGCGAATACAAACACTTTCTGGACGGGCTATTCGGTTGTAAATATGACAGATGAGACCGCTCGGGTCAGGATCAATGCCTACAGTGATACAGGCGGACTTTTAGCCAGCAATACGCAGAGTATCGCTCCTTTCGGTAAACTGTTGAGAGTGACAGGCGATTCATTGGTGCCCAGAGGAACATCCTGGTTTGTTATCTCGGGACTTTCAGAAACGACGGTTCTCTCCGGTATGGAGCTGTTTGGTTCACAGGACGACAGACAGTTAGCCGGATTTCAGGCGACGCCCTTTGTTTCCAATAAGTTCTATTTTCCCTTCGTCATATCCGGTTCACGATTCAGGCCTGACCATTTCACAGGCTTAGTTTCCAATTGGACGGGAATCTCCGTGATCAATCCCAATAGCGTTTCGGCTAATGTGACCTTTATTATTTACCGATACGATGGGGCGGTTCTCAGCGGTTCAACAGAGATTCCAGCGAATAACAAGCTGTTGGGAACAATCAACGATCTTTTTGGGGTCACTAACTTCTACGGTTATGTGGTCATTGAATCGGACCTCCCCGTAGCTGGATTCTCCTTGTCCGGGTATACCGATCAAAGAGAAATGGCTGCTAACCCCATGGTTTTAGTGGAGTAGCAAGAGGCTTCCATTTCATCAAAGAAAACCACGCTCTTAGTTACGACACAAACAGGTTATGGCCTCGCAATTGAATTCAATTGCGAGGCCATAACCAATTGGTTGAGTTTGACAAAAAAAACATTATGCTGAAAAAACGATCGAAAATGACATCTATATTTAAGTTTTTGAGAAAGGGGACGAAAAACGAAAAGTAACGGTTCTTGTATTCCTCTGTATACAGAGATGGACGAATGCGGGAAATAGCCAGATATCAGAAAAAGGGCGCGCCGAAAAGCTCAGGGTAAATCATGGAGCATTGATGAAAAAGATTTTGATTGCTGACGATTCTCCGGTTGTAAGGCAAATGATCGCATTCATGGTCAAGAAAATGGGATATCAGCCCCTGCTGGCTGCTGATGGATTGGAAGCGGCTGAAATTACTTTTAAAGAAGGCCCGCATTTGGTGATTTCCGATATCGAAATGCCCAAAATGAATGGGTTCCAGCTTTGCCGATTACTCAAGTCCGATGAGTTGACCAAGGATGTTCCGCTGGCTATTTTAACCTCCAAAGAAGGGGTTACTGATAAATTTTGGGGTATGGATACCGGGGCTGAAAGATACATCCTCAAAAACAGTAAATCCAGAGAAACTCAATGTGTGATCAGACAACTCATGGAGGAGAACAAGGCCTATGAGCCCCGGGTTCATAGGGAGATATCACTTTGGGAGATTATTGAAAAGGTAAACAATACATTTGATAAAAAACTGCTGGAGAGTAAACTGGTGAATCAAATACACCAGGCAATTTTTGAGGTTCACAACCTTAAAGAGGGTATTTTAAAGCTGAGCGAAATTTACAAGAAAGTTTTGGGTTATTCCCTTTCCTGTTTCTATTTCAATTGCGATTCCGAGTCCAGGATGATTTTTAACCTTGCAGAAGCATTGACTGAAACCAGTTTTAGAGAAATCAAACATGCCATTTACAGGTTAGCCGAGGTGGAAGGCCACTTGATTGAGGATCAGGTTGAAACGGAAATAGAAGGTTCCTTTGGAGACATTTCCGGGACTGTATCAAATGAACACTTTTTCGTTCAGCCATTGAGCAGTCAAGCTGTTCAATTTGGTTTTTTGGTTTTTTATACTCGTGACCCTTTAAAGATTCCAAATCAAGCCAAGAAATTATTTAAAGTAACCAGGCAGGCCTCCAATCTCGTTATTGACAATTTGCTGATGAATGAGCAAATCCGGCTATTGTCAGTCATTGACAATCTCACACAGATCTATAATCGCAGACACTTCATGGAATACTTTATAAAGGAGTTGGATCGATGCAAGCGTTTGAGTTTGAATGTTTCGGTTATCCTGATCGATATTGATGATTTCAAGCAGGTCAATGATGTCCATAATCACCTGTCTGGGGACCTTGTCTTGAAAGATGTCGCCCAGCTGATCAAGGCATCTATTCGTAAAATGGATATTCCTGCGCGTTATGGTGGTGAGGAGTTTATCTGTCTGCTTCCTGAGACAAGCGTCGAGGAAGCGATTCTGGTTTCCGAACGCATTCGCGCCAGTATCGAAACCTTCACTTTTTACACCTATGATAAGCAGCCAATTAACATCACGGTGAGTGTGGGCATATGTCACTCAGCCGATAAAGTGCAACTAAACGATCCATTGGAATGGATAAAGATGGCCGATACACGCCTCTATCACGCCAAACGAACAGGCAAGAACAAAGTGTGCCATTAAACCCTAAAAATGAAATGACAAATCAAGGGCATTTGATGTACCATAATACCTGGAACCAACCCGTTTTTCTCGTGGGTGTTTTTGTGGAAAAGGGAGTTTAAGTTCTGCCAGCACAATCAGTTGATGAAAAGCAATTTCTAAATAACAGGTTTAGGAAGAAAGAAAACATCGCTTTGTGTACAGGCGGTCTGAGGTTCGACAGAAAATATTCTATGAGAAAAGCTGTTTTTGGACCTTTCCAGGAGCACATTGATTGAGAATGCAGTTAGATTGAACTCAGCCTGCAGTCTGCAACCAATGTTTATGATTGTTGTACTTAAATCATGCTGTTAGTGGAGCTTTAAGCTAAAAGGGCAATGGACGGTATCAATCCAAGGCTGTTGCAAGGAAGCGATACCCAAATGAAGGGGAATGATTCTAGAATCCCGGACTTCTTTTTGTATTAAGGAACATGTTATGACGACCAACATTCTCATTATCGATCAAGATCCTTCGACTCTTAAAACTTTTGAAGCTTTGATGAGTCGGGAAGACATCCGTTTCCGGCAAGTTACTTCAGGAAAGGAAGGTCTGGAAGTAGCCTTGAAAGAGATACCCTCTCTGGTGGTTATTTCAGTTGAACTAAAAGATATGAATGGTTTTATGGTTTGCAAGAAGATGAAAGAAGACAAGGGTTTGCAGTCTACACCGATTCTTATCTGTTCATCTGAACTCGGTGAAAAAGAGTTCAATAAACACAAAAAATTAAAAACACATGCTGACAGATACTTACAGAAACCCCTGGCATCTGAAGAGTTGATTCGAGATGTTGGAGACTTACTTTCCATTGACTTTCAGCTTGAACTGGAAGAGGATCTGGACCTGGATCTCGACCGCCTTTTAGATGAAAATGACTTGCTGGATAACTCCTTTGATATGGAAGAGGAGCACGCTCCAATGACACTGGATCACGTATCCATTATTCAGGAAATGAAAACCAAACTGGAGAATCAGGCACATCAACTGGATTACTACAAGAAAGAGCTCGATGCCTCCAAGCTTTTCTTCAATCAGATGAAAGAGTCGCAATCGAGCGATTCTGTTGAACTGTCAAAAAAGGAACAAGAATGCGAAAGACTTCAATTTGAAATTAAGGAACTGAAGGAAGAAAGAGAAAGAACCCTGCAAACAGTCCAAGGTCTAAAGGAAGAAAACAAACAGACCGTTATAAAATTGGAAAGATCGGAGGAGGCCGCCAAAGAGTTATCTCATGATCTGGATAAAAAAGACAGCGAAGTGAAATCCCTTGAGGATCGCATATTGGAGCTGGAATTTGAGATTGAATCAGCGGGAGAGGCTCAACTTGACGGTGACAAGGAAAAGAAGGCTTTAGAAGTCAAGAGCCAGAACCTGGAAGCTAATTTATTTAAAACCCAGGAGATTATCGATGAAATGACCTCCCGAATCGATGCCCGGGAACAGGCGTCCAAAACTCGGGAAATCGTATTTCAAGATGAAATAAAAGAACTTGAATCGGCACTTGAAGCTTCAAAAAAGACCAATGAACGCCTTGAGGAACTGTTGCTCGATCGCGAGAGTGATATTCAGGAAGTACAGAAAAAGCTCAGTGAGTTCCAGAAAAAAGCAGGTCAATTCGATGTAGAGGCCAAGCAACTGCAGGAAGAAAATGTGAGAATCAAGAGTGAATATTCCACAGCCATTTCAAAAATGAATGAGGACTTTCAAGAACTTCTCGCAACGACAAAAAGCACAGCAGAAGAAGAAATGAATCTTAAGATGGATGAGATTCAGGAACAGGCAGATAAACAAATTGATGAGCTGAACAAGCACCTGTTCGATGCCGATCAGGAAAGTGAGTTATTAAAAGAGCGCATCGATGCCATCTTGAAAGAGAAAAAGGAAAGGGAAGATGAACTTCAAAAGGAGCGACTGGATCTTGAAGAGTTTTACCAGAACGAAAAAGCAAAAATAGAACAAACCGTTTTGGATAAGGAAACCGAAATACAGAATCTGAAATCGAGATACGAAGAGCAGAAAAATATCATTGAAGAAGTCAACGGTGAGTGTGAGAAGTTCAAAATAGAAAAAGAAGATGCGCAATCACAGTTGGTCAGAGCCCAGGAAGAGAAAGTTGTCATACAGCGAACTCATGATGAGGAAATACGGAAACTTGAACAGCATCACCTTAAAAATGCAGAGGAATTTGAAGTTAAACTAAAGCAGGCTTACGGCCTTCAGGAGGAGTTGTGTGAACAGCGGGACCTGCTGAAGACAGAGTTGGAAGAACAGGAAAAACGGATCAAAGACGTGAAGGCTGAAGCTGAAGAAAAAGAAAAAAAACTGGAAGAAGAACTCGAAAATAACGAGAAGCGAACGGCCAAAATTATCTCCGAACAGGGTGCTCGAATTGCCGACATGACATCGGAAGTCGATGAACTGAAGACTGAACTTGACAGACGGAAACAGGAATCCGATTCACTTACGAAACGCGTAAGTCAATTGGGTTTGGGACATAGAACCCTTAAGGATCGCTTGAACAAAGCTCAGTCAATCCTGGAAGAGGGACTTAAACATCTGCGAGGAGATACCGAGACCCTGGATTTTGAAGAGTAAGCTTGTGATGCTTGCGCGCTATCAATCTCGATCATGAGTATTCCCTTCTCGTTCGTTGTCTGTTTTTTGCTTTTTTTAATACCGCATTAGCTTGGAGTGTTACGCAGACTTTTCGGGATTGCGAAAGATGTCTAATTCATGAAATGCATCAGTATACGCGAATGTGTTTTTTTGTATTGTTATGCCGGATCTTAACCTCTGAACACCAGAAACTTTAAATGAAGCGAAAAATCATAGAGTAGCATCTGCATGATATGATAGAGTATAAAAAGCAACCGCCGTGTACTTCATACTTTATTGACGATGCCGTCAAACAGCAAATAAGCCAGGGGAAAATTTATGTCTAATTCAGATGATTTTAAAAAGGCCACCAGAGAGATGACCAGGGATCACAACCAACGGTTAGTTCTAAAACACATTTACAATAAGGGACCGATTAGTCGAGCCCAGCTTGCTCGTCTAACGGGTTTAACTCGATCGACGGTTTCAACGGTTGTCTTGCGCTTGCTGAAAAAAAAGCTGGTGCATGAAACCGGAACAAGTCGCGTGTCGGTTGGAAAACCTGCCACCCTGTTGGAGTTCAATGCGGAGAGTTCACTTATCATAAGTCTTGACCTGGCCAGTACGGCGTTTAAGGGTTATCTCTATAACCTTCGGGGAGAAATGAAAGAGTGTGTGGAATTAGGTACAGAGCATCAACGCGGTCAGGCCGCAATACAGGGCGTCCTTTCCCTTGTTAATTCACTGAAACAGAACTGGAAAATTCTGGGAGTGGGAATTGGAACACCTGGCGTTGTGGAACCCCACAATGGGACCGTTATTCGTTCTACGGATCTAGGCTGGGAGAATGTGGCTCTCAAGAGACTTGTTGAAGAGCGGTTTCACATTCCAACTCACATTGCCAATGACTCTCAGGCAGCGGCACTGGCTCAGTATGTTTTTGGGTGCCGAAAACAGATTGATAACCTCATCCTGTTGAAAATGGGAAGAGGCGTAGGTGCCGGAATGATCATCAATGGAAAAATGTTCTTCGGAGATGCTTTTGGAGCAGGTGAAATCGGGCATGTTGTTGTTGACGAAAATGGAGAACAATGTGAATGCGGTCAATGGGGCTGTTTGGAAACAGTGGTTGGGGTCAAAAGTTTAAAACGTCAACTGGAAAAGATGTGTAAAACGGAAATGAAAGATTTCAATCTAAAGGCTTTCTGTCAATCAGGACATGTGATCGATTTAGTCCAGCTGCTGGATAAAGGTCAGCCGTGTTTAAATCGCGCAATTGAGAAAGGTGCGCATGCTCTTGGTTCCGTGCTGGCGCTGCTGATTGGAACGCTGAATATCGGGTATGTCTTTTTGGCCGGTGAAATGATCCAACTGGGAGATTACTTTCTCGACCCTCTCAAGCAGAGGACGATTGATTGCAGCATGCCCATTCTGATGGATAAAATAAATATACAAGTATCCAAGTTGATACCCAACCTGGTGGACCTGGGAGCGGTAGCACTGGTTCTTCAACAGGAATTGGGATTGGTCTGATGACACTTCAATAAAAAACGGCAACATCGCAATGACTATGACCTTGTTGGGATGTTGATAGCTTTGAGAAATCGCAGACATCTTGTTGCGATTTTACGGGTATGCTTTCTGCCTGGCGTTAAAACGGTTTCCGGGTCTTGCCAATAATAAGGGCGCAGCCAGTGTCTTACACTACTCAACGACGATTTTAATCAGGTCGCCATCCGGGCTTGAGACTTTTAAGAGTACATTTCCCTCTTTCATTTCTCGCGCCATTTGAATTATTTTGTTCAGATCTTTCTTCTCTTTTTTTTCAATCATGGTAATCTGGTCGTCTGATAAAAAATCCTTAAAATAGTCCATTAGTGAGATGGGTACGGTGATATTAAGAACTTCGGCATTCTCTTTTTGCACAATGAGCTGGATCATCTTGTTTTTGGCGATGTGAATTTCCGGCTTGCTTGTTTTCCGATAGGGTTTCAGCCTCGCCTGATCTTCCACAGAGCCGTTTTCCGAAATAAAATCAATGATCTTTTGCTTCGCTCGCGGAGAGAGGGCTTGATCAAGTTTACTGAGGAGCTCATCGATAACACTCGGCTCGTTCAGTTTCATGAGTAAACTGGCACTCTTAAGTGCCTGGTCGATATCGTGTCCTCTCAGGCTTTCAAACAGTACTTTCTTGATATAAGGCTGCTTGCGGGCCAGGTAAAAAGCGGCTCTTAAGCGGAGATCTTCTGCGTCGTGAAAGGAGACATCTGATCCTCTTATTTCCAGATACCGTGTTAAATAATCATAACATGCTTCGTAATTCTTCTCTTTGAACAGGCATGAACCAGCGTAGTACAGGCTGTTGACATAGAAACTTGAGTCGGGATAATCGTCGATGACTTTCCTGAAACAGTCCGCCGAAACAGACCAGTTTTCACTGTACCAGGCCTTTTTTCCCGCTTTATACAGTTTGTAGTCTTCGCCTGCAAAAGCAGTGCAGGTAAGCAAGCATAATAAAAACAAGTGTTTACTCAAAACAGCCACCTGAATTGAAATTCAACCGATTCCACCGGTATCATTATATACGATTCAATTGTCTGTTTGTTTTCCAAATATTTCGCTTTTTTTGATAAAGCAGGCATGTTCTCGACTTGAGAGGACTGCATTTTTACAAGTTTAATCTCCTTGGTAAATAACCACCCGGTCGGTGGCTGTACGGCCAAATGTTTCGGGTTGATACATTTCTTCCACTTTTGCAGGTGGCACCACAAACACACCGGTATTAGTGGCTCTTACAATGTACCGGTAGTCCTGAGAACCCGCTCTGAGTCGGTTGGTAAAGGCTTCCGCTCGATGGTCTTTCATATTTTGGTGCTGGAACCATCTGCGTGTCCAGATATTGAAGCCGTTTTTAGAGGGATTTACCGGACTCGGTTCCTGCTGGGATGTTTTCAGGGCCGGGTTAATTATTTCAAAACCTGCGGCCAGCGGATCAACCAATGCTACATGCTGACGTGATGATATCTGCGAAAAGTGAATGCATACCTCGACACGGGCGCCGGCCTTGATATGCCAAACACCTGATTCATCCTGCTTGACATCTTCGGGATGGTCCAGTCCACGGTACTCCCTGATCACAGAGAAGCCCTGATCCTCTGCTTTCAGTTCCAGTGATTGCGGGGTGTAGCTGAGGCCCAACCGATAATATGCTCGTCCCTTGCCCTCTTTTTGCAGTGTGAACTGACTTTTGTGGTCAAGGGCGGAGATGGGAATTTCGCGATGAATCCAGTTGTCGCTTCTGCCTTTGAAGGAATCCTGACCGGCGAATTGATCATCGAGCCAGGAGGTTAACTGGAAATCGGGGGTTTCCTTTTCCCGGATATCGGCATACTTTTTCACGGCTAAGAGTACCCAAACGTTTTCCTGGGTATTGTTCCATCGGCCTTTGGTGCGATGGCCCAGCAGGCCTCTCAAGAACTTGGTCGCCAGTTCACTTTCTGGATACAGGCTGAGTAATCCCTCCAGAAACAGGGCGTTGCTTCTGGTTTCAGATCCCAGCAGGAAATAGGTGCTATAGGACGCTTCTTTAGCCAGCTCAGCTGTAGAAGCAGTTTCGAGCACTTTGTTTTTAAGCGACTTGAAAACACTTGGAGCCTCATCCTTTTCTTCGGACATGGCAAGGGCTGAGAGCAGCCAGGCCTGTGCTTCCATTGACAGATCCTGGTTTTCTTTGTTCCACAGTGAAGACGCCTCTTTGGCTGTCTGCTCGCCAGCCAGAGCGCGAATGTAGAGGGCGTAGGCTTTCAGTGAATTGGCGGCCTGCCTGGACATGTTCTCATGGAAAAGAGTTTCGATGTTTTTAACTGCATGGAGGGCTTTCTCGAGTTTGTCTCGATCGACTTGAACGCCCGACATCTCAGCGCGCAGCAGTGCATGCGTGACATGCAGCGTGGCAAAGGGCCATTCCCTTTGGCTGCCTGGCCAGAAACTGAAACCACCCCCTGGCAGCTGGTTCTTTAAAATTCGGTTGACCAATTCAAACAGGTCAATGGGTTTTTGAGTGAGCAGTTCTCCGGGTCTGTAGACCTCCAGCAGCTTGTTCATGGTGGAAACGGCAATCAGTTTGGATGCCAATTGCTCGTTGCAATCAAAAGGGTAATCTCTAAGGTAGAGATAAGCGTCCATCAGTGTTTGAAGCTGGGTGGAAGAGACCTGAAGGTCAAGCCCGCCAAACTGTTCAAAAACGTTTTTGGGTTTGGCCACCTGATAGGCTTTAATTGCATCTGCGCTCATTTCACCGTAAGTGGCAAACGCCTCTGAGGTTGCCGGAACCCAGACAGGCAGCGTGATTTGGGTTGCATCTTCTGCATGGTTTTCAAAGTCATCATCCGTAACACAGAGCACTTGAAAGGAAGCGAGGCCCGACTGCAGAGGCGCACTGGCAAAGGAGACTTCCACGCGATCGTTCGCCGGAATAACCAGCCTTTTTCCTGCAGTGGAATGCCCCTGAACAGGCCCATCCAAGTCGGTTTTAACTTCCTGAAGAGACTCTGCAAACCGGAGATTGCTTCCTCGGATGACCAGTTGCACCGGCATATCACGCTCTGTCTGGTTTTGCAGAACGATGGGCAGCATGAAGCGATCACCGAAATTCAGGAACCTGGGAGCGGAGGGTCTGATCATCAAGGGTAGACGGGCCGTGACATTCGCTTGCCCCGTTCCGAATTTGTCTTTACCGTGAACGGCCAGAGCCATCACTCTGTATCGCGTCAGGTTATCCTTCAGCTTGAAGGAGACGCTGGCTTGTCCCTTCTCATCGGTGCGAACGCGAGGAGCAAAGAAGACAAGCGGCGAAAAATCAATCCGGCTGGTTATTGGGTCGGGCGAAGGAGTGGTATCCAGCCCAAGGGCTGCTGCGCCTCTGAAAGCCATAGCCTTTTGTATCGAGCCTGTTTCATTGCCGGAAAAGGACTCAAGTGACATGTAGATCGATCCATCTGATCGGCTTTCTCTTACGAGGCAACGCCGTTCTGGATAAAAAAGTTCCAGTGGATCCTCCAGTATGAAGTCAGTCAGCGCCAGAACAGCTTCATCCACCATCATGACCAGGACTTCGGCATTTTCAACAGCTTGATTCTGATTGTCGGTCACTGTCAGGGAGAGAGAGCCCGGCTGGGCAGGCGCCATCCATTCCAATTGCGGGGTGATGGCCACGTTGAGAGTTCGGTTGACCCTGGAAATCGGGATTTCAAGGGATCCCGACGAGCGGCGGGCAATGCGATCTGGCTGGGGCAGCAGTTCTTCCACGATGGAAATTCTTGCGGTCAGGTTGGGCACATTGGCTTCTTTGAGCGGCACTTCCAATGTGGTCATACCGCCATCCAGCTGGAATGTTCTGTGTTCCACCAAGCCCGATCTGCAAACGACCAGAACGCCGTTTCCCTTTTCAAAAGGTGCGCGAACGAGTATTTTTGCGGTTTCTCCGGGCGTGTAGTGCTCTTTTTCCAGAATGAGGGTCAATTCCTCGTCATTGGGGTCCCATAAATCAGTTTGGCTCTCTCCAAAAACCCAGATATGTTGTTTTGTGATGTTCACATTGTGTTGATCATCCTGGATTTCGAGTTTTAATTTGAAGGAGCCTGACCGACTTGGTTTCAAACTAAAAGGCAGCGGTTCCGATTGACTGATCAGTTCTTTTTCTATGACGATCTGATCGATGGCGTTAGCCTCCGCTCGGACTGGACCTGACGATTCAGAGATGAGCTTTAAATGGATGGGTACTTTGTCGACCGGGTTGCCGTCGACATCGACCACGATCAGTTTGCCCCGGCATGTTTCTCCCTGGTTGAAAAAGGCCTTTTCCAGCCATAAACCGACGTAGAGCTTGGCAGGGTGAATCAGAATGGCCTCTTCGGCAGACCATGCCTGTCGATTCACGTCCATGATGGTCGCTTCCCCGCTCAAAGTACACGCTTTTCCGGGTTCATTGAGTTGCATCGAGAGCGAGACAACGTGCTTGCCTTCAAAATCGGTTTTACCCGATACATTTTTCAAAGTCTCTTCATCGGCATTTGGATTAAAAAACCACCACGGTGTTCTGCTCTCTCCAAAATGGTAGGCATCCCAGTTTGGAGGCTGATAGGTTGTTTGCCGGCATTGAAACGTCCATTCAATATCCGCCTCAGCCAGTCCGCCGCCGGCGTAATAGGCTCCACTGGCTGCCCATTCCAATTTCTGGTTGGGGTAGTAGGGTCCTGGCGTCAGTGTTTGGGCTGTCACTTCGTATTCGGGTGTGCGGAATTCCTGTATCTGAAAAGAGTGGTTGTGACGATAGGTTTGCGTGTTTCCGGATGGCCGCTGACCTTTCTTCGGGAGTTCCCTGGGCGCATCGATTTCCAATTGAAGGAAAGCACGACCCAGATCGGCATCTTTTGGCAGTTTGCAGCTGAAGTCAAACGTTCCTGCTTCGGTCAGTGTTGTCGTACCAGTAGCTAATTCGTTTCCTCTTGCATCGCGAACCTGCCATTTCAGTGCTGAATTTGAAAAAGGGCCCAAGTCGATGGTGCCTTGCGGTCTTTCCTCCTGCCAGCGCAGAATGCCTTTGAAGTGGACTTCCTGTCCAGGTTTGTAGAGGCCCCGATCTGTGGTGACATACCACAGCGGTTGGTCGGTACCGCCTCGCTCTCTGCCATTCAAGCTGAAGAGCAGTTCGTCTTTGCCTTTTTTTGCCGACCAGGTGACACCATCCTTGAACCCGCTGCTGGTGTTGGCGAGTTTCAATGTGCTTTCAACTGCGTGAATGGGGCCCATCTCGCCATCCATGGATTGAATGATGGTATCTTTGACGGGCTTTCCTGTGGATAGTTGGTACATATTGAAAATCATGCGGTCTTTATCTTCCACCACATCGACGCCCAGGTCGGATAGTTGAACCCAGGAGAGCAAATATCTTCTCCTGCTGCGCTTATCAACTTGCTCAGGTGAGGCCAATACGACGAATTGGCCATAGCCCTCGGTGTCTTGGGTGAATGGCGTGAGATCGATGGTTGTGATCTGCATGCCACCGTCCTGACCTTTGGCTTTCAGAGTCCCATTGAAGAGCTCTTCTCCGGGCAGCTTGGCCTGCTTGGCATTAAAGGCCCGTTGGCTTTTGTCCTTTTTAAGGGTCAGGTAGGCCTGATAGTCACTGGAGTTCACCCTGGCAATTCTCACCTGAAACCCGGACACCTTTACTGAATGAATCAGCAGGGACTTTTTTTGAGTGGCCGGCAGGGTGACGATCAGGTTGTTCCACACAGCGTGAAAGTAGGGTGAGCCTTGATTGACTTTGAAAGTAAGAGTTTCTTTCGATTTCAGTTGCTGACCGTAAATATCGCGCAGGGTCGATGGAATGGTGAGCGTATAAACGGTGTTTTCTCTTTTCAGTCCTCTGACATAGATTCGATTGTCTGAAATGCGTATTTCAGCCCCTTCAATGGCAGGCTCGATGTTGAAATCACTCTGCTGGACGCTTTCACTGTCGAGTGGGTTATTGAAAATGACTGTCCAATCCTGGTCGGGTGTACAGCCTTTCCTGCCGTAACCACATCGGTGTTTTTCCAGGCGAAGTGGCCCATAGGTCTTAAAAGAGAATTCGAGGCTCTTCTCAGTTGGCAAGGGCCCTTCACTTGACCATGACCCAGGAGGCAGAACGATTGCGATCTTGGTATTGCGAGGCAGTTGGCTTTGAGGCTTGAATGCAACCGCATAACCGTTCTCCAGCTCTTCTTTAAAACGATAGGCCGTGTGATCCTGATCGATGCTGTCCAGGTCAACCGCCTCTGCTGAAAGTGTTTCACCTCTGAAGGCTATTTGAATGTGTCTGATGATTTCTTCCGGCTTAATTTTCTGGTTGAAAACCATGCACAGCAAGGGATTCAACTGCTGCTCGCCTTTTGTGTAATAAGAATTGACAAGCCGAAGTGTCGGGGTGCTGAAGCTGTAATGAGCCGGTTTAAGGGCATTACCGTAAACGGACTGTACCTGGTTGGTCAGATCAATTTCATAAGTTGTCGAATAGGGAAAACGCGAAGAGGACTCAAAAGCCAGGGTTTGAACGCCCAGCCAACGCCACTGCCCGGCGGGTTGGGGAGTGCAGGTTAAACCCGAAGGCGGTTCCATTTCGGAAAGGGCTTGCAGGGGGATCATAGGCTGTGAAAACCGGATCTGTATTTGTCTGACATCCGATACCTCGCCCTGCGGATTACAGGAAGTTACGAAAACCGATTCTTTAACAGGCTGCCATTCGGGTTTTTCAATGGAACTCTGTTTTGGCGGAAAGGGTTTTGAGGTTTCAGTTCCCGGTCGTTCAAGGCCTTTAGGCTTGGGGGGAGTCCATTTCTTTTTGCCATTTGTGATCTCTTTAAATTCAGGAGCTCTTTGCAGCAGGGCTTCCTGTTCACGAGAATCCAAAGGTTGGCCTGCTACACTTCTTGTCTTGGGAGTCGCTGTGTTGGTGGCTTGCTCTTCAATGGTCAATTCAAAAGTCGGTTTAACCTTCATCTTAGTTTTTTTCGCCTTTTCATATTTTTGTTTGGGTAGAGCCTGTTGTGCTAGAAAAACACAAATTATTAAAAGTGAAATACTTCTTATCGCAAGTTTAAACATGGCAAACTACCTCCAGGATTGAGTCATTATATCATACCCGTTTTTTATCGACTCTTCCACCGGTGCTGCGCTTTTTGACGGTGTTTGACCCTGGAAAGGATGGTCTTTTGGGTTTGGCTGGAGAAAAATCGCCGCGTCAAATCAAAATTGAGTGAGGTTGCAGCCTGTTGGCTTTCTGGGATCTATCCCGTTTTCGCCAAAAGGCAGGCTGTGCATGCAATGATTTAATTGCTGATCTTTCAACTGTTGATTTAGAGCCACAGAAAGATCCCCTGTTCACAGTTCACTAGGGCACCTTTTTTCTGTTGCAACATCTATGTTGAGATTAAACACTTATCTTACATTTTTTCTTACAAAGGGTAGGTCAAAATCTAAACTATTTAAACGAAATTGGGTATAATGAGCTCAGGTTGGAATGCGGTGTAGATCACTTTAAAGAGGACTCCATGCTGATAAAGAAAAAAATCTGTATTTTAGGTGCATTTGCTGTTGGAAAGACAAGCTTGGTCCAGCGTTTTGTGAAAAGTACTTTTTCTGAAAAGTACCTGACCACCATAGGTGTGAAAATTGATCAAAAAACAGTTGAGACGCGTTCTCATAACGTTAAATTAGCTATTTGGGATATACACGGAGAAGATGATTTTCAAGAGGTTCGCGCTTCTTATCTGAAAGGTGCTTCAGGTTTCTTTCTCGTTGTTGACGGTACCCGTAAAGCGACTTTGGATGTAGCAAAGAAGCTGGAGTTATTGGCTAAGGAAACCATTGGAGCGAAACCTTTTGTTGTTTTGGTAAACAAGTCAGACCTCGACTCCAATTGGGAGTTTACGACTGAAATGGTGAAAGAATTAAGAAACAAAGGCTGGCATATCGTTAAAACAAGTGCAAAAACAGGTGAAAATGTAGAGGAGTCCTTCCAATATCTAGCTGAAAGGATGGTTTCTCAATGAACCCTCTTCCCGAACAGGTAGAACGTTTTTTAAAAAATGAGCTGAACGTTTACCCGCCTTCTTTCATTAAAATCGACCGCGATGGTTTGGTTCTTGGACATATAAGCCTTGAAAAGAATACCTCACTTGAAATTGAAACGGGTCAGAAGATTAGTGATTCATTTGAAGCACTCGATCGTGTTTTCCCATGCGAGGAGGATGTGGTCAGTCTTCCCAACGTCGAGTTGGATGACAAAATCTTCGATATACACATGGTGTTTGAAGATGATACGGGTTGGTTCATTCTCATTGAAACAACCGAAAACGTCATCTTTTTTAAGCGGATACTCAACACGTACAATGAATGCAGGTCCGACTTGCAAAAGGCACAGCCCGCCGGTATTGAGGACGAGAGTTACAATTTAATCAATACATTGGGCTATACGTGCTTTGAGTACATTGACCATGACCTTTTTTCTCTCAGGGGACAGGCAGCTGAATGGAGTAAACCGGTTTTTTCCTATCTGGATATTATGCAGGACCACATTGATTTGGTTGCTTTTCATCCCTTTTTGGATGTCTTCATCGATCGAGCATGCAAGCTTTGGAGAAGTGAAAACAGTTGTGAATTTGTGCGTTCCGGACTTTGGAGTGAAACCTCTTCAGAAGGAGATGTATACGCTCTGAATGCCGTTGCGGCCAAGGTGTCCGGAAAAAATCTCTTACTCATAGGGCCGGCTGAGAATGCTTCTGATAAATTGCAGCAGCTGATTCAAAAAGCCAGAAATAAATCTCTGGACTACGAACAGCTGGAAAAAGCTCAAAAGTCACTGCGTGAAATGATTTCCTTTAAAAATCAGTTTATTTCAATTGTGTCGCACGATCTGCGCGCACCTATTACTTCGGTTATCACACTGCTGCGTCTGTTAATAGACGGGATTCTTCCCAAGAAGGACGGTCCAGATGAAGTCAATCACTACTTAAAAAAGGGTTTGGCTGAGTTGGAACAGGTCTTGGCCTACAATCAGAAGATATACAACTGGTCAAATTTACAGCTCGGAAGATTCACCTTGGATCCCCAATGGGTTACCTTAAAGAAGTTGCTGAAAAATGTGGGTGATACGTTTCAAGTTCAACTGGAGCAAAAGAACATTAGCTTAAAATACATTCTGGATGTTTCCATTCAGATTTATGCTGACGAAGCACTTTTTACACAGTTACTGAACAACTTAGTTGGAAATGCCATTAAGTTTACTCACCCCGGTGGCCAAATTACACTGAAAGTCCATCGCAGAGACAACCATTGCGTTTTAACGGTTATAGACAATGGAACCGGCATGAGTCCGGAGATGATTGAAGGCATCATGAACAATGACTTTATTTCCTCAGTTAAGGGAACGAAAGGCGAAAAGGGAACAGGCTTGGGGCTCAATATTTGCAAAAAAGTTATCGATGCTCATGAATTTCAATTCGATATCGAATCAAATCCGGGTCGAGGATCATCAATGAGTGTGATTTTTAAAGACGACGCGGTCAAAGAGATAGCCAAACGATCCGACTACAAGATGAACAGGTTTCTCAGGTTCTTTAGATCGCGGTGAACCAGAAAACACCACGGGCTTGAATGGAGACGAATTTTTAATCGCATCCAATAAAAAAACAGGGTCATCATTAGAGCCCAGACGGACTTTTTTTAAGTAAAAAGAGTGTTTTCAGTCTTTAAAGATCAATTTTTATGAGGACTTTTCTGGCCTTGTCTTCGGTCTGGTTTGCAATTGATTTTATATGCCCAATTGGACGAATGTGAATGAATTCAGCGGGAATACCCTTTTCAATTAGGAGCGTTTTTACGTGTCTTGCGCGTTTTTTTGAAATGGCTTGATTTTGTGAATCGCTGCCCCTTGAATCGGCGTACCCTTCTATTGTTATGCTGCGAGGTAGTGACAGGGTTTCACAGTAGCTGAGAATTTTTAGAATCGACTGAGACAGTATTCTTATCTTTTCAAGTTCCGGATCAGCGAGTTTGGTTTCTTTAAACCCAAAGAAAATAGGCAAACGCTCTATGGCTCTTTTCTCTTTTTTGAGATTGATGAGCTCTGTTGATTCAAGGTTTTCAGTGTGCCAGTTGTAACCTTCTCTCTTGTGTATATCCAGCATAGAGTGGATCCATTTTTCAGGCGCATTTCCACTGAAAACGATACCATCAGCTGATTGAGATATCTGTACTGATGCTGGTAAACCTATTTCTCTTTCGAGAGCTTCAATTGAAGGTGTTTGAATGTGAACCAATTCTGTTGTATCCAGTTTTTGTATGTAGGATGTCTGACTGACGAATTGTTGAAGTACATCAACTGTTCCCGATGGGACGGTGCCTTTTAATTTGAGAACAGGGAACTCATAGCTAATAGATACAGATTCAGGCAAAGAGAAGTGAGACCTGATTCGGTTCTCAACACATTTTGGCTGTAAGGAAAGATACCCCTCCATCTTAAATTCAAAATCACTTTCCGACAGGCCATTTTCAGGTTTTTCAATATGTGTGAATGGGTCGATCAAACCATGCACGACGGTTTTTTTGTAGCTGTAATCCCAACTGTTGATTACGATTCCGGGAGTGTTTTTCAGTTGATTGAGATAACTTTCAACTTTGTTTCGATGCCTCACATGCCAGAAAATGGCGAGCGCGGCGAGCATGGTCATGCAAGAGAGTAATAAAATTCCGGGCCATCGTCTTTTCTGTTGGTTGATTTCTTCTTCAAGAAGGCAGTTCTTGAGAAGCCTTTCTGTGCTCTGAAATACCTCGACTTCGCCGTTAAAGTCGGCTAATTGGGGTTGAAAAGCAAGATGAATATCTTCCAGCGTTTTTTGGAGTGTCAGATTCATGTGAGATGGAACGACGCCCCGGATAACCGCAGCGAGAATGACCTTGGGGCCCGATTTGGTGCTGATGGTGAGCTCTCCAACATTCATCGATTGGTTTTCAAAATGATTCTCACTTGAACCAAAGGAATCTCCTATAAAATCCCGGATAGCTGTTAACATGCCGGAAACGTTATCAATATCTTCAATGGCTGTTTTGTCTCTGGCGACGTGGTGCAGTAAGAGGCCTGATTCCCTGTGAATGAGGAATACCTGTTCCACGCGATATTTCATACTATGCAGAAAGACGACTTCAGCGAAGCTGCGCTTGGAGAGCAAAGCTTCCAACCGCCATTTTATGCCCTGAATGGATAAGCTTCGATCCAGGAGCTGGTTCATGGTCTGAAGCATCGACCTGATTGTATCAAGAATGTATTTTCGTATGGCCGGACCCATGATAGGAAAGACTGCATCCGCAAAATCTTCTGGGTTCTCCTCTACCGACTCTTTAATGCTCACCGCCAGGGTTGGCTGCAAAGCTTCTCCCAGTTCTTCAGGCGAACTGTAGAAATGTTTGAGGGCTTCAGGCAGGACTTTACTGACTTCTCTGGCGCGTGTAGATTGATCGTCCAGGCGCTTTTCCATGAGTTTCATGCGGTCATCGACTCCATCAAGGATAATGGCCTTCAGTCGATCTAGAGGTTCTTGCTTGGGTGAGGCTTCCTGCCCGGATAGATCCTGCTTCATTTTATGGTTATTCCCGATGGCCCCCGGCATCCTGGTTGATAGACATAGCCATTTCGCTCAGTAAACTGGCAAGAACTTTCCGGTCCAATTTCTGTTGCTTCAGTTCGTTATGTATGCGATTGATAGTTTGAGCTAAATCTTGGTGCTTGTTTTCCAGTTCATCTCTCAAAGCTTTGGACTGATCATGCATTTCTGCCCTTATGCTTTTTTCCAATAGGGAACTTTGATTTTCCATACCGGCCGTCTTCTGATCCAGTAAATCATTGGTAGAGTTCAATTTTTCCTTTAATAAATGGTTGGTTTCTGTTTGTTCGCTTCGTTCGGACTTGAGGCGACTGTCCAAAGATTGGAGCTCCTTTTTAATGAGTTGTTCCGTGGCATCTAAGCGTTTCATGCTTTCTTCCTTGAGAGCACTCATTTTTTCAGATAATAAAGATTCCAGTTGCAGGAACTTCTTTTCGTACTCCTGCATCTGCTGACCAAACAGAATGTCACGAATGTCGTCAACTCCACCGATTGAGGCCGGTTTCCTCTTACCAACAGTTTCTTTACTTGTTGTTGTTTCTTTTTTCATATTAGCCGCTCCTGATTATAGCTGATCGTTAAATTAAGGTACTGACGCTCTCTTGTCAATAAAGATTGTCAATAACCCGACTAATAACTTGATTTCGAGTCTGGAATTGGAGAAATACAATAAAGCTGGCCTGTTGAAATTCCGCCGTCATTGGGAGGAATGACACGATGCCAATATACCTTGAACCCATCGGCCTCGAGCTTTTGTATCGCCAACTCCGAAAGAAGCCTGTTTTGGAAGCAACCGCCTGAGAGACAGACCTCTTTTCGATCTGAAAGTCTGGCAATTTTGACCATACCGTCAGCAAGAGCATTGTGGAAACCGGCAGCCAAACTGTCGATAGAAGCGCTCCCGCTGCCGTGAACCTGGTCGAACATCTTACGGATCATGGGCCGCCAGTCAAGAAAGTGGAAGTTTTCTGTTGCCAGTACTGGCAGGTCAAAAGAGACCGTGTTTTTTGCCAGTCGGGCGGCGAGTTCCATTGCTTGCGGTGCCTGACCTTCATGCCCGTTGATGTGACAGAGATCCAGAATCGATGCCACACCGTCAAACAAGCGCCCTGCACTCGTGGTCTTGGGAGTTTGAAAGCCCGTTTGAATCATTGAGGAAAGCATGGAGAGCTCTTCATGGGAAAACCCCATGGACTTGAACTCTGCTTGTCTTTGATTTTGAGTGTTTTCTGTCAAAAAAACGTTTCCATAGGTTTTTGCGATTAAACTCAACGCGGTTCTTCTGGGCTCCTGAACCGCTTGATCCCCGCCAGGCAGGGAAAAGGGCAATAAACTTGCAATTCGCCTCCATGAGGTTCGGTTGCACCGAAAGAACTCTCCGCCCCAAACGGAACCATCTGTGCCAAGCCCTGTACCATCCCATGCAATACCCGTAACTTCTCCTTCCAGCTGATTTTCGGCCATGCACGATAAAATATGGGCGTAGTGGTGTTGAACGCAGAGACGGTTTGGCTTATCGCGACAAACGGTACTGGAATGGTAGTCCGGGTGGAGATCGCAAACGGTTCTTTGCGGCTCAAATTGATACATGCTGGATAAGTCTTTGATCGTTTTGTCGTAGCATTTTCTGGTGGAATAGGATGCCAAATCACCAATATGCTGGCTGATAAAACTCAATCCATCAACAGATAACGCGACCGTACTCTTCAAATGAGCTCCCATTGCCAGCCCGTTGGGCTCAACAAGCCTGGTTTCAATGGGAAAGGGAGCGAAACCTCTGGCCCTTCGAACCAGCATCTCACGACCTTGAACAATGCGCATGACGGAGTCATCAACCGGCCTGACAATGGGTCTGTCGTGGATCAGGAAAAAATCACAGATCTCTTTCAGCTTTTCAAGACACTCTCGGTTCTCGATACAAATGGGTTCTTCCGATAAATTACCGCTTGTGGCAACCACCAGACCATCGAATATCCGCATGAGAATATGGTGTAAAGGCGAATAGGGGAGCATCAATCCGAGAGTAGGGGTGTCGCCGGAAACAGCTTTGGCTATGCCGCTTAATGAAGTACCGCATTTTTCAACAAGGACGATGGGTGCTTGAGGGGATAAAAGCCATTTTTTTTCAATGGATTGAAGAGGTATCAGGTCTTCAATGTGGCTCATGCTGGAGGCCATCATGGCGAAGGGCTTGGATTGACGGTTTTTGCGTTTTCTCAAGTTTCGAACGGCGCGTTCATTGGTGGCATCTACTAAAATCTGGAATCCTCCAATGCCCTTCAATGCAACCACATGGCCTGCTTTTAACTGTTGGACACAAAGTTCAACCGCCTGTCTTTTAACAGCGAGGGTATTTTCATTCCGGTCGATCAGCGCTATTTGAGGACCGCAAACCGGACACGCATTCGGTTGAGCGTGAAACCTTCTGTTCAAGGGGTTGTTGTATTCTTCCAGGCATTTTTCACACATCGGAAAGTGTTTCATGGCCGTGTAGGGCCGGTCGTAGGGGAGTTTTTCAATGATGCTGTAGCGTGGCCCGCAATTCGTGCAATTGGTGAAAGGATAGAGATAGCGTCTGTTGTCAGGGTCAAAAACATCCTGCAGGCATTCGGAACATGTGGCAATATCCGGTAAAACCACAGCGGAGATGGGACCGCTATGCTTACTGGGTCTGATCTGAAACCCGGATTCCCCGCTCAGCAGCGGAACAGGCTTGTGATTAAACTGCTTGATTAAAGCCAGTGGAGGGATTTTTTGGGGAAGTAACTCTACGAAAGAAGAAACGGCTTCGCTTTGGCCCTGAACCTCGATTTCCACTCCCGAAGGTGAGTTAACGATCCATCCTGTCAGACGATGCTGGTGTGCCAGCCTATAAACAAATGGTCTGAAACCAACTCCCTGGACGGCTCCTTGTATGTTCACTTGTGTTCGAATCATCTGATGGACTCCGCCTGAATCGCATGGTGCGACTGGTTGTAAATCTATCTTAATATGTTTTGCGCAATCATGCACGGCTTGCGCAGTGGAATGTCAATTTCACCGTTCCAGATTCTGTCTTCAGGACCCGTTCAGAGATAAAATGGATCTGTCAAACACTGTTGGTATATCAAACAAGATTCTCAATCAATGAAGCTTAAGAATGTGATAAAGTCTTATGTGGTTGAGAACTGAACGCAGCACTCTTTATCCTGATAACGCGTTTCATAGCTTTTATCCTGAATTCAGTAGCACGTTTTTCAAAACCCGGTATAGGCTTGCAATTCAACTAGATGCCACATACTCCATGGGGGAACCAATGAGTGAAAAAGGAAATAAAACCGTATTGATAGTCGATGACAGTCAAAGTATGCGTGCACTCATTTCAAAAGAACTGACAGCGGCCGGGTTTCAAACTGTTGAAGCCAGCAATGGCATCGAAGCACTTAAGAAATTGATTTCGGGACAGCGCGTTGACCTGATGACTCTGGACTTGGAAATGCCCGACATGAATGGATTTGACGTGATGAAGCAGTTGCGAAAACCAGAGTATGAGAATTTGTTTTCGGGTAACGATAAAAACCTACCTGTTATCATGATTACCTCAAGAGATACGATTGAGAAACGGACAGAGGGTTTCAAATACGGCGTGGTGGATTTTATTTCAAAACCGTTTCAGGCCGGAAAAGTAGCTGATTCGGTTCATAATGTATTGTTTTCCAGCAGCAAATACAGTGATTTGACTGCCTTGGTGGTTGAAGACAGTGCTGCCCTTCGACGCGTTTTTGAACCTCTGTTGAAGAGTCTGGGTATAAGCGTCTTGATGGCAGAAAACGGACTGGAAGCACTTGGACTTCTCAAGAGACATTCAAAAGATGTCAATTTGGTTATCACCGACATAGAAATGCCTGTCATGGATGGCCTGCAGCTTTGCCAGACTATTCGCCAGTCTTCAATGAAGAAACTGCCTGTCATTGTATTAAGTGGTGTCACAGATCAGGAGGTGGTATTAGATATCTTCAAAGCCGGAGCCAACGATTTCATTCAGAAGCCGTTTGTCAAAGAGACTTTTGAAGCGCGAATTAAAGTTCATCTCGATCAAATACACCTTATGAATCAGCTCGAGAAACAAGTGGACGAGCTCAACCAGCTCAGCCGTATCAAAGACGATTTTCTTTCGGTTTGTTCTCATGATTTGAGGGCACCATTAAACGGGATTCTTGGTTTTACAGAGCTAATGGAAAAAACCCCTCTCAACAAGGATCAGCGCGAAATGGTTCAGCAAATATATCGGGCAGGAGACTCACTGATGGGCCTCATTAACGAGCTGTTGGATTTAAGTAAGTTGCAGGA
Source organism: Acidobacteriota bacterium (assembly GCA_002747255.1). Taxonomy (GTDB): domain Bacteria; phylum Acidobacteriota; class Holophagae; order Acanthopleuribacterales; family Acanthopleuribacteraceae. The sequence goes on along the minus strand of PDUC01000054.1, from coordinate 19,099 downwards.
CTCAGAACATGCACTCGAACTGGAACCCTGCAATTTATCGGATTGCGTTCAAGCCAGTGTGGATATTCTCCAACATATGGCTCAACCGAAGAACGTTTTCATTCAACTGGATGATCGATTGAAGAACCCCTGTCTGCTGGGAAATAAAAGTGCACTGGAGCGAGTGGCCAATAACCTGATTTCCAATGCCATTAAGTTTTCCCATCCAGACAGCACCATTTCCGTGTTAATGGAAAATCCCGATGCCGGTCATTTGATGTTGGAAGTGAAAGACTGTGGAATCGGCATTCCGAAGGACAAGTTGGCGAGCCTTTTCGATAAGTTTACCGCATTTTCGAGAAAAGGAACTGAGGGAGAGGCCAGCACTGGACTGGGTTTGACCATCACCAAAAAACTGGTAGAGCAGCATGGTGGCCGCATTGTGGTCAACAGTAAGGAAGGAGAAGGTACTTCTTTTGCCGTTTTTCTGCCTGCCATCGAAAGCTGTGAAGTTAATCAATCAACACAAAGTGAAGATGATGTGGAACGCGAATCTGCCGCTGCGACTGCTTTGCGAATTCTTTTAATTGAAGACAATGAAATCAACATCAAAGTTATCCAGAAACAGCTGAAGGAATCCAAACACCATGTGGTGGTTGCCCGCAGTGCAAAAGAAGCTCTGTTGTGTATAGAAGAGAGAGGCTTCGACTTGATTTTGGCAGATTCTAAACTGCCCGATAAGGACGGACCCGAGTTGATTCGCTTGATTCGAGCTTCTAAAAAAACGCTTGCCGATGTGCCTGTTATCGCCATAACCGGCGATGACTCAAAACAGACTCACCTGGAGTTCAAGTCGGTTGGAGTCGAACAGGTTTTGTTGAAACCCGTTCGCCGGGAAGTCTTGCTCGGGGCGATTCTAAAAGCATGTCAATAAGAGTTGTTAAGGCTGAATTGCCTCAAGAGACCCTGCAAATTCTATAAGGAAAGTATCATGGCCTCTAGACTGAAGTTCGTGTTGCTGCCCCTGTTCATGGGAGCAATGATTAATTTGGCATTCAAACCTGCCGGTCTGTGGTTTCTTGTTTTTCCTGCCATGGCTGTTTTTCCTTTCTTTCGGTACAGGAACTCTCAGCAGCGATTACTGTTTGGCTGGTTGACGGGTTTCTTTATACAGGCTTTTGGCTACACCTGGATTTTCACCACCATAAGGGATTTCGGCGGTCTGTCTTCTCTTGTTAGCGCTGCGGGTGCTTTTCTGTTTTGGGCTTACCAGGGCTTTGATTTCGCTCTTTGGTTTCTTCTCGCCCCTCTTTTATTCAAGAAAAACAGGGAGCAGAAAGGTTGTCCGTCAGATCAAGGCTGGTACCTACTGGGTGATGCCGGGCTTTTTTTTCTCATTCAATGCCATTTTTACCCTTATGTTTTCCCCTGGAACCTTTCAGCTGCCTTAACGGAATCCCCTTTTTTGACCACGGCATCACTCTGCTCTTCCCACGGTCTTGTCTTCTTTATCACGTTGACAGGCTTGACTCTTGGTGAGATGGCTCGGCGAAAAAGGGCTCATCAGCCAATTCAGACCGGGCCTTTTGCTTTTTTAGCATTTTCAGTGGCCATACTCAGTCTCGGTTCTTTTCTGTATCAACCTCAGTCCGCGGTCAAGCATTTGAAAGTAGGCATTGTACAGCCGAACATCATTCCCTGGGCCAAGAGAGACCGCGGCTCCTTTAAAGAGATCTTTGACAAACACATTCAAATGACATTGACGCTCAATGAAAAAAAACCCGATCTGATTCTCTGGTCTGAAACCTCCATGAACTTCATTCTCGCAAACAATCAAGCCTATGTTGACTACTTTCAAGAGCTGGCTGACACCATGGGGACGGGTCTGATGCTGGGGGCACTGGGTAAAGACTCAAAAGGGTACACCAATGAAATTTGGCTGTTTACACCTCAAAAAGAACCCCAAGTTTACGCCAAGGAAAAACTCGTCATGTTCAGCGAGTCCCTTCCCTGGCCGTTCTTCTGGGCTGAGTACCTTGTGGCCGGAATCGGGAATTTCCACAGCGGAGAGAAAAACGCGGTTTTCTCTTTTAAGGATCTTAAAATCAATCCCCTGGTCTGTTTTGAAGCCATACTCCCGCATTACACCGCGAAACGAGATGCTCAGCTCCTGGTCAATCTCACCAACGATGCCTGGTTTGGGCCCTCCAAGGCCAGTTCGCTCCATTTGCAACACCTTCAAATGAGAACGGTGGAAAACGGGCTGCCGCTTGTTCGGGCTGCCAACTCGGGTATTTCATGCTGGATTGATACGAAGGGCAAAATCCAGGGACCGACAGCCGTCTATGAAGCTTCAGCTGTGATTTATGACATTCCCATTCCTTCAAAGAGCAACCCTCGTGTCTGGCCATGGATGGAGGGTTTTCTGACCTTTTTAACTGTCTGTTTGGTATTTTTCCTGAAAACCAAAAAAAAGTGAGAGTAAATCACTCGAGGGAAGTCTTTTTTAATTGAATGCGAAAAACTCTTGTCTGGCGGGACAATTTTGAACAAGCTCCAAAACACCTTACTTTTATTTGCAACTTTAATGAGCCTTTCAATTATGGCTCAAAGCGATGTGCTTCGTCTTGTGGGCGGATCTCTGGAAGAGGGTCAGTCTGCGCAGTTTCCCATTTATCTACAAGACGTCTCTGGCTCGGGAATTGACACGGGCGATCAGAACATCGGTGCTGTTTCCATTAAATTAACGGTTCCCGCCGGGTTAATTACCGCCGCAAGTTTTCAGAAAGCCGGCGTCCTAGAGTCCCATCCCATATTCCTGGAGTTTGATCAAACCGATTTATCCCAAAATCTTCTCCTTTGGTACATTGCATTTGGGGTGGAAGTTCCGTTTACGCTCGATCCAGCTGATCCCGGTGAGCTGATTGGTTATCTCAATCTCACGGCCGCTGTAAACCCGCCGTCTTCCGTGTTGTCTTTTAATCCCAACGCAGACGAAACATTCATAACAGATTGGTCTGGCGGTTTGAGTAATACGCTGGCCAATGGTAAGCTGACGGGCGATTTTCAGCTTATCAATCTTGTCGATCCGGGTGGGAACCCTGTGCCTGTTATCAACTCGTTTGTGGCGAACCCCGCTCAAATATCACCAGGGCAGACTTCGGAACTGTCCTGGTCCGTTAGCGGAGCCGATACCATTACAATAGATCAGGGTGTGGGTAATGTGTCCGGCTCCGGCACACAAAATGTCTCACCTGCCAGTACCACGACCTACACGCTGACTGCGATTAATTCCAATGGCTCGAGCAGTGCCCAGGTTACGATTACAGTGTCCGATCCTCAAGCTCCGGTCATCAATTCGTTTACAGCGGTTCCTTCCCGTATTCAGAAGGGAGACTCTTCCACTTTAAGCTGGGATGTAAGCGGCGCGGATTCGGTTTCCTTGAGCCCTGGAGTTGGAACGGTTGCAAGTTCAGGGTTTCGAGAAGTCAACCCCGATGCCACCACCATATACACATTATCCGCCACAAACCAGGCAGGTACCGTTCACAGCGAGGTCACTGTAACGGTGACTCAAGGCAACTTACCCAGCATCGATCTCTTTTCAGCAAATCCCGCCTCCATTCAAAAAGGAGAATCATCTGTCTTGCAGTGGAATGTCCAAGGTGCTGATGATATCAGTATCGTTTCAAGTCTTGGTTCTTCTTTTCAGAGTTTGGCACAGACTGGATCCGTCACCGTATCGCCCAATGCAACGGATCAGTTCACGCTGACTGCAGCCAATACAGCGGGCTCTGTTCAACAGTCGGTAACAATCACTGTGGAAGTACCTCAAGGTGTTCCCTCCATCGTTAGCTTCGCTTCCAATCCCGAAGAGCCTGAGTCTGGAACGGTGTACGAATTGAGTTGGCATGTTGAGGAGGGTGACGCTGAAACGGCTTTAACCCTGGAAACACATGACGGAAGCTGGAATCTAACGGAATTAATCGGGAGTCGAACGTTTCTCGCGGACGAATCAAGGTCTTATACTTTGACAGCCACGAACGAGTTCGGTAGCGATCAGAAAACCATTCATGTTTTAGTGCAAGGGCTATTTGACATTGTTACTTTCGACGTTAAACCCGAAATTTTATTTAAAGGGCAACAGGCAACCATTACCTGGCTGGTTACCAATGCCGACAATGTTTTGATTAATCCCGGCATCGGGTCAGTTGAGGCTAGCGGGCAGACAACCGTTACAGTTAACGAAACAACTGTCTATGAGCTGGTCGCCAATCGAGAGGGAGAGGTAAAAAAGGCCGTTGCTGAAGTCCAGGTTTACGATTTTGAAGAAGGTGAGTTTACCTATTTCCCACTTATAAAGGACGATTCAGAATGGGAAACCGAAGTTGGCTTAGTCAACTTGTCGCCAGTTCAGGTTAAGTTCACTGTCTATCGCTTTGATCAGGAAGGAACCTTGGCGGAGTATTTTACAAACCAGAAGCTGGCGCCTTTTGAATCAAAAACCTATACTTTTAACAATATGAAAGAGCCCGAAAGCTGGCTGCAAGTCTGGAATAAAATGGATAATATCGGTTCTGTGGGGCTTTTTGGCTGGGCCAACGTAAAAACAAAGCGGGGAAATCAGCTCGCGGCCTATTCAGCTCCCAGGGTTACTGTGGACAGTTTGCTGGTTCCTCATCTGGCCAAAGACACCAACTTCTATACGGTTGGGGCGGTAGTTTCCGGTATCAACGGAGGCCAGGCCGCATTTCATTCCTCGGGCATAAGCTATCCTGTTGGGAATCTGGCTGAAAAACAGGCCGCCACCTGGGATTTCAGAGAGTTGATGGCCGGTGATTTGGAGCAATCAAATGGCTGGGGAACGGTCAGCGGTGAATCTGCCATGGAGCAGCGTATTACCGGTTTGGAATTCTTTGGCCGAACACCACAGACCGGACTGTCTCAAATTGTCGGAGTTACACTGGATGATCAGACAGCTGAAGAACTCGTCTTTGCGCACATCGCCAAGGACGTCAATCAGTTCTGGACAGGGTGCGTTGTCATCAATCCCCAGGAAGAAGATGTCACTCTTGATATTCTCGTCTTTAACGACGAAGGAGAAATGCTGGAGGGAGGACCAGCTTCAGAAGTGCTGGCTGCAGGTGCCAAAAAGACGGTTCTGGTGGATCGATATCACAACGGATTGGCGGAAGGTACATCCTGGGCCATTTTCAAAGCCAGTCAGCCTGTCTTCGGGTACATGCTGTTTGGCTCCTACTCACCGGATGACCGCTTTTCTGGTTTTCAATCAGTTAAAGCGCCATCTCAAACCCTGTGCTTTCCCGACACGGCGATGAGCACAGAAGAGGGCGGCTGGACAGGCCTGGCCCTGGTTAACAACAACTCATCGGAAAATCAGGTTCGCCTGGTGCTCATGAACGAGAAAGGAGAGGAGAAGGGTGAGGTGATTCTGACTCTCGCTCCCATGAAGAAATTTATCGGTCTCGTAAAGACTGTTTTTCAAGGTCAAACCCTTGAAAAAGGCGATAAGGTGATGGCTTTTGCCGCCTCACCCATCGCCGGATTCGAATTATACGGGAAAAATAAAGAAACATTAGGGGGAATCCTTGCATTTCCCTGGAATTTTTAGTATGAATAGACAAATGATGTAAGAAGGAAGGTACAAATGAAAAAAACACTCTTTATGCTGATGACAATGGTGGCAACTTTTGCATTGGCACAAAACACGATTACACTGGTTCCGGCGACTGATGTCCACACGGGCTCAGCCCCTGGCGCAGTTGAAGGTTACATTGACGCTAACAATCATCTGGATGTCAGCGGTATGCCTGATGGCTCCCTGGTTGTCTTCGATGTCATCATGACCGGACTCGACTTTACACTGGCTGGTTATGAATTTAAAGTTGACTACCCTGTTAAACTGTTGTCTCTCAGCACTGACGATGCTGAATGGCAAGCGGGTGCTGCTACCTCTGCCATTTACATTGGCAGCGGCATGACTGCCGGCTCTGATATACAGTGGCTGCCAGCTAATGCTGATGGTACACGCAATGCCTCTACGGTTGTTAACTACGAGGGAACTTTCAGAGTGGGTATGCTCTGGACAAATGCCGCTTCAAGGCCGGACGGCAGTACCACTCCGATTACCGACACAATTGGTCGCATTTCTTTTGTTCTCGACGGAAGAGCAAATTGTACATCGCTTTCAGAAACCGTTAGCATTACCCTGACATCTAGCGATCCTCAGTTTGTGCCGGATGCAGATATCTTTGCGAACGGTGCAGCGGAGCGAGTTGTTGTTGGAACCAGCGATGCTGAAGTTACTTTTGGCGAACCAGGACTGTACCTGAGAGCCGATGCCAGCGCTAATGGTGTCAGGGATGCTGGAGATCTTCTAGCGGCAGCTTACTGTTCTCTTTCAGGGCAAAATGATGCTACCTGTAATTCCATGTTTGATTGGTCCGCTCAATCCGCAGATGTATTTTTGCAGGTATTTGACTACAATTGCGATGGAGGAGTTGATGCTGGTGATCTTCTCGGTAACGTTCTTTTGACCCTTGGAACCGGCAACAGGTCTATGGGGAAAAATCTGACCCCGGTTGCAATGACCGAAAAGAATGGCGCTATGAACATGGGCTTTGGCGACATGAAAGGTGGCATGGGTTATGTATCGCTGGCTTACAACAAGATGGCTCTCGGAACTCCTAGTATTAGTGCAGAAGCCGAGCAGCAGGGTTGGGCTTTAGTCTACAACATGGAAGCTACAACAATAAACATAGCCGTATTCAATGTGAAATCCATGAATACAGCAGTACCCCAAATTAACTTAACCTACAAGTCAAACGGTGAAGGCAGCATCGCATTAATTGAATCCATCATTCAAAACGCAAGTATGGAATCCATTTCTGTTGACTTGCAGCTTGATGAAAAGGTGAGTGTTGTCAAGCCTGTCAAGGTAGTACCTACAGAATTAACTAAGTAATTCAAAGAAAAAAGGGGAGGAGTCTCCCCTTTTTTCTTTGACAACAACAACAAATAAAAATAAAATAAAATCTATTAATTTTCATTATTATGTAATGAAAAAATGAGGAAAATGGTGGTTATGATGAAAAAACGAATTCTCGGGGCCCTGATAGTGGCCTGTTTTTCTATTTCTATTATGGCTCAGTCGGAAGTAATATTTACCGCTGAGCAATTGACTGTCAGCCCTGATGAAATTGCATCTGCAAAGTGTGTCCAGGTAGGCATCTTCCTGACGTACAATGGCGCTGATGAGACATATGATCAAATGACTTTAAACATTGACTATACTTTACCAAACACAACATTTCTATCAGCCGACCCCAGTGTTGCAGTGTTTCCAGATAACTCTGGACTGGGTTTGAACGATGGCAACGGTGCCACGCCTGGTGGTGGTGATGTTCTCACTATGAAAGCGGGTACCGCACAGTGTGCAGCATCTGCTGATATCATCAACGGTGTTACCCTGTCGCAAACAACCGCTTCAACTTTTATTGTTGAGCAAACCAGCCCTCCTGTTTATTTAGGAACTGTCACTCCCAATGGAGCAACTACAGGTCACATTTCTGTAAACGGCGCTGGAACTAACTGGTTCGCCTTAGAATCAGGAAATACCTATCTGATGGCTGTCGTTGAGTTCCCGCTTGCGGCCTATTCAGGTAACGGTCAAATTGATGTCGATTTTGAAGTTGGGAATAATGTAAACTTTATTCAGAATACGGCTATCTCTTATCAGGCTGTACTTAACAATGGCTTCGTTCAGGTTTTTGAAACCATTAACTGTGGCGATGGTGAAAACTATGCTGTGTTTGAAGACCAGAATGGTACTAACACCGGAACTACCGAGACTGGTGACAGCTCCATGAATATTTCCTTCCACGATCCTGCCATTGGCGGAAACGGTGGTGAGTTGGTCGCTAACGTTCACTATGGTGCCGGGGTTATCGGTTTCCAGGTTGCTGGCGACGACGGCTATGATTCCGGTTTGGTTACTCCTGATGGAACCTCTCCAGACCCCCTGACTCTTGACGCGTTGGATGGCAGTGCTGCGACAACAACCTACACGGTCACCTTCTTTGTGACCGGTCTGGATGGCAATCCTGCTCCTGGTGGTTCTTGTTCCATGGCAGTAAGCTGGTTGCCTGCAACTTGTACAGCTGTCTGGGTCAACAATGGTATTAACACAGGTACCAACAGTACTTACACTGTCACAATGACAAACCCAATGGCAACTTCCGGAATCTTTGGTTCTGTGGATTCCAGTGGCACACCTACTGGTATCACACTTCCTCGCGATATAGTTGCTTCCATGAATTCTGCTGCGACTCCTGTCGGCGCGAATATTGAGGCTACGTTCTTGGTAATTGACGAAGTAATCCAGAACGGCGATTGGTCAGGTACATGGACGACTTCTGGTGTGTCCAGTCCAAGCGGCCAAGAAACAACCTGCCCTGGACAGCTCGGATTTGAATGTCCAACTATGACTTCAGTGGAAGTGACACCCAACCCAGTTAACATAGGCGGTGATCTGATTGTCACATTTGAAGCCGAAAACGGATTAACTTTCGATCTGGAATACAATGGCAACACAACAACAAATGTTACATCACCCTACACTCTCACCGGTGCGGCTGATGGTGACGACGTTGATGTAACAGTAACAGCCAACGGTTTCGGTCCCAACGGCGATCCATGTTCCGATTCCATGGATGGAGCAGTCACTTTTGCAGACGCTGTATGTATGGATGTGACCTACGATCCAGAAATGCCACCCGAAGGCTATTCGCTGGCTGGTGGATTCCCTGATATTAACTTGACTGTTCAGGTATCGGGAGCAACAGCAGTAACAATCGGCGGCAATGCATGTACCCCTGATGTTGATCCGACTGCTAACGAAACAGTTAACTGGACGTTGACTGGTTACACAGTTGTTGGTCCCGCTTCACTTGCGGTAGTTGCCACTAACCCCAATGGTACAGCTACAAACTGTGATGACATTCCCATAGAAGTAGATTGTACAGAAGCCAACATCACAAGTATGCCAACAGCTGGCTCCACTGGCGACATTGTTGTTGAAGGTATTGCTGGAATTGATTATGAAATCTGGTACTCGCCCATTTGCGGTCAGAATCAGTTTGATGTAATCACCTCTGGCTCTTATGTTGGAGATGTAACTATCCAGTCCACTGGCCAAGGTGTTTTGGCTGGTGTAACCATACTCAACGACGTATGCTACTATGTTGTTTGCTCAGGCGATATTATCGCAAGCAGCTCCAGTCTCCGTACCGTTCCAACCATGGGCGAGTGGGGAACAGCCATCTTTGTTGTTCTGGTCATGTTTGCTGGCTTGGTTATTCTGAGAAAGCGCAACTAAGCTAATAAAACAACACAAAGAAAAAAGCCCCGGCATTTTGTCGGGGCTTTTTTTTGTCAATTAGTGGATTTTGTCACTAAATCAAGCTATACTTATTCAACATACTCCTGAAGGTTAACTATGGAAAAAAGTGTTGAACGGTTAATAGACAAAGCCCGTAAGCTACTAGATAAGAATTATTTAGAGAGGGCTGAACAGCTTGTTACAAGGGGTTTGGAACAGCATGCCAATGACCCTGATTTGCTTTCTATTGATATATATATCGCGCTTAAATATAAAACATGGCAGAAAGCGCTTGCTAGAATAATATACGCTTTAAGATTTGCCCCTATAAGAGTTCTTTTTCAGGATGAAGGTATTCGCGCTCTCTTTGGGTGTTTTATTCACGAGCCTGCTTTTAGAACAGCACTTTTTGAATACCTTTTAAATCATCAGTTTTACAGTGAGATTTATTTTATTCTTTGTAAAGCGACTGAATCTGAATGTGAAGAACTGATCGAAATCTGGATAAAAGCATCGGAGGGTGTTTCCGATCCAATTGCTTCCGGAAATTGGTATATTGCATTGGGAATCGGCCATTGTAAAAAAGGAAATACAAATTCGTTTCAAAATGCCTGGAAAAAGGCAGTAAAAAAAGTTCACAGTAGTTTGCCGGGTTTAATTGCTTTTTGTCGAAGAGAAAACCTGTTGAATTTAAATGCCATTGAGGATAGGCTCTTTTTAATTGAGCTATTTCTTTTATCGGACTCCATTCAAAAAGGTTTGACTCTTATGAAACTGATGGGTCAGGAGTCAGCTGATTTGGCAAAAGCGGTCTTAAAAAAATTTCATTCGTTCCCGTTACCGGCCGAGTATCTTTCAGAATTTACTATACTCAAAACCAACCTCGCACTCTTGGCAGAAGACACCAGCTATTTAAAAACACTGCAAGGAGAGTGGTCTTCACTGAACAGTGAACAGCTTTTTAATATCCAAAAGGCAATTTCAATTGGCGTCAAAGAGCGTCCAGAAAGAAGAGAGCTTTTGCTACATGTCGTAGAAGCGTTTTTTAGCAACCAGGATTGGGAGAGCAGTGCTCATCTTCTGGAAACCATGTACCGTGAAGAAAAAGATTCAGAAATTATCGCTATGATGGAACATTTATTGGATCGCTATCCCATCATGCCACATCTCCATCTTAAGGTAGGTGATTTTCAACTGAACAAGGGCTTGGTTGCACAAGCGCTCAAGCATTTCTCTATGGTAAAGGATGTACCCGAATACAATAGAATCATTCAAGCAAAACTTGAAAACCTTGCTTCTTCTCATCTTGAGAGAGAACTTGTTGAAACACTATTTGACTTTTATTCTTCTGAATCAGATAAAATACCCCTATTTGGTATAAACGCCTATTTAAACAACAAAGGATCCGAATGGCTTGCCAATTGCATTCTTGAAAGACTTCCCGGGGTGGGGCTATCTCCTTTCTGGTTCATGTTTCTTATCCAGCATCACTTTAAACAATCAGATCATCACAATGCACTCAATTACGCCATTCGATTCATTGAAACTCATCCGGAGGTTGCTTATGAAACGATTCCTCTAATTGAAAAGCATATGGAGCAACTAAAAGATTCCGTTATACCTGTTATAACCGCAATTAATAGAAATATTGAAAAACTGGCTTGTAGAAACGCCTGGAAACTCATCGAATCTCAATTGGAGCGTGCATCGACCATTTCTCAGAACGCAGAACGCACTGAGTTTTTTTCAATGTTACACAAAGCAGAAGACCTGTTTAAGAAAGGTGAGATCGTCATAGGCTTGCAGTTATTACAGCGTATGGCGCAACAATTTGAAGATGCCGTAGATGATGTTCTCAAGTTTATTGACTCACTGAAGGTTGATGACCCATTTTTAAAAGATTTGATTGAAACCAAATTAAGTATCTTGTTGCGAAATGATCGATATGAGGAACTGCTTCAGTTTGCTAAACCTGTGTTATTAGACATTCGTTTTAGAGCTCATATTTCCACCATTCATCAATACATAGGATGGTCTTATCAGGCAATCGGAAATGTTCGCGATGCCATTGAACACTTCTGTTACGGGTCTCTTGAAAAAAAATGGTATAAAAAGAACCTGCCTTTCTTTAAGGAACATATTTTCAGAGGTCATTCTAATATGATTCCCAATGTTCTTTCTTTGATTCAGCAGAATGGCGATGAAAAGGGAGCCCAGGAATTTCTTGAGTTATGGTACGAGTTCAGACCCGGTGATCTCAATAAAATAATTGCTTTTCAAGAGGAATTTTCAAAAGAACATGTGAGCCCGGCATCTAAAGCTCAAATGGTACTCTGGGTAGCGGAGAACGAGGATTTTACCAAGGCACGCGAAATGTTAAAGTCCTTTGATCCCCGAGTCCAGGAATATGGTGATTATTTACCTCGTATTGTCCAGATATTCAAATTAAGACAGCCAAATGACCCAACAGCTCGTTTTCTGATGGGGCGTTATTATCTCTTTCAAAAACAAACTGGCAAAGCGATCAATATTTTCAGGAATCTCATTCAGGATCTTCCACACACACTTGAGGACGTCTATATCTACATGAAAAAGTTCCTTAAGAAACGCATTGCCGAGAGCGAACCAGAACTTATTTTTGGTCTTTTAATAAGAATAGCCTTAGACCAAAAACTGTTCAGCGAAGCTGTTGACCTTTTGCGTGAGTTTGCTAAATGGGACCATAAAGCGGCTGCCTCGTTCCTTGATGGCGTTTATAAGGTCATGAAAACGGGTGATGTCGATAAAAAAGTGTTGTTCGATTTCCTGAAATTAAATGCCGAATGGCATGATTATAAAAGGGTTTGCGAAATCGAGGAGCAGGGTTTACTGGGTAGTGAAATGTTGCAGGAACGGCTTGAATGGCTTGTCATTGCCAGTAAAAATCCTTCACTCCGATCTCGTTCTTTGGCTTTAAGAGCGAAAATGCTTTTTAATGAACAGCGCTTTGAAGATTGCATAAAACTCGTTTTTCTTGTTATGGATAATGTGTACGCCACCGAGAAACACGCTGAACTCCTTGAAATGGGATTAATGCTTATTCATAGATTTCCAAAAAATATTGATTTGAAAAGAGTTGTTGCCTTCAGCTGCTGGAAACACGGTCTTTTCTCTGAAGCACGTCCCTTATTTGAGCATTTACTTCTCTCTGATAAGTTTTCCTTCCGGATTGAGGCCTTTGCGATCCTGAAAGAAATGGGAGTGGATCCCTCTTTCAGCGTGCTGGTCAAAGACCATGCCAAAAACAAGGATCAGGTTTTAGCACAATTAAACGCGGTTTACCATCGAGTACGACAGTTTCAGTTTGAAATGATGGACGCTGGTAAATATGAAGCAGATGAAAATATCTTTTTCTGGCTGCTGGATCAGGAACGACTGTTAGAATACAGAAAGCTACTCGATGATGCCAAACAGCATTTCAATCAGCAGCAAGTCAATTTACTACGTGCATACTATCTACGGAAAAAAGGAAAGATTAATCAAGCTGCATTCAGTCTTTTGAGAGAGCCCTGTCCGCCAGAAATCAAGAAGATGTTCTTCATGGAAGCAGGTCTATGGGAACAAGCCCTGTTGATAGAAGATTCCAGCGTAACAGATATTGTACTGAGAAAATACATTTGGGCCATGCAGAGGCAGCATAAACTGGCTGTTTCTCACCTCTCTCATCTATCAAATAAGTTATCTCAATAGGAGCTTTGAAGAATATGGCAGATAAGGAACTCATGGCAAGATTGGAAAAAGTGGAAGAAAAACTATCTTCGCTACCAATAGACTTTAAGAATGACGTTCTCGGGTTGTTGAGTAAAATGGATCAGAGACTCATGTTACTCGAAACCAAAAAGGGCGTTCAGTTTTCCTCAGAGGCAAGTGAATTGAATGACTATGGCGTCCAGCTTTACTATCTCAATGAATGGAATCAAGCCTTGGAGATATTTAAATCGGCTTTAGTTAAAGAGCCTGAATCGGCAGATATCCTTTCTAATATGGGTGTTGTATATACCGCGTTGGATCAGAAAGATAAAGCCCTAGAGTGCTTTCAAAAGGCCATAGAAATTGATGGACAAAGAGTTGAGTACCTCAACAACAAAGGCGTTTTAGCAATTTTACAATCCGATCCTATGGAAGCAGTCGCTCTCTTTGAAAAGGCCCATTTCCGCGATCCTCAACATCAGAGCGTGTTGTATAATCTTGGGAAAGCTTATGTCGCATGCGGGCAACTTGAAAAAGCAGTTCACATGTTCAGATTATTATTGAATATTAACCCCGAACATAAAGAAGCTGCACAACAACTCAGGCAGTACTACCAATGAAAAACAATAAAATCCATCAGCCTACCATAGAAAAATGGGTAGAACATTACAACTCGGCAGGTTTACCTGTAAACGAAAAGCGTATTAATAGGCTTATGAGCTATATAAGACTTAGGAGAGAGGCCGCGGAAGAGGAGTTGCCTCTCGACAATACAGAGGCATCAACACGGGTTGATGAGCTTTTGAAAAAATCAAATGTTTAAACCCAAAAGGGTTATAATAGCCTGCTTGTCCAAGTTGCAAAGCACAAGAACACCTTACCAGAGGGCTTTGTGGGACTAATCGTTTAAGGCGCACTTTTAATAGCGTCTGTAATTGGGAGCACCTAATTCTTTGGCCGTGATGGTGATGGTTTTGGAAATATATTCGCCTTCATTTAAAATAAGGCGGACTCGGTACTTTCCGGCAGTACCGAAGCTATAACTGAGATGGAAGAAACACTCCTTGTCAGACTCATTCTGCTGGTAATTCCTTGATTCTTGTATGATTTCTCTTTTAAATCCTCCGGGGCCTAAAATTTTCCATTTCACATGGTGTATTTTGCGTTCTATAGCGGTGGTTTTTGTTTCTAAATAAGCAGAGAAGTCAACGTCAAGAGGGGCAGCTCCCAAGGTGGGACTCGCCGATAAATCAATGATCACCTTTTGGTCTTTGTATATTTCTTCAACTGTTTTCTTTTGATTGCATGCGAAAGAGATCAGAAGGAAGCTGATAACTATGATGTAAGAGTTCTTCATTGTTTCTCCTGTTGAATAGCTACTCTGACTCTTTTACGGGTGTTTTCGTGAGACTTTAGGCTGTTTAACTGTTTACAAACCGCTTCCTGGAAAACGAGTTCAGTGCTGTACGGGCACTGAACTCGTACTGAACTCGTCTCTAATTACAGTGTTTCCTTGACAGCCTCAATGAAGGAAGGAAGCACATTTTCCCATTTGTCGATAATGCTGAGGTCAGCATGCTGGTGAATGGGCGCTTCTTCATCTGAGTTAATGGCCACAATGTACTTGGAATCGTTCATTCCCGTCAAGTGCTGAATTGCACCCGAAATTCCGATGGCGATGTAGATATCAGGAGCAACGGTTTCACCTGTCTGCCCGATTTGCAGGTTGTGTGGAATCCACTCTAAATCGGTGACGGCGCGTGAACCGCCCACAGCACCACCCAGCAGGGATGCCAATTCTTCTAAGTGAGCGAAGTTTTCCTTTGCCTTCATGCCGCGGCCACCTGAAATGATGGTCTTGGCTTCTGCCAATGGGATACCGGAGCTTTCAACACCAGCTAAAAACTCCAGCAAGGCGGATTTCGTGTCGGCAATTTCTACAGAGTTGACTTTTATAAACTCAGAGGCTTGGCCTTCCGCCGCAGGATCAAATGCCGTTGGCCTAAAGCTGGCAACTTGAGTGGTTCCATCCACCAGCGCTTTCTCGGTAGTTGTATATCGCGCGTTGGCCACGATGCGGACACCTTTAATCTTGCCTTCATCCAGCTCAACTGAACTCAAGCCTGGCAGGAACGAACTTCCCAACCTGGAGGCCAGGAAGGCGGCGGTGTCATGGCCTAGATCGTTGGCTACGGTGAAAAAGAAGTCCGGCTTGCTCTGGTCAAAAAGCTTGAGGAGGGCACTGCCCACAGCCATACCTGTCGCGTGCTTGAATGCGGATGACTCTAAGCCGACAACGCGATCCACATCAACGGCAGATAGACTGGCACCCAGGGAAGCCAGGTTTTCGGCACAGACCACCAGTGTCACTTTCTTGCCGGTTTCTGCCGATAACTTCTTGACCGGGGTCAATGCTTGTGATGTTGAGAGGCGTACTTTATGACCATCGTGATCGGCAAGCAATACAATGGAACCGGAGAAGTCAACGCTGTCTGCGCCACTCCAATCAACTTGCTTGTCAACCGATGCGTCGGTGCCCGCACTGTCACCGCGCTCCAGTGCTTTGTCCACATTGACCAGTATATTCATGGCTGCACTTACTTTTTCCGCACCTTCACCATCGCTGATACGCTGGTTTTTCCTGTCTTTCTTGACTTCTTCTGCAGACAGAACTTCTGTTCGGTTGGTTGCTTCTGTGCCGAGATCGGAAGGGCTGAGAATGTTTCTCTTGAACTTTTTAGCCATCATAACACCTTTGAGAGAGGTGAAACGGGCTGAGTCCTTGCCATTGAGGGAGTCTGTCGTACCCAGTGCCACCGGAAGCGTGAGTTTCTTGACAGTTTTGCCTTCACTTTCATTAAAAGTGGTTGTAACACTCTGGAAACCCTCGTCCAGAGCAACGACGGACGCTCCTGTGAAATATGGGATTTGGAGTTTTGCGGCCAGGTAAGTGCCTACAATGCCATGACAGTAATCATTGGAGTCTTTTCCGATGAATAGCAGGTCTGGCCTTTTCTCCAGACGATCGATCATGCCAAAGAGCAAGTCGCCGACAGCAAAGGCATCCAGCGAACTCAAATTATCCAGTTCCAGGGCGTGAACAGCCAGTGTGCCCGGAAGTTTGGCCGGTTGAATCATCGCAATGGCGTTTTGTTGCAGAGCTTTTAGCTCTTTACTGGTGCCAATGCTCAAAAGATCCAGATGCACACAGTTCTTGTTCTCCTCCGCAAATGTAATGGCAGCTTCAAGACCGACTTCCCCGTACTTACCCATTATTTTCTTGGGACCGTTTAATACCTTGCCGTCAACAACATCCATGGGACCTTCTGTATCCACCATAGGTGCTAGTAAACAGGCAATTCTCAGTTGACTCATCGTGACTTCCTCCGATTTTCTTTTTTTCCGGCATGCACATTTACTGAAGATCGTGTCCTTTTTTAAGTGCTTTGCCAGTTTTCCAGTCTATTGTCGCAATGCAGCATTGTTTTAGCAAGAAAAAAATGAACAGGTATTCATTTTTTTAAAATAGTTGAATGGATTGGCTTCGTTGATTGAAATTGAAGACCGATCCTGATACAATCCGCCCGTTATGAAGAAAAGAATCTTATCAGGCATTCAGCCATCGGGAAAATTACACATAGGAAACTATCTTGGAGCCATCAAGCAGCATTTAGATGCGCAGGATCAGCAAAAGGCCGATCGTTTCTACTTTATTGCCAACTATCATTCACTCACTTCCATTCAGGACAGGGATGTCTTGAAAGAACACACCCTGGATGTGGCCAGAACCTATCTGGCATTGGGCCTGGATCCAGAAAAGTCGTTGCTTTTTCTGCAGTCGGATGTGCCTGAGGTTTGTGAGTTAAGCTGGGTGTTGAGCACACTGGCGAGCATGGGCTTACTGCAACGCTGTCACAGTTACAAGGATAAAGTGGCCAGGGGTTTGACGCCCAACCATGGTTTGTTTGCCTACCCGGTTTTAATGGCCGCCGATATTATTATCTACGATTCGCATATTGTTCCGGTGGGAGCCGATCAGAAACAGCATGTAGAAGTGACGAGGGATTTAGCTATTAAATTCAATCATGTTTTTGGCGATACCTTGGTCGTACCGGAGCCCGCTATCAAGAAAGAAGTTGCGGTTATTCCGGGTATCGATGGCCAGAAAATGAGTAAGTCCTACCAGAACACCATTGAGCTGTTTGCCTCCAAGAAAGCTCTCAAAAAGCAGATCATGGCCATTGTAACCGACAGTAAAGGTCTGGATGAGCCCAAGGATCCTGAATCGTGCCACGTTTTCAAGCTGTTCAAGTTTTTCGGCAGCCGAGAAGAAATTCAAGCCATGGCAGAGAAATACCGGGCCGGCGGTTACGGTTACGGACACGCGAAACTCGAATTACTGGGCAAAATTAACGATATCATCGGGCCACACAGGGAAAAATACGAATATCTCAAGAAACACGAAGATGAAGTAATGGATGTTCTAAGAACCTGCGGTCGGAAAGCCAGAGCGGTAGCAAGTGAAACCATGAGACGAGTGCGCGAAGCCACCGGCCTGGTAACCAGCTAACGATTCAATATACCAGCAGTCAAATTGATTTGCCGTTCACTTCCTGCAGCTTGTTGAGGGTTTGGGTGTCCCGGATTTAAAGCTAATACCCTGAAATCATTCGTGTTCATTCGTGATTACAAATTATCTGTGTGC
Organism: Acidobacteriota bacterium; assembly: GCA_002747255.1. Taxonomy (GTDB): domain Bacteria; phylum Acidobacteriota; class Holophagae; order Acanthopleuribacterales; family Acanthopleuribacteraceae. Next base: position 1,286 of record PDUC01000054.1, on the reverse strand, counting down.
ATCTGTGGTTAAAAAAAATGGAACCACAGATGAACACAGATCAACACAGATGTTCATATAGGAAAACCGCGCACAAAATCATTGGTTGAGTATTTGAGTTTCAGGGCATTATTCCACCATTAAAAAACCATTATCTGGGGATCCCGGCTTTAAAGCTGATATCCTGAAATAACATTCGTGTCCATTCGTGTTCATTCGTGGTTAAAAATCATCCGTGTGCATCCGTGTCCATCTGTGGTTTAAAAAAAAGAACCACAGATGAACACAGATAAACACAGATATGTATATAAGGAAGCCACTCACAAAACCGTCGGCAGTGTATTTGAGGTTCAGGACGTGATTCATTCATTAAAAACCCTATGTTTGGGGATCCCGGATTTAAAGCTGATACCCTGAAAAACATTCGTATCCATTCGTGGTTAAGAATCATCCGTGTGCATCTGTGTCCATCTGTGGTTTAAAAAAAGAACCACAGATGAACACAGATCAACACAGATGTTTCTATAGGAAAACCGCGCACAAAACCATAGGTTGAGTATTTGAGTTTCAGGGCATTATTCCACCATTAAAAAATCCTTGTCTGGGGATCCCGGCTTTAAAGCTGATACCCTGAAATCATTCGAGTCCATTCGTGTCCATTCGTGGTTAAGAATCATCCGCGTGCATCTGTGTCCATCTGTGGTTTAAAAAAAAGAACCACAGATGAACACAGATAAACACAGATGCTTCTATAGGAAAACCGCGCACAAAATCATTGGTTGAGTATTTGAGTTTCAGGGTATTATTCCACCATTAAAAACCCTTTGTTTGGGGATCCCGGATTTAAAGCTGATATCCTGAAATCATTCGAGTCTATTCGTGTTCATTCGTGGTTAAAAATCATCCGTGTGCATCTGTGTCCATCTGTGGTTAAAAAAAATGGAACCACAGATGAACACAGATCAACACAGATATTCATATAGGAAAACCGCTCACAAAACCATAGGTTGTGTATCTGAGTTTCAGGGAATTATTCCACCATAAAAACCTTTTGTTTGGGAGTTCCGGATTTAAAGCTGGTACCCTGAAAACCATTCGAGTCTATTCGTGTTCATTCGTGGTTAAGAATCATCCGTGTGCATCTGCGTCCATCTGTGGTTAAAAAAAAGAACCACAGATGAACACAGATCAACACAGATATTCATATACACCGATTTTCATTACGTAAATCGGCATAGCCCTTTTATACTATGAAAAAGAAGCCATTTCAAAGTTAATCCATGCCCTTAACCAGGGTATCCAGGTGG
>PDUC01000053.1 GCA_002747255.1 Acidobacteriota bacterium | reverse complement strand
AAATCAACAACAAGATGGATTTGATAGGAAGTCACGGCGCAACTTAAATACAAATCGCGTTAAAATAGGTATGTTAAACCTCGTAATGAAAATCGGTGAATAGGGTTCATTTATGTTACTGGAGCTCTGTTTTTAAGTATCCGTGTTTTCATGAACCAACGCTCTTTCTTGAGAAACACAGACGCAATCGCTCTTGTACAATTGCACTTTCTTCCCGCTTGTTAGAGGGAGCGTCCCAAATGCTTGTTTCCATGACCGTCTTTATTGCACAGCATGTTTTTTCAATCTTCAACCAAGGGATAAATACGAAATGGTAAAACCAAGTGGACTAAGCTCAGACACGATTCTTTTCATCCCTTCTACGATGAGCCTCATATAAAAGCCACATGGTTGTTTTATAAACACTTCGCTCTTTGGTTTGAACATCGATCAAGAATTCAAAGGCACCGGCATCCGTTTGCAGGAGTTCAATGGCGGCCTGCGTTCCTTCAATATCGTGAGAGACAGCGTGAGTGATCTCTCCTTTATTAAAGAAAATTTCTCCACGGGGTAATTGATCTTCCGCCACCAGTTTCAGAACACCTGTTTTGTTGCTGATTACAATAATTTGAATAATCTCGTCAATTGAAATTGAAGAAAGGTCACCTGTGACATTGCCTACCATCAAGCCAAACGCTTCCCTGCGAATATCAATGGTGGTTGCAAAGACATTTTCTATATCACGCAGTGTGTCCTCGTCGTCGTTTGGCAGGTCCTCTTCTCCCTGAACCCCTATTTGATATCCGCCGATATTGATTTGATCCCCATTGGACAGTCTTGCCTTCCTGATGCGTTTGCCGTTTAAAAAAGTTCCGTTTCTGCTATTCATATCCTGAAGGAAATAAGCGCCATCGTTGTAAATGATCCTGGCATGATGTCTCGATACCGTTAAACTGCTTATGACAATCACATTGCTTGGAGTTCTACCTATTGAAAGAATGGATTGTGTATCAAGCAACATCTTGCCTTTGTTTTCAAGGTACAAATACATTCTTTTTGATTGAGTCATCGCCAAACTCCCAAAGTGTATACTCGTTTATTATAACACTTAACCCATGTAATTTACCCGATTTCATGATGAAGTTTTTGCGCTTTGTGTTTAAACCCCTCACAAACTTTTAGGCTATTACCCTCTAAAAAGTCCTTCAACCAGTTTTTTACCTTTTGAATCAGTTCATCCGGGCTCTTGTCATTGACCAGAATGAAATCTGCCAGCTTGGACTTCTCTTCATCGGACATCTGTTTATCCATGAGCCCACGCGCCGCGGGTTCGGTCATCCCGTCTCTTGCGAGTAAGCGTTTCATGCGAATTGCTCGCGGTGCCGTAACGAGTAAAACCGTGTCATACGTTTTGTAGGACCCCGATTCAATGGCCAGAGCCGCTTCAACAAAGGCCATTTGATGGTTTTCCTGCCTCAACCTATTCAGTTCAGCTTCAATGGCACTTCTTATGAAGGGAAACAATATTCGGTTCAGTTTTTCCTGTTCCGGTTTGTGACACGCAATGTGGTTTCTCATTTTCCACCTGTTCAAACTACCGTCTGCGAGCTGAAATTCCGAACCAAATGCCTTGAGAACACGTGCCAGCCCCAAAGAGCCAGGTTGAACCACGTTCCTGGCTATTTGGTCTGCATCGATAACGGGACAACCCATGGATCTCAAGGTTTTTGAGACTAGAGTTTTACCCGAGGCAATGCCCCCGGTAATCAGGATCGTCTTCACTGCCGGCCGGCCCTCTTTTTCAGTTCACGGGCAATAACAATCTTCTGCACTTCAGATGTACCCTCGCCGATGGTACACAGCTTGGCATCTCGCCAGAATTTTTCCGCCGGATAATCTTTCAGATAGCCGTATCCACCGAGAATTTGCACGGCCTCTTCCCCGTTTCTGACCGCTGTTTCACTGGCGTGATACTTTGCCATCGCCGACTCCAGCGTGACAGGCAGCCCGCTATCCTTTAAATAAGCGGCCCTTAAAGTCAACAATCGAGCCGCTTCCAGTTGAGTGGCCATATCGGCCAGCTTAAATTGAATGGCTTGAAATTGATTCAGATGTCGATTGAACTGCTGGCGCTCCCCTGCATAAGCCTGGGCCGTCTCCAAAGCACCCCTGGCAATACCAAGCGATAGCGCGGCAATGCTGATTCGACCGCCATCGAGCACTTTCATGGCCTGTTTAAAACCCTCGTTCAGGTTGCCAATTAAGTTGGAATCGGGAACAAAGCAATCTTCCAGAATTAACTGGGCTGTTTCAGAGCATCGAACGCCGAGTTTGCTCTCTTTCTTGCCGCCACCCCAGCCTTTCATGCTTTTATCCAAAATAAAGGCACTGATACCCGACGTTTTCAAACTGGAATCAGTCGAAACCAGAACCACAGCAATGTCAGCGGAAATAGCATGAGTAATGAAGTTTTTCGTTCCGTTTAAAAGATAACCACCATCTACTTTGACTGCTGTCGTTTTCATGCCGCCCGCATCGGACCCGGAACCAGGCTCTGTCAATCCCCAGGCTCCAATTGACTTTCCAGATGCCAGCGGCGGCAGGTACTTTTTCTTCTGTTCCTCGTTGGCACACTGAAGAATGTGTCCTGTACAGAGAGAATTATGAGCGGCAATTCCGAGACCTACACCTCCGCAGACAGAAGAAATTTCTTCGATAATTGCCACGTAATCCTCATAACAATAGCCTGAGCCACCGTAACACTCTGGAACGAGAACACCCAATAGCCCCAGTTCACCCATCTCATGAAAAAGATCTTTTGGGAAAAACTCGCGTTCATCCCATTCCATCACGTGAGGTCTGATTCGTTCTTCTGCAAATTTCGCAACGCTGTCGATTAACAACTGCTGTTCTTCGTTGTAGGCATATTTCATTTGTGGCTCCTTATTCAGTTAAATTTATCATTTCAATTTATTTTCCTATGAAATGCTTTGTTATGATTCCGACTGTAAAGATGATTCAAACTCAATTGAAGACTTCCGCTTGAATGAATACAAACGGGGTTTAAAGATACAGCTATGTTAAAGAGAAATCCAATGATACAGACGGCCGTGCCTCATTATAACCCAGACCTGTCTGCCCAATGGAATAGTTTTACAAACAAATCTCATGTCCAACATTCGCCGCCTCGTCCGCGGGACAGGGTTTCTCACAGTAAACCAAATAACAACTCAACATTCTTGACTGTCTTGGTAAGCAATAAAAACAATATTTTCACCAATTGGACTCTCAACAAAAAAAACAACTAAACCAAACAATATAAATAGTTAATAAATTATGGCAAACATCATGCATAGATGTTGGCGTGAACGATATTAACAGGTGGTTTTATGACCAAGTGGATTCTCCCTCTATTTTTTATTTCTCTTTCAATCTTTGGAATTGATGTCCGAACAGGAATTGAGGATGTTCACCATGAAGGATGCTGTGAACAAATTGGTAATTTCACACTTGTATTCACGGAAGACGCATTTCCCGATGTAAGCTACGAGAACCCCTCGTACATACGATTCCGCATCTTGCATGCCCATGGCTGGGCCAGAACACTGGTCGATTTGCGTCCAGATTCCAATCCCGATTTGGCTGATCCAATCAACCTGGCCATTCGAACCAGTGATTCCAGCCACCTGGCATCTGACCTCCCTCCAAATGCCGTTCAGTTGGTGCGCCTCATAAAAGGTGAAAAGGACGGATGGATCAGGATCAATGTACCAACCAGTCTCTGGTTGTACAAGGAGGGCTCTCACACAAGCCCCAACTATGACGATAAGGCCTCATTATCGCTGGGGATCGAAGGTCATTTTTCTGTGTATCCCAGCTCCTCTACTCCATCAAATGGCAATGAATTTCAAAACTCCGGTGAACTGGCTTCTACTATTTTTTATGCAAACTACGAGAACACGCCCAAGTTCAATGCGGGAGATATGGACATTCTTGATTTTATCAGTTTTGACCACAAAACGACGGGTGTAGAGACCGATGACATTGTTGTACCGGGTACCAATACCGGTGTTTCCTTTTCCAACGATACAGAAATTGCACGGGGTGCATCTCATATTGCCTGTTATCGAATGACAACCGATCCCCAAAAACTCTCTACACCACCACAGCCTATAACCCTTAGTAAACTGAGTGCTATTGATCTCAGACACAACTGTGAAGCGGTTCCTTCGGTTTTTATCTCAAATTGCAGCGACTATGAATGGCACCCAGGAAGCCAGTTTTTTGTTTGCCTATCGACTGTAAGATTAAACAATGACCGTTTTGTTGAGTCGTATGAATGCTCGACTGAAGGCATGTTCTTCAAGGAAAACACACTGCAAGTTTACCCGGCAGACAATGAATCCTGGTCAATAACTCCGGGATATATCAACGGTAAGATTATCGGCTATCGCATCACATTGCTTGAAGGGACGTTCCCCGTTCATGGTTTTATAGAGCTGTCAGGCATGGCTCTTTGTCTGGACAACAATATTATGAATGCCAGCATGATCTTATTTGCCTATGCGGATATTCTCAGCCCTCTAGGTACAGACGGCATCTTATCGCGCTATGGTCCGGTTTTTAACCATATTGCGGAACTGAACTATGAAGACATCTATCTCTATCGTCGTGTCCTTCCTTACACGGCATACGATCGCAAAAAACGCCAATTCCATCTTCGCACGGTCAATTTATCAGACCAGCCTTCAAGATTTGTCTCCCGTTTCTCCAATAAACACGGATTACTCCTGAGGATCCGGGGCGAAACCAGCCTGCCCCCAATGGGAAGCGAAGATTTTTCCATTAAAGACACCTATGGTGAACAGGCAGATGAAATACTGGCATGGGTTGAACAATATTCAGATCAACCGTTTGAATCCACTGGTGTTATTCTCGATCAGGAAAATGGGCTCTTTGACCTGGTCAGATCCAACGAACGCAGTTGGCAAACTCTTGTCGCCCCGCACATTACAGAATCGTCATTATGGGAAACAACGGCTTATATTCTCGCTTCGGGAAACGAATCCCCGAGATTCTTCTTCAATGTTCCCGGCCAAATGAACCAGCACATTTCGGCCATTCTCTTTCCCGGTGCTACAGTCGTCTACAAGGACAGTGATTTCTTTTCCAATGAAAGCAGAATCTCCTGGTTCCAGGTAGATGCCGAGATTTCAAGTGCCAGTGGTCTTCTGGTTTACCACAAAGTACAAGACGGAGGTCAATTGGCATCACTTCCTCTTAACAACTCTTCAAGTACAAATTGGGAGTTTGACCATCTCGGCAGCAAGTCAAACGGCTGGTGGAATGGCTGCGTTATCAACAATCCTAACCCCATTTCCACCAAGGTTACACTCTCAATGCTGGATCAAGACAGACAAATTCTCTCTAGGGGCGAACTTGAAATTCAAGCGCTAACCCGAAAAGCCTTTTTATTGGAATCTGTTTTTCCTGACTCGGAGAATATCAATGCCACTTACCTGACCCTGGAGTCAGATGAGTCCGTTCTCTCTTTTCTCCTGATGGGAATGGAGAAACGTGAACAATTGGCTCTAATACCCGGAAACCTGAAGTCCGACACACAGCTTGTTTTACCGTATTTCAATTCATCGGATACCTATTGGACGGGTATTGCGGTGGTCAATACCACCAATCAAGACGACAGTTTCTACCTGGAAGCCCATTTAAAAGATGGCACGGTAAAGAAAAGTTCAGCTATTGAACTGCCGGGCAACGGGAAATCCGTCTTTCTGCTGGATCAGTACATACAGGATATCACAGCATGTACTCATCTAACCATTAAAGCCTCTAGTCCTATTCGAGGATTCGGTTTAATTGGCAATCAAACCCAAAGTCAATTGGCTTCCCTGCCCCTAGTCCCTTTTCCCTGAAACAAGTCTCGCAAAAGTTAATGAAAATCCTGCTGACACAGATTAATTGACACTTTCACCAAGAGGTATTTGACAAGGTGGTGTCATCTGGGATAGATTTGTTATAAATACATCAAATTGCAGGAGTAAGAACTTTGAAGAAGAAAAAACTGGGAGAAATGCTCATACGTGCTGGTTTGATCACTGAGGCACAGCTTTTAAACGGCCTGGAACGACAAAAAAACTGGGGTGGCAGACTGGGCTCCAATCTGGTCATGACTGGAGCGATCAAAGAGTCCGTTTTATTGAAATTCCTTTCCGCCCAAACAGGGTTTAGGGAAGTCAATTTAACAGAAATGGAAATTTCTCCAAAGATTTTGAGTAAAGTTCCACAAAAAGTAGTCGAAAAATTCAATCTCATACCCATTAGAATGAGAGATAAAAACACACTCATTGTCGCGCTTGCTGATCCAACCGATTTAAACGCGATCGACCAGGTTGCTTTCATTACGGGCCATCATATTGAACCCGTTATCACCAGTTACTCCGCTATACTTCATGCTATCAACAAGTATTATCTAGCAAACAGCTTTGTCAACTCCAGCAACAAAGAGATTGTGATTGGAGAAGATATGAACCCTGCATTTACCGGTATATCTGAACAAGACGACATGGAAAATCACGGCGGAAGGGCTGCCTTAGCCGATCCGGATCTCATATTATTTGGAGACCAGTCTGAATCTGAAATCCCTATTCCACATGCGGCCTCAGGGCTTGATCCAATCCCCGACAGTCAACCTAAATTGGAAGAGGAACCCTCTTTAAACAGCGACCTACTTGAGCTGGGGCAGAGCTTTCAACCGCCTGCAGCTGCGCGCCCAAGCACTCCGGTCAGGAAAGTTCCTTCCAATTCAAATCTCGGTTCCTTCAGCATGGAACAGCGTCTTGTGGGTATGTACCATCTCTTGTTGAAAAAAAGACTCATCTCTGAAGCGGAGCTTGCAGAAGAACTCATGAAGCTTTGGTCCATGGGCAAACTCTAGGAGCTTACCGCATAGCCCGCAGCCAGAGTTCTCCTCCTATTTGCTGACGAAATGTGAATCCTTATTCTCCAGCAGCTCTAATTCCTGCCAAATAGTTCCGGACAGATGTTCCGTGATCACCCCAAATACTGAAACCATCCCAACTGGAATCTTCCGCGTGAGCCATAATCCAGACCGTATTGGCCCTGGTTTCACTGGAGAAGAGATTATTTCCTAGAAAGACCGATTTGGATTTGGGCGCCAGAACATCCGTTGTCACTGTTTCCAACAGGGTGCCCTGAGCATCAAAAGCACTCAAAGACATGGCAGCAGCAACCTGACCCGCATTAATTAATACCAGTCCTGTCCACTCTTCTTCATTGGCATTGAAAACCTGAAAAGCCAGACGCTTACCCTGCGAATAGCTTCCCTGCAGTCCCGCAAAAAAAGAATTCTCCGATAAGGTACTGGCACCAAAGAGCTCGTATCCAATCAAGTTTTGATCGGCGTTGACTTCCATCCAGGAGGAATCAGCAGGAAACACCGCGTTATCGGTATTGTGATCAAAGAGAATGGTTCTCTTCTCAAAGGGTTGGAGAGTGACACTCTTGGTTTCAAGCAGGTTACCGCCGCTATCGTAGTAAATCTCTTCCGGACTTGTTGACTGATCACTGGTATTGAAATAGACCAACCCGGTCCAGAAGAGTTGAGTGTCACTGGCAATATGCAGGAACCGGAGGCGTTTTCCGCTCTCTGTATTAAGCCCGAGAGACGCCTTGCGGCTGTTCTGGCCCGGGTCCGTAAAAAACTCCATAGCGGAGAGCGAGGGATTACTCATGTTCAGCGTGGCCCAGTCTGTCGTGCTAATCTCTGATCCGAGAACTTCTTCCGCGCGCTTGTGAACCTGCTGGTAAGGCGGTACATTGGGGTGCAATGTGAATTCACTGCCGATATTGCTATTCAGCAAGAGCGACGAATGGTCTTCCCCCGCATTGACCATCAGTAAGTGCGTTTCAAAAAGCTGTGTTTGTTTTGCCACATGAGGCACAACAAGTTGATCTGAGAGCTGATCTGAAGCACGATAGGCGCTCCAGGTGGCCGCATCCCGGTTCTCGGCACATACTTCGAGCTTGTGGCTGGAGCCCACCTGTATCCAGGCAATATGTGAAGACAACTCCGGAGCCCATTCGTTAATTGAAATTTTGAATACCGCTTGGGGCGGTATCTCTTTGCTGGTTTGAATCAAGGCAATACCCTCGCGATTAAAAGCCACCAATTCCATGTCAACAGGACTTGACTCCCATGCATTGATAACTGAAACAAGGGTGTCCCGACCATCACTTCCAACCACATAGGGCAGAAAAACCTGTGACGGTTTCTGACTGGGCTGGATATAACAGTCCTGGCAAATATCGGTATCAGGAAGAGGAGCTTCCTCCCATGTTACGCCACTAACTGTCAGGTCATCCAACCAGACTCCGCCATCGATATATTTAGCGGCACCATCGCAACCCAGTCTGAACCTAAACTGAACCTTGGTACCAGCAGGATGGTTCAATCCAACCAGTGCTTCCCGCCATTCGCGCTGCGTACCAGACCAGGATTCTCTCAAGTAAAGCGGGTTGTTGATCATAAGCGTTCCATCGTAGGGAATCCCTCTATTTTGGCTGCCTAAATCCTCCCAGGCACCACCGTCAACGCGATACTCCAGTACAAGACCATCCCATTTCTGGGTGTAGTCGCCTTCAAGGTTGTACGCCAGCCAAAAACTCAGCATCCCTTCTTCTCTCAGTTCAAATTCAGGCGTTGTCAGCGTTTTCAAGGAATAAAAACTGTCTTCCTCTGCGTAAACAGAGCTCTGACCACCGTGAAACAAACTCGATGAAATATCCCAGCCTGTTTTCCCAAGCTCAGCTGTTGACACCATGGGGCTCAGTGCTTCTGCTTCATAGTGATAGATACCTGTCTTCCTGTTTGGATTGGCACACATGGTGATCGAAGTCGAGATGGGAAATGAGCTTGAACCGACAGTAACCGTTCCGTGAAGGGTTTCCTCAGCAGGTTCAGAAAGAACCGTTGTCTGTTCAACTACGAAGCTGACCACTTTTTCTTCATAGCCGTTAAGGTGAAAATTCTGGCACTGACCATAGAGATTCAAGGCCTTGGAAGGTATCTCAAAATCAACTGACAGGGAATCAAGCTCCAGTGGAGTGGTATTTTTCAGGCAAACAGAGAGAAGATGTTTTTCACCTGTATCGAGATACTTATCGCCATCTCCCAGTATCTGACTGGTCTTCAGTTCGGTTTGTAAAGGATTGCGGCTGACGCGGTAAGTTCCTCTTCCATAGGTTGATACCCACAGGGTCTGATCGTCACCCCAAATGAGGTTCGTCACCCGTGTCCAGGCTGTTCCATAGTCGTACTGTTCCCAGGAGTATGATCCGTCAACTGGATGCCCGACAAACAAACCCAGCTCCGTTCCGACAAAAAGACGTTCAGGAAACAATGGATCGTTGACAATTGAATGCACAGGAATCTCCGGCAAGTTGCCGTGAATCGACTGCCATGAAAGGCCGCGGTCGGTTGTTTTCCAGATGCGATCGGTATTGTAATAAGCAAGCGTTACGTAACACGTATTGCCCAGTTCATCAGTGGGATCAAAAAAGATACTGGTTGGTCTGCCAGGCATTGTCGTCACGCTCTGGAATGCTGTTGAGGTGGAAACCTGTGAACTCTGATAGATGACACCTGATTTGTTGGCGACGAAGACGTGTTCACCGTCAACAGGGTTGAAAGCCATTGCGTAGATACTTTCAATGTCTCCGGATACATCGCGCCAGTTCGCGTTTTTTAGCTGCCGGGCGTTATCTGTAAAGAACACATTGTCCGTCCCCACCATGAGGCGATCGCCATTATTGGGGTCAAGAGCAAAGGGCTGAATAAAAAGTGCACCGGTTGTGTCCGGTAATTCCATTTTCTGGCTCTTGCCGCCCATGTTGCTGGAGCCGTAAAGACCACCGTTGGGTGTGGAGCCGTAGATATAATCGGGATCCTGTTGATCCCAGGCGCAAAATCCCCCATCGCCACCATACCACTCAAGCCATATCGCCTTTTCACCGTAGAACATATGGCTTCCGTTATCCTGAGTTCCGGTAATGACTCTGTCATCTGAGGGATGAACTGCCAAACCGTAGTTTTGAGCTATTCTCAGATCGTTGTTAAGTGAACTGAAGGTCGTCCCGCCATCCCTGGACTTATACACTCCGCCATCACAGCCAACCCAAAAAGTACTCGGATCTTCAGGATGAAAAGCGATGGCATGAAGATCTGCATGAACATACTTCGGAGTTTGCCCACCGCTGGGGTTCCATATACTCACCTGTTGAATTCGCTCACCTGCATCCACTGAACGGAAAAGATCCACCGCGCCCAGGTAAACGCGGTTCGAATCACTTGGATCCACACCGACTACCAAGTCATACCAGCCCTGTCGCTCAATAAACTTCGCTCTTGAAGCAGTCTTGGTGAAATTGAGACCGCGATCGGCTGAACGCCACAGTCCCAGTGTTTCAAATTCGTCATCAGAAACCGCAACATAGACAACACCGTCATGCCCCCAGCCAATTTCCATTCTGGATAAATTGCTGGTAGGTAAGCCATGAGCACTACCGAGTATTTCGAAAGTGGCGCCCTTGTCAGCACTGCGACATATAAATTGTCCGCCACCAATCCGGCTTTCCCCATCCAATGTCACAAACACGCCGCTTTCAAGATGAGGTTTAATGCGGTCTCCGTCTTCCTTTGAAATCATTAAGGCCGGAATGTTAATACTCGCATCCGCTCCACCCATGGTGGTTGGCGGTCCTGAAGAATGGTTGACAATGAGAACAGCTGCAGCTCCGGCATTCTGGGCGTTCTTTACCTTGACAGTAAATTGACAGCTACCCCGATCGATCAACGCAATATTCCCACTCAATTGACTGCTGTTATCAGCAGATTCGCAGCCAAATGAGTCCTCAGAAGCTGGGTCATCATAGAGCACCAACTGTCCAGATAGGGGGCCTACCTCTGAAAGTCTCGGTCCAAAACTCGCTGAAGCATTTAGTAACGTGCCAGCAAGATGAGCTGGAGCGTCGATGTTAAGGGTAGTCATTTCTGTTATGCCACCTGAAGACTCACCAAAGTGACTTGCCAGAAGAATATCCGGATTGGTCGGGTCGACCTTGAGATCGACAAAACCGCGCTTATTTGCCGCCATACCTGAAACTTCCAGCCAGGTTTGACCCAGATCGACCGAGCGAAAGAGCCCCGATCTGGTAGCAGCCATGAGAATTTGGGTATTGGGAATTCGAGCGAGACGATTGACATGGTAGAAATTCACATTGGCTGTTGATTCCATGAACTCCCAACTGGAACCAAAGTCGTGACTGACAAAAATACCCATTCCGCGAGCCATACCCCAGCCAAAAAAGCCCTCACCTGTTCCCATGTAAACTGTATCGGGTCGATCGGGATCGATCACCATGCAGCTAATGGCAATATTGGAGAGAAAATCACTTTGAGCATGCCATGTTTCACCGCCGTCAACGGTTTTCCAAACACCGCCGCTAACACCAGCAGTTAAAATCCGATCGGGATATTCAGGATGAACCACAAGGCTCCGCACACGTCCGCCGAAATTACCGGGACCGTAGTTTTCAAATGCCATTGGAGGTAAAAAGGACGGTTCTCCAGACTTGCTTTTCATTTGTTTTTTATGAAGAAGATCCTTTTTGATACGCCAGTTTAAAAACGCGGGATTGAGGTCTCCTTTCGTCTTCAATCGATCTGTCCAATAAGCGGCAGCCTCTCCTGGAAATTCTGGCTTCGCCTTCTCGGCACGCTCTTCCGTAAGAATCAGTTTACCTTTTTCCTCCTTAAAGTGAGTGGACATCAACAAAGCAACTCCTGACAGAATCAATAGAATGCCTACAATCATTCGCATATTTTTCATAATTACTCCTGGAAACCTGCATCCCGAATCTCACTGACAAATTGTCTTATCTCATTCATTCAGAAGAGTTTTTGGAAAAAGTACAGTTTTTTTCCTCTTCGGTCAGGCTGGCCTTATTTGACTTTTACCACCATGGTACCATCGGTTTGGTGATGTTTTTAAACACCGGCAGGCCGTACAATCATACAATGAATTGAAGCCTTCAGCTGAAAAAGATCTGTAAGTTGCCTTTTATTGACGATAGAATAACTTCAGGAAGATGTTCTTCCACTCCTCAAACTGTGGTAAGAAAGATGACAACCCCGTTTTACGACATGTTCTTTTCCAAAAAAACAGCAATCCAGTCCTTCAGATGTTGTTCCGGCAAAACATGGATCTTGAATCAGGAGCCTTGTTTTGAATAGAAACGAACTGGTCGGCTTATTGATCTCACGATCCGGCTTGAGCCGGAAAGAAGCCAGATGGTACATCGATCAGGTTTTTGAGTTAATATCCGAAGGACTCAAAAAAGATGGCAGAGTGGAATTGCGCGGATTAGGTGTCTTCTATCTGGAAACCAGAAAACAAGCAGATTTTTTAAATCCCAAAAACAGCAAAATGTATCTCGGTGGTGACATTAAAACTGTTCTTTTTCAACCTTCAACCGAAATAAGGTAGTTCATTTTCCGCTCTTTCATACTGTGAATCGTCTCTGTCAAACCTATTTTGGTCTGTTGAGAAATGTGGTCAAAAGCAAGTCCAACATGCCATTCGTGTTCAAGGCACTCCAAATGAGCCACCCGCGCAGTTGCGATAAAAAACTTAATACCGTTAATGACAAATTTAACGCGATAGACAATGTCCCCTTCAGACAGCTCAGGATCTGCATCGAGAGACAGCCCCGCTCCACCCATTCCAAAATCAGTTAATACCCCTTCCATGGAGAAGCGTGACGACTCAAAACTCATGTAAACGGGACTGCGGGATTTTGCCTGCATCCGAATATGACTTCTAAGTGATGTAACCTGAACATTGGAATCTAACTTGACAATGAGCTGATTTCCATTGGAAACGATGGACTCCACATCCATTTTAGCTACCGATTCCGCTACTCTCAGGGTGGCACTCCACTTCTGCTCCAAATTAAGAGCCCGATTACGCCCACCCGGTTTCTTCAACCAAATGAGCTTCTTATCTGTATCGACTTTCACAACGGATAAAACATATAACTGCCGCTTGTCATTTGTAAGAAAACACTTACATCTATCACAGAGCACACTGAATGATTTCAGGACATCGCCAATTGGTTTTTCTACAGCTTCCTTCACATGACACCTCAATTCCATAATGTGAATACCACGGAATCAAATTTCAACAATTCATTATTAACACCGTAATCATAACTTAAATTTTACCGTCGATCAAAAAATAATATCCTAAATAGGCTATATTTTATCTACTCTTTACATCCAACACGATCAGAACGCCTTCCATATCACTTCCTCCAGACACAGTGACCCCTTTAGCTGGTTCAATTTTTCAATCCGATTTAAGGCGATATACCAGCGTACCATATTGTTCGTGAGTCTAAATTGGAAAAAGAGTAAGATGTTACCTGTAGAGTGGGTGGGTCGAAAGACGTTTGCACGGTCTACGGTCTATATTATTCAAGTAAAATTGATTATTGCATCAAATTCGAGTGTGTAATGGAAACGGTTACATATACATCCATCTTCCTTTTAGGCATCCTGGGAACAGGACACTGTGTCGGCATGTGCGGTCCGCTTGTGCTGGCCTTTCCTGGTCGGGAGAAACGCCTTGCACCTCATCTTTGCTATCATTTCGGTCGAATGAATACCTATGTCTTCTTTGGAGCACTGCTAGGCGGATTAAGCCAGCTTTTACATGCCGGAGGGGAGAAGTTCCTGTCCGTTACAATCTATATTCAATTGGCAATGACGGTTTTTTCTTCCCTTTTTCTGCTCTGGTTTGGCCTGTCGAAACTCGGCATGATCCCTTCTCCAAACTGGATGCAAAATGCAAATCCAAACCTGATACCGGGCTTCAAGTTCTTCCAACGCGAGTTTGCCGATTTGCGGGGAAATGTGTCTTACTACTTACTGGGCATACTTTTCGGTTTTTTACCCTGTGGTCTCTCCTACGCAGCGTTTGCGGTGGCTCTATCCAGCGGCAACCTGATTTCCGGAGGCATTTTAGCTTTTATCTTTGCCCTGGGAACCATTCCCGGCCTGCTCGTTGTGGGCTACACGGCCTCGAAGCTATTTGAATCATACCGCAATATATCCGATTTAATTGCAGGGCTCGTCATGATCGGTATGGCTGTTTTCCAGATTTTAAACGTGCTGCAAGCATTCTTTTAACGGCTTTTCAGTAAAAAAGTAGATAGAAAAAAATCACAGTCATCCCATAGCACCTTAATATCCACGAAATGACTTCATTTTTCCAATAAACACTGAGCATTCTATCTGGCCAATAAAAATCCCCAGAATTGGCTCAACGATTTTCCCTGCTTTCAAATGATGTATTTAATCCATCCTTTGTCCTTTTTATGAAACGGTTTATCAAATCAACAACCTCGGGATCACCCATTTTCTTCGATCATTCCAAATAATGAATCCCAGCTGTATAACGTCATACACTAAATACACCAACCAACTCCAAACTATTTATTCAGACGATGCATGACTCGATAACAAGCCATCTTGAAACCTCTTTAAAAACCATTGTCCGCAACCATGAAGGGTGATTTCAGAATATTGACTTCCTAGTTTAGCAATATACAAATCGTCTTGCGATTCTCTCCCTATCCGGATTAAATAGGTTCTCGAAATTAACTCAGAACTGTTATTGGAAATTTCCAGAATCATTTTGGCCTCAAATATAGGTCCATTGTGATTTTTATTTTGTTCTTTTGTGATAGAGAGAATCGATTTCTTAAATGTATCCAGCTCTTTTGAATCTGTTACTTCGTATTTAAACTTCTTATAAGAACCTTTATATGGAAGCACTTCCATTTTATGTAAATTGTAATCCTCAAACACTTCTTTAGCTTCTATTAACAGGTTTGTTTTTAATTCTGATTGAAGATGCGGCTCCGGTTTAATAATTAAAAACAGTATTGGCAATAGAAAACAAAACAAAAGCAAGGCAATTGCAGGTATATATCCATTTATTTCTTTTCTTTTTGGGGAGTCCAATTTCGTCTTACAGCTTTTGCAGAGATATTCATTGCCAAATTTTAAATTGAAATTTGTCTTTCCACATGAATAACAGAACAAAACAAAGTATTGATGAAAAACATAAATATTTATCCAAAGAAAAATAATTTTCACAGCTATAAAATTAGGGAGCAGCATTTCCCTATTGACATAATAATGAAAAGAGAGCACCCCTCCAAATATAAGGAGGAAGATTTTAAAATATCTTAATTAAAACTATGGGTGTCCTCGAACTTCATCATTAAAACTATGGGTGTCCTCGAACTTCATCCTCGAACTTCATCTTAATTAAAAAATCTTTATTTGATTGTTCCATATTCAATTCAATCATTCGTGTGAATTCGTGTCCATTCGTGGTTAAAAATCATCCGTGTCCATCTGTGGTTTAAAAAAAGAGACCACGGATGAACACAGATAAACACAGATATTCCTATTAGTAAGCCTCACACAAAATAATTGTAATTGTCTTTGAAGTTCAGGACGTGATTCATTCATTAAAAAAAACGATGTTTGGGTGTCCCATGTTCAGTCTCCACATGTTCAGTCTCCACATGTTCAGTCTCCACCATGTTCAGTCTCCATGTTCAGTCTCCCATGTTCAGTTCCACCATGTTCAATGTTCAACTGCAAACCTCTATTTGGGTGCCACAGATTCATTTGTGGTTAAAAACATCCGTGTCCATCTGTGTGCATCAGTGGTTAAAAAAAAGAAACCACAGATGAACACAGACAAACACAGATGTTCATATAGGTAGCCACGCACAAAATCACTGGTTATGCATTTGAGGTTCTGAACGTGATTCATTAAATAAAAAAACTTTATTTGGCTGTTCCATATTCCATTCAATCATTCGTGTGAATTCGTGTTCATTCGTGGTTAAAAATCATCCGTGTCCATCTGTGGTTTTAAAAAAAGAGACTACGGATGAACACAGATAAACACCGATATTCCTATTAGTTAGCCTCACACAAAACCATTGCAAGCGTCTTTGCAGTTCAGGACGTGATTCTCTAATTTAAAACCCCTGTGATGGCTTGCTTATCAACTTTTCAATGAGGTATTCATTGCGAAGACCCTTGAGGTACTTGTCAAATGTTGCGTCAAATCGAGGCTCTCTGAGTGACATTTTAATCTCTTCTTTAACTTCATCTATAGGCTTGGGGGTTGCTGCTGTTCTTTTCAGTAACTTAATCAGGTAATACGAGGCTTCAAGTTCGATGATTTTTGAATAGGCTCCGACTTCCAGGTTTTGAGCGGCCTTTTCAATAGTGGGATTCAAATCACCTATAAAGAGTTCTCCCAGATCACCGCCAATGGCCTTTGAGGCCGCTTCACTGTATTTTTCAACTGCCTTGCTAAACGGGAAGCCTTCCTTTAATTCGGCTAAACATTTTTGTGCTTTTTCGCGGGCCGCTTCAGGTGATTCGCCCTTTAGAAAGACAATCTCTGCAATTTGAAAGACTTCCGGATTGGTGTATTGATCGATGTGTTCCTGGTAATACTTGGCAACTTCGGGGTCATCGATGATAATGGCACCCCAGACTTCTCTCTGAACAACTCTCTGTCCGCTTTGAAATCGAATGGTGAAATCGATGTACTGCTGCAGTGTCATTCCGGTTTGCTGTTCGAGCATTTTTTCAAATTCTGCCTGATCCAGACCATAGGATTCTTTCTGATTCTGTAGATTGGCATCAAGGGTTTCTTCCGAAATATCGATTCCCAGTTCGACCGCTTTTTCATACAGCAGAAGCTGATCGACGGCATCATCCATTATCTGATTCCAGAGTTTTTCATATTCTGCGGTCAGGTCAGAACCCGAGTATTCTTGAAGCAGTTGAGCTTTTTGCTTCTTGTAGGTAATCATGAGCTCCCGTTCATTGATAATTTTATCGTTTACTTTTACCGCCACCCGGTCAACGAACCATGAGTCACCCTCTTGTAGTAAGATGAACGAAAGTAATGTCAATGATAAGATCATGAGTCTCTCCTGCGGTTTTCGGGCTTCAAATAGGTAAAAGGCAGGTTTTCATGGAGAATTTGAATGCGATGTTTCTTTTTGAAGTCGCCTTTCATTTCTGCCAATCGTCTTTCAATTTGCCTTTTTTCCAGAATACGTTTGATATTGGAAGCTGTTTCTTCAAGCGAATAATCCACTTCAGGAATAATTCGCTCCAACATCAGCACATGATAAAGGGTTTTGTCTCCATAATCCAGTTTAAGAACTTTGGAAATACTTCCTGGCTTCATTTTTCGGATGGATCTCTGAAAGGGCTCTGGAAAGGAATTCAACGGTAGACATGGGGCCAGTTCGTGTTCATTTCCTTTCATGGTCATTTCTGCATGCTCCTTGAAACTCTTGTTGCCTTTGCTGTAATCCATTCTGAATTTATCCGCCAACTCTTTCGTTTCAAGCTGAACCTGCCGAATGCAGTACTGCTTTTCCTTGGTGTAAAGTGACTGATTCTTTAAATAGTAAGCTTCAATTTCATCGTCCGTGACCTTGATTTTAGCCAGTACCTGACTGTGTAAAAAGTTTTTAATGAGCAGACGTCGTTTAATTTCTTTCCTGTACATATTCTGCTGTTCTTCAGTTTGCAGTTTAAAAGTCATGTTGGTCAATTCAAGCTGAATGAAGTTGTCAATAGTCTTGTTGTCAACAACGATACCGGCGTTTTCTGCGCAAGAACTGAATATGGTGTCCTCCATAAAACGATCGAATACAAAAGACATCGTCTCACTGTCTCTGAGGTCCTGCTCGGTAAATTCCGGGTAACTGATGGCTACAAAAAAGTTGAAGGCGTTGAGATTGATTTCTTTGACTTCAGAATTGTTAGACTCGGGAGTGCTAATTTGAATGATCGGAATGCTGGGTGTTTCACTTTGGGTTTGCTTGCAGCCAGCCAGAGCAATCAGCAAGGCCATGCCTATGAGGTTAATCGCTTTTATCATATTTTTATTCCCGGTTTCAAACAATCTCTTTTAATGCCTGTAGCGTGTCTTCTATATCTCTTCTCGTTGTCCATCTCGACAAGGAAAAGCGAATGGTGCCCTTGGCCGTTTTTTCGGGTATTCCAAGCTTAAGCAGGGTGGAACTGGTGCTCAGAGCACCTGAGTGGCAGGCTGATCCGGTGGAAACACAGATTCCCTTTTGATCGAGTTTAATCAAGATGACGTTGCCATCCATGCCTGTAAAGCCAACAGAGGCCGTGTTGGGTGTACGCGGTTGATTTTGATTGTGAATGACCACTTGGTTGTTGAATGTTTTTTTGAGTTCGGCTTCAAAATAATCTCTCAAATTCCTTATTTTCTCTTCACTGTGGCCTAACTGTTCCACAGCCTTGCCAAAACCTACAATACCCGCAACGTTTTCTGTTCCCGGCCGTCTGGAGTTTTCCTGTGAGCCACCGTGAATCATTGGAGTCAATTTCGTGCCTCGTTTCAGGTACAGTGCACCGGTTCCTTTGGGACCGTGAATTTTATGAGCCGATACGCTTAACAGATCACAATTCAGTTCTTTGACATTGACATTTACTTTTCCAAAAGCCTGGACTGCATCCGTGTGGCATAGAATCCCTTTGGTTTTCATCTTCCTGAAAAGATCGGCCACAGGCAGGATCAACCCTGTTTCATTGTTGGCCAGCATACATGAGACCAGAATCGTTTTTTCATCCATTAATTCCAGGAAGGCGTCCAGGCTGACGCGACCATCGACAATTCTTACAGGAGCTATACGGCACTCCAAACCCAACTCTTCAAGCCATTTAGCGGTTTGCTCAACCGCAGGATGTTCAATATTGGAAATGACGATATTTTTACCCTTTTGTTTGTGAGCGAAGGCTGAACCGAAAAGGGCCAAATTATCCGACTCCGTACCTGAACCCGTAAAAATAATTTCAGACGGTAACGCTCCAATGGCATGGGCAATAGATCCCCTGGCTTTTTCAATGGCTATGCGGGCCTGATTACCTATTTGATAAACACTGCTCGGGTTGCCAAACGCATCATCTAAAACATCTTTCATGGCAGAATGAACCTCTTGTAAAATGGGTGTCGTGGCGTTGTTATCTAAATAAATCAATGAAACCTCCTGCTTTTTGGCAGCGATGAACTGTGAAAGCGGTATCTTCTCGATGCGATATGATCATAAAGCAACCGTGTTTTGCAACCGCATGGGTACGGTATTGTGGATAATATCACACACGAAACACTCTTTCACCATTTGCGCTTTCTTTTCCGGTTGGCCTGATAAAAGGACTTTAGCTCTCTGCTCCACTACTGAAATATGCTGTTGACAAGGTGGAAAGGGCGGGAGGCTAACCTGTTGAGATGTTTTGTCCATGGTGTTAGAATAATGATTGCAGGTGTGTAAACAGGAGCTAACTTTAAATTGAAATGCCTTACTCCAATTGAAGCGTTATTACGTGCGCACTTTGAGGCGACCGAGATTCCCCTTGTTCTATTGGAAAAGGGCTCAGATCATAGCGTTCAGTTCGGTGCGGTTACAGAGGATCCAGTCTGGCTGCAAACGCATTTTACCAATGTGAAAATTGAGCACAGTCATTTGTTTCCCAATGGAACGCTCATTATGAACCCCAAACGCAGTTTGGGAATTTTTTTTGAACACAAAGATCGTCCGCTTGCTCCTTCAATTCTAAGGAGCCTTTCGTCAAACTGGCGACTGATTGAAACCTACTTTAAAAATCAAAAGAGCATGAGTAAGAACTCAATTAGCGAGAAAGAAAGGGCTTTTTCAAATAGAGTGAAACAATGGGTTCAATTCAGGCAGTTTTACAGTGTGGAATGCGATGCCATGGGTAACAGCCTGTTTTACGGCAAACAGGGGCCCGTTCTCATTGCCGGCATCAGCAATGAGTTCAATCGCTTTGTGTTTCGCATTCGCAAGGCAGATAAGCTCATTTCAGGTAAACTCCCGGCAGGCTTTCCACTAAGAGATACACACTATCTCTTGCTGCCCGGTTTTAAAGGCAGACATAATCGGCAGTTACTCTTTACCAAGCAGAGACCTTTTACAAAAAAAGACAGACAAATGATGGTGGATCTTTACAGGCTGGCCAGTATTGATCCTGAGCAGCCAATGCAGGAGGCAGTTGAATACGTTGATCTGATTTTTAACAGTCTCGTTCATCAAAACAACCCCAAACAGCTTCTGGTTCAGGTATTTCAAAAGTTGCGTCAACTTCTGCATGTTGATTTCTTCCTGTTGGCCTGGCCCTCTTTTCAGTCCAGGTTAACGCGGTGGGAGTCATCGGGATTGGGAGATCAAGCTCTTAGAATGACTATTTCAGAGAGGCTTGAGGAAGACGGCGGCAAAGGGCAATCAGAAAAATACATGGGGTTTAGTGGTTTCTTGGAGTTTGCTTATTCAGAGTCAATCATTCCAAATCAAATCTACCCCTGTCAACCTCTTATACCCGAGCTGTGTTCGGTTAAGGAACTCTTCTTCATGCAGCTTGCAATGGATGACAGGCCCCTCGGTTTGTTCTTTATGGGAACCCATGAGCAGAACGACATTTTTATCGATAAACAAGAACACTGGGAAAAGCTGGGGAAATTCCTTCATCATCTTTTGAAAACGGCGACTTATGATTGTCAGCGAGAGGAGCGGTTTCTGGAGATAGGCCACGCCTATACCAAACTGTTGGAAGATTATTCCAAACTCGGGGAAACAAGCCGAATACAGGAAGAACAGCTCATGGTATTCAACACTCTGGATACAACTATCAATGCCGTTTTTAAGATGTTCTCCAAAATAAAAACCATGTCACCGGGAAGTGGTTACTTAGATCAACTGTTTCATTACGTCAAAAGTGTTACCGGGGCTTCTCTTGTTTGCTTGACTTATCTCAATCACGGAGAGTTTCAATTTATTTACCAATCAGAAGGATCACAGTTTAAGCGGCTGCAGTTTTTAGAGCTCAATGGCGGTTGTTATCACGATGTCATTTTTACAGGAATGCCCATTTATTGGGATGGATCGGGTCAAAGACCCTTCCTGCTGCCATCGGGTCATCCCGTTCTCAACAGTGCCTACATTGTACCTATCAGTAACTTTGAAGGGGATGAGGGTGTCTTTGTGGTTGGCAATACGGTCGATGGAGACATGAATCGCGTTCTGAGAAATCTCATTCAGCAAATCGTTACCTTAGAGTGCGATGCACTGTTCCGCTGTATGGATGAAATGAACTAAAGCGGAGCAGATCGATGAAATTCAGGAATCTCTTGATTGTGTGCGTTGCCCTGTGCCCATGGGGTTGCAATCAAAAAGGTGGCGTTACAAGTCGTATTAAAGCAGCAAAAAAGGGATTGTCGGCCGATAAGGAGTTTCAAATTACGCTCGAAGATTCATGTCCGGTATGTGGAATGCGGGTTTCTGATTATGAGAAATACGCATGCGGTATCCAATTGCAGGATGGCCGTTTCTTTTACACATGTGGAACCGAATGCCTGGTTCGAGTCTTTCTGGATCCAGAAACGCATCTGGCTGTTTCCAGCACACATTGTGAAAGGTTCTATGTTCAAGAGTTTTTCTCGGGTGAAGTTGTCGATGCTCGTGAAACAAGCATGGTTGCCGGCTCTGATTTCATTGGGCCCATGGGAAGAACCGTCGCACCTGTCGATCCGGATCATGTGGACGTGTTTATTCGCAGGCATGGCGGTAACCGAGTCTTTCAATTAACAGAGCTGACAAAAGAAGAATGGAAGAGCCTGTCGAGGAAGCCATGAAGCACAGGGAAATATCGGTATCGCCTTTCAGGCATGTTCAGGTGCTTTTTTTTATGGCCGTCCTTGGTTTGGGAATGGGAGTCTTGCATACATGGCTGTGGAATAAGAACAAGGCAGCAGCTTTTTCAAAACAATACCGAATGCAAGTGCTGAGCATGACTCCCCCAGGCTCCACCATTGAATTGCAGGCGTTACGCCATCCCGCAGTTGATCTTCGTTACATTCCAGAGATCATGAACCTCTCATTGGAGAAAACGGTCGTACAGCCATGATTAAAATGAACTCATTTCTCTATTTCACACTGAAAGAAGCCTTTCGCTATCCTGTTCAAGCCTGGCTGACGGTTTTGACACTTGTTGTCATGTCTGCTTTTCCCGGAACGCTCCTGTTATTGGTAACGGCTGTCGAGAAGACAGCATCTGAACTCCTGGCAAAAGCTCCCTCCCTTGTTATTCGAAGAGTTTCTTCTCACGGTTGGCAGCCCATGCCGCTTGCCGCGGTTTCGCAATTAAAAAACATACCAGGGGCAACCGAGGTTCAACCTCGTCTCTGGGGGCTTTGTTCGACAAGTTCCGGTGCTGTTACCATTCGCACCGATTTATCCGAAACATCTGCGAATCCCGCTCCTGGAGAAGCTGTCATTGGACCCGGTATTGACACAGCGCTCGATCAGGCATTGGCGCTTCAGTCAGAAAATGAGGTCATTTTAAAAGTTAAAGACATACTGGATAATAACGCCAGCATGACAGCGACTGTGCTAGTCCATGAGAGCGACGCCAGAGAGCTTTTCAATTTAACACCGGATTTATGCAGCGATATAGCCGTCACCTTCTTTCACGATGCCGAGGCCGAGGCCGCTATTCCAGAGATCATTCAGGCCCTGCCTTTCCGGGTGCAAATCACCACCAGGCAACAGGCCATGAAACACTACACAGGCGCTTTGGAGAAGTGGGACGGTCTTGGCATGCTTCTTTATCTGCCCGCCATTCTGGCGATGTTTTTCTTTCTATGGACACAGAAGAAAATGTTTGTTTCGGAGCATCGGAATCTGGGTATTCTGAAAATGATGGGCTGGACGACCGTCGAGATCACCTGGTCCCATCTCTTGAGGAGCGCGCTTTTGGGCATTCCCGCGCTCATCATTGGCTGCTCTCTTTCCTATTATATGGTGTACGGGCCCGGAATGACGTGGCCAGCCCGGTTCTTTTTAGGCTGGACTGATTTTGTGCCCGAGTTTGAGCTGGTTCCTGTGTGGCGTATTCTGTTTCAATTGAGTGGCTTCATTCTCGTCCCGTACATGGTCTCACAATTGCTGCCTCTTTTTAAGTCTGCCGCAGCCGATCCGGCAGACTTGTTGGAAGGGATGCGACAATGAACACCATTGAATTGAAAAAGCTCAGTTTTCACTGGCATGAAAATGAACCGCTTTTAAATGAACTTAGTTTGACGATGACCAGTGAGCGTCCTGTTCTGATTGTCGGGAAAACAGGCTGTGGTAAGAGTACGCTTCTGCAGATTTTAGCGGCTCTCCGGCGTCCTGGCAGCGGAGAGTGTCTGGTGAATGGCGAACCTGTTTCCCGCTGGAATGCGCCTTTTCGGGATAACTGGCGTAAAAAAGTGGGCATTTTGCCCCAAAAGCCGCTGCTTATGGAGGATGATTCCGTTTTTGAAAATGTCATGTTGCCCATTCTCAATCGATCTTACCCGCTGGATCAGGTAATCCAACTGGCCAAGAAACCCATTGAGCAACTCAACCTGAGTCATTGTAAAAGTCTGCCGGTATCCAAACTGTCCGGGGGAGAAGCACAACGGGCGGGACTGGCTCGCGCGGTGGTTGCACAGCCTGAGTTCCTTTTTCTGGACGAGCCTTCATCTCACCAGGACAGGCATAGTCTCGAAACAGTGATGGCCATACTGGCCGAGGTTCAAAACAGGGGAGGTCTGATTGTGGCGGTAACCCACGATGAACGGTTGATTGAACATCCCTTCTTTGAGCACAAACTGTCGTTAGAACAGGGCTGTTTGAGAGCAATATGATTTGGCACC
The DNA here is from genome assembly GCA_002747255.1 of Acidobacteriota bacterium. GTDB lineage: Bacteria > Acidobacteriota > Holophagae > Acanthopleuribacterales > Acanthopleuribacteraceae. Next base: position 20,008 of record PDUC01000053.1, on the reverse strand, counting down.
CCTTAATTCTCGCAGTACTCGTTTGTGATGCTTTGTCTTTGCTGCTGGTGCTTTCATCTGTGGGTGTGGTTCTTCAAGTTATTCTCAATTGGGATGAAACCAGCAGCAGTGAGGGGCAATTGAAACTGGAATCGCGTTTTGAAGCCGCTTTGCTCCAGAATATGATGGCCTTCGCTCTTTTCTCTGCTGCTACTTTTTTAATGATCTATTCGCTTTCTTCCGTTTTGCACCACGCCATTCCCGGTGCCATGTGCGGTACCGGTGTCATGGAAGCCATGGGCTCCCATGGCAAGCGCTTTCTCATTACCAGGCTGCTAACTCTGACTGTCTTCTACATTGCGTTTGTTTTTTTTCAAAACAGTCGCAGCGTTCCGCTCGGCGGGAAACAAGTCACAACGGCCAAGGTGCTTGCTCTGATTCTGCCTGTTCTGGTGCTTTCATTGATTGAAAGCTTTCAAGCATACCAGCAAATTGATTTTTCAGCTCCGGTAGACTGCTGCTCGGCTCTGCTGGATCGCATTAACACGTCTGCTTCCGCTTCCTGGATTGGGGCAGAACAGTGGCCGCCTGCCTTGACAAGCTGGGGATCACCTTGCTGCGCGCTCGCGTTAACGGGTATTTGGACGTTTTTTAAAAAGGCTCGCTGGACGCTTATTCCAACAGTCGCTCTTTGGATTCTTTGCTCCTATGCCTTGCTCATACACCATTTGCTGCCCTATCACTACGGCGTTCTGGAACATCACTGCCACTGGTGTGTGTTTGATGCCAAATACCATTTTCAGGGATATGTTGTTTTCGGGTCCATGCTGTATGTCCTGTGGGTTGTTTTGAGAGTCCTTCTCCAGGAAAAGGTCTGGTGCAAAACGCAGCCAGTCAAGCATTTACTTTACCCTTTAATGGCCTTTTACGTTTTTTCCAGCTGGCCCGCACTGTGGTGGTACCTCACCAGCGGAACCTGGCTTCAGTGAACCTAAACGCAGATCGCGGTTGGGAAATGAATAAAAAAAATAAGTGAAAAAACAGGGTTGATGGTTTTACTCCCATTCTCTTGTAGAGGTCTATTTGTTTCCCGGTTATTTCTCCTGGTTGAATGGCGAGTCCCGGAACTACGAAACGCTCGCTTAAATCGAACTCATCCAGCACTTCTTGCATCGTATAATCTTTAAAAAGCTTCGTGTCCTGCATTTGCTTTTTTATGTACGACAGGATGATAGGCGCACAATGAATTCCACAAACAACGTGCCGTCTAAGCTCTTTTCCGCTGAGACTTCCAACCTATTCAGACCCAAGTGCGCTTTGATGTTTCCAAATGTCTTCTCAACAATGGGTGTCCACTGTACATAAATCATGTAAAGTGCGGTGTTTAGGTGGGATTCAAGTTCACAATAAGGGAAACTCGTATAGGCTTTGAGAATGGCACATAGAAGCACACGGTCAGCAGACATACCTGGACACCCTGTGTCTGGGCCTATGACTTCGTAAGGATTAATATTATTGTATACCCAATTAATGAATTCAGGATGAGAATCCAGACGTTTTGATATAGCGTGAAGCTTTTCGGCCATGCTATGATCTACGATGTTGATGAAATCAAACATACGGGTCTGAAGTTCGTATTTTTTCTCAATGTGGTGCTCCTTTTTTTGTTTAAGTCATTGTCTCTCCTTCAATTAACCAAGCAACTTATGCCATGATTAGAGCTCCTTTTCAATGAAAACTGCAACACGAGCTTTTTATTTTTAATGCTTTAACGTTTTTCTGCGTCATACAAAAGAAATGTAATAAGGACAGAAGAGTCTGCTTACCTTAACCAATATAGATGCTTAAAGTCATTTTTACAGAAACAGGGAGCAATAGGAAATATGATTCTAACAGCAATAGCTATACTGTGGTCACAATTCTTGATGGGACAGGAAAAAGATGAATTAGAAATGCTTAGGCTATTAAGTAATAAAGAAGTCCCGTATGATGGCAATTTTGTTCTTTGTCTTGATGGGACAAAATTTTATGAGGTTCGTTTTAAAGATGGCAAGAAAGAAGGCACCGAAAGGAGATGGCATGTGAATGGACAAGTTGCTTCAGAAGCTCATTATAAAAAGGATAAAAAGACTGGATTAGTCAAGCATTGGTTTAGCAATGGAGTGCTAGAAGAAATAGGTTTCTGGAAAAAAGGGAAAAGAAAAGGAAGTTTTATAGAATTTTATACAAATGGTTCTTTGAAAAGTATGATGTCATACAAGAATAATTTATTGAATGGAGAATTTCTTGTTTTATTTAACAACCAAAAAACCTGTACAGAGGGCAAATATAAATTAGGGAAAAGAGATGAATTATGGACAGAATGGTGGTCAAATGGTCAGAAGAGAAGTGAGGCTCAATGGAAAGACGGAGATTTAATTAATACAAAATATTGGTCTACTACAGGCGAAGAGTTAAGAGTAATTAGTGCTAATGAGGACTCTTTAAATAGTTTGATTGCAGATAGTGAATCGAGAATTGGAGTGAAAATTGAGAAAACTGTTAAAAAATATTTAGAGGGTTTAAAAACTGATGACATGGGAAGCTATCAGAATTTAATAACAATTAAGGCAGAAATAGATCAATCTGGAAAAATGCAAAACCTGATAATTGATGGGTGTCAATGCATAATTGATATTGACATTGCTTTATATCAAGAGCTAACAAGTTTAAATTTTGAGTCCGAGACATCACAACAAGGACCATTGTTTTTTAACAAAACAATCCTTTTCCATATTTTATAGGGTGAAACAATCAATAAAAATCATGAATGAGCTCATTACACAGATCCTAACTGGTATGACTTACCACTGGATACTATATAAATGCAACACGAGTGTAGGGCAACAAACATGACGTCATACAGCTTAACGGCCAAAAACGAAGGGAAGCGATGAACTTAAAAACAAATGCACTTAATAAACTTTTAACGATTCTTTTTTTTCTGAACCTAAGTAGCATATCTCAAGAAATTCCAGGACAAAACCCCATCTGCGCTGAAGTCAAAATTGAAATCGAGCAAGAACTGACTCTTGAGCGTCAGGCGTTTGATGCCTATATGCGAATCTACAATGGATTTAAAGATTTGGCGATCCATGGCATTGGTGTTGAGGTTTTCTTTACTGATCGTGATGGTCAGCCTGTATTGGCGACTTCAGAACCCAATCATCCCTCTGCATTATTTTTCATCCGTCCAGACACGATGACCGGTATTAGTGGTGGAACGGAAGGTGCCGGACGTGTAGAGCCGACAACTACGGCAGATTTACATTGGTTGATTATTCCAGCGCCAGGTGCGGGAGATGCCATTGCCGAGGGCACACTTTATTATGTCGGTGCCCGATTAACTTATACCCTTGATGGCGAGGAGACCGTGACCGAGGTGGTTCCGGATTTTATTGTCGTCAAGCCCCTGCCCGATCTGGTTCTGGATTACTTCTTGCCCCATGAGGTCTACGGAGATAATGCATTGACCACCCAAATTGAACCGATTGTATCGTTTCCCCTTGGCGCGCGCGTTCAAAATTCGGGGTTTGGTATTGCCAAAAACCTGAAAAATGAATCGAGTCAGCTTAAAATCGTGGAAAACGAGTTGGGATTGTTGATCGGATTTAACATCGAAGGCTGCGAAGTCAACGGGCAACCCCATGAGCCGACCCTCCTGGCCGACTTTGGCGATATTGCACCCAACAGCTCCGGTCTGGCTCGCTGGTTGATGACCTGCACTCTTTTGGGACGATTTGTCGATTTTGGCGCCACCTTTACCCATGCCGATGAACTGGGTGGGGCGCTTACATCCCTAATTGAAATCGTCAATACCCATCTGCTCATTCACGTTGTTGAGCCAGAACAAGAAAAACAAACTATGGATGGAAAAATAACAAAATACTATGACAATGGAAAGATAAGAAATGTCACAGAGTATAAGAATGGAGTTCGGTCGGGTATTTCAGAACAATGGCATTGTAATGGTATAAAAATCGAACATGGTGTCTACTCTGATGGAAAATTAAATGGTGTTTTATTACAGTGGTATGAAGACGGTTCCTTATTTTCCAAAACAGATTATTTGATGGGAGAAAAATGTGGTTCAGAAGAAATATATTCAAGTAAAGGATATTGTATTGTAAAAAGAGTATGGAAATGTGGAAAATTACTTGAGGAACACTATTGGGATTTTAATGGTGTTGAGATTATTTTCCCAGAAGATGCACTAGAAGAAGGCGAAAATGGAGTCGGCTTTGTAAAAATTACGAATCATCAGTCTTTTAAGTTTGAGTTTGAATGCGATCAATTTTTCACAATGCTTTACTACGAGGCAATTTTTTACAAAAATGGAACTATTGGCCAATTGAAGCTTAAACACGGGTTCAGGAACATATTAGGGTTTAACGAGTATTTGTTGTCCTATTTAAGATCACAAACTTTTGAACCGGCCACGAAAAAAGGTGCTCCTGTTACGGTTGTAGTCAAAAGAGGCATTTTGCGTTCGCCACATCCAGAATAAAAAGTACCGCAGACATTTTTTAAAAATGAAAAAAGGTAAGTTAATAAAAATGAAAATCAAGTGTATGACATCAAGACAGTTTATTCCAGGACACAAAGAAAACTTGGTAGAAAAACACCAGACATCTCATCGCTATTTTAAAAAAATCGACATTCTGTCCGACATTGATAATAAATGGACAAAACGTCCTGCCTCGAGAATCACACTAACCACCCTTTCCTATAAGAACCGGATAATCACACGGCTCAGTTATCGGCAATGAGCACAGCCAAATAGTGCGGATAAATGATCGCTTATTGAGAGAACAATGGACCCACTGGCTTGCTCATCCAGCCGACGTCAAGCCCCATAAGCCCTCAAGAAGGAAAGAATTCTCTTGATCTTTAAGAGATTTCTTAGGTAAAAAAAGGATGGGGAATTTCATTGGCCAAAAAGTGGTGTATGCTTGATTATGACAGCCGCGCAAAAAACTGTTTGAAGGAAAAACCATGCGAATTCAAATTGGAAAGGGCGTACCAATGAACACAAAAGTTTTAACAATCTTGGCGATTCTTTTTTTCCCCTTGTTAGTTCATCCATGTGAAAACAAAAATTGGGTTGATAAAAGTGAAAATCAAATCTTATTCAGTCTTGAAAATAAAAAGAAAGAATTATCACATCAACAGGATGAGTTAGATTGTGTATTTCGATTTTGCATGAAACAGAACTTCTCAAGAGCAGTAAAGTATTTGCTAAATAATTTTGTGATAAACATCAGCGTGGAGGATTCTTTTGGTTTTACACCATTAATGGAAGCAGTAGAACTAAGACATGTTGAGTTTGCCAAATTACTTTTAGAGAGGGGTGCTGACCCTGATCATAAAAAAATACCATGCAACATCTCAACAAATGGAACCAGGTTTGGTATTTCTCCTTTCGAAGTCGCAATCCTTGCGAATGACCTTACAATGGTAGAGTTGTTGTTAGCACATGGAGCTGATCCAAACCTTCAACACTGTTCGGAACTGTATTTAGGATCATTGCCTGTAATATTTCTTTCAATTTCAAGCGGGAACCCAACTATTGTCAGCGCTTTAATCCGATCAGGCGCAAATATTAACACAAAATGTGTAAACAGTTTTGGTTGCTTTACACCAATTTACGTATCGTATTCCCAGAAATATGATGAGGTCTATGATGTTTTAACCCAATATGGAGCAAGGATCTCTAAAAAAAATCAAGAACAAGCGGAGTTCATCCGTTCTGTTTTGAGCGGGGATAAAGAACATATGCAGTTATTATATAAACCTGAATTTAAACATTTAAGAACCATCGAAGGGAAAACACCTGTAATCCTTGCAATTGAATCGGGAAACAATCTATTGGTTAAGGAATTGATAAGAATGGATTTTGACGTTAACATAACGGATACATTTGGCAGATCACCTGGAGTATATGCTTTAAAGAAGGGCGATCCGAAAATAGTCGAAACAGTTTTTTGTTCCAAGTCATTTTTCTTGGATTACAATTATTTAGGTGAATCCTATTTGTCGCTAGCCCGCAAGCTTAGATCCAAACCAGCTATTATAGAAATAGTTGAAAAAAGGTCTGTAGATGAAAAATAATAATCCAATATTTTTTAATGAAAAGGGGAGTATGATTTCTGAAGAGGAAAACGGAGGAACTATAGTTATAACCTGCACTCCCGGGTCTATTGTAACGAGGTGGGTGGCTCTACTCCCATTCTTCTGTAAAGGTCTATTTGCTTCTTGGTTATTTCTCCCAGTTGAATGGTGTGTCCCGGGAATGCAGGATGAACGCCACTTTGTGGATTCCCATGCGCTTGAGTTGTCGATCGATAGCATAACCACATCCACCAGCTTCACAGCATGATTGAATGAGGTTGAATTGTTTGAGTTGTTTCTTTAAAAAGGATTCGATGGGTCCTTCTTATTGGGAAGAGTTATCAAGATTTCCGGGCAGGAATAAGCTGGTGTTATTCTCGCAATGGTGATAGAATTATGTTGGACGTCAAGTCCGAAAAAAGCGTCAAATTGAATCATGGTCTGCCTCCTGAATGTGATAGGGAGATATCCTAACTCACGAGCAAGCAGGAGGTGGGCCTTTTTTTCATTAGAAAATGTGAGTGTCATCCCCTTTCAGGGATCACAAGAGGCCTTCCTCAGGCTCCGGGATGCCGGACGAAGTTCCGATACGTTTTGTTTAAGCAGGAAATGAAAAAGCAACGCTCTTCAATTCCCAAGGTGGCGTTCATTATGACTTATATTTTGGAAAATCTTTTGAAAAAAAAGGAGTTCTGGTTGCCAACAGCTTGTTTTTGTATGAGCTTAAATGCTTTAATAGCGCATTCAGCCCGCTTGGGTAACGGTCAGGAACCCCATCAAGTAAAGGGCTGTGGACTGGAACTTTATTTCACTCCAAAATAAAACAAATTCCCAGATAGGCAATCTGTAGGAGGATATGATGAAAAGAGTATTGGTTCTAGGCGCAGGAATGGTAGCCAAACCTTTTGTAGAAGAAATGCTCAACCAGGGTTTCAAGACCACTTGTGTCGATGTCGACTTAGAACGGGCACAGTCCATGTTGGACGATCATCCCAACGCCAACACACTCGGCAAGGCACTGAGCGCCGATCTTCGCGATCAGGAAACATTGGACCAATTAATTCAGGATAGCGACTTGGTTACCAGTCTCCTTCCTCCTCCCTTTCACCCATCCATCGCCAAACGCTGCCTGGCCAATAAGAAGAACTTGATCACCACCTCTTACATGAGCCCCGAAATGCAGAGCATGTCCGATGAAGCAGCAAAAGCAGGCCTGCTCTTTTTGAACGAAACGGGACTCGATCCTGGTATCGATCACATGACGGTTATGACTCTCAAAGATGAAGTTCTGGCAGATGGGGGTAAAATCGTCGGATTCCAGTCTCACTGTGGTGGTTTCCCCGCCCGTAAGTCAGCTACCAATCCCATTCGATACAAGTTCTCATGGAACCCCAGGGGCGTTTTAGGGGCACTGGAAAGGGACTCCGCTTACATTATCAATAACCAGGAATTCCAGGTTCCCGGACGTGATATGCTCTCCAAGAGTCAGCCCATCCTCATTCACGGCGAAGGCATCTATGAAACCACGCCCAACGGCAACGGGGCTCTTTACGCCAAAAAATACGGCCTTCACGATTGCCGTTCCGTTCAAAGAGGGACACTGCGCTACCCAGGTTGGGCTCGCTTCTGGTCTTTCGTGCAAGAAAACGGCTGGCTCGACCAAGAAAAAAAGATCGAATGCAACGGCCTGACTCCCATCGAACTGTTTAGAAAACTCTCACCCTGGGATGAATCTCAGGGTTTCATGGACTACCTGTATGCCTCGAAAAAATTGCAGGCATCCTACTTCCTGGAGGTATTTAACAGTCTGGATTTCTTCAAAGAAGACGAACGGCTCCACGGAAGTTATTCCGCATTTGACTTTTTCCTTGAAAAAGCACAAAAGAATTGGATGTACGGTAAAGGTGAAGCCGATAAGGTTATCCTCTACAACCAGTTTGAAGTGGAAAAAGACGGAGCAACCAAATACTGGACCTTACTGCTTTCTCAGGAAGGCATTCCCAATGGAACAAGTGCCATGTCACTGCTGGTAGGTTTGCCATGTGCCATCGGTGCCACCTTAATGCTGAACGGTAAAATAGACCTCAAAGGTGTCCACATTTCACTAAAAAAGGAAATCTATCGACCCATCCTGGAAGGCCTGAAAGCCAAAGGTGTTCGATTTGAAAAAAGAATTCATTCTTGATCGCTTTCTTCTAAAACTAACCGATCAGAAACAGGAAGCAAAGAAAGCCATTAACCGGCTCTCTTTGCTTCGCCTCGTTGTCTTCCTCATTCTCGTCGCTGTTTTATCGCTCAGTTTTGACGGGAGCTGGATGGTTCCCGCCAGAATGATCGCGCTGGTTAAATTGACCCTCTTTGTTTTATTAATGAAAAAGCACGATACGCTTTTTCAGCAACTGAGATTGAGAGAAGAACTTATCAAACAAATCCAAGAGGACTTGGCACGACTAAGAAGACAGTTTCAAAACATTCCCGAAAGCCTTCCGCCTTCGCTCTTTCCCCCGCAGCACCCCTTTGCTCATGACCTGGATTTCACTGCGGAAAACAGTGTTTTCAAACTCTTTGGCGGCACTTTTCACCGCGAGGCCCAGCGCATTCTGGTCTCCTGGTTCTCCAACGAGAACGAAGACAGCATTGTTGAACGCCAGCAAGCGGTAGCGGAATTGAGCCGATACGCCAAATTGAGAAGGCACTTTTTGGCCTTCAATCGAATTAACTCCCAAAGCGATCTATCCATTGAAAGCCTGAAACCATGGTTGAATCAACGCGTGCCAAAAGGGCTGACAGCGCTCTTCCTATTGGGCATCGTAACCACCATCCTCTCCACAGGCAGCATGGTCTTGCGCTTCCTGTTCGGTATCCCGTTACCCTGGGGTTCCTTTTTTGCCATTCAACTTGTTTTTTTCATTTTTAATGCCGTTTACCTCAAGGGCTTCATTCTGTCGTTTTTGAACGCGGCTCCCATTATCCGCTCAAGCGGCAGCAATTTGTTGCGCTTTTCGAAACAAAACTGGAAAGCAGCCCAACTAAAAACCTTAAAAGACGCTATTGGCATGGAGGTCAAAGACCTGGAACAAACCGTACAGAACTGTGAGGCGACTTACCGGGCACTGCTGACCCGCAGTAACGGCCTGGCCTACCTCACGTTAAACCTGCTTTTTCAGTGGGACTTAATCTACAGCTTCCGCACCATGAAGTGGAAATCAAAGTCATGTGGCTACATGGAAAACTGGGTTCCCACACTCTTCTCTCTGGAAGCACTTTCCGCACTGGCTCATTTCTCTTTTCTCTTTCCTGAGTATATTTTCCCGAAATTGAAGGAAGCTCATACCCTTCATTTCGCCGCGACCCAACTGGGGCATCCCTGCATTCCCGATCAAGACAGGGTTTGTAACGACTTTCAACTCCAGGGCAATGGTAAAACCATCTTGTTGACCGGTTCCAACATGTCTGGGAAAAGTACCTTTCTCAGAACCGTGGCTCTCAATTGGGTGCTCGCCAAAGCCGGAGCACCGTGCTGCGCGACAAGTTTATCATTATCCACTTCTCCGGTCTGGACCAGCATGAGAGTTCAGGACTCACTTGCTCGCGGTACCTCGTATTTCTATGCTGAAGTCAAACGATTGAAGCGCATCCTCGATTTTGTCGTGAAGACCGACCTACCCACGTTCTATGTTCTGGATGAAATCTTAAAGGGAACCAACTCCAGAGAGCGCTTCCTGGCCAGTCAGGCTCTGGTGGCTTATCTCCAGGAACAAAAATGCAGCGGCATGATTTCCACTCACGATTTGGAACTCTTGGCCCTGGGTAGGCAGAAACAGTTTCATATTCAGAATTTTCACTTCGCCGAGCTCATCCACAGCGGGAAAATGAGCTTTGACTACAAGCTCAAAGAGGGACAATTAAACTCAACCAACGCACTGAGAATCATAGAAGCAGCCGGTTTACCGCTAAAATTGAACCCGGAAAGCAGCTTGTAACGTGCGTAACAAAAGATGTGATTGCGCTTTTTCAACAGCTCACGATTGAATTTGAAACCAGCCGTTCGGTTATGTGGAACTGAGTTTTTCGGCCAGTATTTTGGCGTACCTTGGAACCCGTGGATCGCGCAGCAGGGCTTTCATCTCGTTGCGATCCATCTTCTGTAACAAACCGCGATAGTGTGAACGCGGCAGTTTGGGGTTGCACATCAGGGCTGAGCGAATGTCTTTGAAACGCGTCCACCTGACGGACATTGCCAGAACTGAGAGGATCTGTTGACTGATCGCCGGATAAGTGCAGATAAAAAGCGCGTCATTGTGGGTGAAGTTCGGGTTATCCAGGAGCGCTTTCATGGGTTGTTCTTCAATCTGAAGACGCAGTTTTGCAATTAACTGTTGAGGTGCTTTTCGACAAACAGCGATTTTTTCGCCCAGTGTAAAGAACGGATAGCGCTGCATAACCACGTTCCGCATAGTCGTTTTAACGGAAACCGGAATATGCGGAAGCCTCATACAGGCAAGCAGGTCTCCCCAGCGCAAGACTTCAGCAAAACGCATGAGATGGGTTGGTGGACAGCTCCTATGCTTCGAAAGGGCGAGAACAACCGCGTAGTGCTTGATAAAAGCCCTGTCTCTGGCTATTTCATCAAGGATCTCCAGTGGAATGGCTTTCTGTCTTTTTAAAAACAAGACAACCCATTTGTGGGAAAAATGGGGGTTAGCCTTCCATTCCTCCCATAAAGGACGATCACTTTCAAGGATCTCATTTTGAATCTCAACGGGTATACCTTCTTTTTCAGGATCCAATCGGTGAATCTTCCTCCTCTTCAACCGGTGCACTCTCTTCAGGAACAATCACTTCTTTGACGAAATTCTTCTCATAGACCAGTGGATCCCGCCCTGATTCGAACCACTTTGCTTTTAACCGGTACCCGGTCTTGTTGTTTTTTGTCTTGTAATCAAAGAGAGCTCGTCCATCCTTGTTTACCAGCATGTCTGCGTTCAGATAGCCACTGTTCACAAGGTAATCGAGCTTGATGGGCAAGTTCATTTGTTCCAGAAAGTAGAGATCGAGCTTGTCGATAACCTGTTTCATCTTCTTCGCTGTCTTGTAGTCGGCAAAGGGAGCTTCATGGTAAACGGCTCCTGTAAAATCGAAAAACGGATTCAGCGGATTCCATTGCATGAAAAAACTGATGAATGCCAAAAACGAAACAAGGATAAAGGGAATCCACACGGGAATAAACAACCTTTCTGATTCTTCAACGGTCTGAGTCTCTTCAGCTGATTGTTCCAGTTTTTCAGCATATCCTTGCTCAATTAAATCAAACAGTGCTCTTACTGTCTCAAACTCAATCAACCGACTCTGGTCGATAATTTCCTGAACGGGCATGGGATGATCAATTAACTGCAAGATGATCTCCTGCTCATGTGTTAAATCGGAAACTGAATCGCCATCCGGTGTCGTGTTGGCGGATGAAACCACATCATCGAGCAGTGAGTTAAAGCTGATATCTTTTAAAGCTTCAAAGTTCTGTTCAATTTTAAGTTGAACGCTGCGCCCCTTGACAGTTTTAGCGATCATAATGTCGTAATCGGGAATGACCCTTTCAATCAAAGGCCATTCATCCAACATGCGAATACCTTCCATTAACACGGATTCCGCACTGATAGGTGTGAAGTTCTCCTGATCGTAGTCAATATAGGTTTCCTGGTGAAAATGGTAGTCTCCATCCACCCATCTGAACAACCGGTAGACAATTTCCTGAGTCTGAACTTTCAATGATTCCTTGAGGTCTTCCTGCTTGATAAACCCCTTGTTGATAAGAACCATTCCCAAACGCTGCAGTGTCTGTTTCTGTATTTCCAGAGCCTGTTCCAGTTCCTTCTGGGAAATGCGGTGCGTTTTGACCAGGACGTGGCCAAGGCGGTTTTCCAGTTTGCGGTTATCGGTGTCAGCGGCCACAACCAAGCCGTTGATAAAGGATATGGTCGCCGTTTCATCTCCGCTCCTCAGCGTCAGAATACCTGTTTTGCGCTGAATACCAATGAGTTGAAAAATATCCGCGAGAGAAAAGTCCCGGAGGGTTCCTTCTAATGCCATGCGTTTAATCCTCCTGCCATGCCGCGCGCAATCCAAAAATAAGCCAGAACACCGCGGTCGTTCCCCACATGAAATAGGAGAGGATACTCACCCCGGACATGTAGCTCATGCTTGTGTGTGGAATACTCGAAAGAGAGATAAATGAGAATCTCAAAAGAAATACCCATACGAGAAGTGTCAACCAGCCGCCAAAACGGCCTTTACCCAGCAGGCCTTTGGCTCCGGGCAGAACCAGATGAATCAAGAAGCCCAGCCGGTTTTTAAAAGCGATGTGTTTTTTGACTTCCTCGTGTTTCTTGATCTTAGCCTCACTGGGCAAATCGGATTTAAGCATGTAGATGTGAACACACTGGCTGCACCAGTCGCTATTGGGCGATTCACTGGGGTAATAGAGCTTTCCGCACTTGACACATGATTGGGGCTGCAATCGCGGATTTCGGAAATTACTGTGAACGATGCAGGCAATCAAAATGGCAACGGTGAAAATCCAGGGGTTAATCAATGGCATTTCCAGCTTGAATGAATGGACAAAGGCCACTTTGATACTATGCAGCAGCGATTTTATACCCTGAACATCCGCCATTTCCACATTGACAACAGGGTGTCCTTTAATTTCCCAGCTCTCGACAGATACAGGATCCAGATTTTTTGCTTTGATGAGAGCCTGCTCAGCTTCGCGATGATTACCCATGGCAGCTCGGACCGCACTCAAATTGTAGTAAACTTCGGGCAGAGAACTGCGAAGTTTTACGGCTTCCTCATAGGCTTCAATTGCCTCTTGAAACTTGTGGCCCAGGTAAAAAATATTGCCTTTGTTAATCTGTCCGTAAGCCCAGAATTCGGACTTTTCGGGCAGTTTATCGTAATTAGCCAGAGCACTTTGATAGTCTCCCCGTTTCTGTTTCAGAACACTCAGCGAGAACAGGAATTCATCGTTGGGACTGCTTTCCAATAATTTGGACAAATCGGCTATCTGTCTTTCTGAGTCACCCAGGTAAAACTGCTTGTTTCGATGCTTGAACTCTTTACTGACCTGCAGGGATTGTACGGCATACTGAAACCCATACAATAGCGGAACAATTAACAAAAAAAGCGAGACAATGTAGGTGTTCCGTTTCTCCTTTGACGAAAAGAAAGGAAAGAAAATAATGAGATAACATGCTGCAACAAGATAGAGGTTTAAACCCAGCAGCAAGGGTAACACCAGTGTCAACACCCCCAGAACGACCTTGGTATGGGGGCTATTTTTATCTGAAAGAAAAATAAAAAGATGCTGCCGAGTGTATTTCAAACTCACTATCAGACAGTACAGGGAGAAACTGGAAATAAGAATCCAGATCAAATTGGAACAGAACCAGTCTAGTACAGCGAGAAGAAAGTATGTATTCTGCCCATCGAAAGCCTTCCTGAAACCCTTCAGGTACATAGAAACAAACGATTTCCAGCCTTTGCCTTCCTTGAGTTTGATATGACCCAAATTGACATAAGCAGGCCAGAGATAGGGGTTCATCTGAATGGCATGAAGGTAATTTTCCCGGGCAGACTCGTAATTACCCATGGTGTTTTCTTCATTGGCTTTTTGCAGGAACAAGTATCCCAATGATTCAAAAACAGGGTCCCCCTCATTTCGCTTCAAGTCCCGCATTTCTTCAAATGCCTTATCTTTGAGCGTCACCTTTCCCTGCTTTAACGCGGAAAGGTAATTCGCCCAGATCTGGGCCAGGTTTCCTTCCTGATAGTAATCAACAAGCTGAGTCTTTTCAACCGTGCTCATTGCAACGCTGTCTTCTTTTTTGTCGAGAGCCTCTTCGGGATCTTGAGCGTGTAAAGGCGCATATAAAAACAATCCGCAAATACAGAACAATAACCACTGTTTCGCTTCAACAATACAAAACATTTACACCTACCCCTTCGTGGAAGATCAGGCTATTCTAGCACAGGTCTTCTTGAATGATTAAGATAATGTTTAGAATGCATCGGAAGCAGTCACGCTGCGCTCCGTTTTCGCACCAATCACTTGTCCCGTTCCTACGCAATCCTTACCAAAAAAAGCCCGGTTTTTCGCAGCCGGCCGAACTCACTGGTACCAGGATCAACTGCCACACCGACAAGACATATGGGAATCAGGGTTCCATGTCACTGTTCAATTCAGTCTGTTTGTGTTACAACAAAGCTTGCACTGGACTCCTGAAGCAACAGAAACAAAGCCCGTCATAACATGCGTACAACACTTCAAATCACCTCAATAAACTCGAACCGCAGCAGCTTTCTCTCGCTGACAAGCCTGAAGTGCGTCATTTTTTTTCTTTTATTTCCCTGTTCTCTGTGGAGTATGGAGGACGCAAAGCCACTTAAACCCTCGGAAGAGATGCACCACATGCTCGACAAGGTTCATAATCAGTGGCTCAAAAAGAATCCGGGCATATGGACTTCCGACTATGAATCCTTTGACATCGTCTGGGTGGCCAGGTTGACTGGACTGAGATCCAAAGTGAGCTATAAACGCAAAATAAGGGAAACGCCGGACGGCACTTATCTGACTACCGAAGTCTGGAACATTCACCCCGATGATCTGGAAGCCTTTATGCTCCATTGGGGTTACACTCACATAACGTCCTGGAACCAAATTCGCGCTCATTCCGGTCAGCAGACCGTATTTGCCTCTCCCAAAGAGGGGTTGATCTGCATATGGCGCTTCTATCCCAATTTCAAACGGGCATGGAAGTCGCGTCCCTATTCCCTGAGCAAACTGGCGAAAAAAGAGCCGACTGAGCCCTCTCCTAAAAAATTCAAAAAAAGCCGGGACTTTATTTCCGATGTCCTGCTTGAAGAGGTTCTCGACCGGGACGGTCTCGGGGTCAGTCTCTCAAAAACCTGGCACTTTAAAGAAGAGGTTTCTCGTTTTTCGGGAAAACTGCGTTTCCAGAGAAAGATTCGACTCAATTTCAACGGTCTTTACTCTGTTTTCGATACCTACCACATCGGCACTGAAGGTCTGCTGGGCAATATTATTGAAAAAACACAGAGTAACTTCTATTCCGAAATAGGCCCTTTCCTCGGAATCAGTAAAGAGATTATCGTCGTCAAGTCCGGTTACGAATCGTGGCACAAAGCGCTGTTTGCCAGACCTTTCAACCCCAAGAACCTGCCTGTCAACCGGGAAAAACTAAAAAAACTACCCGACGGTATTCGCGTCATTTTCCCCCACAAAGCGACCCTGGCTCTGGTAACCAAGACAAAATTCAATTACGTCAAAGATTCCGACATAACCCAGACCTTGCGGGCAGGGGCCAGTGTGCGAGGGTCAGTCATGGTAAGTGTCACAAAAGAAGGCAATTTTATCATCCTGAAAATCGGCGGCCGGTTGGAAAAGCTGCTGGAAGCCTATTTCGCCACAAGACCTGATTTCGATGGTATTCTCGATCCTTTGCGACTGCTGTTCGGCTCTCTGATTCGGTTCCGTTTTGAAGGGGGCAAGGGTAAACGCGTCCTGCTGGAAAAGCGCATTGACCTGAATTCAGAAGAAGAGCTCATGCTGCTGACATCGGCCATGAAACGAGGTCTGTTGCTGAGAGGACTGGGTTTTGGGTTCAGAACCGCTCTCTACTTCATCTTCCACCCCAATAACGAACAACCACATCTCTACTATCAACAAAAAATTCCTGAAATCAATTGGGATCAAGCTGTTATCAGTAACTACCGCTACAGGGACAAATACGCAAAAGCAGGCTCGAGACCGCTTGCCGTAAGATCCAGTATGGAGAGTATCGGGGACGAATGGCGGACAATCGATTATCAGTCCAATAAGGAGCGCTCCGGCTATACCTTCATCGCCAATACAAACAGGCACCTGCGCGCGGGATCGCGGTCCCGAACCAGGGACCTCCAGGTTAACCTGGTTAAAGCCGACTCCTACGAAGGCGATGCCTATGCAACCATCATCGACCTGACAACAGAAGCTCGCTGCAGTCGTAAAAAGCTCATGAAATTTAAAGACAAAATGCGGGATCAGCATCATATTGACTTAACCATTTCCGAAAACACCATTCAAACGGTAGAAAAGAATGAAGCCAGAATGGGATACAAGCTGACGGTCTCTCTTGAAGAACTGTTGCAGCTTCAGAAGAGCGGCACCCTGAACACGATCTTTAAGCATCATCCGGAACTGCAAACCTGGAGCAAAAAACACAGACTGCTTGGCTTTAAGTTCCACCAGTTCATGAACGAAGACCACAATTTCACAAAAGGCAAGACCCTCTACTCCATGTTGAAGAGAAACCTGCCACTCACTCCCATCCTCAACGCCCTCCCTGAAAGCGCCTACCGTCTTGAATGGATTTTGGAATCTCCCAGCGAAGGCGCCCTCATCAAAGGCTCACGCGGAGCAGCCAAAATCAGCCGGGAACAACTGAATACATGGCAATGGTGGAACGAGAAGCGCATGTTTGAAGACATCTTCGTGGATGTATCGCTGACTCAGGATTGACCAGTCAACTAAAACCGTGAAAGCCAGCCATGGCCTTGGATTGATCTTTTTGAAACCACGAATGAACACGAATTCACACGAATGTTTTTCAGGGTATCAGTTTTAAGTATGGAACACCCAAATAAAGGGTTTTTAATTAATGAATCACGTTCAGAACCTCAAATGCATAACCAATCATTTTGTGTGTGTTTTTCCTATATGAATTTCTGTGTTTATCTGTGTTCATCTGTGGTTTCTATTTTTTTTACCACTGATGGACACAGATGGACACGGATTAGTTTAACCACGAATGGGATGATTATTGAATATGGTGAATATGTGACACCCAAACAAATGGTTTTTAATTAATAAATAATGTTTAGAACCTCAGATGGACAACCTATGGCTTTGTGAGTGGCTTCCTATATGAACATCTGTGTTTATCTGTGTTCATCTGTGGTTTATTTTTTTTTAACCACTGATGGACACAGATTAGTTTAACCACGAATGGACACAAATGTGTTTCATAGTTCTCTTTGTTTTCAGTTCTGTTTGGGTTGTCCATTATTCAGGTTTGAATCGAGCATTGTAAGTGTTTGACTGTGCACAGCAAAACTGTCGAGGGTTAAACCACTTATTATGGGTGACTTAAAAACTACAAAAACCAAGGCGACCCTAAATGCATGAAAATATTGAACATAAAACCATGGAGGGACAAACCCTTTGTAATGTTAGAGATAAAGACGGCGCTTATTGCGTTTCCTGGTTGATGTTCGAGTGGCTATGACTGAATATGGGACATCCGAATAAAGTTTTTTTAATAAATAACAACGTTCAGAATCTCAAATACACTCCCAATCATTTTGTGCGTGTCTTCCTTATATAATTATCTGTGTTTATCCGTGTTCATCTGTGGTTTATTTTTTTTAACCACTGATGGACACAGATGCACACGGATTAGTTTTAACCACGAATGAACACGAATGGACACGAATGGGATGAATATTGAATATGGTGAATATGTGACACCCAAACAAATGGTTTTTAATTAATGAATAATGTTTAGAACCTCAGATGGACAACCTATGGCTTTGTGAGTGGCTTCCTATATGAACATCTGTGTTTATCTGTGTTCATCTGTGGTTCGTTTTTTTGCCGCCTGTCCCATGCCGACTGACACCCCCAGCCGGCGGCTACACACACTCGGCTGGTGTGTCTGTCTGCATGATACTATGCCTTAAACCAGTTTTTTTCTAACAAGGGTATAAGGGCTAAGGGTCATTCCTCGCGAGGCGAAAGCCTAAATGAAGGTCATTGTAGTCCGGCCAGAACCTGTTGCGAAAAGCCGAGCGGCAGTTCCTGGCGAGGTACCAATAGCTGCCCCCACGAACGACGCGATCCTCGCCAGAAGCAGGACCTCTCGGATCACGCTCTGGACTTTCTTTGTAATAGTTCTCTCCGTACCAATCTTCACACCACTCCCTTACATTCCCGTGCATGTCATACAGACCCCATCCATTCGGCTGATTTCCTCCTACTGTATGCGTCTTGTCTGTAAATAGGTCTTCACCATACCAAGCATAGTATTTTAACCTGCTTTCTGAATCTCCATAACAATACGCACTCGGTGAACCTGCTCTGCACGCATATTCCCACTCCGCTTCTGTCGGTAAGCGATACGTCCCTATTCCCTTGCCGTTCAACTTCTTTATGAATTTCTTGGCTTCATGCCAAGAAACAGTCTCCACAGGCCTCTTGGCTCCTTTAAAGTGACTCGGATTCGTGCCCATCAACACCTCCCACATCTCCTGCGTCACCTCCGTCTCCAGCATCCAGAACCCCTTACTCAACGTTACACGATGCTGTACCTCATCATTATTCCGATCCTTCTCACTTACCGGACTGCCCATTGTAAAACTGCCACTCGGAATCCATCGCATATTCAGCCTTACCGACGTACCGGGGATTGTAAAACTCTTCCTCGCTCCAGCTTGCGGCCCTCTTTGCTGATCTTTTGACTCTGCCCGCAAATCTTTTGGCGTGGCTTTTGCCTTTCTGTAATACGCTTCCTTTGTACCCAGTTCTTCTTCTAAATACGTCTTCGTAACCGTATCTCCTGCTTTCGCCTTCCTCCACGCTTCCTCGTCCCGGCGATTCTCTTTCTCCCTTTTCGCTTGTAACTCCAACTCCGACAGCTGATCCTTCGCTTCTGTCACATGCAGTTTGTACTTCGACAGGTAGTCACGCAACGCTTCCTCTGTGCCCGCCTTGCCCGCTTTAGCATAGGCCTCGTGATCCCTTTCCTCTAGCTCTTTCTTTTTTGCTATAGCCTCGATATAATGGGTTCCTGCTTTACCCTCTTTCTCTATATAGGACTGATAACTATCTATGGTATGTATAAGTTGCGCTCTACGCCAGGCTTGATCATCTTCATGTTTTTTTAGAAGTATAACCGCTACAAAAGATACAGCTAAAGCGAATGTAAACAACAGCAAGAGCGATAGGATGGTTAGTCTCTTTTTGCGGCGTTTCTGACCGCGCTCGATCGCTTGTTCCAAACGGCTGATTTCTTGTGCCACAATTTGTTTCATGGGGCTGGGAGGCAAACTGGTATGACTCTTTATAAGCTTTTCATGTTTCTCTTTCTTTTCAGACAGACTGCCTTCGGCCGCCTCCAGAGCTTGTTGACAGGCCAGACTCAGACTTTCCATTTGCCTGCGTTTTTCTTCTGCCAGCTGCATGCGTTTCAGCTCGGACATCTCTTTTTTTAAGTACGCCATGGTTTGCTTTAATTGAGGTTGAGTCGCGGCACCCACTTTCGGGGCCAGTGCCTGTAAATCTGCCAGAAGCCCGGTTTTCCCCTCCAGCGTGTTGGGGGCGGCGGCCAGCAGATCGGCGAGGGCCTTTTGATCCGCGCGCTGCTTTTCTCTCTTCAAGATCTCTTGCGTTAGCAGGAACTCTGCTGTCTGGTTGGCTTTGACGTAAATTTTACAACTGAACTCCAGCTCTTTGTGGCTGATCTTCAGCAGGTGCTCTCCCACAGTTACATTGGTAATAAGCGTTGGTGCCCTGAATGTGGTACCCATTACACTGATATCAAAAAAACCTATTTCAGAGGATATTTTCAATTGCCCTGTCTTTTCCTTCAGTTCCAGATTGACCTGCATTATTTCCGCATTCTGATTGTAGGTTTTCACCGCATCCTGTGTCTGGTTTTCTGCCTTCAAACGGTGCTCACCGTAGGGAATATCCCGCAGTAAGAGGTAACACGCCTTGGTATTGCCTTGGAGCTTTCCGTCCAGATAGATCGCGGCATCCTGATTGGTA
>PDUC01000052.1 GCA_002747255.1 Acidobacteriota bacterium | reverse complement strand
CAGCTTTAGGATTGGAAAACACCGCTTTCATTGATCCTAGGTATAGGTGCAAGCCCATAATTCCTCAAAAAAAGAAGGATTCAGGGTGAGGAATGTGTGATATAAGAAAAACGCCGTGTTCTTTTTGATTTCGGGGTGATGGAGGAAGTGTTGTTTTCTTTATTAACTTGCTGCTTTTTATTAAATTTACCTGTTCTTGAACGAGAAATTGTCCTTCAGACAAACCATCTTTTTCTGGGTGACATTCAGCCACACAGAAGCCTTTATGCCGAAGATGGCACTCTCATATTGGGAGCACAGCACCAAATATTTCATTTTGACCTGAATACCGGGAAACTCATTCGCTTTTTCGGCCGAAATGGACAAGGCCCTCTTGAGTTTGGAGACATCCGTGCCGTTAACTGGGACGGCAGTTATTACTTTATCGTGGATGCAAGAGCTTTAAAAACGTCTCTTGTGGATGCTTCTGGTAAATTAATCTGGTGCAAACCATGTTATTTTAGAGGTTTAAACGGAACACATGAATTGATGGTAGGCGATTGTAAAACAGCAAAACTGGCAGAATACCGAATAATCTTTCCAACTCTCAAATTGTTTAAATACACACCAAAGGGAATTGAATTTTTAAGTGATTATTTTCACCCTGTTTCCCAGAAGTGTCTGGACTTGGGGAGAAACTATTCCATTCATTTCATAGACATGGACGAAAAACATATTGATATGCGTAAATACTGGAAGTGGCATTGGAGCTGGTCCAGGATCAATTCTCTGACGGTGGAAAATGGAAAGATAATTGTCGGCTATGACTTAACCTGTAAAGAAGTGGATGGAGAAGTTTGCAATCATCCCCAAAGTGCTGTTCATATCTACGATATGGCAACGGCTGATGGCAGGAGTATAAAAATAGAAAATGGTTGGGTTCTAGGAGCGAAAAATCAAAACATTATTGTTTTTTACGATTGGGATGATGAGCAATCGGAAGATCCATATTATGTGGTAAAGATGTACAAAATGCCCTGAAATGTTGTACCTTTCACACTGTTTTAATTGGAAGTCACTCTTCCATCCCATTTATTTAACATGAAGTAAATCGGTTTTTCAACGTGCCTGACTGTTCCATTCACGCATAAAACTCCGAACCATAAACCTCTTTCAGGGCCTCTTCTACCGTGTTGTACTTAAAGGTAAACCCTTCTTTTTGTAGCGCTTTGGGTGTGGCATTCTGACCCATGAGCAGCGAGGTGCCGAGCTCGCCCATGACCAGGCGCACCATGCATGCCGGTGCGGGCGTTAGGGCGGGGCGCTTCAACGCACGACCCATTGCCCGGGCAAATTCCCTTTGTCTAACCGGTTTGGGTCCACAAAAATTAAAGGTACCCCCGATTTTGCCTTGCATTAAAAATGCAACCGCGGCACCCAGATCAGCGAGATGCATCCAGGGGAAATACTGACGACCGGCACCAAGCGGACCGCCCAAAAAGCACTTAAAGACTTTTCCCATGACATCCAGGGCTCCGCCGCCCTGGCCCAGTATCACTCCGAAACGCATCAGCGAGACTGCCGCGCCTTTGCTTTTGGCTTCCAGAGCTGCAGCTTCCCAGTCCGCACAGACCTGTGCCAGAAAATCACTCCCTCCCGGTTCTGTTTCATCCAATACGGCATCACCTCGGTCGCCGTAATATCCCATACCCGAAACCGACAGCAGGTGTCCATTCCAGTTTTCCCCAAGACCCGCAACCAGGTTCCTGGTGGTCAGGATCCTGGAATCATAAATGGCCTTTTTGCAGGTTCGGCTCCAGCGCTTAAAAATATTCCTGCCGGCCAGATTGATGATCGCATCCGATTCAGCAGCCAGATCCTGCCAGGCTCCTTCGCGGGAGGTGTCTGCCGACAGCCAGGTGAAATGATCATGGGCTTTTGCAAAGGGATGGCATGAAGAAGTACCCAGACCCGTTACGCGTTCTCCGCGTTCAAGCAGCATCCTGGCCAGATAAGAACCCACAAACCCGGATGCTCCGGTAATCATTATGTGTTTCATGAAGCGTCTCCTGCGACAACAGCCTCGGGCCGACTTGGTTCTTCCCGATGCGTTTCCCTGACAATTGAAGACAGAAACGGCTCTTAACACGCGGGAAATGAGGCTATCTGCATTGAATGAGTATAGTTAATTTGAAAAATGGAATCCAATTGTTTTTTGAATACGAATAACCTCACGTAAGTCAATCTTTGATCACAGTCAGGTGCTGAGCGGTGCCGGAGCGAGTAGCGTATTGGCTATTGCAACTTTGGTTGAAATCCAATCCAATGCTGTATTTTTCAATTACCATCAAAAAAAAAGAGCCATCGACGATGGCTCTTTTTCTTGATTGACGATTAAACTACTCGTCCTGCTTCTCCTCTGCCTTGGGCGTTTCAGGCGCAGGTGTTGGTTCTGTCTTTGCTTTCTTCTTTCGGGTTCGAGTTACCTTTTTGGGTTTCTCTTCGGTTGGTTCAACAGGCTTTTCTGCTTTTTTCTCTTTGGGCTCGGCGGCTTTTCTGGCTCGGGTAGCCCTTGGCTTGCGAGTGGTGGTTTCCGCTGTCTTTCGCTTCCGGGTTGTCTTGGCCTTGGGCTTTTCAACTGTTTCTTCTGTAGTGTCTTCGGCCTTTTTTTCTGCCGCTTTGGTTGGTTTCTTACGCGTGACTTTTCTCTTGGGAGCCGGCTTGGTTTTCACTTCTTCTGCAGGGGCTTCTTCCACCGGTGACTTCTCCGCTGAAACAGATTCCTCTTGGGGCTTTTCCTCTGTGGGTGCCTTCTGTTCGCTGGCAGGCTCTTCCTTTTCTGCCGTTTTCTTTTTGGTTTTTCTCGTTCGGGTTACGTTTTTCCGCGCGGGAGGACGACGCTTCGGTTTCTTTTCCGTTTCTTCGGCTGCTGGCTCAAGGGGATCCGCTGCCTGCACCTCTTCAACCGGAACAGGCTCAACGGGCTTCTCTTTCTTTTGCGGCTCGCTCTCAGACTTCGGCTCTTCTGCCGGCTTCAATTCTTCCGCGGCTTTCGGTTCTTCTGCAGCCTCTGTGACTTCAGGGTCTTTTTTCCTGGTTCTACGACGATAGGGGGTGGTCTTTTTTCGCCCTCTTGTCTTGGTTGGTGTTTCCTCTTTTGCCTTTTCAGCAACTTCGAGTTGGTCTTCCTGACCCTCCACCTCTTCTTTGAACATGTCTTGGATGAAATCGACATCCTTATGAGATTCAAGACTCTTTTTCAGAACATCCACAATTCGATCGATTTCCTTGATACCCAGATCGGGGTAGATGGGAAGACTGATGCAGTTCTTGTAATACGTTTCCGCGTTGGGGAAATTCTTTTCCTCGTTTTCTTCTCTGTAGAGAGGCATCAAGTGGATGGGAACATAGTGTACCTGAACCGCTATGCCATTGGAATAGAAATCATCGAAGATGGCGTCCCTCTTACCAAAGAAAGGACCTGTCAACTGGATGGGATACAGGTGAAAGGCATGATCGGCCCATTCAGCACTCTGCGGAAGGATCACACCTTCAACTTCGGCCAGGTTGGTTTGATAGACTTGAGCGATGGCACGTCTGCGCTCGAGATGGCGATCCAGGCGGGTCAACTGGTTGCGGCCCAGTGCTGCCTGCAGCTCGCTCATCTTGTAATTCATGCCCTGGAACTGAACTTCCTGATGATAACCGGCATGAACGTCTTCTGACTGGAAGTAGTCCGGATCTTTCTGGATACCATGGTGCCTGAATAATTTCATAAAGGCAAAGCGATCGACATCGTTGGTGGTAACAGCACCGCCCTCTCCCGAAGTAATGGCTTTGGAAGGTTGGAAAGAGAAGCAGGTCATATCTGCCTGATTACCCGTATAGTGACCTCGATATCGACCACCCAGGCCGTGGCAGGCATCTTCAAGAAGGAAAATGCTGTGTTCGTCACAGAGTTCTCTGAGGGCAAACATATCGGATGGCTGACCTGCGAAATTATTGGCAAAAATGGCTTTTGTCCTGGGTGTAATGACCTTTCCGGCTTCTTCCACACTGAGGGTTAGTGTTTCGGGATCACAGTCAACCAGAACCGGAACACCGCCCATCATCCTGGTCATATTGGCAACAGCGCAGAAGTTCAGGGTAGAAGTTATAACCTCGTCTCCTTCTTCAATTCCAATCGCTGCCAGAGCTGTGTGAATGGCAGCAGTGCCCGAATTGACGGCAAGAGCATAGTGGCAATGGGTTAGCTTTGCCAACAGACTCTCAAATCGCTCGAGTTCCTTTCCTTGAGAAAGGGTTCCACTCAACATGGATTCCACCACCGCTTCAACATCGCCTTTGGTCAGCGTGTGGAGTGAATGGGGGGTAAGGCTATCGGTGGTCTGCTCTTTAGGCTGATGATACGTGTCTTTGTATCTTCTGTTGTTTCTATTACTGAAATTGCGTTTACGGTAATAGTTCTTCTTTCTATAGTGATTCATTTATGTGTCCTTAGTGGTTCGGAAACCATTAAAAAGTCTGTTTCCGAATTATTCGTCTTTTAATGTTGAAGCTCTTACAGCTCTTTCAAAAGCCCAATTTCGAATATGTCGTACTTGGGCTTCCATGGTGGTGGCAAGAGGTACGATTTCCTTTCTTGCGGCATACAAGTCGCGCAGTTCCATTTCCCTTTTTTCCATTTTGGCTCTGGTAACGGCAGAAACAACACATTGTTCAATTTCAGCCCCATTCCAGCTGGCCATGGCATCTGAAAAGACTTCAGGTGTAAACGGTTCGGGGTCGTATCCTCTTTTTTTCAAGTGAATTCTGAATATTTCTTCTCGTTCGGCTTTTTGTGGAAGATCCACAAAGAAGACCTGGTCAAATCTTCCTTTTCGTATCATTTCCGCTGGCAACAGATCAATTCGATTGGCTGTTGCAGCGACAAAGAGGCCCGGTGTCTTTTCCTGCATCCAGGTCAGGAAGTAGGCAAAAATGCGCGCCATGACCGGATTGGAAACAGAACTGCCTTCCGCAGACAAACCCATTTCAATTTCATCAATCCAAAGCAACGCGGGCGCCATTTTCTCCATCAGTGTCAAGGCATCCGCAAATGCCTGTTCGGGATTACCTGATGCACCTGAAAAGACTTTAATCATCTCAAGTCGATAGAGTGGTAAATTCCAGGCAGACGAAACCGCTTTAATACAGAGTGATTTCCCGCAACCCGATACACCCATGAGAAGAATTCCCTTGGGAGTGATATCAACCAGGTCGGGATCGTCGGTTGTCAAGAGTTCTTCGCGCTCCAACAACCAGCTCTTCAAGTTCTCAAGACCACCCAACTCGGAGATTTTTGGTACTTCCGGAATGAAGCTCAAAGTCCCCTGTTCCTGGATGAGTGCCTGTTTTTCCTGTTTCAACATAGCCAGGGCGGCTTCCCGATCGGCAGCTGTGTTTTTAATTCTCGACAGAGAGTGCCAGACCTCAGACAGAGTCAGACCCCTTAAAATTCCACTGACCAGCGTGGTGTTCATCTCGTCGTCAAATTGATAGTCATTCTCTTCAGCCCAGGTTTCAATGAATTCCTTCAATTCTCTCTGATCCGGGACATCCAGGTAAACGGCTGTCATCTCACGACTCAACTCATAGGGTACGCTTCCCGAAGGGGAAGTTATAAAAACGGTTACATTGCCGCCTTTCAAGTAATAGTAAAGATCTCTCAGACGCCTTGTTACCGAAGGGCGAAAGTGAGGCTGTAAATCCTTAAACCAAATATACTTTGGTTCATTTCCCAAACCCATCTTCAAGAGTTCATCTAAAGCGGCTTCAGCTTCCGTACTCTCTTCATGACTCTGACTGGGTAAGAGACCTCTGTTTTCCTGCCAAATGATTAGCGGCACATTTTTTTCTTTTAAAAACCTGTGGAAACGATCTTCTTCACCTGTTCTTACGAGTATTAACGGCCTGTTGGCTGCAATTTGTTTTTCTATATCTTGAAAGGTTTGTGTAATAGAATTCATTTAATTATAGTGACATTTTAATCGTCGAACCTGAACACGGCTCAATACGGGTGAACATCGAATCTGTATCGTTTGCAGATTCTTTCAATAAATACCACAAACAGGAAGCTGAAACCAGTTCTATTTATACAAATAAAAAAGTATATCCGGGATTTCAGCTTTCCTCTTCCGCTTTGGGGTCCTCTGTTTTAATGGGTGTAATGACCACCTGCTTGAGAGCTCCCATGCCGTGTGAACGAGTTGAGATACCTTCGACAGGAAGAAGTGAAAGGTGAATGACCCTGCGCTCATAGGCGTTCATTGGAGGCAGTTTCATCTCCCTGTCTTTTTCAAGGGCTTGCTTGGACTTCTGCTGCGCCAGTTCCAGCATATCATCAATATGCGTTCGTCTCTGTGCGTCGGCATCGCACTTGACATAAACTTTAACGTCTGGAAACTTTTGATTCAAATAAACTTCCAGGACATGTTGCAGGTCATTGAGCAATTCACCTCGGTTTTTCAGGAAACATCCCGCTTCTTCACTGTCAATATTGATCCAGATCGTTTGACCGAGGATATCGTAGCCGATTTCACCCTCGATACCAAGCGCTTCAAGATAATCGACTACCATGTCATCCAGGGCATCGATTTCATCTGTAAACAGGTCCAGAGGATCTTCATTCTCAGGAATAATGACCTGAATTTCACCTTCTTTTTGAATTATTTTATACGGTTTGTTTCCCAGTTCAGAATTTATTTCCTGGGTAATTTCAGACAAAGTCTGGTCTGTAAAACTCAATTCACGTGTCATGCTTTTTCATATCTCCATTTAAATAGAACGGTCTGTCCCAATTGGAACAGGTTACTGGTCAACATGTAAAGAACCAGGCCGGACGGCATGGACAGGAAGAAAAGGGTCATCATGATAGGCATGAACTTCATCATCTTCTGCTGAGTGGCATCACCGGGCATGGGAGTCATGCTTTGACTGAGGAACATGCTGGCACCCCAGAGAACAGGGAGCACAAAAACGGGATCCGACGCTGAAAGATCATTGATCCAGCCAAGCCACTCTGACTGCCGCAAGCTGATTGAAGTCCGCAACAGCGAAAAGTAGGCGAAGAAAATGGGCATTTGAGGAAGGATGGTGATACAGGATGAAAAGGGGTTGACCTTCTCCTTTTTATACAGTTTCCAGGTCTCCTGACTCAACTTCTGCTTGGTTTCCATGTCCTTTCCGGAGTATTTCTTTTTCAGCTCCTCTATTTTGGGTTGCAGCTGCCTCATACGATAGCCGGACTTAATAGAGGGTGCCGTTAGAGGGAAGAGCAACAGACGAATAAAAATCGTCAAAATGACAATGGACCAGCCCCAGTTGTGAACGTATTGGTTAATGCCCTTGAGTGCCATGAACAGCCACTTGGTAAGGCTGCCTGTCCATCCGTAATTGATCATGTTGAGAAGGCTTTTATCGACATGTTCAAGTTCCTCCTGATTGAGGGGACCGAGATAGAAAACGCCTTTAACCTGACCGCCAACTTCCACGGCGACCACGGGAACACCGGTTTTTTTATCGTCAGCTGTTTGAATAAAACGACTCTTGACATAGAGTTGATTGAAGGGTTTTTCGGGAAGGAAGACATTGCAGAAGTAGGTATCCTTAATTCCTGCCCAAAACAAAATATCCTCTTGTTCCAGGAGAGGCACAAATTGAGGCGACTCGATATCTTTGGATGCCTCCGATTCATGATCGCCATTCTCAGACCAAACAACTTCCATTAATTTGGGTGCTGGAGAGCCAGCAGAAAACATGCTTCGCTCCTGACTATCATCACCGCCCAGAGGCTCAAGCCCTTCAGCCAGAATCATTTTGTACTTTTCCTGCTCGCTGCCGGAAATGTCTATGTCCAGTTCCAATGCGTACTGATCTGTCAATGTGTAGGTTTTCACAATGGTTTGACCTTGCAATACCGCTTTGAACACAACAGAACGACTGCTTTGCTCTTCTATTTTGAAAAGGTGGTTTCCCGTTCGCAGCTGATTGGCGTAGATAACTTCACCAGGAGCGTAATCTCCAAACGTAACCAACCTGACACGATCCCGATGTTTCACCGTTTCATAGAAGTTCAACAGGGCAGCAGAGCGTATAACGGCGCCTTTATTGTCCAGCACAACTTCAAGAAAATCATTGCGAAGCGTTATCTGCTCGGGTTCGATGGGCGGTTCCTTCTCTTCGTCCTGATTTGCGTTTTCCAGAGAGGCATCTGTTTGTTCGGGTTGTTCTTCAGCTTCCAGCTGACCCGCCTTTGAGGGTTTCTGATCAGCAACCGCGAGTTCATCTTTTCCAGGTTCGAGTGGTTCACTGACTTCCTGTTCAATGGGAACTTCCTTGATTAATCCAAGCTTCAACCCTACTGTTTGATGAAGCCAGAAAAATGCTATAAATATTAGAGTTGCAATGAAGAGTTTTTTTGAAGACATGTTTTAACCTTTTTTTCGCCTTTTCATTCGTTTTGCGAGTGTTTGAAATGACTTGATGTATGCCTCGAGCTGCCCATCTTTGGCTCCAAACCTTGGAATGACAACAAGGTCAAATTGAAACGGGAACAGGTGCTTTGAGAGCCTGAATGCCTCTCTGATCATTCTTTTAATGCGATTCCTGACAACGGCATTGCCCGCTTTTTTTGAGACGACCAAACCCAGTCGGCTTGAAAAATTTCCTGCTGTTTCAAAAGAGGCTCCTGCCAGTTCTCGACAACCGGTTTCCTGCAAGTTAACGGGCAGCCAAAAAAAAACGAGGACAGGTGTTACCACCTTTGTCCCGTTCTTAAACACTCTGTCAAATTCGACAGATTTCCTTAACCGATTCGCCTTAGTGAACCGGTTATCCTGCAAGGCGTTTTCTACCTGCAGCCCTTCTCGCTCTGATAACAGCACGGCCGCCAGCTGTTTTCATACGGGCGCGAAATCCGTGCTTTTTCGCTCTTTTGCGAGTATTCGGTTGAAATGTTCTTTTACTCATATTTAATAATCCTCCTCGTGTTTTGACACGATCGACAAGCCTTGGTAGCCTACATCATTCCTTTTAGCCTGTCAACGAGTTTTGATTGAGAAGCCATTTATTGACGCCAAAACCTCTGACCCCACTGAATATCCAACGGTGAACTGGATCTGACGGGGTTAATATCGCATCCTCCCCGCCTCGAGAAATAACAGGCCACGGTCAGGTCGTCGGGGTCACAGTGCAGGTACAGGTCGGAAAAAATCTTTTCGCAGCATGTTTCGTGGAACTCCTGGACCTTTCTGAAGGCCACGAGGTAGCAAAAGAGGTCCCTTAAATCCGGTTCCCTGCCTCCTGACATACCAATCCAGACATTGCCCCAATCAGGCTGTCCGGTAACCGGACAATTAGAGCGAAAGACCCTTGAAAAACAGGATAGCTTCTTCTGATGG
Source organism: Acidobacteriota bacterium (assembly GCA_002747255.1). Classification (GTDB taxonomy): domain Bacteria; phylum Acidobacteriota; class Holophagae; order Acanthopleuribacterales; family Acanthopleuribacteraceae. The sequence goes on along the minus strand of PDUC01000052.1, from coordinate 57,370 downwards.
GGACCCAATTCGATTTCAGTGACCTCTGGCTCCTCTGGAATGTCTACAGGGTCGGCCTGCTTGCCCGCATACTCTTCCAGACAGGTTCCCGACAAACTAACCGGCAAGTGGAAACACCCCGAAGCGGTGATGGAAAGGGTGACCGAACCGCCGACACATGCCTCCAGGTCTGTTTTGACCCGTGCCATGAAATCGCCCTGGGATGCAAAAGTCTGCTCGGTAAGGTGGTTTAAATAGAGTTTGAAGCTTTTCGATTCCACAATAGCGGGAGTTGTTGCGGGATAAGCCACCTGCAAAATAAAGGAAACGGGTATCCCAAGGGGATCCAAATAGCCAGCTTCCCACGCGTTCCACAAATCGAATCCATGCCGAAAGAGGGTGCGTCCGCCTCTGCTTAAACTCCTGGGAACCGCGTCCAGGCTGTGATCCCTTGTTTTGCGACCCAGCTTCAACTTCAATTGATCTAGTTGGTTCACTTTTTCGTTCTTTTGCATAGAGAATCCTTTTCTTTCATTTGAACCCCGGGACACTCCTTAAGAGCCCACTCAGGTCTTTTCAAAAACACTTGCCAAAATGGAAAGGTCGCACACTGTCTGGGTCGAACATCGTAGATCTGACAGCAACTCGCCTTCGCATTGAAAAAAACACATTCATACACATCGTCCACTGCGTTCTCCAACAGGGCAAGCCGGTTATGACTGCTGCGGGTATACTTTCTCAGGAAATCCACCCTATTGATTTTCAAAAACCGGGCAATCGCTTCTGCTTCGATATGCGTCAAATAGACATTACCCGATTCACCTGTACAGCACAAGCCCCCACAGCTCTTACAAGCCGTGCCATCGAAGGTGAAGGAAAAATCGCTTTCCACTCCATTAACCCTGTCTTTTTCGCGCTTGTTCAACTATGTGAACGCCGCTGCTTGCCCCAATGCGCGTGGCTCCGGCTTGAATCATCCTGACGACATCGTCATAAGTCCGCACACCGCCCGAAGCCTTGACACCCAGTTCTTGCTCTTCAACTGTCTTTGCCATCAGGCGCACATGCTCCTCTTTCGCACCGGCAGAACCAAAGCCGGTGGATGTTTTCACGAAATCTGCACCGGCTCGCATGCATATTTCACAGAGGCGCACAATTTCTGCCTCGTTCAACAGACACGTCTCCAGGATAACCTTTAAAAGGGCTTTTCCCTTCCTGCAGGCTTCGACTACCGTTCGAACATCTCTGTAAACCAGCTCTTCATTGTCACTCTTGAGGGCTCCCACATTGACAACCATATCAATTTCTGAGGCACCGTTTAAAATAGCCTGTCTCGCTTCCACAGCCTTGACTTCAGGAACCGATGCCCCCAAAGGAAAACCAACCACACAACAAACCGCGACTTCACTGTCCTTGAGAAGCTCAAAAGCCTGTTTGACATAGGTCGGATTCACACATACGGAAAAGAAACCGTATTCGATGGCTTCGTGACAGAGTTTCTCAATGTCTTTAGTGGTCGCTTCCGGCTTCAACAGGGTGTGATCCATTTTTTTTGCAATTTGTTCAGCTGTCATTGTTTCTTTTGTTGGCATGGCGCCCTCCTTGAGCTTCAGTTCACCGCATGGAAAGGGGTTCTTCGCTTTCACTTTTGCCTGACTTGTCTCGAGCAGCACGGATGACCTCGAGATGAACACGAGTATACTCACACAGGGTGAAAAGCAAAAGACTTAAAATACGCTCCATACTGAATTCATAAGGACCAAAACCGGGTATCACCACTGAACCATTTCTCTCTTCCAGCACAAATAGGTGTAGAAGCTCTTCCCAGACGGGTTCCTGAAAAAAGAGCGCGATTCAGGAAGTTAGTGAAAAGTCGCGCATTGTTTGATAACAATGACGGTGTTTGACTGGTCGTAAAGTGGGAAAAACCGATATGAAGAGAGATGTTGGATTCGACGGATTAGCCAACCATTTTGATAAAAACATTTACGGCAACAAGAAAGGCTGGCTGCGAGAATGGCTTGTATGGAGAGAACTCGAGCTTAACCTCGACCACAACACCCCCCTGACCATACTCGATTGCGGGTGCGGCACGGGTAGAATGGCGCTGCGTCTAGCCCAAAAAGGTCATCAACTCGTCCTGAACGATCTCTCAGAGGAAATGCTGCAAAAGAGTCGCGCTCTTTTTGAGGCCAATCAGCTCACAGAGCGGATGAAGATCATCCCGGGTCCTTTACAGCAACTGAATCGACACCTGCCTCAAAAGTACGACCTGGTTCTCTGTCACGCTGTACTGGAATGGCTGGCCCACCCCCTTGCCGCTCTGCCAACCCTGCTCTCCTATCTCAAGCCTGGCGGAAAACTCTCTCTGATGTTCTACAACAAATACGCTCTTCAGTTTCACAAAGTGATCAAAACGCATTATTTCAACATTCACAACCCCACTCCACCGCCCCGAAAGAGTAAATTAACGCCTCCCAACCCGCTCGACCCCAAAGAGGTGGTTGAAGCTCTTGTGGAATCAGGGCATTGTCTTCTCTCCCGGTCCGGCATCCGCGTATTTTGGGATTACCTGGAAAACGGTGACCGATATGAGGAAGTCCCCAAAGATCTCATTGAAGCGGAATGGGCTTTCAGGCAGAAGGAACCGTTCCTCTGGCTGGGGAGATACTTTCATGTCATGATGGAAAAACCAGGAAGCCGTTCACCTTAACCGGAAAAAGACCGTTCCCGGACAAAAATGATCAGGCCCTTAACACCGACCCAGGGACTGGTAAAGGCGGCAGAATTCAGCGGCGATTTTCTCGGGCTGGTGTTTTTCTACCCAGGCGGCAACCTCACGAGCGTCGATATGCGCTTCTCTTTCAGCTAAAACCCGTTCAACCGCTTTGGCGAGTGCCTCGGGGTTTGCTGCGGGACAGCACAACCCTCTGCGCTCACTCAACATATCTGCAACCCCGCCCGCATCTGTGGCGACAACAGGCACACCGGCCAGCATGGCTTCCACAATGGCAATCGGCGTGCCTTCACAAACGGATGCCAGCATAAAAACATCCAGTACGCCTGCAAACCTGCCCGCGTGAGGCACATGGCCTGTCAACCAGAATCGCTCTCGATAGTCACTTTTCTCCACTCTTTTCAACACCGTTTCCGCGTAGGCATGCTGTGTCGCTGAGCGACCGCCCATAATGACGAACCGGAGATGGCTGTATCTGTAACAGAGTCTTTCGGCAGCTTCAACAAAGGAGATCCAGTCTTTAGCTGGCACCAGGTTGCCAATGGCTCCAATCCAGGTTTGCCTCTCCATGTCACCTGACCAGGATGAAGGCGGCCTGCCTCCCGCGGTCATCTCCATGAGTTTGTTCCGCAAAGCAGCCTGGTTCCCTTCTTCCTGGTACATACAAACGGGTTCAAGGATGGAGACAGCCTTGTTTGAGCCTTTAGCTGAGTAGTAGTTCAACATGCGTTCCGCTACAAAGACCATTTTATGCGAAAGCCGCTTTACCAGGGGCATGACTGCTTTCACCGTCCATTTGGGATAGTGATCGCCTATCAAGTGCCAAATCACTTTCCTGCGAGCCAGGCGCGCTGCGATCGCGGGTGCGATATTGAGAAGGCCGTTGGTGTGGATGATATCAGCATCCAATTGTCGAATGGCCCGCCAACAGGACAAAACGGAAAATGGCAAGCCCAAAATCCACTTGAGATTGTGCCAGCAGGCTTTTCTTGGGCGGTAGAGTCCAAAGTAGAATGTCACGGGGCAAGGCCATTTCCGAAGGAGAACGGCATTTTTCTTGCCGGGAAAAAGAGCAATGGTCTCATAACCCAACGCCTTCAGGTGAGGCGCAAGGATCCGCACCCGTTCATGGACACCGCTGTGTACATGTTGATCGGGTAAGGCGACTAAAACTCTTTTCACTTTACCGTTCCCAACCTTTCAGGTCTGGCAGTGCATTTTCTTCCAGCTGTTTTTGAAGTTCTGCCTTTTGAAATACGGCTCTGTACGCATCGGGATGTTCGATCATGCTGTGAATGTGCCGCTTCAGCAGTTCATAGGTATCTGCAGCCGGCCATGCCATCAGCGATCTCTGGTTGAGACCCAGAGCCTGATCGAGGACCATGCACTTTGGATGATAGGCCAGAGCGATGGTCGCCTTACCCAGGTAGGCACTTACAAGCGAGGCATGGTACCTCATGCTCAAAACGCCATCGCATGTTTGAATGGCCTCGATACTCTGTTCAGGTTGAAAAATCAATGAAATCCCCAGTTTCTCCGCGAGATAGTCGAGGGCATTTTGATCGTTCTCGGTGAGCTTATTGCTAAATGAGAGGAGCTTCAAGGTCACGTTACCTGACTCAGACAGAGACTTCAGTGTTGCGGCTAAAAAGTCCATCCACTCTCGATCCATGTCCGGTTCAGCGTGATAGATAGCATGATAAGGGAAAATATTCACACCTAGAACAAATGAAGAGGGTTGGGGTTCGATCGATTTTGGCTGGAAGCCGGTAAGCGCAAGGTCCGGAGTGAGTTTTGACTCGAAACCGTTCTCCTTGATCCAGTTTTTCGATTCCACATCGCGGACAGAGCGAAACGAGCTTTGTTTTAGGCAAAACCGCGCCATTTTTTTGGCTAATGGGGTGTGAAGAGGGCCCACACCCACGCCGATCCAGGCCACTTTCAGCCTGAAGAGCTTGCCGAGCAAGGTCAACATACACATTTTAAGCAGGCTTCGGTATTTGCGACTGACTGGTTTGGGCAGATCGTGAAACATGCTGCCGCCACCCAGCCAGAGCCATTCACTTTTCCGTAACCCTGAAAAAAGCTGTCTTAGTTTCTTTTCTCTTTCTCCCCCAAGCACCATTAAATGGACTTCACCCGGCATTAAGCGCCTGATGCCACGGAGCATCATTTCGTCTCCGATGTTTCCTCGACCGTAGTGACCTATCAGGAGAACCTGCTTCTTTTCTTTTAAAGTCTTACCCATTGAATAACCGTCTATTCAAACTGATCTATTGACAAGCACCTAGAATACCACTTGTTTCAATCCATGTGTGGCTTTACTTTTACCTTGACTTCAAGTATAAAAATATCCGGGAGACATATGACAAACAGCATTTCAATGAGCCAGGCCTGGAAGAGCATGAACCCTCGTGTTTTAACACAGGATGGAAGCATCACAAAATTACCCGCTTCATGGTTGACCTTCACAAAGATATGGCTGCCAGGACAGTTAAAGAAAGCGGATTCCTTCCGTTTTATATTTCTCGATCTCCCTGAACTGAACTCTTTTCAAAAAAGTGATTGGAGTTTCATCGAAAAAAAACTGTCTTCCTTATTCCTGGAACAGCATAAAAAACAGCCCTTTGTCACCCTGGTATTTAAACAGGACCAAACAGAACAAATGTCCCAATGGCATTCAGGACCTGGAACGACAAATTACTGCTTGATCTCCGCGGAAGACTACGAAAAGCGGTTTTCTAATAGTCGAGAAGCGGTAAGCCCCATGATTGAGAACCGAAAAAAGAGGCTGGAAGGGCAGATACGCTCAATTGGATTCCCTCGTTTAGCCTCTCCATTTCATACAGCATCTTCCAGGTTACAGTCTCATCTTGCCAATCGGGATACGCAAAGGAACATCTATCACAAATTCCTGGCTTACGCATTCAGAAAGCTCGACTGGAAATTAAAAGGTCAGGCCAAAATTAAGTGGGATAAAAATGCGCGCATTGCTTATTTGAGACATCACTATCGAGAAAAGAACACAGAAAAATTGTTCCCCTTCCTCGATATCGTAAAAAAGGCGCTTCCCTTTCCCGCAAACCTGCTGTCAAACACGGCTTTAATTCAAATGATGATTTCATCTCCTGACCGGGAAGAGAACCACCTGTCCTATCAGGAAATAATAAGATGGTTTTTGGAAGAGTATCGCCCGCTGGACTTGGGTGAAGGCAAGATGCTCATTCCACCAAGGCTGATCCTTCAAAATCTCGAAAGAGACCTTTCATTTTTTATGCTGTTTGATTCCCGGGAAAAGCATGCTCTCATGAAAATAGCGGAATCCACCAGTCAAATTTGTCGGCATAATCTCTTTATGTCGCACCTCTTTGATATTCTCGAAACATCGCAAAACCCCATCCAACTGGGGAATCTGGGCATGGAAAAGCGCTGGCAAACTCCGCGGAAATTTCTGGATACCGTCATCCCTGATGCCATTGAAGGAACCAATACCATCCTGTTACTCAGAGACTACATCAGGAACACCTGTCCATGATAGCCAATGACAAGCTGCGCTGCCTCTCATGTCACGGATCACTTGTTCGTGACAACGAGTCGTTTGTATGTAAAACATGTTCCATTCAATACGCATTTGAATGCGGAGTACCCGCTTTTAAGAACCCGCAGTCCATTGACACTCTTGCCCTGAATTCAATTGACGGACAGAAAATGAGTGCGGCTTACAAGAGTGAACCGCCGACTAAAGCCGCGTACTTCCTTCATCGGGTTATAACATCTGAGTACTTTCCGCTGAAGGAGTGGCAGCAAAAAAAAGAAGCGACAGTCAAAAGAGGAAACCTGCTGGTCATCGGAAGTGGAACAACGACTTATCCCGACGCCACTCACCTCGATCTCGATGCCTTTCCAGGTGTCGATGTCATTGCGGATGCCTGTCATTTACCCTTCAAGGATGCCTGTTTTGATGCGGTCCTCTGTGAAGTGGTCCTCGAACACGTTTACAACCCCTGGCAAGTCATTGAAGAGACCCACAGAGTCCTGAAACCAGGCGGTTCCTGTTTCTTTATCGTCCCTTTTCTCTTCCCCTACCACGGACACCCGAACGACTACAGAAGATGGTCTAAAGAGGGCATGAAAGCCGAATTTTCCGCCTTCAACCATATTGAAACCGGCATACACGGCGGACCCTGCTCGAGTATGGTCAATCTACTGAGTGAGTGGATCTACATTTTGTCTGGACTGACCTATCCAAAAGGCTACACGGCAGTCAAAGGACTGGCAACGGCGTTGCTTTTTCCCATTAAATTCCTGGATCGTTTCGTCAATTCTTTTCCTGAGTCTCACCGTCTGGCCTCAACTTTCTATCTCTACGCAGAAAAACCGGAGTAACCATGTTTAACAGAGAAAACCTGCAACGACTGATCTTTCTTGACATTGAAACCGTGTCCCTAACACGGAACTACGATTCTCTCCCCGAAAGACTTAAACCGCACTGGGATAAAAAATCGACATACCTTCAGAGAAATTCACCCGACCCTGTCCTGCCGCCTGCTGAGTTCTATGTGGAACGCGCGGCCATTTACGCTGAGTTCGCCAAAGTGGTTTGCATCTCTTCGGGCTATTTGAAATTTGAAGGCGACACACCGGTTTTAAAAGTCAAATCGTGTTACGGACCTGATGAAGCACTCGTTTTACAGGAGTTCGGACACATGCTGGACCGCTTTCCAACTGTTCCGAAGTGGCTTTTATGCGCCCACAACGGCAAGGAATTCGATTTCCCCTTTCTGGGAAGGCGATTTCTCGTCAATGGCATTGAATTACCGCGGCTCCTGCAAATACAAGGTCGCAAACCGTGGGAAATTCCCCATATCGATACCATGGAACTGTGGAAATTCGGTGATTACAAGAGCTTTGTCTCGCTGGACCTGCTGACGGCTCTTCTGGATATTCCATCCCCCAAAGAACAGATGGACGGAAGCATGGTTGGAAGCACCTTCTGGGAAGAGGGCGATTGCGAACGTATACGCAAGTACTGTGAACAGGATGTCCTGGCAACCGCCCAGCTTGTGTTAAAGTTTGCGCGACAAAAACTCATACCGGAAGACGGCTTGATATCCGTCTAGGAGAGACCTAATGACTCCAGAAAGAGAAAAGCGGTATCGGGACGTCATACGATACAGACAGAACACACTTACCTTGGTTTTAGAAAACATATGGGATCCACACAACGTGTCAGCCATACTGCGTTCAGCCGATTCTGTCGGTATTCTGGAACTCTATCTTGTTTACAACAACCAGGAGTTCCCAAAACTCGGGAAAAAATCGTCCGCTGGTTCCAAAAAATGGATCCAGACCCATTTGTTTTGCGATATAAAAACCTGCTATCATGCATTGAGAGCCAAGGGTTTTACCATCCTGGCCACGCACTTGAATGAAGCCAGCAAAAGCCTTTACAGTCTGGACTTAACTCAAAAAACAGCACTTGTTTTTGGCAATGAACACAGCGGTGTTTCCGATGAAGCTCACCTGCTGGCTGATGGCAACTTTGAAATCCCTCAAACGGGTTTTACGCAAAGCCTGAATGTCAGTGTGGCTGCCGCTGTCAGTATGTTCGAGGCCTTTCGCCAAAGAAAAGACCAACTGGAATGCCTTTCAAAACAGGAACAAAATAAACTCTTCGAAAAATGGTCCAAACTGTAATACCCACTCTGGATGATGTGCCTGCCTGCAAACCAAAGAATTTAAGCAAACAGGTATGGAAGCATCTTTTTCGTTTAACCTTTGCGTTTTTCTGCCGATAAATGAAAAATCATTTATTTTTCTCAGATGAAGCGAAGCATTCGATGAGATGATACAGGGCGGCAAATGACAAAACGACATATATCTATTCAACTATGGACATCAAATGGTATAATACGAAGTTTGTATAGATTGAATGTTGTCTGATAAATTCAATTTAGCTGTTTTAATTATGAACAAAGGAGTTTGGGTTTGTGACTGAAGTAAATGAGAATTCAGAAGTGAAGGCAATTGATCCCGACCAAATTACTGAAGCAACCAACATCGAAATACAACCTGTCTTAAAATCAGAAACCACTGATTTAGATGAGCTTGAAGCGCAGAAACGGGAAAACGAAGAAGAGGATGAAAAAGACATCCGCATCAAAAACCTCAGCGAAGGGAACAAGAAGATGTCCAGCGAGCTCCTTCGAGCCAGAGCCGATTACGAGAACTTGAAGCGCAGAAGCACGAGGGAGAGGTTTGAGGAAATCAAGCGGGCAAAAAAAGCCCTTTTCCTGAATTTCCTTGAAATTCTAGACAATTTTGAACGGGCTCTGGATGCGGTCGAAAATCACGATGACAGTTTTGTCCAGGGCATTGAAATGATTCACAAACAGTTTCTGGATGTGCTTTCACAAGGTAGTGTTTATGAAATAAAAGCAGAAGGAACGGAGTTCAACCCGCACATGCATGAAGCCATGGTGCAATTTCCCACAAACGACTACCCAGAAAACACCGTCGTACAAGTGTTTCAAAAAGGTTACTCCTTTAATGGGGAGCTTCTAAGGCCGTCACAGGTGTCTGTGGCAACGCCTGCACCATCCAGTTCCAATGATGAAAAAAAACCATCTGTATCTGAAGAGGATTCGTCAAGTCAAGAAGATCAGGCTTAAGGAGTAATCAGGCATGTCAAAGATAATTGGTATTGATTTGGGAACCACGAACTGTTGCGTTTCCGTATCAGAGGGAAGCCACCCCTCTGTTATTCCCAATCGCGAAGGCAGCAGAACCACGCCTTCGGTGGTTGGTTTTACAGAGGCAGGTGAAAAGCTGATTGGTCACATAGCGCGGCGTCAATCAATTACCAATCCTCAAAACACGGTTTATGCCGTCAAGCGTTTAATTGGACAAAAATTCGATTCAGAGCAAAGCCGCTCGGCTCGAGAGCATTTACCCTATGAAATCGTATGTGCAGACAACGGTGACGCATGGGTCAAAGTGCGTGATCAGGAATTTTCACCACAAGAAATTTCCGCCATGTTCCTAAAGCACTTGAAAGAGGCGGCAGAGCACTATCTAGGCAGCTCTGTCAGCGAGGCCATTATTACAGTCCCTGCCTATTTTGACGATTCGCAACGACAGGCCACCAGAGATGCCGGCACCATTGCTGGCCTGGATGTCCAGCGTATTATCAACGAACCAACCGCGGCCGCGCTTGCCTATGGCCTGGAAAAAGAGTTCGATGGGAAAGTAGCTGTTTTTGACTTGGGTGGCGGCACCTTTGATATTTCCATACTGGTTATCGAAGAAGGTGTTTTTGAAGTCCAATCAACAGCGGGTGATACCTTTCTTGGCGGCGAAGACTTTGACCGGGCCATTCTTGAATGGATGGTCGATGCCTTCCAGAAAGACACTGGCATTAATCTGAAATTTGACAAAATGGCCCTGCAAAGACTCAAAGAAGCCGCGGAAAAGGCTAAATGTGAACTTTCAAGTATCAATGAAACTGAAATTACTCTGCCTTTTATTTCAGCAGATGCCACAGGTGCCAAACACCTGAATCTTCACTTGACAAGAGACAAGTTCAACGAGCTCATCCAGCCTCTTGTCGACAGAACGGAGAAACCCTGTCGTGAAGCGTTGGAATCAGCGGGTTTAAAAGCAGAAGAACTGGACCGGGTTATTTTGGTCGGAGGTCAGACCAGAACCCCTCTCATCCTTGAAAAAGTCGAGGATTTCTTTGGAATAAAACCCACCGTGGACTTGAACCCCGATGAAGTTGTCGGAATCGGTGCCGCCATTCAGGGCGCTATTTTGAAAGGCGAAGTCAAGGACATCGTCCTGTTGGATGTTACGCCACTCAGCCTTGGTATTGAAACTCAAGGCGGCCTCATGTACCGCATGATTGAAAAGAATGCCAATATACCTACATCCTTCACCCAGGTATTCACAACGGTCGCAGATAACCAGACGGTGGTCAGCATTCATGTCCTACAAGGTGAAAGTGAACTGGTTGAAAGCAATAAATCCCTGGCTCGTTTTGATTTAGTAGACATCCCGCCCGCTCCGAAAGGCGTTCCCCAAATTGATGTCACCTTTTCAATTGACAGTAATGGAATCGTCAATGTCTCAGCCGTAGACAAGTTGTCAAACAAAAAACAATCCATAGAGATCATTCCTTCAAGCGGTCTCTCTCCCGGTGAAATTGACAGTATTATCAATAAAGCATCAGCCAGAGCGGAAGAAGACGCCATTCGAAAGGAATTGATCCTCAAGAAAAACAAACTCGAAGGGTTGATCTATACAGTCGAACGCACTTTCTCTGAATATCAATCCAATTTAAGTTCAGAAGAAGTCGACAATGTCAAAGAAACCATTGCCGAAGCGAAACGGGCATGTTCCACTGAAGATGCTGATCTCATTCTGCCTGCACTTGAAGAGCTTACCAAAACCTCAAAAGTGCTTTCCGAGTTCATCATGTTCAACCCTACCAGAGATGACACTTAACCAACAGAGGTTCGCAGATTGAAACAAGATTATTACACTGTGCTTGGAGTATCTCGTCAGGCAAGTGATCAAGAGATTAAGAAGGCTTATCGAAAAATGGCCATTCAATATCACCCCGACAAAAATCAGGGTGACAAAAACGCTGAAGAAAAGTTCAAAGAAGCAGCAGAAGCCTACGAAGTTCTTTCAAATCGCGAGAAACGAGAACTGTACGATCGATACGGCCACGAAGGACTGCGTTCCCAGGGAAGTGGTTTCAGCGGATTTGATTCCAGTGCGTTTCGTGGATTTGAAGATATTTTAGGAGATTTCTTTAACTTCGGATTCGGAGGAGGAGGAAGAAGCCAAAGACGGTCCAGAATGAAACAAGGCCGATCTATTGAACAGCTTTTGAAAATCAGCTTTAAGGAAGCCTATACCGGCGTTGAAAAGAAAATCGACGTTACTCGAAACGAGGTCTGTGAAAAATGCCATGGCCAGGGAATGAAAGAAGGCGCAAAAATGCAAAACTGTCAAAGATGCCAGGGGAGCGGACAGGTACTCTCGCAAAGCGGCTTTTTTACAATGAGCATGACTTGTCCATCATGCCGCGGCCAGGGTCAGACCATCAACCCTCAGGATATGTGCAGAGCGTGTGACGGGACAGGCCTTGAAGAAAGTGTAGGCAAGGTATCGGTCAAGGTGTATCCAGGTGTCGAAACGGGAATGAAACTTCGCGTCAAAGGTCAAGGCGAGGCGGGGCAGTACGGAGGCCCCCCTGGTGACTTGTATCTCGTTATCCAGGTTGAAGATCATGAGCTTTTTCAGAGAGAGGGTAATGACTTGCACGCTTTGCTTCCCATCACATTTTCTCAAGCGGCACTGGGAACTAAAATTGAAGTACCGACCATGGATGGATCACATGAACTGCACATTCCCGCAGGCACCCAGTCAGGCAGCCGGTTTAAAATTGCCAAAGCCGGTTTCCCTGTCCTGGGCCACCCTACTCGCAAAGGGCACCTTTTTGTCACAGCTCAGGTCTTCACACCCAAGCGTTTGAGTAAAGAAGCCCGGGCCCTTTTCGAAGAATTATCCAAAATTGAAGATAATCCCAATCTGGAGAAGCGATCGGTTTTTCAGAAAGTAAAAGATTTCTTTGATTCCTAACAGGATTTGATTGAAAAAAATGAGGTTAAGCACACTATCAATAATTTCGATTCTGTCACAGTGTTTCAATACAACGGACTGATTCATGTTAAATAAATTAAACCCACCAATTGGATTTTACTCGTATTTTTTCATTTTTTATAAAGCCCCTCCCTGAAGAAGGCTTTATAATTAAATTAACAAAGCATTTTCTACCCCGATGAGATAAAAAATCATGCCAATCATTGAAGATGCTATAAAAAGGAGTACCGTATGAACCGTATGGAAAAAATAAACGAAATACTCGGTTACATGCATTCCGGAACACCTGATGTTGAAGGTTGTGCCATTGTTTCTGAGGATGGACTCATGATTGCCAGCGCCTTTCCCTCGCAGTTTGATGAGGGCAGAATTGCAGGAATGACATCAACGCTTCTAAGCCTTGGAAGTCGAACATCTGAAGAGCTTGGGCGTGGTGATCTCAAACAGGTTTTTGTCAAGGGTGAACATGGTTATGTCATAGCCATGAGTGCCTCTGAAGGAACTGTTTTCATGGTATTGACAAATGAAAAAGCCAAATTGGGCCTCATTTTCTTAGACATGAAACGAACTGTCGCCAAAATTGGAGAAACCCTTTAGGGAAAATCATGGAATTATTATTTGATAAAGAAGATCATCAAAATATTTGGTTAGATGATTTTGGTCATGGTCTGGCTGTTCAGGCCAATCAACACATGATTGTACACAAGGGAAAAGCCTTTCTGCTGGACCCAGGTGGACATAAAGCCTATAACAAAACCATCTTGCAGGTAGAAAATCTCATAAAAATCCCCAACTTAGCTTATGTCTTTCTCTCCCATCAAGATCCCGATATTGTTGCCTCTATTAACGGATGGCTCATTACAACGGATGCCGAGGCACTTTGCTCGGCTCTGTGGATTCGCTTTGTCCCGCACTTTGGAATTGAAAAATTTGTTGAACACCGGCTACTGCCCATTCCCGATGAAGGAATGGTTCAGGATTTAAACGGATGTGATCTTGTCTTGCTACCCGCTCATTTTCTGCATTCCGCCGGGAACTTTCAAGTCTACGATCCCACTTCCAAGATTCTCTATTCAGGTGATTTAGGTGCCTCTATTGGAGCAGATTACAGTTTTGTATCGAATTTTGACACACATCTGGAATACATGCAGGGTTTCCACGAAAGATACATGGCAAGTAACGCGGCCATGAAAGCCTGGGTCAACATGGTCAAAACTCTGGATATTGAAATGATCGTTCCTCAACATGGCGCTGCGTTTAAAGGAGCAGAGCTGTGTCAACGTTTCATTAAATGGTGTGAAGAACTACAATGTGGAACGGACCTTATTGGCCCCGTTTTCAAAGTACCCGAAAAATAAACACGGCAGGCAACATGCAGGAAGAAAAAAGCGAAAAAAAGAAAATTCTAATCATCGAAGATGACAAGATTACCCTGAACTTATTGTTAAATTTCTTTAAGCAGTACAGTGAAGTTTCAGCAGAAGGGAGCAAAACGCTGAAACAAGGTGTTGATTTGGTTTCTCAATTTGATCCCGATATTATCATCTCGGACATTGAACTTCCGGATGGTCTCGGCATTCAAATAATGTCTGTCATCAATACTCAGGAAAAAAGGGTACCCGTCATTTTCATTACGGGGTTTCTTGACGAATACAAGGGTCAGATCCCGCACTCCTCTCAGGTAACTGTTATGGGTAAGCCTCTTTCTCTTCAAGATTTATGGGAAAATATCAAAGACAAGCTCTACCAGGAAGAGGCCACTTCCCCTTTTGTTCTTTCAGACTATCTGCAGTTGGCTACTCAAGGTAAGCACAGTGTGAAAATTTTGTGGGAAAATCACGGTGTCGTCATCATAAAGAACGGTGAACTCTGGTCCGCGACGGACGCAAAGGGCACAGGAGAAGATGCGCTTAGAAGATTGATTGTGCGCTCTGAAATATACAGAGACGGCGGATACATTTACTGTGAGAAACTCTCAAATCATAATTTGGGCGAACAAAACTTATCCGGCAGAGCTGAACACATCGTTCTACGTGCTGTTTCTGAAGAAGAGGTATTTTTGCAGACCATTCCAAACCAGAGCAGTTTCTTAAGTAACCTTCGAAAAGAAGCTGAATTTGATGAACTCCTTGATGAAGCGGTAACTTCCCTGTTGAAAAAGAAGTATGCTCCCGCTTTGACTCTTTTTTTAAAAGCCCAAAAACTCGTACCCAACAACAAAACAGTCAACATCAACATATCGCGCTTAAAGGAAATGGGCATAAAGCCCGAGGAGGAATTGTGAATTTAAAGCTCGTAGTTGCCAGTCAGAAAGGTGGCGTAGGGAAAACAACGGTCAGTATGAACCTCAGCGTAGCGTTTGCTGAACTGGGCCTGAGAACCTTATTGGTGGATACAGACCCTCAGGGTGCCATTACGCTGTCTCTTGCAAAAGGGTCCATGGAGTATCCAGGATTAATGGAACTGCTCTCAGGGCGTATTAAAATTAAGGATGCCTTGCTTAAAACCAATCTCAACGGACTAACGCTCTTGCCAAAAGGACGTTTAGCCATGAAAAATGTGCCTGTTTACGAGAAGAAACTGTTTCAGAACCAAGTACTTACTAAACTTTTTGCAGCTGTGGATTCACATTTCGATATTATTGTCATCGATACACCTGCAGGCCTGGGTATGATTACTCGAGCTGCTATGAAAGCCGGCTCTCATGTTCTTGTTCCCTTTAAGGTGGACATGCTCAATCTCAGGTCGGTCAACCAGATTCTCCAGGTTCTTGATTACGTCCAAACAAATGAAAACAAGGAACTCCAATTCTTAGGTCTCTTGTTAACCATGTTTGAACGTGAAACCGATACATCGTATAAAGTTGCTGGTGAAGTTTGGAAGGATTTCCCGCTTGTTCTTGATACAACCATTCCTCGAGCCGATATCTTCCATAAAGCCAGTGAACTGGGTGTTCCACTCAGTTTTATGGGATCAGCTAAACATCCAGAAGCCAGAAGGTTCAGAGCCCTGGCTGAAGAAATACTCAATCTTATTAAACCGGAGGAAGACAGTGAAGAACAAGTCGTACGACGGCTCCTTTGACCTTTCAGAAGCCATTTCGTTAGCCAAGAAATTACATCACCGTTTTGTGAAATCAAATTACACTTTTTCTGGTAAGTACACGCAATCGCAATCTTACTTTTCCTCTTCCGATTTCTCCACACCTGCCGAAGGAGATACTCAAGAAATCCCTGTCGAGGTTCATTCACAGGAGTTACCTGAGGTACCAGAAATTCATTTTGACGGGAAAAACATGCACCGCGAACAAGCCTGGAATTTTCTGCTGGAGTGGGCAAAGGATGAAAGTCAGTCACGCTGGGCATTTATTTGTGATGACCAGGGACTTATTATTGCCGAAACGGCAGAAAAACCGGATATCAATCCCGATGAAATGATTTCCAATATCACGAATGGTATACACAACCTCTCTCGTTTTGGCGAAAAAATCCCCATAGAAATACTAGCCTACAAAAAAGGTGAGCATTGGATTTCGGTATTTACGTGTCCCTTGTCGTCCATAGGAGCTGATATCACGGTGGGTTTGTTATCTAAAAAGGAAACATCTCTGCTGTTGTTAAACCATATTCAAGAGGGCTTCAAAACACGTTTACAAGAACTGTAATTCTACAAGATGATCCTGCAAAGCAAGGGTTTCCTGGTGTTATAACGAACTACATTACTGGTGTTTCGTTATCTACCTTCAAGTTACAAAAAAAAACAGGCCGCAACCAGCGGCCTGTTTTTTTTCACAGCTCTATCGGTGTTTTAAAGGAGATTTTTAATGACTTCTTTTTCGTTTTCCAGTTCTTTGATTGTAAGAGCCATTTTTTCCTGTCCAAATGATCCGTGTTCCAACCCTTGAACAATTTCATAGGATCCGTCCTCCAGAGTGCGACAGGGGAATGAGAAAATCAGACCTTCGGGCACACCGTAGGATCCATCGGAAGGAACAGCGGCACTGTACCACTCACCATCCTTTGAAGGAGTAATAAATGACTTGACGTGATCCAGCAAGCCGTTTCCAGCCGAAGCGGCCGAAGACTTGCCCCTGGCCTTGATGATGGCGGCACCTCTCTTTTGGACCGTTGTAATAAATTCACCTTTAAGCCACTCCAGATCATCGATGACGTCGACTACAGGCTTTCCATTGATCTTTGCATTGTAGAAATCAGGATACTGGGTCGCGGAGTGGTTTCCCCATATGGTCATATTCGTCACAGTGGTTATATCGACACCCGCTTTAATGGCCAGTTGGTTTCGCGCGCGATTCTCATCCAGCCGAGTCATGGCCGAGAAGCGATTGGCGGGAACGCCTTTGGCATTGGCCGCGGCAATCAGGCAGTTCGTATTGCATGGATTCCCGACCACAACACCGCGAACATCATCAGCCGATTTAATCATGGCCTGACCTTGTCCTGTAAAAATAGGGCCGTTTTCGCGAATCAGGTCGCCCCTTTCCATTCCCGGTCCTCGAGGCTTGGAGCCTACCATCAATACCCAGTTAGCTCCATCAAACGCAGCATTCGGATCATCGTAACAATCTATTTTACCCAGCGTCGGGAAGGCACAGTCATTCAGCTCCATGGCCAACCCGTCTAACGAGGCCACAGCCTGGGGAATTTCCAATAAACTTAAATCTACTTTCGTATCAGGTCCAAACAACTCGCCTGAAGCTATTCTAAAAACAAGACTGTAACCGATTTGGCCTCCGGCTCCCGTTACAGCGACTTTAATTGATTTGGGCATATCAGCCTCCAGTGTTTATTTTTTCAAGGTAAAGTTAACTCTATAAAACTAGTTCAATTTATTCTCTTCACCCTGCCAGGGCATTCATCGGCCTAAGAAAACTACCTTGATCCCATGGACCCCAAGTTCCGTCAGTTACTTTTAACAGGGTAACTGCCTGAAACAGGAAGGTGTGTAAAAAAACTAAAACTGGTTGCTTTATACACAGGGCGCTATTCAGAAAAACCACATGTTTTGCATTAACAAGTAGCCCGAACCCTTCCACTGCGTGGGTTTAGATAACAAGACTCTAGTCTCAGCGAGAATCCCCTTCTTCATTATCGCCCTTTCTAAAAAAATTTGCTATAGTTCAGGTGAAAAAAAGTATTTTTTTATCTTGTCCTTTCTGGAGTACACATTGAGCGATTGTCTGGTTAGAAAAAAGGAATTGTTAAAAAAGAGAGAACATCTTCTCGTTGAAATTGGTCTTGAAATTTTAAAAAGTAAAACTCTTCCCGAAGAATACGAGTCTCTTCCCAGAGACCTTCAGAGAACTGACAGAATGATAGCCGAAGGAGAAAGATACCAAAGCACGATCGCGCATGAGCTTGAGCAAAAAAGATCCGAAAGCTCCACCCTTGAGAATAAAAGAAAGGATCTGCTAAAAAAAGAAAGAGAAACCCTCAATCCCTTGATTCAAGCTTATGACGAGCTGAAAGCCAAACAGGAAATATCGCACTCTGAACTCGAGGAACAGAGCCAGCTGAAGCAGGCAATAGGCGAAAAAAAGAACAAGTTTCTGCTCTTAAAGCAAGAATTGGATGAACGTCTTGAAAAGATCGACAGAGAGCTCAGGCGAATTCAGAACGATATGGATGACACCACCAACAGCCTGGATCACCTGAACGAAACCCGCAGTGGAAGACTGCGCGACCTTGCTTATGATTACTACTCAAAAAATAAAAAATCATCGCATTTCGCCACCAAGTTCGGCCATTACAAGTTAATTGAACTGGAACTACAGGAACTCTGCGCGCAATCAAAACCCATTAAAAGTCTGGATCAAATCCCCAATGAAAAGAAATCGTTAAAGTGGCTTTGGGTTTCCGCTGCCGCTCTGCTGGTTTTTGCGGTTTTCTTCGTTCTTAAAAATGAGTTTTCTGTCAAACATGTTTCATTTACCCGGTTGGTTGAGAACCAGCCACTTCTTAAAAAGGAGATGCGCTTTCTTTTTGACTGGAACCACGCACCGGAATCACTCAAGGTAAAAGCTAGAGAGATTCTGCCTCAGGTAGAGGGCATCTCGCTTCTCCAACTTGATTCACCTTCCTTTTCAAACATAAAAAAGGTACTGGTCTCCTCTTTTCCCAATGGCGATCTTCACTTTCTGGCCATTGAACTATCTACCCCAAAACATCAATTGGAACATGGTTTTTTAAGAGAAAACTGGGTTCGACACAAGAATAATATGGCCGTTGAAGCCTTTACAAAAGACAATTGGGTTTGGTATCTCCTTAACCCGACTCAATTTTTGTTCTTCCCGAAAGAGATATCTCAATTTGAACTGGAAGAACCCCTGCAGCAAGAGCTGGAGCTCTTTTTTCACGCTCCAATTGAACCTTTTGATGGCTCATACCCCCTTGAAGAGGGATTTAACCAATTACACCTTGAACTTTGGCCTCATTCGTTTGAGTGGTCTCTGCACAATTTAACTGGACCGGTGAAAGACCTCGACCTTCGAATTCAGTATTTGGAAAAAGCGAGAAAACTAAATCAAATTCCCGCTGGGTATCAACTTTACTTCCAGGATCAGGACCTCTTCGCTACAGGACCCGCCTCTTTATCCAGAGACTGGAAATCCCCTTTGGATGCCGTGCTAAGAGTCAGCCAGGCTCTGTCAGTTAAAAATGCAGACAAGATAAAAGACGACAATTTTATTCCTTCACAGTCCAATCCCGGGTCTCAATCCATAATCAAATTAAACACGGCCGACAACACCCTGAAACCCATGCAAACCACTCCATATGGAAAAGACCTTTCCGACCTGTTCTACTTGGCAAAAGATCACCAACTCTGGGTTCTGGACCGCGGCAAATCAGAAGTGGTTGTGTTCTCGGATAAGGATGATCAGCTTTCGCAAACACACACACTAACTTTGCCCAGTAATTTCTTGCCTCTTTTCATGCAAAAAAGTCCACAAGGCAACCACGCTGTTTTATTTGGCGGGGATAAAAAAACACGCTTTGGTTTGTTGGACATTCAACGTCTTCCTCCAGCAGGTGAAGCAGGTGAAACCACGCCGGCTCCTGTTATATTAACGGAGTTACCCAAGCACATTGACGATATTTACAGCTCAGCCTGGGACAAGCTGACCCATACCCTGTTCTTGAGCGTATCTTCTAAAGGCAAGCCAAGACAAAGCGCACACGCACTCATTACCTATAGTCTGGACTCTGGAACCCCTATTTTAAAACAACTTATCGACTTCCCAATAGGCTTCAATGGAAAAGTAGAGCTCACTTCACTTGTATTTGATAGCCCTGCCCAAATGCTGTATGCCCTTGATCAATACCAGGGAATGCTGATGTCATTCCATATCCACCAGGGAGTTATTGACCAGAAAAACAGCGTTTATATCAATAGCCGAATGTCTGTTTCATTGCAAAGTAACCCCGTCCTGCACTCCGATCCTCACCTTATGACACTGTCCCGAAATACCAGAAATATGACCTTGCTTGACCTGACAGATTACTCAGGGAAAGTGTCTGGCAACAAACTCATATCAATTGACCTGGAATCTACCCCGCCAGTCCTGGCAGGTTCATCGACTTTGGTTCCCTATATGTATTCCATAAGGAATATACCGCTTTCCAACAAGTACCTCATCCGCTCGGATAAACCCACTGCGCTCACCCTTGTTGAAGAAGTGGATGGAGCGTTCAGGAAGATCAAGAGCACGGCGTTTCCCACCATGAGGATTAAGAGAATGGAAGTCGATACCTTAGGTGAATACGTCTATCTGTTAATCGAAGAAAAACCCAAGGCCAGTCCATGATTGTCGTTATCGATGTTACGGGCAGAGAAGGTCAACTATTAGCTGTTCATTCAAACAAAGAGAAGTTATCCTGGACTAAAGGAAAACACGCTGAAATTCTGGGTCGTCACCTGGATCGCCTGTCCCGGCTTGAAAGTATTGACAAAGTAGGCGTCATGACGGGGCCTGGCTCCTTCACCGGAATTAGAATTGGCCTTTCCATGGCGCTTGGCTTGAGATCGGCAAAGGGTATTCCTCTTTACGCACTATCGAAGTTTGAATTGGCGTGGCACCTTTTGAAGGGCCAAAAAGTTAAAGGCATCGCCTTCCCCGCCATGAGAGGTTCCTGCTACACCCAACAAGCACCCCATCTGCCTGTTCAATTAACGCGGACAAAAACGGCATCAGAAGCCGGTAACCAGCTGTTTTCCTCTGGCTGGTACGGAAAAGGCCAGGATCTTCCCCGTGCCGTCAGCGAATTACCGGATTTATGTCATCACTTTTACGAGTTAATTCAAAAAAAAGAAATCCAGCCCACTGAACAACCCGTACCTCTTTATGTGCGTCCTCCCGATGCCACGGTTGGAATACCTTTAATACAGAGGTTACTGAACAAACAATAAGTAACACACTCATTTTGGAGAAGCTATGAAACAATTTCTATGTGCTTTTTGCCTTTTTGGATCTATTTTATCCTTTAGCCGTGAACTAAAAACCCTTCACTTACCACACTTTACAACCAAAGGCGGAAACTGGACCACGGAGTTCGCCCTGACAAACTCAAGTGGAGAATCAAGAGCGGCCGAAATTACAGCTTACGATGCTGAAGGTGACGTCAACGGTACCTGGTCACTTTCCCTGCCCGCGATGGGTGGTGTGCAGGGTTCCATCGAAGACTTGTGTCCAGGCCTGACAGCGGAAACGGGCTCGCTTTCAATCCGAACCGATGAGCCCACCATCTCCGGGCTCATGAAGTTCACTTACAGCAGCACTGGCGGAAGTTCTTCCCTGCCATTAATCGAGGAAACCTCCAATTACCTGGTTCTGCCCCTGCTGGAAAACAACGCCAAATGGGTCAGCGGCTTCGCGTTTGTCAACAGTACCACCCAAACCTCCGGCCTGAAACTGACCTTAAAGTCTTTTGAAGGCATTACCGTTCAAACTGTTTACCGTGAACTGGCCGGCCATGGAAAACTGGTAGCCATGCTGGACGACCTGTTCAATGACCCCATCCCGACGCATGTCTTTCTGGAAGTGGAAAGTGAACAGCCTCTCACGGGCTTTGCGCTGTCGTTTTCCGATCAAAACCGACAAATTGTCGCCGTTCCCGCCAAGGTCTCTCCAGCCTTTTCTCAAAGTGCTGAAAAACAGCTTCTCAATGACACCTTTCGAATCGATATCCAGGAGATTGAGGCCACATTGGACTTCCATCCAAACAGCGGTCTCATGGAGGGTCGTGCGGTCTTGAGCTTCTACATGCTGCCCGGTCAAACAAAAGCTCTCGTCCACCTGAGCGAACACCTGCGCAATCGCATCGAGTCCATTCGTTTAAACGGCGAAAGCCTCGATGATCAAAATCAGAACGATGTTCAACTCATCTACTTTGACGGCAGCTCACAGCCAGGCCTTGAATTCCAAAGGGAGTTAAGTCCCTGGAAAAAGCACGAACTTGTGATGACGTATGAAAAGAACGATCAAGCTGGTTTAGTGGCCTTCTACACCGATGTAAACGATATTTACGGTGTGGGTAACGAGACCTTCTGGCCAACCATCAATCGCCCGAGCGAATTGGCTCGTCACCGACTCACCTTTAACGTACACGACAATCAGCCTTACCACTTCATCGGCTCAGGCCTGGTTGAAGAACAAAATGCCACCAATGGCCAGTCATGGACGCTGGATACCGAACGACCCATTGCGTCCTACACCGTGATGTTCTTTTTAGGTGCTCAAGATACCTTTGACCTTGAAAGCAGAATCGTGAACGGAATACCAGTCAACATCATGACTTCCCTGAACCATGTTCAACTAACCCAGGAAGCCTTTAATATCCTGGAAAACTGGTTGCCACAACTGGAAGAGGATTTAGGTCCGTTCCCCATGCCTCGGGGCCTGTCACTCTTTATCACATCCGGTGGCGGCGGCATGGAGTACTTCGGAGGAAGTATCACCTCTAACTGGGCATTGCAGCACGAGATTTTTCACATGTACTACGCTTGCAGCACCATTGCCGACACTTACCGGGACTCATGGTGGGACGAAGCGATTTGTGTTTGGTATGAAGAAGGACCCGGAGCCTTTGATCCCATTGTTGATTTTTACTCCAGCAATATCGTCAGCGGCCGCTCTCCCATCGATGTGGGTTTTGACACCAGAGCCTATTATGAAGGCGGTGAGATGTTTGAACACCTCAGCCGCACCATGGGCGGCCGTGAAGCGCTCATTGCCTTTTTAAGTTACACCTGGGGAAATTACCGGTTCTCTCCGTTTACCACACAGGATCTCTTGCGCATTCTAAAGAACTACAACCAAACCGATTACTTCGATGAGTTTCAACAGTGGCTGTACACCGACGCGAACAAGGCGGGGAAAAACGCGTCTGTCTGTCCTTATCACTGTGTTCAGCTTCCCGAAGCCGCTCTGCTCCCAAGATCCGAATACAGGTAGGTTCGCAAGTGTCCATTCCAGCAAGGTTGTCTGTACTTTCTCGTTAACTGGCAAAGCCGGTTAATTGCTCTCACCGAAAGCCGGAAAACATGTCCAAACACTATCGACTCAACGTAGCTGCTCTTATCTACAGATTGAAGGCCGACGGGAAACTTCAGCTCCTGCTCGGTCGGCGCCGTGACTTCCCAAGCTGCTGGCAGTGGCCGCAGGGCGGAGTTGATGAAGGGGAATCCCTGGAGGAGGCCTTTCACCGGGAGGTTTTCGAGGAAACCGGCTTAAAAAACCTGCATATTGTAGCCAAAATCGCAAAACCCGTTCGCTATGAATTCAATGAGGAGGGACGAAAGAAGTTCAAGCCGTACAAAGGTCAGGAACAGGTTTATTTCATTGCCAAAATACCGGACGGGGAGCCCACCGCTGACCGTCTTGACTCTGTGAAAAACAAGGAGTTTACCGAACTAAAATGGAAAAACCCGACCCTGGCAGTGAAAACGGCTCCCGCCTTTAAAGCAAAAGCCTATAAGAACGCTTTAAAAGTACTCGAGAAACTCTCATTGGCGTAACCGCAATCCCAGGGGAACCCGGATCACGAGTATGGAGCTGCGTTTTTTTGGACTCAAACACCCTGTGAGCGGTCAAAGCGATGAAGATCGGCCGCCACCTGTGGTCTAACAGTATCTTTACATCTCTATAATTGCATTAAGGCACTCTTTCTGCTAATCTTCTGTACTTAGAAAAAGGCTCTGAATATCCGTTTATCAGCACAAACAAGATTCTCACAGCCTCAATAAACTCACGAGAGGAAAATATATGACTATCAAAGTAGGAATTAATGGTTTTGGAAGAATTGGACGAGTGGTTTACCGCATCGCTTTCAGTCACCCAGAAATTGAAGTCGTTGCCATTAACGACTTAACCGATGCAAAGACACTGGCTCATTTGCTCAAGTACGACTCAACTCACGGTATCTTCAACGAAGATGTATCCGTAGAGGGCGGGAACATCTGCGTAGGCAGCAAAAAAGTTCAGGTCTTTTCAGAAAGAGATCCTGCTAACCTGAAATGGGGAGAGCTCGGTGTCGATATCGTACTGGAAAGTACGGGCGTATTCAGAACAAGAGACGCCATCAGCAAGCACCTCCAGGCTGGTGCCAAGAAAGTGCTCTTGAGTGTGCCTTCCAAAACAGCTGATGATGTCGATGCAACCGTTGTTCTCGGTATCAACAGCGATGCCGTTAAAGATAACTGCAAATTCGTTTCCAATGCATCGTGTACAACCAACTGCCTCGCGCCTGTCGTTAAAGCGGTTAATGACAAGTTTGGCGTAGAAAGCGGCCTGATGACGACCATCCACAGCTACACCAACGACCAGAAAATTCTGGATCTTCCTCACAAAGATCTCAGACGCGCGCGCTCTGCTGCCATCAACATGATCCCAACCAGCACCGGGGCCGCTAAAGCAATTGGCCTGGTTATTCCCGAACTGAAAGGCAAACTGAACGGCATGGCTGTCAGAGTTCCCACCCATAACGGTTCTCTGGTTGACGTGGTTCTGGAAGTCAAGAAGAGCGGCCTGACTGTTGAAGATATCAACAAAGCCGTCAAAGAAGCAGCAGAAAGCACATTGAAAGGTGTTCTCCAGTATTCAGAAGATCCCCTGGTAAGCAACGACATTATCGGCAACTCCCACAGCAGTATTTTTGATTCACTCTGCACACTGAAAATAGGCGATCGTCTTTTCAAACTGGTCAGCTGGTACGACAACGAATACGGCTATTCAAGCCGCTGTGTCGACCTGATCAAAAAAATGGCAGGCTAACAGTTACCTTCCTAGCAATTCATTTTTGTACAAAAGAGCAGCGTTACTTCGCTGCTCTTTTTTGTAGACAGCTTCATTGAAGCGCTAAACAAACACAAACGCTCAAACGTAAGTAACTCAAGTTGCCGCTAGAAGTGCCATGCGGATTTCCACTAAAATCTCAGTGGCCTGTGTAAATTGAACCAACTCGGTTCCTTTTTCATCTGATCCTCTTTTCTAAACGCAATTTTTTATCCTAATCAATAACCGCAGGAAGCTGTATCGATGACTTTTTTTCTCGTTCTCATGGTGTTAGTGCTTTTTTTCACCGTTCATTTCACTGTTGTGAACCGCTTATACTATCTATTGCGGGAGAGATCCCTGAAAAAAAGCCTGTATTGGACTTTCGCTTCTTTGCTATCGGTTCCTCTTTTATTGGTCAGTTTTGCTTTTGAAATAGCTCCGCTCAACGCGGTTTGTCTGTATTACACCACCTTTATCTTCCTCTTATTCTTCATCACTCTCTTTTACATGCTCGTTTTCAGTATCGGGTACTTGAAAGGCAGAAAGAAACTGGAACTGAGTCTGGTTTTCCTGACCCTGTTTCTCTACGTATCCTATGGTATGGTCAACGCGAACCGGTTTGTGGTTAAAGAGGTTCACCTGGAATCGGCTAAAGTCCATTCCCCGGTCACCTTCGTTCAATTAACAGACACGCATATTGGTTCAAAATCACCGGCCTATTTTGACAAGCTCATGGAAGAAGTGAACACCTTGGAAAAAGACTTTGTGGTGATAACCGGAGACTTGATCGACATGCCGCACATTCAATTCAATGATCTCAAGGCTCTCAACACCATCTCGGTACCCGTCTTCTTTGTGATGGGAAATCACGATGTGATGGCTCGAATGAGTCCCGATTTTTTCAAAGCTTCCAGGGTTATGGTCTTAAACAACGAAAAGGCCGTTTTTAACGAGGACCTCGATATCACAGGAATTAACTTCTATGATCCCGACAACGCTTTTGAAACACGAAAAGTGGAAGACCTTATCAACCATATTGACCTGGATAACAGCAAGTTCAACCTGGCCTTAAATCACGAACCCATTCAATTACAACCTGTGATTGACAGGGAAATGGACTTGCAGGTGTCGGGTCACACCCATAGCGGCCAGATTTTTCCCTTCAATTACGTCGTCAAATTGCGTTACGACTACCTTTACGGCCTGTTTAAATTGTCCGAACACACCCAACTGTATGTATCTTCCGGAGCAGGTGTTTGGGGACCCAATATGAGGGTAGGTTCCAAAAATGAAATCGTTTTATTTAAAATAAAACCGAAGAATCGTTAATTTTACCTTGTTTGCGTCAATCGTTCGTGGTTTTGATCTTCGCAAACGAAAAAGGATATTTTAGAATATCCAAGGCACTTAGGCCAAAAGAGGTAAAATCATGCGCCCAGGAACTAAAAGGCTGAAAACCTTTCAAAACCGGTTGAAAAAGGAGATTCTCCTGCTTGACGGCGGCATGGGCACGCTCATTCAGGCACATCAACTGGCTGAAAAGGATTACAGAGGCTCTCTTTTCACCCACTGGAAGATACCGCTCCTGGGCAATCACGATCTTCTCAACCTCACCCGGCCGGACATCATTGAAAACATCCACTACCAGTATCTCGAAGCCGGTGCCGACATAATTGAAACCAACACCTTTAACAGCTCTTCCGTTTCGCAGGCAGACTATCAAACCGAAGACTATGTCAAAGAGCTGAATCTGCAGGGAGCGGTTCTAGCCAGAAGAGCCGCGGATCGCTATGAAAAAGAGCACGGAGAACCGCGTTTTGTAGCAGGCGTTTTGGGGCCAACCAACCGCACAGCCAGTCTGTCTCCCGATGTCAATGACCCCGGTTATCGCAATGTCCACTTCGATGAATTGGCGGCAACCTACGATATAGCTGTCTCGGCATTGCTGGACGGTGGTGCCGACCTCATTTTAGTGGAAACCGTCTTTGATACCCTGAACGCCAAAGCGGCTCTTTTCGCTGCCCAAACCGTACTCGAAAGGCGCAAAATCCACGTTCCCATTATGGTTTCAGGCACTGTCACCGATGCTTCAGGACGTCTGTTGACCGGGCAAACGCCCGAAGCTTTCTGGATTTCCGTCAAGCACGCCAAGCCCCTTTCCATTGGTTTGAATTGCGCTCAGGGTGCGGAAGAAATGCGGCCCTATTTAATGGAAATGTCGCGTTATGCTGATTGCCTCATCAGTGCTCACCCCAATGCCGGATTACCCAATGAAATGGGCGGCTACGATGAAACGCCCGAACACATGGCCAAAGCGGTGTCCGACTTTGCCCGCGACGGGCTGGTCAACATTGTTGGCGGCTGCTGCGGAACTACACCGGATACCATTCGGGAAATGAAAAAACAATTAAAGGGTCTTGCACCGAGGAAACCGCCCGTGTTACCGCCCAAAACCTGTTTAAGTGGGCTCGAAGCGCTTCAAATTGACCAGCAAAGTCTGTTCATCAATATCGGCGAGCGAACCAATGTCATGGGGTCTGCCCGTTTCAGGAAACTCATCGAGAAAGGAAACTACGCCAAAGCCCTGCAAGTAGCACGGCAACAGGTGGAAAACGGAGCCCAAATTATCGATATCAATATGGATCAAGGCCTGCTCGATTCCAAAAAAGCCATGCTCCAGTTCCTGAGACTGCTGGCCTCGGAACCGGATATCAGCCGGGTTCCCCTGATGATCGACTCCTCCCGCTGGGAAGTCATTCAACTGGCGCTGAAAAACATCGCCGGAAGGGCCATTGTCAATTCCATTTCACTGAAAGACGGCGAGGCGTCTTTCCTGGAAAAAGCCCTTGAAATCAGGAAAATGGGTGCGGCTGTGATCGTCATGGCCTTTGATGAAGAGGGCCAAGCGGAAACAATTGAACGCAAAATAGATATTGCTAAAAGAAGTCTTCGTCTTCTTACGGAAAAAGCGGGTTACAGCCTGGAAGATATCATCCTCGATCTCAACGTTTTCGCCGTTGGCACAGGTATGGCTGAACATGCGGCTTTCGCGGTCAACTTCATTGAAGCGGCGCGTTTACTGAGAAAAGAATACCCAACCGTTCAAATAAGCGGCGGTGTCAGTAATTTGAGCTTCTCATTTCGCGGGCATCCGGCGATCCGCGAGGCCATGCACTCCGTATTCCTGTATCACGCCATTCAAGCGGGAATGACCATGGGTATTGTCAATGCGGGTCAATTGGCCATCTATGAAAAAATAGAACCGGTCCTTAAAGCGCTGACGGAAGATGTCATCCTCAATAAAAACGAAAAGGTGACAGATCAGCTGCTCCAGTATGCAAGTGACAATCCCGCACAGAAGAAAAAGACACATCACAAAGTCAATCCCTTTGAAAACATGGATGTCGAACAGCGCTTGACCCACGCTCTCATCAACGGTCTGGACAGTCAGATTACCGAAGACACAAAAGAGGCCTTAAAACAGCTCGGCAGTCCGCTTGCCGTCATCGACGGGCCGTTGATGCAGGGCATGAAGAAAGTGGGAGAGATGTTTGGTTCAGGACAGATGTTTTTACCTCAAGTCGTGAAATCTGCACGTGTCATGAAAAAAGCGGTTGCTTGTCTTGAGCCCTATTTCGGCGATGTAAAGGGGCAAAGCCGCAAAAAGGGACGCATGATTCTAGCCACCGTCAAAGGGGATGTACACGACATAGGAAAGAGCATTGTCTCGGTTGTGCTTCAATGCAACGGTTTTGAAGTCATCGACCTGGGTGTGATGGTTCCCGCGGAAACCATTTTGGACCGTGCGGTTGAAGAAGAGGCCAACTTAATCGGACTCTCAGGCTTGATTACGCCTTCTCTGGATGAAATGGTGCATTTCGCGCGTGAAATGAAACGAAGAAACCTCAACGTTCCCCTGCTCATCGGTGGCGCCACCACATCCACCACTCATACTGCCGTTAAAATCGATGCCGAATGTGACGCCCCTGTTTTTCAAGTCATGGATGCGTCAACAGCCGTGACCGTATCTCAAAAGATCCTCTCAAAAGACAAGTCGGCAGCCTTCATTGAAAAAAACAAGCAGGAAATGAAGAAGAGAAGACACACCTACAACAATAAAACGCCGAACACCATACCCCTTGAAGCGGCTCGAGCAAACGCCCATACCATTAACTGGGACCAGTACCTTCCTCCTGAACCCGCCTTTAAGGGAACCCAAACCATCAACCCCATACCCATCACAACTCTCGAACCTTTTTTTGATTGGTCCCCCTTCTTCAAAACCTGGGAGCTCAGGGGCTCTTTCCCCGGTATTCTGGAACATCCAGCTTTCGGTAAGCAGGCGCGCAAACTGTGGAACGACGCACAAAACATGCTGGAACGCGTTAAAATCGAGAAGTGGATTCAACCCAAGGCCGTGTTCGGCCTCTTTCCCGCCGAATCACAGGGCGACGATGTGGTCATTACCTCGCACAACCATCAAGTAACCTTCTGTTTTACCCGACAACAACAAGACAAACGCGGGCGAAGCGCCAACCGCTGCCTGGCCGATTTTCTGGCTCCGGCAGGTTACAAGGATCACTTGGGTCTGTTTGCCGTTACCACGGGAACGGGCGCACAGTTAAAAGCCAGGGAATACGAAAAGAATCACGATGACTACAACAGCATCCTCATTAAAAGCCTGTCCATTGTTCTGGCTGAAGCCGCCGCGGAATGGCTTCACGAAAAAATAAGAACCGAATTCTGGGGTTACGCGGCAAAAGAGAGCCTGACACAGGAAGAGAGAATCAGGGAAAAATACCGAGGTATTCGTCCAGCTCCTGGCTATCCGGCCTGTCCCGACCACGACTTGAAGGACGGTATTTGGCGCGTTTTGAACGTGGAAGCGGAAATTGGCGTTCAACTAACGGAAACCAAAGCCATGAATCCACCGGAAAGTATCGCCGGATTCTATTTCTCCCATCCCGAATCCTCCTACTTCGGTGTAGGCACCATAGGAAAGGACCAAGAAGAAGACCTGGAGAAGCGAAAACAACGCCATCGCCAACAGCTTTGAACAGGATGACGATTCAGCATAACAAACCCATGAGTCAAAGCAGCTGATTGTTTCAGAGTACCGAAGCGATTTCTTCTTTTAAACGCTCTTTCTAAACAGCTCTTTTACTTCCTGCTTGACTGTCTTTCCCATGGCATTTTTAGGCAGTGCTCTCAATACTCTCAGCAGAGTGGGAACTTTGTAGGGTGCCAGCCGTTCCTTTGCCCAGCTCTTCAGTTCTTGCAGTGTCAGCTGTTTTCCAGGCTCGATGACACAGGCCGCGGCAATGCGTTCACCCCATTCGGGATCTTCCACGCCTACCACCGCACAATCCACCATAACTGCGTGGGTGCGAAGAATATCTTCTATTTCGAGTGCCGAGATTTTGAAACCGCCCGACTTGATGATATCCACCGAATTGCGTCCGAGAATGCGGTAAACACCATCGCTTCTCTTCTGTGCGCTATCTCCTGTGCGAAACCATCCATCTTGAAAGGCATCGCGGGTGGCCTGGGGTTTTTGCCAGTACTCTTTGAAAACACAGGGACCCTTAACCTGAATCTCACCCGGACAATCGAACGCGTCAAACGGTTCACCCTGCTCGTCAACCAGTCTGATGATAACACCTGCAAGAGGTTTGCCTACATGACCCGCCACCCGTTCGCCTTTTAAGGGATTGGAGAGAGCCATGCCGATTTCAGTCATTCCGTATCTTTCCAGCAGCGTGTGACCGCTGATTGTCCGCCATTGATCGAGTACGGCAATGGGCAAGGCAGCCGAACCCGACACCATCAGCCTCAATTCGGACACACAACGGGACATCCGCTTTCTCCTCTCCTGGTCAGCTTCCTGCCAGACTCGAATGAGTTTGCTGTATATAGTGGGAACCGCCATAAAGAGGGTAATACCGCCCTTCTGAAAGCGCTGCCAGACTTTTTCGGCCTTAAATTGCGGTAAAAACTCACAAAGAGCGCCGCTCCAAAGAGCACAGGTAAGTACATTCACCACACCGTGAACGTGATGCAGCGGAAGCACGTTTAAAATGACATCGTCTTTTACCCAGCCCCAGGACGAAACCAAACTGGTGACCTGCGCCTGAATTTGAGCATGGGTTGTTACAACCCCTTTGGGCTTGCCCGTTGTTCCGCTTGTATAGATAATCATAGCTCTTCTGCTTGCATCCAGTTGCGGTAAGGAGCCTTTCTGCTGCATGGCGGTTGTCAGCAGAACAGGTATGGAACAGGCTTCAGCTGCAAGGCGTATTCTCTCGATTAAAAGCGGATCCACAACCACGGACTCGGAACCCGAGTCTCGCAAGACGTATTGCAACTCCGCAGGTGGATGTGAAACCGGTAAAGGCACAGCAATACCGCCGGCTCTCCATATACCCCATTGAACTGCGGTATAGTGAAAGCCAGGAGAGACTAAAAACGATATACGTGCCTCGTTGAGGTCGCTTCTTCCGTTCAGAAGGCTGGACGCGATACTGGCGGAAGCGGTTAAAAGCTGCTGATAGGAATAGATGCCCGTTTCATCCCTTATGGCATGGCCGTCTTTAAATTGCTCAGCTCGCGCGAAAAGATCCAACTCATCTGCCTCCCTTGCCATTCTATCCTGAATGCCATCGGCGGGATAGACAAATCATCGCTTTCTTAATTTCCAATAAGAACCTATTATGAAGAAGGGGAGCGGAAAAAAAGCAACCATGAACGACGTGACTAAAAAGCAGTTAAATAAGGAAAACATCATCCTTTTTGACGGTGTTTGCAAGCTTTGCAACGGCTGGAGCCGCTTCATCATCAAACGGGACAAAAAGAAGATATTCAAACTGGCCGCTCTGCAATCCTCATCGGGTCAGACCCTCTTGAAGCATTACAACCTGCCAACCCACCAATTGAGCACGCTGTACTGCATCGAAAAGGGGAATGTCCAATCGCAAAGTGATGCGGTCATCGCTGTTTTCAGGCAATTGCCCTTCCCCTTTAGTCTGTTTACAATCACGAGATTCATACCCAAACGGCTGCGAGACGGCTTGTATCGCTTCATTGCCAAAAAGCGATACGCAATGTTTGGCCAACTGGATTCCTGCCCCATACCCAACCAACAACATCAGGACCGCTTCTTACCGTAAAAAGAATCCAGCTGTTTTTTAGAGTTCTGCCGGGAAATACAAACTTGCCAAACGGTTTGTTTCAAGACAAGGGCTTTGCCTGCGAGGGAAAACTCTTTTGAAAACCGACTCCAAGTCAGCTTCCATATTGATGCGGTGGTTTGAATTGAATCCCGGATGCGTTTTTAGGAGGATGACAAGGTTCTTCTCATCTTCATGGTTGGTTGACTCGATTTCCCACAAGACGGCTTCACGCAATTCATGATCTGCCGGCCGGTCTCGGAAAGTCAGCCTGCCGTTTTCGCAGTTAAGGATATCCTTTTCCTGAATGACACCCCGGTAAAGATACTTTCCAGGATAGGTGATAGTCTTGTCACCGTCGCCGACCTTTTTGCAATGTGAAATCATTGGGTGTGTTGCTGTTCACCATAACCTCCGTTTTGAAAAAGGTGGTGTAACTGGCAGACAGGCTTGTCTTTTTGGATAGACTACTACAAAACAGGAAGCTACAATGGGAGGACGATCAATAATACGGTGTCCGCTGTCTCCGCACAGCGGTTTCATTCCACCCGCCGGTGAACTCTGCGTTGGATAAAAATATGGAAAGAAGGAGAAAGAAGATGTCAGATCAAATAGGTATAATAGATAAATTAGTTAGCAAGTACGATAAAACTCCAGCAATAAAAATTCTCTTGCAATTTATTCCCATCGGGAGTGCTTTTAACACATGGCTTCAGCATCAAGCAAACAAAATAAAAAGTGACCGGCTTAAAGTTTTCTTCGAAGAATTGGCAAGCGGCAAACAAACGCTATCTGAAGAAGTAATCAAACAAGAAGATTTTTTACATGCGTTTTTTTGCACTACAAATGCTGCCATAAATACAAGAAGAAAAGAGAAAATCAAACTGTTCGCAAAATTACTTAATAATTCTTTCAATCCAGAACTTCATGTAAAGAACGATGAATACGAGGAATTACTATCAATTTTAGACGGCTTATCCTTACGAGAATTCAAAGTATTACACCAGCTTAAATTATATGAAGATTTACATCCTATTCAAGATGGTCAGGACACACTAAAGAATGCAGAAAAATATTGGGATCTTTTTAAGAATTCAGCAACAAATGAATTTGATATTCCCAAAGAATCATTCAATGCATTTATGTCAAGAACAGAGCGCTCAGGATTATATCTACGTATAACAGGGTACTTTGATAACACAAAAAATATGGGTAGAACCACACCATTACTGGATAGACTAATAAAACTAATTGAACTAAGCAAATAATAATCCAACGAATAATGCGAACTATTGGGCATCCACAACAATTCATGCTTTTAGTCGCCAATCCAAGCTGTCTCATACACGCGTAAGACTCCAATGGATCCCATAAAAATGATTCGTGTTCAGTGGGATCATTGGGTGTGTTGCTGTTCACCATAACCTCCGTTTTGAAAAAGGTGGTGTAACTGGCAGACAGGCTTGCCTTTTTGGATAGACTACTACAAAACAGGAAGCTACAATGGGAGGACGATCAATAATACGGTGTCCGCTGTCTCCGCACAGCGGTTTCATTCAACAAGTCGTTTCTCCGGACTTGTTACACTCGCCGATGAACTCTGCGTTAAATGATAAGGAAAATTATGATAGATCATCTAAGTACCTACGCTACCAGCTATACAGCAACAGGACAATTCTACGAATCTGTCTTTAAACCGTTAGGCTACTCGGTTCAAATGGAGTTTGTTGCCGAGTGGAACCAGGAGTTTCCAACGCAACGTATGTGTGCGTTTGGCCTTGAGGGAAGGCCGATATTTTGGATTATTGAAAGCAAGGAATCTTACACTCCAAGACATGTTGCATTTTCCGCAGACTCACGACAACTGGTCAATATGTTTCATGCAGCGGGCATTCAGAATGGGGGCACTGATAATGGTGTTCCTGGGCTTCGACCAATCTACCATGAGCATTATTATGGGGCATTCCTAATAGACCCTGACGGTAATAATGTTGAGGCGGTGTGTCATGCTCCAGAGTAAATCATGTAACAAAGCTATCAAATTCGCTTCCTGCGGTCGCCGGACGCTCGCAAGCTCACGCCGCTTATGGCAGTTGTTACCCTTCTCCAAATTTTACACATCACAGATCATCCTCCATGTAAACAATGATGCCTGAGCAGATTGAAGACTCCCATTGGGGATAAGTTGTAAAGGAGCGTCAGCATGAAAAGGAATCTGCTATCGAGGTAGCTCTTGATGAACTATAGAGTAAAATGCATGTCAACCGCATTAAAAGAAGAGAAAAAAATATAAAATGAAACATTGTGCAGGAATAATGTCTTGAAATCACTCCTGTACTATTAAAACATCGGGATAAACAATGCTATCTTTCTTTATTAACTGTTATCGACTTACAAAGATCATTTTTACAGGATTAAAAGATGATAAAGAATTTCGTTTTTTATTCATATTCATTCTATTGCTTCTCATAGGTGCCAATATTTTTTACACAAAAGTTGAAAATTGGAGCATCATTGATTCCTTATATTTTTCTGTGATGACAATGGCTACAGTTGGCTACGGTGATTTAACACCAACCAATAATCTAAGTAAATTATTTACCATTGTTTATTCTTTTCTTGCTATTGGCACTTTTGTATCGTTTACCGCTAAATGCGTACAAATGATGTTTGAAAATCATCAGAAAAATAAAGCAAAAATGAAACTAAAAAAGAAAACATAGGGGTGGGAAAAGGGCCTCTCAACAACCCAGGAGTGAAAGTTGCTATTAGAACGCTTAATTCAGGCAGACAAGCACTGAAAAATTATGTTGATAGAGAACTTGGTCGTTAAATGGCCCACAGAGCCTAGTAGCCTGGCTTAAGCTGACAGTGTGCCTTTAATGTAAGGAGGGGTTTTTTTTGTGTTTTTTAATTTTTTTATACACAACTGCCATTATCATTAAAACCAATGATGAAGCAAAGAACAAGGATGTTAAGAGATAGTATACTCCTCCTTTTTCGTAATATATCGAATAAAATGATATGGATAAGGACAGAAATAATACGATATTGCTATATAAAAGAATTCCTTTAAACGAGTCCTTCATAACAGAAAAAACTATTCCAATGAAGCATGTAATGCTACATATCAAAGCAATTATTTCAAACATTATTTTTCTCCTTTTAACAACCTTCGACAAAACAAGCACAAGTAAAGCTTATTACAGCTGCAGCATGTGCCGCAAGAGCCGCAATACACGCAGGAGGAACGGCGACAGCAGGCGTAGCACAAGCAAAGAAAATTGCTAAGTATGATGCCATTAAGCCAATAGACAAAGAATACAGCAAAAAAATAACTTAATCCAGTCCCAAACTTCAAAATATCACACGGAAACGATAAAGATTCTTCCCAAGCAGGTCTGATTCCAGCCGCACAGTTTTTAAATCGCATCGGGTTTCATCTAATTCTTAATGATGAGTCAGGATATAAGCCCGCCTGTAACGCAAGATACAGTCCCATTCAAAGGAAATGATAAAACAGGCCAAGCAACAAGAAAGGAGGCTTGGCCATGATTACAGATCACCAATACAGGAGGTTAATCAAATTGAAACAGACAGAAAATCATCTTGCACTTGCCGCATCCAAAGCTGGGATGTGTGAAAAAACAGCACGGAAATATCTAACGTCTCGAATTCTTGGACACCCACAACAATTCATGCATTTAGTTGCCAACCCAAGCTGTCTCATACACGCGTAAGGCTCCAATGGATCCCATAAAAAAAGATTCATGGTATGTTACTTTGTTTTGTTCATAGCTCCTCCATTCATATGGATTCTGCCATGATCCTTTTTTTATGTATAGATGTGGTTAAATGATCGCTTACGTTCAGTGGGGTCACTGCATGTTTTGCCCTTACAGGCTTGGGTGTCCCTTGTTTTTCTATTCCTTATAAACCACCAGAAAGAGGTTTGTATATCTCAACAATACCTTCATCGTTCTTTCTACACGTCACGATAAACTTAGGAAGCTCGCCTTTATCATCTATTAGAATATCGAATAGATAGAAATCTCTTTCATCCGGCTGCCTACAGATGTACCTTTTCAATAACTCGCCCTCAAGTGAAACGTGATCAATAATTAGATCCTTATCCATAAGCCCGAGATAATAGCCCTTTGATGTTACTTTAAATCCCTTGAAGAGATATTTTAAAGGTAAACTTCTTTTGTCTGAAGTAATCTTTGACCATCTATAATTTTCAGGAACACGTTCACCATAAGTACTGTAGTCGAGTTCTATTGTTTTTTCATAATTAGATGTGATTTCATATGACTTAATAACGGGGTAGTATTTAAATAAAATATGTATCGTGTCATCTTTCAATCTAATAAAACTAGCTGAAGTTTTTGGGGATAGTTTTTTTTCAATATATAATCTTGTTCCAAATCTGCGCTTCACTTTTCCAGTATATGAAAATTCTGTAATGAGTTTATCGGTTTCCACTACCGGGTAATTGACATTCCCAAAAATAGAGTCATCATTTGCTACAATTGCCGATAGAGCCTCAAGTGTTTTAAATGAGTAACTGAATTGACCAGTTGAATTGAAAACCTGAATTTGACGATTGTTTTGATCAATTATCAGTATTTTTCCATTGTGGATTGAAATTCCCAGAGGGTTATAAAATTCTCCAGGTCCATTTCCTGTTTCTCCAATTTGGCCAAGATATTCACCCGTCAAAGATATCAATAAAAGCTGACTGGATGGTTGATCACAGATTAGAATTTCTTCTTCTGACAGAAACTCTGTTTGAGTGATAAAATCAAGAAAATAGTTAGCACCTTCATTTGGAAAAGAATAAACCGGTGCAATTTCCACTTCCATATCCATGGAAGCTACAGAAATTAGTATTAAGATAAAAATATTAGCCACCTCTGGTTCTACGAGCTTTTTTTTGAGAGTTTTTGGGATGGGATAAGTGTTCCACCTCGTTCTCCATTTCAGAAAGTGATTTTGCGAAGGCGGCAGTCACTCTCAAGAATGAATAATTCTTCGTAAGATGTGTTTATGGCGGGAAGATATCATTCATTATTGACACATTATTACATCTTATAGAAGAGCCATCTTGACAAGTAATCTCACAATTATCCACACTTCCAGGGGAGCCCACATGTTGCCGCTCCTGTATAGTTTGTAAAGCCTGAGTAACCCAGACTTGCAGCATATATCAAGCAAGAGCCTATTGTTACTGTTAATAAAATGTTTAAATTCTTAATTTTATTTTTAAAAAAGAATTTCATAAAAGCTCCTTACACATAGTTTTTACACAGTAATACTTTGCAAGAATAGAGTATTATGGAGTGATCGACTAGTATAATCGGACATTCCGGTAATCGTCAAGGTAGTTGTCGCAGCAAGTATGTAGCCTTCCGGCAAGATTGCG
Source organism: Acidobacteriota bacterium (assembly GCA_002747255.1). Classification (GTDB taxonomy): domain Bacteria; phylum Acidobacteriota; class Holophagae; order Acanthopleuribacterales; family Acanthopleuribacteraceae. Next base: position 20,102 of record PDUC01000052.1, on the reverse strand, counting down.
TGAGCGACGATTGTTCCCAGCACTTCATATGGTGTTACCAAAAAGCAATTTTTTCTTCCATGGCATTTTCCTTGGGACAAGGATGCCAAAGTCTCATTCGTTTGAATAGGCGGTGAATAATTGACGCCTACGGTTAATAGGTCTTGTGTTGTACAATCCATTGTTTTAAGATGCTAATGAACCAATTACTTTTTACTAAACGGTGAGAAAATGCATCAATACATGACCCCATCTTTGTTTTTTTTTGTAATATATACTGGATTAGCAGTTTTAAGTCTGGTTAAAATAAGAACCAAAAGCGGTAAATTATTTGGTTTTTTCCTCATATCGAAATCATTATCAAGTTTGATGAGTATCCTTTACCAAATAACTTATTTGAATAGGGGAGACCAACTCACTCAATGGTTTTTTGAAGTGTTTGGGCGATATTTCTCGTATGCCAATTCGTATATTGAGGTCATATTACTTGCGCTTGGTCTGCTTTTTCTGTTCAAAGAAAGCCAAGAGGCTTTTAATGTAAAGGAAAGCGGCTACTTTGTAGATTAACTATCAATTTCTGAAATTCTCTTTTCTTTTAGGTGAAGGAGCAGCAGTCATCCTGCCTATTTAATGCTTTTGACATGGGTGAGTTTAGCAATCAGTGTTAAACGATGGCAGGATAGAAATAAGTCTGGATTGATGGTTTTGATAGGATTTATCCCATTTGTTGATCTTATAAGAGCACTGGTTGAGAATGGATTCCTCGCAGGAACCGATGGCCCAAATCGCTTTGACAAAAAGCCACAAATTCCATGACTTCAAATGCCCCTCCATCACCTCAGATTAGAGTGAACGATGAATTGCCACCAAAAAACAAATTTTGCCACATACAAAACTGGCGATTAACTTGATACCATTGAACTCAGGGTGTTTTCTGTCTCAAAAACCGGGGAAAAAACATCTAATTTTTCTGCCAAATCATGATTTAGTGAACCAGGAGTTGAGTTCCTTGACATTATTGACAGGAAATATTGCCGCCAACCAACCCTTGGATATATTGTTTCAAAGGCTAAGTTTTTATAGACAAGATGACCATAATGGTCATATCTTTCAATTCTATCGAATAAAACGCTTTTAAAGGTACTAATTAATAGTACTATATATAAATGAAGAAAAGGCACCAAAAAACATTAGAACGCATCTTTGCAAGACCTGTAAGTGGAAGCATTAAATGGAAAAGCTTAGAGGCACTTTTTCTGGAACTTGGTGCAGAAATATCTGAAAGAGAAGGGTCGCGCGTTGGGGTTAAACTTTTTGGAGAATTCCAGGTTTTTCACCGACCGTATCCAAGTCCCGATACAGACAAAGGAGCTATGACAAGCATAAGAAAATGGCTTGAAAGAAATGGGGTGAAGCCGTGATGAACGCGATGGAAATTCAGGGGTACAAAGCAGTCGTAAAATACGACCCGGAAATTGAAATGTTTCGTGGAGAGTTTACTGCACTAAACGGAGGGGCGGATTTTTATGCAACCAATATTGCAGAACTCCGCAAAGAAGGAGAAACTTCTCTGAAAATCTTTTTGAAAATGTGTCAGGAAGAAGGAGTTGAACCGAAAAAACAATATTCTGGAAAGTTTAATTTACGGATATCTCCGGAACTACATGCTGATGTAGCAACAAAAGCTGCTACAGAAGGTAAAAGTTTAAATCAGTGCGTAGCCGATATTCTTAAAGAAGCTGTGCACAACTGAGAGCATCACACTACGGGGTTCGATTGTGAGAGCGAAGCGAGCCACAATCTGAACCGTTTGTTGAACAAACCCGGTTCACCATATATATAGAAAATAGCTTTATGAGATGAGTGTTTTTAATCAGCGACATATTGGTGAGGCGGGTTTCTTTTTTGAGGAAAATGGCCAGCAAAATGCCTTTGAATTTAATCGTCAACATGTACAAAGTGGGTCTTTGTGTCGGCTTATTGTCCCGGCCCGGAACCGTGGTTTCAGTTTCTGCCAGGAACGATTTCATTTGATATTCCATCAGACGACATTTAAAAATGCCTTTGTCAATTAATAGACCATTTATGTTTATTTAACTTATAGTACTCATCATCATAATCATTTTCATTCTGCTTTAGAGATAGAGTATAGAACCCATTTGGAGTGTTAACCAGTATCCCATCTATATAAAACTCCCTAGTTATCTGTTTTCTCTCTTCTAAATCATAAATTTGATAAGTGTTTTTGTCCCGTTTTGGAATATTCCAGCATACAATCATATATTTATCTTTAAACACGCTAAGCCCTTTGATGAGAGAGAATGAACTGTAAAATTCCTCAAGCTTTTCTTTATTAAACATATATTCTCTTTTTATAGGCTTGCTTGGAGGTTCGATATAATTCAAAGGTAAATTTAATTTCCATATGGAATAATTAGACTCATTTTTTCGTATGATGTTTACTTCAGGTTTTACGCCCTCCTGAAAGTAGACAGTATCGGAGTTTCCTTTAGTATAAGGAAGGGAACTATTTGTAATTTTTGAAATATTTCTTTGCGTGAACCATTGTGCTTTTTTCCTGCCTGACAAATCTAATTGAGAAAAGCCTCCATTTACGTTTGAGGGATTTGTATACCCAATAAATGAAGTTTCGTCCCATGGAAAAACTCTAATAAATGGTGTGTCGACATCTAAAATCCTGATAAAAGTGCCTGTTGCCATATTAAAAGAAGACAACTTCATGCCAGCACCGTGAATGACGATGGTATTTGAATCTTCAAAAAGGAGGACAGATAATGGCTTCACTAATTCACCTGGACCATAGCCTTTTGTGCCCCCAATTTTAAAGATTAACAATCCTTCATTGTTCATTTTATAAACGGCATTATCCCAATATGAGGTACACCAAATATTTCCATTTGTTTCAATAGCAACGGAGGGGGCTGCTGTAGGAAACGGAATATCTAATTTAACACTAGTTTCAATTGGAAATTCTATTATAAAGAGAAAATATACGAAAAACATGAATACTCCTTAAGAACATAAAAGGGGGATTGTGATCATTTTGCATCCTCCTGCTTATTGATAATTCTGGCCCCCAAAGATCCATCATGTAACAGTAGCAAGTAGAATGCAGTCCATAGCAATCCATTAGTTGGGCATCAAAGTAACGTCACCAACCATAGTAGCCATAACAGGTGCAGTAAAAGGAAGTACTAACATACAAACGGCAAGACAATATCCTGTTTTCTTCTTCATAAGAAACCTCCATGTTTTGCCTAAAACAGACATAAGTTCTAAATTTTATTTTAAGTTAGAGCTTAATTAACTAAAAAAGAAATTTCATACTTTCATGAAAAAGAATACATCAAAAAAAAATAATCCAGAACCAAACTTCAAAATATCTCACGGAAACAGTGAGTCTTTATCAATTGTAACTGCAATTTTTGATGTTGTCATAATTCCACCTCTGGTATGACAATAAATCACACTAAAGCAGCTTTAAAGAACTTTCTGCTTTTAGGAAAGGTTTAACAGTGTCCCTGCATACGGAGAAAGACGAAGTGAACCTCTTATCAGCTATGACCCCATGATAAAAAGTTTGAGAAGAGATGGACGAATTTATTATTTTCTTTAAAAAGTCTGCCAAAAAAGACCCCGAATGAATTCCTGGAAAACATGTTGCTCATCTGTGCTTGAAAAGGTTCCATTTGAACAATATATTTAATATGAACCATGGCGGTAATCACTTCAAAGGGATTAGTTTCAAAACTGCCCCAGCATTTATACTTAACCGTGCGGTATTAAAGAAAGCACCATTAAGCGTAAGGATAATTGGAGTTTATGAATATGAATGAGGTGGAATTTATACTTTATGTCAGGGATCAGAATAAGAGTAGAGCATTCTATGAACGTCTTTTAAATATAAAACCTTTTTTGGATGTTTTAGGTATGACTGAGTTTAAACTGGCTGAAAATATCAAACTAGGACTTATGCCTGAAAATGGAATTTCAAAAATTATTTTGGACAAAATACCACACCCAAATACTGGAAGCGGCATTCCAAGGTGTGAACTTTACTTAAAAGTGAATAATCCACTTGAATATATTGCAAGAGCATTTGAATTTGGAGGAATGGAAATCAGTAAGTTACAAGAATGGGACCGGGGAGACAAAGTTGGGTGCATTTCTGATTTAGATGGACATATAATAGCATTTGCTGAAAAAAGGAATAATAACTAACAACCGCACAGCGGTTTCGGTCAACAAGTCGTTTCACCGGACTTGATTCACACGCCGGTGAACACGGCGTACGGTAATAAAAGGAGTACCAAAATGAATTATGACAACATGATTATTGCCTTAATGAATATTTCAAGCGGTGTGTTATTTATTGCTCTTTGCATTCCGTTGCTGAAACAGAAAATCAAAATGAATAAATGGTATGGCTTTCGGATTTCGAAATCCTTTAAGTCGGAAGAGAACTGGTACGACATCAATGCGTACGGCGCAAGGATATTTATTATTTGGTCCGTTCCAATGATACTTATTGGTTTCTTATGTTTTTTCATACCGTTAAACGACACAACATATCCTATACTTGCGGTTGGTCCTATTACATTGTTTACAACGATAGCGATTATCCAAACCTTGCTATATGCAAGGAAGTTGTGATGGCAAAGATGTACCAGTGTTGAAAAAGGCCGGACATCCACATACTTTCTTCCATACATTTTCTAGGCACCATGCTTGTGATATAATAGAGTCAGCATAACCGTTAATTCTCAAAAAGCCCTTGATTAAGGATCTTGAGATCTGTTTTTTTCACTCTTTCCAAAAAGGAGTTTATTTGATGTTTCATAAGCGTATCTTTCTACTCTTCATCTTTTTACCCCTGATAACCCTTAACGGATTTTCTTTTTCCTGTTTTCAAGACGAAACAACCATTTCAGTTCCAGAACGAAATGACGCTGAAGACGAGTTAATTATTAAACCAGGAGACCTTCTGGATGCAAAACTACAGGTTGAGGATCAAAAGGTGTATGTCCGTATAACCTTTACACCAAAAAAAATGGTGGAAATAGAGCAATGGTCAGAGCACAATCTCGGAAAGAGCGGAAAACTCACCACTGCTAATGGCCAAACACTTTTCGAAGGAAAAATTCAAGCGAAACTGACGGCTCCCTCTACCCTGATAGTGTTCCCGAATCAAGAAGAAGCCAAGAAATTTTGCAGCTATATGATGAAAAAGTAAGGTCTTCATCTGCCAGGCGAACGGGAATCTCTATAGGAGAGCCTGACATCACTTAAATACTTTTAGCCGGGCTGTTTTGCGTCCTGGCTGAAACAGCTCATTTTGTTTTTCTGCATCTTTTTTCGTTTATAACCTGACAATATACAAAGTGTTTTTCACACTTCAAAAGACTTTTCCAAACAGGAAGTGCCATTGACTTTTTGTTTCCGCTCTCCCGTCGTGCTTCAATCTGTCTGCCCAGTCCAGGCGGAAGTAACCGATAGGAGAATCGACAAACAAGCCCAGACCCGCTGAATAATACAGTTCTCCCAGTTCAACCTCTTCCACTTTTTCCCAGACCTGTCCGGTATCCACAAAAACAGCCAGACCCAGACCGTTCCAACTCAAGTCGTAACTCAATTCCTGACTGGAGAAAAGCATAGCTTCACCGCCACGTCCCTTACCTGTCATTTCATTGTAAGGTCCAACGGTGTTTAATTGAAAGCCCCGCAGGTTACTGGAGCCGCCCAGGAAGAAAAAGGGACTTTCATCACTTAGACTGTAGTTTATATCGCCTTTGGGCTGATATGCCCCGAGTTTCAACCGATGCTGCCAGGTGAGTCGATCCCAGGTACGGAAATGAGTATGGCTGAAGTTAAATCGAGGTCCCACCCAGTCGTCATCGGTAAAGCCTTTGACATAATAGGAACAATTCAACGTAAGCAAGTTGCCATTTTGGGGAAGGAAAGAGTGATCGAGATTTTTCCATACCCAGCTGAGTTCAATGGGCATCAGTTTTTGATCGTTTACGAGGGTGTAAGTATCCAGTAATTCGCCTGTGCTGCCATCGAAGAAATCCGCCTCGTATTCTTCAACGTGAATATAAAAGCGCTGCAGGAAAATAACCGTCCCCAACTGCAGGCGATGGGTGCGGCTGAGCGGATAGCGATACTCCAGGGTCTGCTTGAAGTACTCAGGCAGTGTGGTTTGGTACTCAATAATCCCAAAGCCAGCGGCATCTTCTACTGCTGGAGCATTAAAGGTTCGGTTCCACTTGGAGTAGAAGTACAAGTCGCCTTTGAGGTTCCACAAGTTGCGAAACAGGATCTGAGCGGCAGCCTGTCTTTCATTCCGAGTCCACTCTGTTTTAACCAGGTAGTCATGGTGCCCCTTTAAAAACATGCGGTCTTTAAATTGAAGACGCATTCTGGTTTCGTCCTGCTCATTCCAAGACAGGCCAAAATCCATATCCCAGCGATTGCGTTCCTTGAGATAAAATGTGGCCTTCTCTCGATCGGTATAGAAACGAACACTTTGATATTGACCCGCTTCAATCAGTGTTTTTGTGGCCTCCGCCAGGTTTTCTTCCTTGATTTCTGCGGGCAGATTGAGGAGACTCAGGATGCTTTTCTTTGAAATGCGCAAGTTTCCTATAACATCCACTTCCTGATAGACAGGCTTGTTTAACGTGTGGATTTGCAGTCTCAAGCCGGCATTTTCGCCTTCTTTCTTTGGTTTTACTTTCACGGTATAGTCCGTACCAAGCCGCCGATGAGCTGTTTTCAGGAGTTTATCCGTGAGAGTGTAATCAAAGGGTTGGCCTTGATACCGCTCTAACCAGGGCAGTTCTTCAAGCTCTTTTTCTTCACCGTTAATGGAACAGGCTATTTGGTTCAATTTAGCTTGTGGACCAAGCTCCACAGGAATGATCAATTCTTTGAAGTCGTAACTAAAGCGCGGGTGTGCGATTTTTGGGTTGAGGAAACCCTTGGCAGCCAAAAGATCGTTAAGTTGACCCATTGCCGTATCGAATGAATAGAGGTAGGTTTTCATAAAGGCTTCGCGCCATTTTTCATCGTTTAACATTTCTTGGAAATGAGCGTTTGCCGAATCACCCAGAGAGACACCGTTGCCCTGGATTTGGGTTCCTGGATAGAAGTCAATATAGAGTTCGTGATCACGCCACTCCAAATCGTACAATCCCGGAAAAAAACCCTTGTTAACGACCATGCGTCTGAGATCCAGCTTGAGAATATCGCTGGTTTTTCTTCTCTCAAGGGGTATTTTTCTAAAAAGCTCGCTTTTCTCTTTTCTTGTTAACTCAATGCGATTCGTCGTCAGTCTGTAACGCTTTCCGGATTTGACATTGATATAAAGAGTTCGGTCTTTGTACTTTGTATGACATACCACATCTAAAAACCCCTCTTCTCTCAAAAGTCTTTCTAGTCCCAGTTGGGCACTTCTGGTTCTCAACTGAGAGTAATAACCCGTTTTGGGGATAGACCAGCGATATTTGATTTTCCTTTTCAGTTTCCAGTCTATTTGCTTGCTGAACGACCATTTCATCTTCTTTAAACGCTGATATTTACCCGGAGGACGACCCCATTTGAACTTCCTCAAGGCATCGTAGGTCAAGTCGTCTTCTTCCTGTACCAGGTTAAGCATGGTGTTGTTATAGGGACCAAAACTGAGCTCATAGCGGTTTTTCTGATTTTTTTGGTCCAGTGGAAGAATGTAGCGAGTGACAATTTTTTGACCCAATGATTGAGCCACCACCAGCGAGAAGCTGGCATCCGTCAAGGTCTCGCTGCCGGTTGAGCCCTGCAGGCTCAGCATATTGGACATTTTACCCAAAAGGAAACTGCCCACAAAGGCAGCGGCATCGCCCGCTCCCACATTGTTTTCCAATTCAGACAGGAAACCAATCAAGTGAATGCTCCGGTTGGAGTAGTAATCACCCATCTCCATTGATATCTGAAGATAAGGGTCGCCTTGCCTGTTAGGGAAAAACTCTATTTGACTGGGATTGAAGACATAAGAATCTCTTCCCGCTTTCACCTCAGAGCCCTCATTAATGAAAATAGAGCCCTCGTAAAACAACGGTTCAGCCAACGTTCCTTTTATCTTGAGACGAGCTAAATTCATATCCAGAAAAGCGAGTTCATGGTCAAAGACAATGTTTTTTTCTGAATGAATCGTCAGATTGAGCTTGAAGTTTTCCTCTATTGGATCGGGAAAGTGGATAGCCGGGTAACTCTCCTCAAAAAAGGCCAGCGCCTCTTTTGCCGTTAAAGCGGGACTCATGAGTAAATCGTGGATGGTTATATTGCCATCCAAGTTGTATATGTCACCCCACGAGTGTAAATCGAGGTCAGCTGAAATGAGTGCTGGCGAGGACATGATTGTCATGGGGACACGATCAACATGGACCCTGAAGTGACTTTCGTTTTCGGTAGCGGGAAGAGTTCCGCTAAACAGAATTGCGCCCTCATTGACCGATGTCGTTCCATTTTGGATACTCAAGTCCAAGCCGTACTCATAGAAAAAATCCAGGTTCAAATCCGTCATTTCCACCCATGGTTCCGGGTAAATCAGGCTTCCATAGGTCTGACCTATGTGACCTCTGACAACAGGTGTGCCACGATTGTTCTGATAATTGACTGACAGGAGAAACTCTGCATCTCCAGATAAATAGGGTTCAAAAACCTGTAAAAAGGCGACGGTTACAGGCAGATCAAATGAAAAGCCATCGTCGCTGCGCACCAAACTAGCCGACTTACCATCAAAAAGAAGTTCTGTTCCATCCAGGAACAGGCCCTGTTTAGTTAGATCTATCTTGATGTTTTCAGCCGTAATTTGATGCCCGAAGAGAAGCACCTGAACAAAGCCTGTATCCATATGAATATGCAGATCGGGAAAGACTTTGAGTCTCCCACTGGTTTGCAGAATATTGCTTGAGAAAGTAGCGAGAGCCTCTGGATCTAAAAGATCAGATAAAAACTGCTTTTTAATAAAGAGATCCGTCTGTTCACGATTCAGGCAATGGCTTGCAAAATTCAATTCAAAATTGGCCAGTGCCGAATCCAGAGGCTCCACATCCAGGTCAAGACCCCCACCCTCAAAAACAAGTTCCTGGCCAGCAAACAACAGTCTTGACTGGTTCCAGCTGAGATGGCCGTCGTATTGAACCTGGACAGGATCAACTTTAAAAGGTTCACCCATCAACAATCCGTCAATGGGATTCAATTCCAAACTCACTTGCGGACAAAGCGTATCCAATGGAAGTCTTGTGCTGAACTCACCGGACAGGGTCTGAATGTTCAAATCAGAAGCCATGTCCGCGAAAAAAGTAGAGATGAGAAGCTCGGGATTGGTTAATACAAACTTGGCATCAACATAAAATTCGTTCTGATCCACGCCCCAAAAAGGACCTTGTATGGTTACTCCGGCCACATTTAAACTGGCCGAGGTGAAACCCGGTTGAAGTGGAATCACAGTTTGTTCATCCAGGGACCACATTTGTCTTGGCCACCACAGTTCTCCCGATCCAGTATCCTGATTCCATGTAAATTGAAGCTGAGACTGAGGTAACGTCATGTCAAGCGGGTTGAAGTACTCCACATTCCCAGGCCCGAGACCCTGGACCTCAAATACTGGCTTTACATTCTCCTGAGTTAAGACATAAGTACCCTCTCCGCTTAAAGTATAGAGTGCGGAATCTATATTGAAACCCTGAACGGCAATAGACTGATTGGTTGCCTTGACGTCACTCCGGATGAAGGCCACCTGGTTTGAACCGTCAAAGACCTTCAGTGTGGAATTCAATTGAACGAGGGGATCATTTAAAGTACCGGAAATATCGCCATCAGCTGTGATGGACACTTTTGTCTGATCGTATTGCAAGTTCAGGTCGGAAACAGCAAAAGAACCGCGCTCTATCTTCTGTTCATTGAAATTGACGCGAGTGGAAGCAGAGAAAACTTCTCTCTCCTGCACAGCGGTCACCTGTACCGTCATCGCACTCAAGGCGCCTGAGGATTCAATAGCCAAAGTTAAAGGCACACTGTCCAGTAAATAAGAGGGTTCCAGCACGCCGTAAAAATCCATCATGACCTGATCTTCATAAGTTACATCGGCTGAAAAAGAAAAGCCGCCCGGCTTGAAGGTCAAATCGTCAAAGGAAAAGAGGTCAGCAGGGAAAACCGGCCATTGACTGATGGGCAGCGTTTCACCATTAAAGTACACGTGTTTTTCTTCCAACGCATTCGGTAAGCGAATCTGGAGTTCTCCCATGTTTGGATTCGTCAGCATCATATGGAGATCGCGGTCAAGGGAACCTTCGATCAGCGTTAATCCCGCAAGGCTGTCCACTGCTCCGCCGAAATCCAAAACCGCTTCTTTATACTCAAAGTCGGGCATTGTAAACAGGTAACACAAAGACCCATCCACCTGTTCCTCGACTTGTCCCTCTACCCAACCCGAGGCAGACATACCATCCGAATTCATTCGCAAAGTCGCACTGGAATGGACCCGTTGACCGATGCTCCAGTCTGTTAGCATCGTCAACGCGGGCTCCTGGTTTCCACTTGGACTAAAAGAGATTTCAGGTGTTCCTATGAGTGTCACAGGTAACTCACTCTGCTGAAAAGAGACGGCTGTACATAAAGTCAAACTGGGAGAAGCACTGAATAACCGGGATTCCAGATTCAAGCCCTGTGAAAAAGGATCGGGCAGGGAAGTGGTTTGAAGACCGATATCCAGATTACTCGGTTGCAAGTCGGCCTTCAAATCTCCTGTAACGGTCATCCAGATATGGTCATTACACGCAGTAATATGCATATTCCTGGCTGAGGGGAAAGAAGAGATGTCGGCTTTGAGGGAAAAAGCGAGTTCTGTTTGAAAATCAAGAGCCTCTAAAGCGGGCAGATCGAGGGAGGCTTCCGCCTGTAGATGTTGATTCTCAAGCTGAATAGCGGCATTGCGAACTTCAAAATCAACTGTCTTTTGAAACTCCTTTTCTCCGTGAATAAAGAGATTAAACCGAGTCAATACCAGGTGTTCAATGGTCAGTTCGGGGATATTCAGTTCACCTGAAGCGGTCTCGCTCTGGGGAAACTGGTCGGGATACAGGTGGACAGACCCGTGAATCACTTTAATTTGCTGGAATGTTCTCCAGTTCCAAAGTGACGCATTTACGTCAATTTCTTTAAAAGAAGAATCAACTCCCGGTCCAACGCAAGTCGAGTTTAAAGCGTGAAATGAAAGGCGGAACAGGTTCAGGTATGGAGACTCTGCCTGAACCAAGTATCCCGTTTTCTCTTCAACAACTCTAAAAAGTGCATCAAAGAAATGTTTTTGTACCGGCTTTAAATGAAACGCGACTGTGAAAGAAGCAAGGAGAACAATGAAAACATAAGCTAAACGCCTTTTGTTCAAATGTTTTACCCTTTCATTTTACTGATGTAGTCCTTGACATGCTGGTAACGCGCACCTTTTGGTGGAACAACGTTAAGATAGAGTTCATAGTACTTCATAACCTGGTTGACGTCGTTCTTTTTAGAGTAGCACCGTCCAAGCAGGTACAGAGCAGGAGCATAATCTGGTTCCAAGGCAATACATTTTTTTAACGATGCAATGGCCTGATCCAGATCCTTTTCGCGAAAATACAACCCAAATGATAGTGAGCTATATGGAATTGGGGTTTTTCAGATATTAATGCCAGCAGTTTAGTTTTGGCATCCTTATTCTTTCTGTCCCATAGATCTTTATAGATTTGAATCATTTTGTATTCAGGTGTACCAGGTGCGTAAACTGCGTCCGCAAAGGAAAAAGCTTCTTTGTTCTTTTTTGTGTAGCAAAGAGCATCTATTTTGCCGAGAACCGCTTCGAGGTTTTTTGGATTCTCTTTTAGAGCCGCTTCAAAAAAGGACAATGCTTCAGAATACTGTCTGGAATACAGTTCAGCACGGCCATCCAGAACAGCTTGAGGTGTTACACTTAAAAGGTTTAAACTGAGTAATAAGCTAATCAAAGTCATGGGTTCCCCCTTTTTCTTTTATTCTACATCACCTTTTGGGACTTGACCCCTTTTTTTAACAAAGGATTTTGTTTCTCGTGAGGTTTCTCATTATTGCCGCATAAAAACGTGCATGAGATGATTGAAAGCGGTTGACTTTCTATCTGCCTTGCGGCTCCAGCGAAAATGATCACATGTTCTCTTTTTTTAACATGTCATACAGTTCAAAAGCTCTTATGGCGCTCGTGAAGCAAGCTGGTCTTCAGTATGGTGACTATATTTGCTACAATGGCAGGCTCATTCCGGAGCCTTGTTAAACGCTCTCTTTGCCCCATTTTGGAAGGTGTCACGATGTTACCCAATTTTTCAACCATTCAAGTTGAACGCATTGTCGAAGAAGTCAAAGCCAAACTCGATGAAGGCCGAAACACCATTAACCAAATTGTTTCCAGTCAGGAGCCGGCCAGCTGGGAATCGGTTGTCTTGCCGCTCGAACAATTTGATGTGGCGTTTTCCAATTTCTGGTCACCCATCAGCCACCTTTGGTCGGTTATGAACACACCCGAACTAACAGAGGCATTTCAGAACGCACTCCCTCTTATCAGCGATTTCCAGACAGAAGTGGGGCAGAACAGAGGCCTCTTTAAAAATATGCAGAGCATCAAAGACAGCCGGGAGTTTGCTGCCTTCTCCTGTCAGCAGAAAAGCGTCGTTGAAAACAGTTTGAGAGACTTTTACCTATCGGGAATCGGTTTGCCTGAAAAAGAGAGACAGCTGTTCAAGTCACTCTCCAGTCAATTAGCCAAACAGCAAGCTCAGTTTGAACAAAACCTGCTTGAGTCCGGTAATGCCTGGCAGAAGCACATAACGGATAAAGCGCTTTTAAAGGGCATACCGGAAAGTTCCATTCAAATGTTTGAAGCAGCGGCTCGCCAGAAAGGCCTTGAAGGGTGGCTCATCACCCTGGACTTCCCATTTTATCTTCCCGTCATGAAGTACGCCGATAATCGGGCGTTACGCCGTGAGTGCTACCGTGCCTATTCCACTCGGGCTTCTGAATACTGCCTTGACCCGGAAAAATGGGATAATTCCTCACTCATTCAAAGCATTGTAGGTCTAAGACATCGACTGGCCAATTTGCTTTCCTTCCCGCAGTACACGCACATGTCACTTTACACCAAAATGGCTGACTCACCTGAACAGGTATTTTCCTTCTTGAATCAGTTGGCCGATGTGGGGAAAAAAGCCGCCGACAAAGAAATGGATCAGTTAAAGCGTTTCATTCGGGAAAAGGCGCCACACACGGACTGTCAGCCCTGGGACGTAACCTATTACTCCGAGAAACTGAAACAGGAACTCTATCAGTTCTCCTCAGAAGAACTTCGTCCCTTTTTCCCATTAAATTCAGTCCTGAACGGTCTCTTCAAGGTCGCGGAAAAGCTGTTCAACATAACCATAAGCGAGAAAAAGGTCGAGAACGCCTGGCACGAGGATGTGCTCTTCTATGAAATACATAATGAATCCGGGCAGCTCCAGGGCCAATTTTACATGGATCTCTTTGCGCGTCCGAAAAAAAGGGAAGGAGCCTGGATGGACACATGCCGTGAAAGGTTTGTTCCTCCTTGTAAGGGCAAGGACAGTGCCATCTGTCCGGCACAGCTTCCTGTGGCGTTTCTGGTTTGTAATTTCCCGCCGCCGGTCGGAGAAACGCCTTCCCTCCTGACCCACGATGATGTATTGACCCTTTTCCATGAGTTTGGTCACGGTTTACACCACATGTTAAGTCAAATTGACTATCCCTCTGTCTCGGGAATCAACGGCGTTCCGTGGGACGCGGTTGAACTGCCAAGCCAGTTCCTCGAAAACTGGTGCTGGCAGGAAGAAGCGCTTGCTCTTTTTGCAAGGCACTATCAAAGCAAGAAACCTCTTCCCTCGGATTTGTTCCATAAAATGAAGCAAGCCAAGAATTTTCAAGCCGGCATGCAGCTGGTACGTCAACTTGAATTTGCTCTTTTTGATTTTGAAACCCATCATCACTACCGGGAAAACACGGAGCTGGATGTGATGGGCATCCTGAATTCCGTACGAGAGCGCGTATCGGTGGTGGATTACCCCGAATGGAACCGTTTTCCCCACTCTTTCAATCATGTCTTTGGCGGTGGCTATGCTGCGGGCTATTACAGCTACAAATGGGCTGAAGTGCTGTCGGCTGATGCCTTCTCCCTTTTCCTCGAGAAAGGTGTTTTCCACCGGGAAACGGGCATCTCGTTCAAGAAAAATATCCTGGAAAAAGGCGGTTCAGAACCCGCAATGGACCTGTTTGTCGCTTTCAGGGGCAGAAAACCACAAACAGAGGCTCTGTTAAAGGATTGCGGCCTTTTGTAACCAACGCATTTTGGCCGAAACTCATGTCATGACCTCAACAGATCCACTTACCAACCAGGAAAACGGTGCTGTTTTAAAAGACAGTAGTGCTTAAAGACACCCCCAAGTTTGACCCTTCACCATCTTTCTCGTGCATTTTCAGCTTTCAATGAGTATATTTTAAGCTGGATTCAGTCTTGAAGATTCCGCGCAAAAGGTTCAAACCTGTCAGCCAGCGCAGACTTTAACGACCGGATTCAGGTATTTAAAAACTCTATGGAGATGTTCATGAAAACATGCAAGTTGTCAGCCCTTTTGGCTTTCGCCCTCTTATCCTTTTTCTGTACCAACAGAAAAGCCGACGAAATTGAAATGAGAAAAACCATCAACAACTTCATTTTCTCCATTGATGAATTGAACCAGGACGGCCTTGAGGTCAGCGCCTATTTCCCGGGCGTCACCGATTATCGTCTGCATGTCAAAAATCTCCTCATCCAATACATCGATTCTCTAAAAACAGGAGAAGTGCAGTTTGACGATGCAGGTGTTGTCTTGACCCGCTTTTTAGGTCTGAAAAGCCATCGCTACGCCATTCAGTCCATGACCATAGACAGGGAAAAGGGGGTTGCGGAAGTTCGTATCAGTATTCACTACAGCTATGTCAACAACATCCTAAAATCGGATCCCGAAACGGGAACCACTTACTACATTCCAACGGAACCGTGGGGTCATATTAACAAGGTGGTTATCGGGGGTGAAAACGAAATCCCCAGAGAGGACCTCGACTACGTTGAAATCGATATTTTCATGACGGAATCGGAATACGAAGGCTTTTGGCTGGTCAACACCATGAAAGTGGATCAGGAATCTGTAAAATACGTCACTTCTTTTGAGAGCTTTTCCGGAGAATGAGCGCGTTAACCCAAAATCAAATGAACCTTATCTCAGAGCTCGCACTCAACGAATCCGCACGGATGGAGTTGGAACGGATAAGCCTTCAGAAGTTGAAAACCTTGCAAGCCAAACCCTTTCAAAAGGTTCGCTCTCTTTTTGACTGCCTTGACACGTTCCCTGTTAAGAGCAAAAAGTTTGACAGCGATGCCGTTTCCATTGGTGAACAGGATCCTGTTGACCCTGAAACAAAAGAGCGGGTTATCGCTTTGGCAAAAGAGCTTATCCCCTGGAAAAAAGGCCCTTTCAATCTGTTCGGTATCCATATCGACGCGGAATGGCAGAGCCAGCTCAAATGGAAGAGGCTTCTGCCCTTTCTACCTGACCTGAAAGACAAGTTCCTGTTGGATGTGGGCTGCAATAACGGCTACTACCTTTTCAAAATGCTGGATCATGATCCAGCACGCATTCTGGGTATTGACCCCATGCCGCGTGTTTATTATCAATTTCAACTCATTCAACTGTTTCTATCCGAGCCCCGGCTTCAATACCAAATGTGGGGATGGCAGGAAACGGGTCTTTTTAAACCTGTATTCGATGTCATTTTCTGTATGGGAATTATCTACCATCATCGCGATCCCATTCAGGTATTGAAGAACATGTACCATGCGCTCAAACCGGGCGGGACCTTGGTTCTCGAGACCATTGTCACTCCGGGCAAAAGGAGTTACTGTCTTTTCCCCGAAGATCGATATGCCATGATGAGAAATGTGTGGTTTGTACCCACCGTTGAGGCAACACGCAACTTTTTAAAGAGAACGCGTTTTTCAGACATTCAATCTGTCTCGGATGTCCTGCATCTGCCTGAAGAACAGCGAACAACCGATTGGAATCCCGCGCCGAGTTATCGGGAGTTCCTGGATCCAAAAAATAACCAAAAAACCGTCGAAGGATATCCTGCCCCCCGAAGAGCCATCCTGATTGCTCGAAAGAAAGCAAACGCCTGAAAGAGTTCCACCGCGACAAGGCTTTCCAGGAACTGGAGAAACACAGAAGTCCGCGCGAACTCTGTTTTTACGGTTCAGATACGTTACTTGGGAAGAATACCCAGCAAGTACTTGGCTGTTTGGAAGCTCAGGAACAGAAACACAAAGAAAAAAGCTAGCGGAACAACAAAAACCAGCCTGGACCACGGTGAATCGGGGTTGAAAAGCCCAAAACCATCGATTGGCCCCAAAAACAGCGTCATGGCGCTCACATAAAAGCAGTACAAGGCCGCGAGCCAGAAAATCACGATCAGGATCATCTGCAGACATTTTTGAATGGTAAGCATCGTTTTACTCCCCTTGACTTCTCATTCCGCTGAACACCTTGCAAAAACCCGTTACCAGGGGATCACTTTGCCATCGTAATTGAGGAAGCGTCCGGCATTGGCAAGCGAAAGATGGTCAATCTGCTCGATTAAATGGCTCACCGATTCGTGAACCGTAATGAGCGCATTGGGTCCACCCATATCGGTTTGAACCCAGCCGGGATGGAAGATGCCGACGGCTATGCCGAGTTTATTCCAATCAATGGCCAGGCTCCTTCCGGCAGCATTTAAGGCTGCTTTTGAAGAGCGATAAATGTAGCTTCCGCCACTTCCATTGTCATCGATACTTCCCATTTTACTGGTAATGACAATCAACTTGCCGTTTACAGACTTTTTGAGTGCCTGCTCTGTATACCTGGCAAGTAAAAAGGGTGCTATGGAATTGACATGAAACACATCCAGCCATGTTTTCACGGCCAGGTCGTGGACGGTTTTTGTTTTTCCACCGTAAACACCGGCATTGGCAATGACTACATCGAGAGATCGATCATCGAGCCAGGATGGCAACATCAAATAGTCTTCTTCGTTGGTCACATCGAGTTTTTTAATTTGCAGGAAGTCCGATTGACTTTCCAGTTCCAAAAGCTCTTTTGCCTGAGATGGTTCCCGACAAGTTGCTATCACTTCCCAACCGCGATCGAGGTATTGTTTCACAAACTCAAGGCCTATCCCTCGGTTCGCTCCTGTAATTAACATTCTGTTTTTCATGGCAGACTCCTGTTACCTGATCCCAATTCCAATAAATTGGCAAGGACGACTATGCTTTCTCAAGGTCACTGAACTTGTTTTCTCTCACTCCCGAGGATTGTGATCAAAGAATACAAACGCCAAATAGACGATTAGCTCTATTCTATCACAGACGAGGCCAGGAAAATCCTTCTAGCAGGAAGTTTTAAAATGCAGCTCGACTCACTTGATATTGTTTTCCTCACATAACAAAAAAAACTGTGTGTGTAGGCTCACAGTCGTCAAGGGAAGGGTTGTCCCCATTCCTTGAAGGGACTAACTTCTTTTGTGAAATTCAAGTATTGTGCAGCCATTATTGGCCTACCCTCAGGAGCAATAACATGTTTTCCAAAAAATTGACGACGTTCTTCCTTTTTTCCCTCGCAACATGCGTTGCCATGGGTCAAATTGTTGCCGACCATTTCAGCACTGATCTCAGTTTAATTCAAGAATCAGCGGTTCACGACGCTAAAGCCCAACTCCGCATATGGTACGGTCACACATCGCACGGAGGTCAGATTACTTCGGGTATGTCCGTGCTGGCAAACGATTACCCCACGCTTTACAATTACAATTCCAGTGGCTCAGGCGGTGCTCTATCTTATCAAGAAAGAAGCGATGACTTAGGCCACAACGGTGATGACGGCTGGGAAATAGCCACCAGAGAGCAACTGGACCGACCGGACAACGATCGCAATGTGGTGGTGTGGTCCTGGTGTGGAGGCGTTTCAGACAATACGGTAGAGGGTATCAACACCTACCTCAACCTCATGAACCAGCTTGAACTGGATTATCCCGATGTCACCTTTATCTACATGACGGGACACCTGGATGGAACGGGTGAAGAGGGCAATCTCCATGAGCGCAACAACCAGATCCGACAGTACTGCCAGACAAACAACAAGATTTTGTATGATTTTGCAGATATCGAGAGCTACGATCCCGATGGCAACTACTTTCTCGATTTGAATGCTGACGATGCATGCAATTATGAATTAAATGGAGAAACTCTCAACTGGGCAGTTCAGTGGTGTGACGCCAATCCCGGTGTTTGTTCCAGTGTTCATTGTGCCCACTCCCATTCACTGAACTGCGATCGAAAGGGTGTTGCCTTTTGGTGGCTGCTCACTCAGCTTGTTTCCGAGCCACCTTGTATTGACGCCCCCGTTAACGTGAGCGCTGAAGTCCAGGCTGCAACCCAGAATATCCAAGTGAGCTGGAGCCATCCGGGTACGGTGGATCAATTTTACATTCAAAGAAGGGTCAACAGCGGTTCCTGGAACCTGAACTACGCCACAGTTTCAGGAAGTAACAACAGTTTTGTCGACAGCAATTTAAGTGATGGAACCTATGCCTATCGCGTTGTCGCTCATTTGAATGACGATGGAACCGGAACCCCATGTGACAGTCCGCCATCGGCAATGGTGTCAGCCGTAATTGCCACGCAACCACCGGCCTCACCAACCCGTTTGAGTGGAGCTTATCAAAGTGACGGTGTCCATCTGTCATGGAGCGATGAGTCCGACAACGAGCAGGGTTTTCACATAGAAAAAAGTGTCGATGGAGCGTCCTTTGAACAAGCCGGCCAAGTCTCACAAAATGTGTCCAGTTGGATCGACAGTGCTGTAACACCCTTGACGTCGGTTGCTTATCGAGTTTACGCCTACAACCAAAACGGGGACTCGGGATACAGTAACACGGTTACCGTGGAAATACCCGAGGAAACACTGTTTATAACACTGCAAGACACAGATGAAGTGGACGACTCCTTCCTCGATCCCACAGATCCTGACACGGCTTTCGGATCATCTCCCTATGTAAACGAAATAGCCCATTTCATTATCAAGTTCAACTTGCCAGAGACAATGAACCACAAAACCATCATCGATGCCAAAATCGCCTTCTACGGTTGGAACCAGCAAAACTGGCAGCCTGATCAGACCATGGAACTCTATCCTGTTTCCAGAAGTTGGCAAGAGCCAACCGTTACCTGGGAACGCGCCTGTACCTGTGCTGCATGGACCACTCCCGGTGGGGACTACCTTTCGGATGAGCTGGTTGGACTTGTGGAAATAACAGAAAACTGTGATCACTGTTTCTATCCGGAA
The DNA here is from genome assembly GCA_002747255.1 of Acidobacteriota bacterium. Lineage (GTDB taxonomy): Bacteria > Acidobacteriota > Holophagae > Acanthopleuribacterales > Acanthopleuribacteraceae. Next base: position 633 of record PDUC01000052.1, on the reverse strand, counting down.
GTCGATGTCACAGAAATTGTTCAGGACTGGATTGACGGCTGTCGAGACAACTTCGGTTTCATGCTCATCAACAATTCACTGACTGCAACATCGCTCAAGGCCTCTGAATACAACAACGACCAGAGAACCTATCTGACTATCGAATACAGTAACCAGCCTCATATTAACGATACACTTTTCGGAGAAATTGCCGCTTGTTGGTGTCTCGATTACAATTCGCATTACGATTTAGATGGCAATGGAATCATCAATATCATCGATCTCTTGAACGTAGAGGAAGGCTGTGCTCCCTGATGGCGTCGTCTTAAGTAAAGAGGTTTCAGTAAATAACCCTCTCTTGATTTTTTAAGGCGAAGCCTTTTGGAATAAGGTTTTTAACCCCGTATTCCAAAAGGCTTTGCTGGGTTCTTGGGTTCTTACACCTTACATTAAAATATTTTAATTCAATGGCTTAACCGTAATTCAAAAGATAGCAGATTTTTTCGGCATTGCAAGCCAAAACTGTTATTATTAGTGGTTGCTCACCCACTAATGCGTAAGCGTTCACTAAAAGCCGTCTAGAAAAAATATGGGTAATGAATGATACTGTCATCACCCTGTGCCTACAGGGGGATGTTTGATAATTAAAGAATG
>PDUC01000051.1 GCA_002747255.1 Acidobacteriota bacterium | reverse complement strand
TCCTCTAGCTTTGGGGCAAAAACCTATGGAAGCAACCTTATGGCCGACCTCTTTAAGTAAAGCAGTTTTACATTCCTTGATGCTCATTTTTTTCCTCCTGTTATTCCAACATTAACTCGGTACACTTCTGTTTTTATTTTCCTGGTTTTTCCTTTCAAGGCGTCTGGGGCATTCTTACCAACAAGTTTTGCACCTTTAGCTGCCATCGCGTTGTCTTTTGCCTCCTGTTTTGCAGTGCGCTTTGCCCAACCAGATTTTACCTCTATAGCAACTGTTTCACCACTTGGCTTTTCCACAAGTTGATCAATGTGCCTCAAGCCTTCCTCCGTTTGTGCACCCACTTGGCTACCTAAAATACGATTTCCTTTAGCAGCCAAATCCTCCTCAGCAAGCGCTTCTGCAATTATTCCCTTTTATTACCATGTTCTTCTTGCCATCAATTCATATCCATTTTAACTTGACAAAAAGAATACATCTACCTATATTTAACTGGTCGGCCAGTTAATGAATTGCTGTATTAACCTTTTATGAATTAATAAGTCTGATCAGGAAGAGGCCGTTAAAAGAACCGTCCCTGTGACGAGTTCAAAAGGGCGACAGCATTTGGCTTCGCTCCAATTCAAAATGCAAGCGAACAGCAAATAACGATGGAGATAAATACATGTGTGTTCAACGTTCAAGAGACCCGGAAGCCACCAGAAAAGCGCTGCTGGATGCAGCCGAAGAAGAGTTTCTCGAAAAGGGGTACGGGAAAAGCGCCATGAGCCAGATTGCCCGGCGGGCCGGTATTACCAAGAGCTTGATTCACCACTATTTCGGCTCCAAGCAGGGACTGTGGAAAGAGGTCAAGAGCCGCCGGTTTAAAGAGTATTTTCAGAAGCAGATGGAGATGTTTGACCAAAACAAGCCTCCTCACAAGTTGGATTTGCTGCGCGAATCTGTGGCCGTTTATTTTCGTTTTCTGCAAGACAATCCGCAGATGATCCGAATCCTGGTTTGGATGTTTCTTGAACGGGATCAGGAAGCATGCGTGGAAAAAGACAGAAAACTGGTAGAAATCGGAGTAAACGAGCTGGAAAAAAATCAGCGGAACGGCCACATCCGGCAGGATATCGATGCGCGCTTTATCCTGTTCACCTTTCTCGGTCTCTGTCGGCACTGGTTTCAGGATAAAGAGCATTTCATGCGTAATTTCGGCTCGGAAGGCCTGCCGGAAGATCTGGACAAGGCCTATCTGGATACCATTAACAAGATCTTTTTCGAGGGAATTCTGCCGCGCTGAGCGGTTTTTTTTGAGTAAAAAATTGACTGGTCGGCCAGTTATAACCGTTGATTGACCTGGAGGCAATTATGAAAACAAGGAGCCGGTACTGGCGTGTTATTTTCGGATGTATCTTTTTGGGAGCAGCCCTGACTCTATGGCTCTGGCCGCGGAATGAACAGCCTTCACAGCCCACACCATCGCGACAACAAATAACGACTGTTGAAGTGGCCAAAGTGAAAGAGATCAACACCAAACGGGTCATCCGGTTTTCCGGAATTACCCGAGCCGCGAAACGCGCGGTGATGTCATTTTCGATCCCTGGTCGCCTTGTCAAGAGACCGGTTGAAGCGGGCTCCCGAGTCAAAAAAGGTATCGAGCTCGCCACAATCGATCTTCATGAATACGAGAACAGGGTTCAAATGGCTCGTGCAACAGTGGCGGAATTAAAAGTGCGTGCAGCTCAGGCAAAGAGAGACAGGCAGCGAATTGAAACATTGGCAGAAGCGCGAGCGGCAACCTCTGAAGAACTGGAGCACGTTACAGCTGCTGCGGCGGCTGTCAACGCGTCGCTTACAGCAGCAAACGCCCGGCTGGACGAGACGGAAAGAGTCTTGAAAGAGGCAACACTCAAAGCGCCCTTCGGCGGAACGGTAACTGCTGTTTTTCTGGAACCGGGCGAGTACGCCGCTCCGGGCCGGCCGGTCATCGAGTTGTCGGGAGACGGGGCTATCGAACTCCAGGTTGAAGTCCCCGAAAATACAGCGATGACACTGGCCGAGGGGCAGCCTATCCGCGTGACGCTGCCGATGGCGGGCGGGAAACAGGTCTCCGGACGGATCAAGTCCGTAGCCCGAGCTGCAGCCACAGCGGGACGTCTTTTCCCTGTAGTGGCCACACTGGAACAACTACCCGGCCTTGCCGCCGGCATGACTGCAGAGCTCATCCTTGAAGTTGAAAGCAAAGGGGAGATCACCTTACCTGTTGCGGCTATCCTCAATCCGGGTTCAAGCAACCCCTTTGTCTTTTGCCTCGACGGAGAGATGGTTCGTCGTGTACCGGTGACGCTGAGTACATTCTCCGGCAACCGCGTTGTTGTGAGCGGGAATTTATCGAAAGACGACCGCGTGGTGGTTTCCGGCCATACCATGCTGACGGACGGTGAAAGGGTGAAGGTGGCATTATGAAGACAATTGACGCCATTCTCAACCAGCGCCGGCTCATTTTGACCCTGGCCGGACTTCTCTCTGTGGTGGGAGCCCTGATGTGGTTGACCATGATCCGTCAGGAAGACCCGCGCCTTCCCGATTTTTGGGGTCAGATCGTCGCAACCTATCCGGGAGCGGATGCAGAAAGCGTGGAGCGCCTCGTTCTGGAGCCAATAGAAGACGCTCTGGCTGAAGTCGCCGCCATTAAAACCATCGAGGCCACGGCCTATGATGAAGTCGCTGTGGTGGTGGTCAAATTAAGAGGAGAAACAGCTGATTTTTCAGCAGCCTGGGACGATGTGCGCGAGGCTCTTGAAACAGCCTATGGAGAATTTCCCGACAACGCGTCCATGCCGATACTGAACGATGACCTGATGGATCAGGACTCCGTAGTGTTGGCCGTTTCGGGATCTGCCGATCCGCTGACCCTTCTCGGCGCTGCCCGGAAACTGAAAGACGGTTTGCTGTCTCTTTCCATGGTGAGCCGAGTGGAAATTGTGGCCGACCCGGGAGAGCAGGTCACCATCGATCTGGATGACGCGACAGCTCGACGCATTGGCATCGACGCCATTCAAATGGCCTACCGACTCAACGCCCGCAACCGGATCATTGCCGGAGGTTCGCTGCGACTGGAAGACAAGACGGTGCGGCTGCGACCGCTCTCTGAATTTTCTTCTGTTGAGGAAATTGCCAGCACTCCGATCACGCTTTCCTCGGGCAGTTCCATTCCTCTGGGTGAAATCGCGCGCGTTCATCTGGGACCGCGAGAACCAACCGCTTCACGGATGCGGGTAAATGGCGAAAGAGCTCTTGGTATTGCCGTCGTTCCACGTCGTGACATTAACCTGGTCGATTTCGGGCGGGTGGTCCGCGAGAAAGTCCACACCCTTACACCGGACTTAAAACTGGTCACCGTTCAGGAAGTGACGTTTCAACCCAAACGCATCAAAGCCAGACTGGGAGAACTGAGCCGATCCCTGCTGCTGGGGATCCTGATTGTCGGCGGGATTCTGATTATGGCCATGGGCGTCCGCATGGGTTTGGTGGCAGCCTCCGTAGTTCCGCTCGTAACGCTTTCATCTCTGGCCGTTTTCGCCTGGGGAGGCGGTGTGCTTCATCAGATATCCATTGCCGCATTGGTGCTTGCCCTCGGAATGTTGGTCGACAACGCCATCGTGATGGCTGAAAATATTCAGTGGCGCCTCGATCGGGGTGCCACCGCCCGGACGGCCGCCGTTGAAGCGGTTCGGGAATTGGCGGTACCGCTGGCCGGTGCCACGGCCACCACTTTAGCCGCCTTTGTTCCCATGTTAATCGCCAAAGGATCCTCTGCCGAGTTTACCAGGAGTATTCCCGTTGTCATCATGCTGACCCTTTCAATGAGTTACTTGTTTGCGCTGTTAGTGACACCTGTGCTTTCCCGGATGTTTCTCAAACCACAAATAACAAGAACGGTTTCCCCGATCCAACGACTGGGAGTAAAGCTGGCCCGTTTTGCAACCAGACACTCCAGATGGGTTATTCTGGCCGCCATGGTGGCAGTAGCCGCGTCGTTTGCAGGCACGAAATGGATCGACCGCCAGTTTTTCCCAACATCAGACCGCAACCAGTGTGTCCTGGATCTGAAACTCGTCGAGGGATCGCATCTGGATGCCACCGACAAAGCCTCGCGCAAACTGGAACAAGCCCTGCTGTTGCAGCCGGAAGTGGTCAAAGTCACCGCTCTGATGGGTCGGAGTGTGCCCAAATTTTACTACAATATGATCAGGATCCCCTACAGTCCGCATTTTGCCCAGTTAATTGTTGAAACTCGAAAGACGGAAGAGGTAACCGCACTGCTTGACTGGGCTCGAAACTACGTCAAGACCGAGCTTCCCGGTGTGGAGCTGGTAGCCCGTAAACTCGAACAGGGTCCTCCGGTGGGAGCGCCGGTAGAGATTCGAATCTACGGTCATGATCTCGAAGACCTCAACACCGTCGCAGTAAGCGTAGCCAGGAGGTTAAAAGAAATTAAGGGTGTTACGGATGTTCGCCACGATCTTGGACCGGGTGTACCGACGATCCGATTTAAAATCGACGATGCCGCTGCCGCCCGCTACGGTCTGTCCCGGGCAAACCTGGCGCACGCTCTCTATGGTCGCACTCGGGGAATTCCCATCGGCGAGCTTTACATGGGAGAAGATCCCATACCAGTGGTGATCCGTTCCTCTGCCGGGGAAAATCTGCCCGTGGATGATCTGGAATCCATCTCGGTGGCCGCCGCGGACGGTCGGCCTATCCCTCTTGCTCAAATGGCAAGTCTGGAGACAGTCTGGCGACCTGCGGCCTTGCGTCACTACAACAGCCGCCGGGTGGTGACGGTGTCGTCCCAGCTATTGGAAGGCTATACCTTCAGCGACATCCTGACAGAGCTAATGCCCGAGCTCGAAACCCTTGCACTTCCTGCGGGTGTTGATATCAGCTTCGGTGGAGACGCCGAAGGCAGCGGCGAAGCCAACACCGCCCTGCTGAATACGCTTCCCATCGGGATGCTACTCCTGCTGGCTGTCCTGTTGGCTGAATTCAACTCATTCCGCCGCATGATCCTTATTCTGGTCACCGTGCCGCTGGCTGCAGCCGGCATCGTGCCCGGCCTGCTTATTGGCGACCAACCCTTTGGCTTTACGTCCATGCTCGGCGTTGTCGCGCTGGTGGGCATTGTCGTCAATAACGCCATCGTGCTGCTGGAAGTGGTGGAAGATCGGCGGCGCGCGGGAACCGGCATTGAACAAGCTCTGGAGGATGCAGTTGCTCGTCGAATTCGTCCCATCCTGCTGACCACCGCAACAACGGTGGCCGGTCTGCTGCCCCTGGCTTTCTCCTCCTCCACCCTTTGGCCGCCCCTGGCCTCTGCCATGATCTCAGGACTACTGGCCTCTACGCTGCTGACGCTGGTGGTGGTACCTGCCCTGTACCGAGCCATGTTCAGATCAAAAACGCCTCACACTTCCGCTACTGGTAAGCAGGCCGCTCAGGTCGTCCTGTCCCTCGCTGTCGTCTTCATGGGCTCAGCAGCAAGAGCGGATGAACCGATCCGTGTTTCTCTAAGGCGAGCCATGGAGATGGCAATGAACCGTCCGGCAGTTGCCGCTGCCGATGCCACAGTACTTGCAGCGGAAAAAGCGGCCGAAGCCGAAAAGCGAAAAGCACTCTGGCCGATCATCAGCTCATCGGCATCGCGTTCATGGAGAGACCGGAATCCGATCCTGGAAACACCTATCGGTGCGTTCTCAGTAGGTGGACGACATAACATCACCGCCTCAGTGGCAGTTTCCCAACCTATCTTTGATCCGGCCGGACTGCTTTACGCGGCTCCTGCCGCCCGTGATGAAGCCCATGCTCAATCTTTGAAGGCGAAATGGGTCCGCAGAAAAATGGCTGCCCATGCTGGTGATGCCTGCCTGGATATTCTTGAAATCGATGCCGGAATTAACACCGCTGAAGCCTTTGTCAAAAGCCTGTCCGCAGGTCTCGATGAGATCCGGCACATGGTGGAAGCAGGCCGGGTACTGGAGACCGATGCGCTTAAAATGGAACTGGCTCGCGACCAGGCTCGTCTGGAACTGGCGAAATTGAAACGCTCCCGCGACATCGCCCTGCTCGCCCTTGCCCGGGCTGTGAACCACAGCGGAGCAGTGGAGCCTGAACCTGTCCCGGATTTAATGAACCGCAAAGCACCGCTGGTTTCGGTATCCCTTGCCGCAGCCCTTGAACAGCGCCCGGATCTGGCCGCCCTCCAAACTGCCATCGAGGCCGCGGAAAAACGGCATCACGCCGTGCGGGCAGGAGCCTGGCCAAAACTGAACATGGAGGCCGCCTATGTCTGGGACAAAAACGCGATCTTTACTGAAAATGAATGGTATCAGATGGCGCTCACCCTAAGCTGGACACCCTTTGCCGCCGGTACCCGAAAATCTCAAGCTGCCGCCATTGACGCCCGCACCGATTCGCTTCGCTGTGACCTGGAAGAAGCCCGCCGTGGCATACAGCTTGAGGTCAGGTCGGCAATCGCTGCCATTGAAAACGGGCAGGACGCCTTCGAAGTCGAAGAACGGGGAGTTGTCCAGTCCGGGGAAACCCTGCGGGTGGAGCGTGCCCGCTACCGGGAAGGCCGATCGACCATTAACGACCTGCTGGACGCTGAAGCTCAGTTCCGAAAACATCAAACCACGCGCGAAATCGCCCGGCTCAGGATCGTCCGCGCCTGGATTCAGCTATGGATGATTACCGGTGGGGAGGATCTTCCCTTTTAAAAAGTCTTCCCGTTGTTTTCAAGATGGAAAAGCTCCAGAAAAAGGTTTTTACACAGATCATACCCTTGACTGTGCGAAAAACAGAAGGCAACCGGCAAAAAAGGCAGACATGGACTTTTCGGACCTCATGACAGAGCGCTTAACAGGGAAAGGAACCTGCCATACAGGGCAGACATCTCTTCCGCATATGTTTTGATAACTCTGGAGGTATTTTTTACACAAGACCACTATGTTCTCTCTAGTTTGGTAAACACGTCTTGCTTCAGGCCTGCCTTTTGTCAAAGTCAAGCCATGTGAATATGGCTTTCCTGTCTACTATGTCAGAAAAATATTCATGTGCTCAGTGCTTTTTTATCTCTTTTTAATTCAATATTTATAAATAGACTTCACGTGGTATCATAAACTGCGGAATGTGAGTTCAGAAATTCAGTTTGACTCCCGATGGTTGTCTGAACTGAATCTAATAGGCCTGTGTTTCAATCTCTCTGAATGAAAAAACAGGATACCAATTATTGCGGAGTTTACTCGAAAGACAGTAAAGAAAGCACAATAGGAAGGCACATCTTCAAAAGCATCCTGCAAGCAGCTTCGCTCTTGCAGGAAACGCTTTGTCTGATTGTGCCCACCTAACCACTTATTTTAAAAGAATTGACAATTTCTTTGAGTGCAGAAGAAAGCTCCTGTAATTGAGCAGACTGACCCTTAAGTTCAGAACTCTTCCCTGTCGCTTGTTTGGCAGCTTCGCTGACCTGAGAAATATTGTTACTGATTTCACTGGATATGGAAGCCCCTTGATTGACATTTCTGTTGATTTCAATAAGTCCTTCATTTGCCTGGACAATATTGGCTGTAATCTCCTGGGTAGCTTTAGCCTGTTCTTCTACAGCTATGGTGATGGTATGGATAATTTTGTTGATTTGGTTAATAATTTTTACTATTTCATCAATTGAAGAAATGGTATGGTTGGAGCTTTGCTGAATCTCGCTAACTTGATTTTTTATATCATTTGTCGCTTCTGAGGTCTGAGATGACAGTTCTTTGATTTCTGTGGCAACAACAGAAAACCCTTTTCCTGCCTCTCCTGCCTTTACAGCTTCAATAGTGGCATTGAGAGCCAGAAGATTTGTTTTTTCTGAAATATCTGTGATGGTTTCGATTACATTGGAAATGGTCAGAGCTGCCTGTTCAAGCTCTTCCATTCTTTTAGCAGTTTCTTCAGCCTGATTTACGGCAGCATCGGATATTTGTGAGGCTTCTTCTACGCTTTCCACAATTTGCGAAATGGTTGCGGACATTTCCTCCGAAGCACTTGCCACCATCGACGTATTGGCTGTTGATTGCTCCATAGCAACGGCAACCGTTGTAATAGAGTCTTTCAGCTCTGCTGTCGCTTTTGCGACATTGTTGGCACGGTCAGAAGTCTTGTCTGCCTGGAAAGACAACTCTGCGGCAATATCGGACAGATCTCCTGATGCGCCATCTACTCTATTGGTATTGTCGCTAATTTTAGTAATAATGGACTGTATCTTTTCCATAAACACATTGAACCATAAGGCAAGTTCACCCAATTCATCTTTTGATTTGGTCTTCAAGCGCATGGTCAGATCGCCCTCGCCCTGGGCGATGTCTTTGAGCCTTGCTATAACACCATTTATAGGGCGAACAATAACTATACGTGTAAAAAAGTAAATTGCCATGGTCATCACTATCACAGAAAGAAAACCAATACCGAGAAAAAAGTATTGCAGGTTATTCAGAGATGCAAGTACTCTTTCCTTTTCAAACTCTAGGATAATGTACCAGCTGGTTTCTTCCAGAGGAGCATAAAAAGCACAAAAATCGCTGCCATTCTTTTCAAACTCAAAGAGTCCAGTCTGCGTTGAATTGAGCATAGAATTTATCGCTTCAGCAAACATTATATTTGGATCGTCTTGTGCTCTTTGTTTCATAAGTTTATCATCTGATACACCAGCAAGAAATACCCCGCTATTTGAAATTAGGAATTTGTTGCCTCCATGGCTAATTTTCATGTCATTGACAGCTTTTTTCAGGTTTGAAATATCTACATCCACCGTGACGCACCCCAAAAGATGATGCAGGGTTCTATCGTAGATGGGGTAGGCGACCGTTGTCATGGAAACTCCGGTAACTTCATCCTTGTAAGCTTCCGTCCATCCGCCATCCTTTGAGGCCGTTCCAACCTGATACCACTCGCTTGTCCATATATTGAAGTCATTCTTTGTGTATTCATCGCTTGTTACAATGCGGTTTCCGTCTCTATAGACGTAAGGAGCTGCTTTTTTGATTCCTGGAAAAGCATTTTCTTTAAACCATATGCCCATTCCGGCAACCTCAGGATAAATACCCAAAAATAGAACAAGAAGTTTCTCGTAGTCTTTGGCAATGTATGTCTCTGTGAGAATATTTTCAGTGGCTTTTGCTAATCCTTGAGCCACGGCTCTCTCTTTTAAAAGAAACCCATTCATTGTTGAAGAAGTCTTCTGTGCCTGAAGACTCATTTCACTCCTCAAATTTTTTACAATTTCCTTTTTGGCATACCTGTAACCTGTTAGAGAGATAGCAGTCATGGCAATCACAATAATAGGTACTGTAAAAAAAACAAACTTTATTACCAAAGATGACCTTTTATTTTTCATAACTAACATTTACGCTCCTTTTTATTTGAGAAAATTACAGCTTAAACAGCTTACGCTCTGTTTCTCATCCACATGTGTTTGTGTGTATTTCTTCACGATTCTACGTTGCAAGGCATTTTACGGGTCTAGAATCTCTAACAGCTTGCATTTATCTTCTACCGGGATCTTCAAGGTTCGGTCGATACCCATCATTCTCAGTTTAATTTGGAGCTTTGAACTCAGTGGTTCTGAATGGGCAAGAATGACTGTGACGTTTTCCAGCAATCCTGTTTCTCTGATTTTACTCATTAACGTGAAGGTCTCAGCCCCTGCGACACTGGTTGAAAAGATAAGGGCTTCAGGTTTAACTTCGTTCAATTGTTTTACCAAGCCCTCAAAACGGTCCTCCGGATACCAGTTCGTTCTTTTTTTCAGGAACAGCAAAAAGGGGATCAGCTCTTTACCCAGTGTAATAACGGTTGGTTTTTTGTTTGCGGAGGCACAGGTGAGAGCTCGCTCCTGTTTCATCTCAACAGGCTGCTGGTCCTGGGTTTCCTGAATGTTTGACTGTTCGGGTAATTCATTGGCCGCCGCCATCTCATGATGCACGACTGAGTCACCTTTTGCTTCAACAACCGGAACTGCAGCACCGTTAGAATCCGCTGTTTTGTTCGACATGGGAAAACCGCGATTTAGCTTGTTCTCATCGCTGCATTTTTTTCTACTACGTCGTACAAGCTTGAAGGGTATTGACCTTGAGTTGACGAAATTCTCGATCTGAGCTTGAACAACAGAAGGCACTTTTTTCAATTGAATGACCAGTTTCCACTTACCATCTTTGCATAACCTGACGACTTTGCCCTGACATTCAAATGGAGCACAGCCTGGAATTCTGTTGACCTTGACTAACATCAACTCTGTTCCTCTTTTAAAAAGGGACGGAGATGCAGGTATTTCTTTTTCGTGCTCTAATCTCATAGCCTTGTCAATGGAGAGACAGAGCCCCTCACAACTGAGGTCAATGGCATGTCCAAAAACACCATTTCCCTTCCCAAGGCCTTCCAGAACGGTTATTTTCACCTGTTCACGTGCTGAAAAAGCCGTACGGGCATGCCTGCGGCGTTCATCATGCTTGATTTCTTCAGGAATGAACAGAAACGTTTTGTTGTCTTTTATTTGCACTTTCGACGTAAAAGAAAACCAACTGCGATCCAAAGGGAAACCACAGGTAACACTGGTTCCTTTTTTCAGGCTGCCAATACCCTCGCCCTGAACCCGCATCAAACCCTGCTTTTCCTCTAAAAAGAAAATCTGTCCATCAACATTTCGAATTGTTGTTGAAATCATAAGGCCTAACTTCTTTTTGATGACTTCATCGAGATAGGCCAGTACTTCATCTGGATGGTTGATCACTCCGTCTGCTGATTTAGATTTGGATTTGAAAAAAAATAAGGCCATATTCAATCCTAAAGACCATGACTACTTAGATTGTATCGAATTATTTCTGTATTCCTTTAGTCGTTTGTCTATTTTGACCTCATAGAAGCATGGGATATAATATCTCTTGATTTCTTTTTTTTATTATCAGAAAACTGGAGGCAGCATGAAATCCATCAATCCGGCAACAATGGAACTCATAAAAACCTACCCAACCCATACCGATCAGGAAGCACAGCAAATCGCCCATGTAACCCATCTAGCCTGGCAATCATGGAAGCAAACCTCTTTCGAGGAGCGAAAAAGGCACATGCTTCGCCTGGCCGGGCTTCTTCGAGAGCAACAAAATCATTTGGCCACCCTCATCACTCTTGAAATGGGAAAAGTTTTCAAGGAATCCATCGCAGAGGTTCTAAAATGCGCCTGGGTTTGTGAATACTACGCCGAGCAAGCGGAAACCATGCTTGAAGACGAGTTTTTTGAAAGCGATGGCAGGCAGGCTTTTGCTTCTTTTGAACCTCTGGGCACTGTTCTAGCCGTCATGCCCTGGAATTTCCCACTTTGGCAGGTATTCCGATTTGCGGCACCCGGCCTCATGGCGGGTAATGCCTGTCTGTTAAAACACGCCTCCAATGTTCCCGGCTGTGCCCTGGAAATAGAGTCCCTGTTTCAAAGAGCGGGATTTCCCACCAATCTATTCAGAGCGCTCTTAATTTCAGGCAGTCAGGTTGGCAAGGTATTGGAATGTCCCACAGTTCAGGCAGTCACACTAACGGGAAGTGAATGGGCCGGAAGTCAGGTTGCTTCCAAAGCAGGTCTGGAAATAAAGAAATCACTTTTGGAGCTGGGTGGTTCCGATGCATACATGGTATTCGACGATGCCGACCTTGAAATATGTGCGCAAACAGCCGTTATTGCCCGAATGATGAACGCAGGACAAAGCTGTATTGCCGCCAAGAGGTTCATCATTCAGGACGCTATTTACGATCGCTTCCGCGATATCATGTATTCGCAAATTCAAAACCTCACAGTGGGCGATCCTATGGATCACCACACACAGATCGGTCCTCTTGCCAGACCTGATCTTCGCGATGAACTGCACAACCAGGTTATTCAATCACAGAAGATGGGAGCAAAAGTTCTGCTAGGAGGTCAGCCCGTTCCCGGCACAGCGTGCTTTTATCAGCCCACATTAATGGGTGATATCACGCCGGACATGCCTGTTTTCAAAGAGGAAACTTTTGGCCCTGTGCTGCCGTTGATTCGATTTAAAACAGAGCAGGAAGCCATCGACCTGGCCAATCGCTCGAGTTTCGGCCTGGGAGGGAGTCTATGGACCGCTGATACCGATCGAGGCATACGACTTGCCAGACAGATTGAAACAGGCGCTGTTTTTATCAACGGCATGACGAAATCCGATCCCAGACTGCCCTTTGGCGGAGTCGGGATCTCCGGCTATGGACGAGAACTCTCCTATTACGGCATCAAAGAATTCGTCAACATCAAAACCATCTGGTTGGCATAAAGGTCAGAAGGCAAGACACTGTGAATGAACCTTCTGTCCTCTATCTTGACAATCATCTGCTGGTCATAGGGAAACCAGCTGGCTTTCTGTCTCAGGGCGACCACTCCGGCGATGATGATGTCATTTCCTGGAGTAAAAACTATTTAAAAAAAGCGTTCTCAAAACCGGGCAATGTTTACGCAGGTTTGGTACACCGCCTGGACAGACCTGTATCAGGTGTGATGGTGGTAGCGAGAACATCCAAGGCCGCATCCCGATTGACAGCCCAGTGGAAAAATCGAACGCCCGTAAAACGCTATCTTGCCATCGTGGAAGGGCATCTGGACAGCCCTGGTGAAATGAAAGACTGTATTGCAAAAAGAGATCAGAAAGTTAAGGTTGTTTCTCCATCCCACCCCGCCGGTAAAAAGGCGCTGCTCTCTTTTAACCCTGTATGGAGTAAAAATGGAATGACCGCGGTAGATATTTCACTAAAAACAGGACGTCCTCACCAGATTCGCGTTCAATTTTCCAGCCGCGGTTTTCCCCTGTTGGGTGATTTCCGATATGGTGCTACACGTCGTTTTGATGGCAAGAATCTGGCGCTCCATTCTTATTCCCTCACATTTGAGCACCCTGTAAAAAAAGAGGAAATGAACTTTACCTGGGGCTCACCACTTCAAGTTTGGTCTAAATTACTTCCCGGCTTTAAGGGCCAGGCTCACTTAAAACAGACCGTCATTCACCTTCATCCTGAGCCAAATCAATTTGAATGGAACGGCTGTGAGTTTCAAGATCGTTAGATGATGGGTCCGGTTCAAGTTTCTCTAAAATCATGTCGTCTATTTTTTTTGCTACGAAATGTTCATCTGGCAGTTGATTTCTGAAAACGGCTAATTGCGTCAAGTCACCCGGTATAATGAGATCTTCTTCTTTCTTCACCTTCAAATGATAGTGTTCTATTCGCACTGTTAAAATATCTTCCATATACTCGTCGAGTGTATCCAGGTTATCAAAAAGGGCTAAATTACTCTGGTGAACCCCTACGCTGGCGAGATATCCATCCGACCCCATTTGGTACAGAATCGTTTTTTCATCAATTGAATCAAACATCGAACTGATTTGATTTTCATCCACACTCATTGTACCCGCTGAAAGGATCAATAATTTGTCGGCGTCTTTCATGGGGGCCGCGTTTAAGATACATGAGACATACTCATTTGGAGACCGGTCAGCAAGTGAAATAACAGGCCAGTGTCTTCCCATCCATTTCTCGAGAAAGTCTGTATCGTAGTCTGTGGCGAGACACACTTCATAATCCCTTTCAAGCGGGAATACTTCTGTTACAAGACGCTCTACCAGCAGCAAATAAAACTGGTCTGTCTCCACTGACCCAAGCTCCAATTGCAGAGACCGGAAGCCTGGCGATCTGTTCTTTTTGGAAAAGAGCAGAATGAGTTTCTGTTTCATGAATTAAGGTCCACCATATTGAGTTTTAATTCAGACAAGAGCTCCTGAACATCAGAATACCTCAAATCTTTATTTTTATTGGAACAATGCTGTATGATTTCTACCAGCCAGAATGGTATTTCTCTATTCAGCAGCATGGGGTCAGGCAGTTGTTGATTAATCTGCTTAAGGAGGATTTCGTTGGCATTATTTCCCGTAAAAGGTTCTTTACCTGTAAAAAGGTAGTACATGATAATACCCAATGCGTAAATATCGGTTCTTGGGTCCATATCCTCGTTTAAAATTTGTTCCGGAGCCATGTATTTTGGGCTGCCGCTCACCCCTTGTTTTTTACTTTGGCCGGTATACCTTCGAGCAATGCCAAAATCAAGAATTTTGGGTGTTCCGTCAGCGGTGATAATGATATTCTGGGGCTTCAAATCCCGGTGGATGACACCCTGATCATGTGCTGCTTTTATGCCTTCACAAATGCGTGTAAAAAGCAGGAGATTCTGTTCGAGACTGCTGCGGGTTTCGCTCTCTATAAACTCCTTCAAGGTCTTTCCTTCTACCAATTCCATGGTGAAGTAGCTGACATCTCTCCACTGACCAATATCGAAAACCTTGATGATATAGGGGTGTGTTAATTCTCGGGCTGTGATGAGCTCAGCCTTGAGTTCTTCAAGGTCACCTTTGGAGTGAATCAGCATTTTCAAGGCCACTGTTCTACTCAGGCTGATATCCCAAACGCTAAAAATATATCCCATGCCCCCTTTGCCAATTTCCTTGTCAATCCGAAAGCGGTCCGCAATGATCTGACCCGGCTTAAGCTCTTTCGCTGTCAGGGGAGCACTCGAGTGACTGACCAGCTTGATTCGCCCCAATCTTTCAGAAAGCGCTCTCATTCTCTGCTTGGTATCTAAATAGTCCGACTTCCTTGTATAAATTCTTTCAAAGTATTGGAGGGCTTCTTCTCCCTTACCCTGTGATTCCAGAGATCGGGCCAGGCGATAGTAAATATCCATATTTGTTTCGCTCAATGTGAACCCGTGCTTACGTATTAGTTCTTCAAAAAGCTTGGATGAAATATTGAAATCTCTGATGGTGTAAAAAATCTCCGCCATATAGCGTTTAGCCATGGGATAATTAGAGTCATGTTCATCTACGAGCTGTAAAAAAGGCAGTGCATCTTGTAATTTTCCCGATTTAAATAAGCATTCTCCTGTTTTGTAATTGTCTTTGACTAGCTTATAGAGTTTCGCGGCATGGAGATAGTTGTCTGCTTTTTCATAACATACCGCAGCTTCCTGGTGGTATGTTCTTTCTTCATAAATTAATGCTGCTTTTTTAAATTCATGAGCTTTGGCATAAAAATTCGCTGCGCGAATCAATTTACCGCTCTTTTCAAGGTGCTCTGCAGCCTCCTTGTACAAACCCATCTGTTCAAATGCCTCACTGAGAAGGGTGTGCTCAGATGTATCCTTCAGGAATTCAACTGCCTTTTCCATATCTCCTTCTTCAGCGTAGATTTTACCCAGCAAAACTCGCGCGTCCACACTGCTTTGTCCTTCCAGAACGGTCTTGGCGTTGTCTAATCGACCTGCTTTAATTAATTCTGAAGCTGCCTCTAAAGGCTTTTCAGCTTTAAGATAGCTTTTCGCTGCCAGATCGTGTTTAAGCAATTCTGAAAATAGTTCTGCGGCCTGAACATACTTCCTTGCTCCAAGATGCAAGTTGGCCAACCACTCCTTCATTTTCAATGCTTTATTCGTGTGAGTTCGCTCCATTTTCGTGTCAAGCTTGGACATCGCCGTTTCTATAGCAATAATAGCCTGCTCGAAATTCCTTGACTTAGTAAACAGACGTCCGGCTTTTTCGTGAAAACCCAATTCCATATATAGGTAGGCAGCAGGCTCAGGACGATTCATTTTCTCATACAGCTCAGCTGCCTCAAATTTACGTCCATTGAGCTGATAGACTTCAATCGCCTCGTGCTCTCTGTGCTGTCTGACGAGAAAAGAAGCCAAGTCCTGCCACAGAAGTTGTTTTCTCAAAATTTTCTCGGCCTTTTTGGGTTTCCCTATCTGTTCGTACACCACGGCCGCATTGATAAAATGCTTTCCCTTCAAATAGGCGCGGATGGCTGCCCGGTAACTTCCATCCATTTTGTAGAAATCACCTGCCTGCAAGAATTCTTTCGCTCGCAATGCCTGTCTCGCCGATTTAGACCATTTCCCCATGTAACTTCTCTACCTCAAAAAAGGCCACACATCTGTGTGCCGTCATGACAATCCAAAATAAATCATTTTGAAGATACGCCCTAATGAGATCGTCTCAATCAGATACCTTATTTTTTTGTCAAAACTGTCAAATAGCTTTGCGGGATTCTGAAAAAACACACGAATACTGATTTAAAAAAATCTCTAAGAACACGCGTCACACCTAATAAATTAACATATTCAGCCAACACACAAAAGGACTATACTCATGAAACGAAAAAAAGTTAGCCTGTGAGTTCTTGTTCCCGACATCAGATCGTCAATGCCAGTCGTCAGGATAACAGGAATGGAATTTCCTTTCACGTCGCTTGAGGAGCCGCTTTTTATTTCAGCATAAGTATACTCAGCAAACAATTTCTCAGCTAATCTGTCTGCAAGCGTATCTTTCAAATCTCTGACTGAAAGACCAC
The DNA here is from genome assembly GCA_002747255.1 of Acidobacteriota bacterium. Classification (GTDB taxonomy): domain Bacteria; phylum Acidobacteriota; class Holophagae; order Acanthopleuribacterales; family Acanthopleuribacteraceae. The sequence goes on along the minus strand of PDUC01000051.1, from coordinate 28,299 downwards.
CTCTCCATTCTTGAGTACGCAGTGTGTCAGACAGGTGCCAAAGTAGTAGGGAAGTTCATCGAGCGTTTGTATGTCCAGCACGATGAAATCCGCCTTTTTGCCTGCTTTCAGAGAGCCTGTCTCATTGCCGACACCCATTGCGTAAGCGGCATTGAGGGTCGAGGCACAAATGGCTTCTGGCAAAGTGGCATTGCAGTGCAGTACCGCCAGAGAGACCATCATGGGCATGGAAAACGAAGGACAAGAGCCGGGATTGAAATCCGAGGCGATGGCAAAGGCAGCAGCGCGATCCCTGAAACGCTTCATGTCGGGGAAAACGCCCGTCTTGAGGAAAAAGGGAACACCCGGTAAAAACACGCCGACACAGTCCGTTTCAGCCATGAGATCGATCTGGTGATCGTCAATATGATCGAGGTGATCCACGGAAACAGCACCCATTTTGGCGGCCACTCCGGTCAAGCCAAGGTCATTGAACTGCCCGGCATGAGCTTTTAATCTGAAACCTGCACTTTGGGCTGCCTCCAATAGTTGAATGGACTCCTCCTTTGAGAAGGCTCCATCTTCACAGAAAATATCAAAGAACTCCGCTTTCTTCTGAAATGTCGACAGGCTTGCGCCTTTCAACCATGTAATGTATTCACATCTGTCGCGGTCTTTTGGTACGGTATGAGCACCGAGGTACGTGGCAACCATGTCGATGACATGACTGGACTTCAACTCTCCGATAACATCCAGGATTTTATGTTCAGTCATTTCATCCAACCCATAACCCGATTTAATTTCAACGGTTGTCGTTCCGTGTTTCAGCATGTGATCGAGACGATTCATACCCAGACGTTTCAGGTCATCGCTGGATGCCTCCCGAGTGGCCCTAACTGTTTTGTTAATGCCACCACCCGCTTTCAGGATATCCAGATAAGTGGCTCCCTGAAGACGCTGCAACATTTCTGAGGATCGATTCCCCGCATAAACCAAATGGGTATGACAGTCGACAAAGCCAGGCATGACTAAACGCCCGCCTGCATCGATGAGATCGATCGGATCAGGGTACTTTTTCAAAAGAGCCTCTGATGTTCCGGTTTCAACAATCTTCCCAGCTGAATAAACCACAGCTCCACCCGGTATTTCTCCCAGCTCTGCCATGGCACTACCTTTTCTGGGCCCCTCCTTCAGGTTGTCATTTTCAAGTGTGACCAAGTTTGATGCGTTGTAAATAATGGAGTACATATTTCATCCTAAAGCGTAGTATCAGGCATTAGAATACCATTTTTATGCCTTCAACAACAAAGATTCAGCCGGAAAAGTTCAGCTCAACATCCGTGATTTGGATGAATTGCTCCACATATACCATTCTAAAACCACAACTGGTTTGAAAAAACGCACATTATTTGATAACAAAAGCGCATCCGTTTGGTGCAATTGCTTTTTAAGGGTTTAAGTTCAAACCCTTAAAGCCCTCTTTGACTCAAGAGACTCAGGATGCAGCCGTTTCTTGAGAGCCTGCCGATGGATCGAAAGTGCCCAGTGGATTTTCACTTTCCTGTACATCCATCCTGAAGCCAGTTCGTTCCGTGTCCAGTTTAGGAATTTGAACAGTGAACACACTTCCTTTTCCCTTTTTACTGCTGACCATGATTTTACCGTGGTGAACACCGACAATGTGCTTGGCAATGGCCAATCCCAATCCAGTACCGCCTACTTTTTTACTTCTTCCCTTGTCCACCCTGAAAAAACGCTCAAAGATGCGTTTGCGATATTTTTTGGGAATACCCTCTCCTTCATCAATGAAGTCAATTTGACAGTACTTCGGAAACTCCTGGACTTTAACCAGCACCGCTGTTTTCTCCGGTGAGTACTTAATGGCATTGCTCAAAATATTGAAAAATGCCTGCTCGAGGAGCAGCATGTTCGCCCGTACTTCACAAGGAGCACTCAATTGGTTTTCCAATGTGATGTTCTTTTCTGCAGCCATCTCTTGACACGACTCGATGACTTCTTCAACGATTGAATTCAGTTGCGTTTTATGCAGCTCAAAATCGTTTTTGCGATCTTCAAGGTGGGTCAGGGATAAGAGATCGCTTATGATGGCATTCATCCGATCCGTGTGTTTCAGTGCAATCTCGAGGAAGGTCTTTTGATCTTCAGCGGTTGTTTCGGAAGAGGAAAGAAGGGTTTCAATAAATCCCTTGATCGCTGTAATGGGTGTTTTTAGCTCATGAGACACATTGGCAACAAAGTCTTTTCTCATTTTGGAAACCGCTTTAACTCCTGTCAAGTCCTGTCCGACAGCCACGGCCCCCATTTGATTGCCATCAAACCCCTTGAGAGGCACAATAGTGACTTCCAGGGATCGTTCAGTGGGGTTGTACACTTTAATTTCCTTAACCAACGGTTCGCCTGATTCCATGGTCTCGTGGATTGAATGGAGGAGTACCTGGTTACGAATAAAAATGGCTGCATTTTGCCCTGGAAGACAGCGATCTTTCGGCAATTGATACATTTCCTCTGCGGCCCTGTTACAAATGAGTATATTTCCATCCATATCCACGGCCAAGACACTTTCCACCATACTTTTGAGCAGCGCTTTGTGGAAATAGGATTGCTCCTTGTGACTGTTTACTGTCGCAATCAATTGGGCAGCCATGCGGTTCATGGTTTCAGATAGCTGATGGTATTCTTTGGTTTTAAATTCAGATAACTGTTCCTTTTTCTGTATAAACTTGGAGCTGGGTTCAATATCGACATCTAAAAAAGCCTTAGCGAGATAGTCGGCCTGATTTCCCAGCTTTTTGAGCGGCATAGTCAACCTTTTCCCGACATAAATACTGACAAAAACCGCTAAAAGCGCCGCCAAAAGAGCCGTTATCGCTATTTTCAGGAGATAACCAAAGAGTGTGGAGTGGATGGCCCGAATGGGTTTTGAGACACGAACCACGTATTGATCCAGGTAAGCTGTCGCATAGTAAAGCATATTCTTTCCAAGCGTATGACTGTACCTTCTCTCGTAATTGTCTTTTCCCGTCCAGGCTTTGATAATCTCAGGGCGGTTTGCGTGGTTTTCCATTTTTTTTGAGTTGGTGTCTGTTTCAACGATGACAGTTCCGTCTGCGTCAACTAAAGTCACTCTGAAAGGACTGTCACTGAATATCGCTTCGAAGTGGGACGCGTAGTCATCACGACGCTCGTTATGCGCTATGATCTTTTTTATCAATTCTGCCTTGTCCGCCAATTGCTCCTCAACCTGACCCTCATAGCTCTTTATGAGTATCCATGATGCGGGAACAATGACGAAAAGCAGGCCCAACCCAAGAATGATGAGATAGGACTGATACAGCCAATAAACCATGGTTGATTTTTTGGTTGCGCCCTCTTCAGTCATTCAGCATCAACCCTTCATGCTTCAATCGGTAACCTACACCCCTGACGGTTTCAATATAGCAGGCCCCATTTTCATCGGCCTTTCTCAATTTTTTACGCAGGCCCACCACCAAAACATCCACACTCCGCTGGGTAACAGCGTAGTCCTCACCCCGGATGGCATCGACTATTTGATTTCGTGTAAAAACCCAGCCGGGCTTTTTAGCCAGCAGGAGTAAGAACTGGTATTCCATGGGTGTAAGCTGAAGGGCTTGTTTACCGAGGTAAGCCTTGTGTTCATTGAGCTGGAAGGTGATTTCCCCATGAGAAACAACCAGTTCGTCTTCTGGACTGGACTGTTGTTTTCTTCTCAACACAGCATTGATCCTGGCCAAAAGAACCTTGGGACTGAACGGCTTGGTTACGTAATCGTCTGCACCGGCCTCAAGTCCCTTGACAACGTCGGTTTCTCCGCCTTTGGCTGTTACCATGATAATGGGAATGTCTCGGGTCTTCTTCTTGCTCTTCAATGTACGACAAACATCCAGACCACTCATTTTGGGGAGCATTAAATCCAGCAAGATAAGATCGGGAGAAGATTTCTTCACTTCCTTCAGCGCTTTTTTCCCATCTTCAGCAACGCGAACACTGTATCCGGCATTGTTAAGGTTAAAAAACAAAAGATGAAGGATATCCTCCTCATCTTCAATCACGAGTACTTCAGGCTTACTCATACAACCTCCCTCAATAATCTGCCCTGACCTTCTTTCTTATCATATCATTATAAAACAGGGGCCAGGAGAGGAAATCCAATTCACCCTGCTCCGGTCTTTCATTTTAACTCTGTGCTCACGCAGGTGACACGTTCAGTGTCAACTATTAAGGAAAAATATAGCGAATTTTTGCTGAAACCATGTTGAATGACTCTCCTGTAAGCGGATCATCTTTTAACTGATCGTCAAAGGACCGGTAATAACGATAACCAAGCTCGACTGTCCAACGACTGGTCGGGTACCATCGATAAAAGAGTTTGGCATATCCATTAGTCAGGCCGTCATCTGCAAAGTAACCATATTCCTTGATTTCTCCAGCTCGATTGGATTTTTCAATCAGGCCCGATGCTCCGGCTAAATAGAATTTCAATCCTGCCAGGCTTTTTCTGGTCAAAGGCAGCAGCCGCTCCAGGGATAAGTCAAAATAATACCCGTTGTAATTGTCAATATCATAGAATGTCCCGAGAGTTGGACGCCAAGTGGATTGATAGGCTATGCGATAGTACAATTCCTGTGTATCAGGTAAAATACCACCAAAATCATAGAACCTGTATCCCATGGTCTGAACAGCTGTACCCAAAAGCCAGGTCATTTCAACGGAGTGATTGGTTTCTTTAAAAGAAGAATCATTATCTGAACTGAAATCCCGATGCATATAATACGAATAAGACAGCCGTCCCACACTCAAAGTCAGATTACTGTTTAAAGCGGGATCCTCATCTAATACGCGGCCCCTGAATACATATTGATCCATATACTCCAAAGAGCTTTCAAAACCCAAGCCCGAAGTACTTTGTTGACTCTGAACGTTCTGGGTAAAAATCCATGTTCCAATACAACAAATGAGTGCGATTATAGCTTTTCTCTTCATCCCTCTCCCCTCGAGTTTTTTTTAGCATCATACTTGAGGAATTGCCCGGGACCAAACAGAAAAATTTTTTCCTGTGTTTGCCGTTTGACGGATTGGTATCTCAACGACTCGGGATAGCGCACTAAGTGATAGTCCGAAAAGGTGTCGAGCAACGCCTTCTGATTGGAAGAGATGTAGCAGATGAACACATTCTCGGTCATTTGAAACCCATTGATCGTTTGAATGGCCTTGTAGAAAAAAGGAATGGAGATATTGGAAAAGGGAGGATCGCAAAATATGGCATCAAATGGCTCTTCTATGAAGTGGGGTTTGAAAAGGTCAAAGTAGCGGTAACCCTTTAGCGCGCGAAAGCGCTGGTCGCGATCGAGCAGCAGGTACTTTCTTCCCTCACGTTGAGCCATTTCAGCCAGTGTGGGTGTACATAGGAACAGCGGCTTCTTAAAATGTGCGGCCATGTTAAAGAGCCGGTATCTTGTTTCAACATCGAAAAAGAACTGTTCAAATTTTTTCTGTTCTTTCATACGCCATGCCCATACGCGGTTCTGCTTCACCGCGAGGTTGCGTTTCAACTCATGCAAGGAGCAGAATGTGCCGTGTCATTCAGCCAATGTCAACATAGCGCCATCGGGTTTTGAAGTAGCGTAAATGGTAAACCATGTTAGTGACCCCGTCTTACCGCACGCGATTCGGAACGTGAACTCCGGGATGATGTTCGGGAAACACTGTGTCGGTTGGATCTCGAGGAAGAGCGGGAAACAGCTTGACGGTGTCGCGAGTGCTCGCTGGAGGTTGCTTTACCACCGCCACGAGAGCGCGAAACTGCCTGACCTCTTTCTCTTTCATCGTAGCTATTTCTGTAGCCGTCAGGTGTCAAACGGTTGCCAGGCCGATACAATCCCGCTGTTTCACGCCACCAGCCAAATCCGAATGGACCATAGAAATTCCAATAACTGGCATAGTTGTACATACCCAGATAGGGACTCCACCACCGATAAAAATCGGGAGAGTCATACCAGAAATCAAAAAGGTACCAGCTGTTATACCAGTTGTACCCGTAATATCCAGAATAACTGGCGGGATAATGGCTATAGCCGCCACCCTGAGCGCTTCGCTCAGTCTGCTGCACCGTATGATTGACAACCAGTTCATCGATCAGGTAATCGGGGAAACTGGCTTTTTTCATTTTTTTGAGGTATTTCAAATTAATTGGAAAGGAAACACCCTCGTTTTGAACAAGAGGAATTAAGACAGATTCTGATTTTCCCGCTTTCACTTGCTTCTCCAGGTCTTCAAAGGAAAGCTGGGCAAAGACAGCTGAACTGATGACAAGTAACAAAGTTGCGATTCTCATGATGACCTCCTAGAAGAATTTGATGGTCAAGCCAATGCTTGCTGATTTTGAGCTGAGATCGAGATCTCCGAAACCCGAAAAGTCTCCATTATCGAAATCGTCTTCAGCGAGAGTGTAACTGTAGTTTAAGTTGAAATCCATTTTTGGGGTTACTTTCACCCGCACTCCCATACCTGCTTGAAGTCCAGGTGTGGAACCTGATGTCAGGTAATCCTCATAGTAGATGGTTTCGGTCTGATAGTCGACAAAATCACCATATTGTGCAAACTCCCAGTCAACTACACCCAAACCCAGTTTCAGGTAGGGCACGATGCTTTTGGGCGCCCAGGCAGTGCTGCCATAGAAGTCACCTGCCCCAAATGGTGTAACCAGCATACTGAAACCAAACCAGGTTGTTTCGAGTTCGGTTGTCTGCAAAATGGGAGAGCCATCGGGGTAGATGTAATCACGGTCTTCTGAACCGGAAGATTCACTGTACTGTTGAAACGTCACACCGTAAGACAGATAATTACTTCTCTGCCAATACATTCCCGCGGACAAATCCAGCCCGTCCAGGTCGTCGGAGTTAAATGTCAGTGTTTCTTCACTGAATTCAAAAATAGCATTCTCTTTGTCGATAACATGCTTTCCCACGCTGATTTCAAAAAAACCAAACTTGGGGCTGTTAGAATAATCGCGCTGTGCAAATACGCAAAGGGGAAGGAGTATTAAAATTATTTTTCTCATTGCAAGCCTCCTTGATAACACAGGGCAATAATTGTACCACGTTCGCCGGTTACGTACTTTCAAGATAACAATCTCTAGAGCAAGCTGCGTTGAAAAGGCCGGTCGCACCTGTTATGGATGTCTGTTGCGATGATGGTTCCCTGTATTTAACGTCAGTACAACAACTTAAAAGCCCAAAACCTCAATTCAAACAACCCATCCAACTGAACGTGAACATCATAGTTCACAAGGAGTAAGTGGGCAAGGTTCTATTTCCGAGCAGAATCATGTTAAACAGCAATCCCAGCCGGATTTGTTACACATAGGGGTCACACTGTCTTGAATGGTGGACACCTGTTTTACCAATGGAATGTATACAGCGGCCTCCCATGGAAATGTTGGGTTCTCAGATGAAATCGGGTCTCTGTGTGCCGGATCAAATGAAGAAACATGTTTCATTTGCAGTCTGGATGGAGAGCCGGTCACCTTTCGACTACAGCATGAAGGAGCGGTTTGTTCATGAGCCTGAATGTGCTAATATGACCTTTCTCTCAAGGGAAAGACATGCCGCTTGTCACCTTCCCGGAAACAAAATGACCAAGGAAACAAAATGAAAAAACTCACCATTAGCATCATTCTCCTTGCGGGCTCCAGCATTCTTCTGGCCTGTACCAATTTTCTCGTAACCAAGGGTGCCTCCACGGATGGCTCAACCTTTATCACCTATTCAGCCGATTCCCATGTGCTTTATGGCGAACTATACTACACACCGGCAGCTAACTACCTGCCAGGTACACAGCTGGAAGTATACGAGTGGGACACAGGCAAATACCTGGGAAACATCAAACAGGTTGAACGGACGTATTCCGTTATTGGCAACATCAATGAATACCAGGTTTCAATTGGTGAAACGACTTATGGCGGCCGGAAAGAACTCAAAGACCCCAAAGCCATTATGGATTACGGCAGCCTGATGTACATCGCCCTGCAAAGGTCCAAAACAGCACGTGAGGCCATTCAGGTGATGACAGAACTGGTCGCGGAATACGGTTACTACAGCAGTGGTGAGTCCTTTTCCATAGCCGACCCCAATGAAGCCTGGATCATGGAAATGATTGGCAAAGGACCTGAAAACAAGGGTGCTGTCTGGGTGGCGCGAAAAATTCCCGATGGTTACATCAGCGGCCATGCCAACCAGGCGAGAATCGGCACCTTTCCTTTAAATGACCCTGACAACTGCCTTTATGCCGACGACGTGATCTCATTTGCCAGAGAGAAGGGCTATTTTGAAGGAAAAGACAGAGACTTTCATTTTGCCAATGCCTACGCGCCCCTGGATTTTGGAGCCCTGCGTTTTTGTGAAGCACGCGTCTACGCCATGTTTAACCGAGCGGCACCAAGTCTCAATTTACCTGAACAATACGTCATGGGTGATATTCAAGCGGAACCTCTACCGCTCTGGATCAAGCCCGATAAAAAACTCTCGGTGCACGATGTGATGTCCTTTATGAGAGATCACTTTGAAGGCACCGGAATGGATATGACCAAAGACATTGGAGCAGGGCCTTACGAATTACCCTATCGCTGGCGGCCTCTCACATGGGAAGTTGACGGTGTAACATACTGCAATGAAAGAGCCACTTCCACCCAGCAAACGGGATTCTCTTTCGTCGCACAGTCCCGCAGCCACTTACCAAATGCCATCGGAGGTGTTCTCTGGTTTGGCGTTGATGATACCTACAGCACGGTCTATGTCCCCATCTACTGTGGAAACAGGGAAGCGCCTTTCGCCTTCAGGGTGGGCAATGGATCCTTTACAGAATTCACCTGGGACTCGGCGTTCTGGGTATTCAACTTCGTGAGCAATTACGCTTATCTTCGCTATAAAGACATGATTGCAGAAGTGCAAAAAGTTCAAAACCAGCTGGAAGGGTCCTTCCTGGCCAGACAACCCGAAGTGGAGAAGGCAGCACTCGCACTTTACAAACAAGCTCCAGAGCTCGCTCGAGACTATTTAACAGATTACAGTGCCAGACAGACTCAATTGACGATGAAGCGATGGAAGAAACTGGGCGAACATTTAATCTTCAAGTTTCTGGACGGCAATGTCAAAGATGAACTCGGCCAAGTCAAGCATCCCGGGTACCCGAAATCCTGGTACCAGAGAGTGATCGATCAACATGGCGATGTCATCAAAATGAAGAAAGTAGGTGAAGAAAGCCACTGATTTCTCTGTCTGAACGCTCCGTTATTGGAAACGTCTTGAACGTTTCCAATAACGGAGAAGTGTTGTCTGTACTCAACAAGGACAGCTGTAAAGACAAAAAACGGAAATACCGCACTGAAACAGATACCTTTGGGCTTATCTTATGAATGAAAACAACCCTCAAAACAAAGCAGAAAAATCTGGATTCCCTGCGTTTTTTATTCATGTATCGACATACCTGAAACGATCCATCCGATTCGATTTGAGATTGTGGCTGGCCATCTACTTTATACTTATCAGCACCGTGATCATCAATCACTTATCTCCTCTACCCGAACAGAAACCCATCATAGAGTTTTCCGGTTTCCTGGCTGTCACTCTTTGTCTATCATTTGCCATTTCCGCGATCCTGGCCCCAATGCGTTGGGTCCTCTTCACTCTAATTGGAATCATTCCCCTAATCGCCTGGTTTTTTCTTGAAAAAATTGCATTCTATCAAATGGCGCTTGAAGATAGTTTCACGCTTAATTGGGCTCCTTACACGCTGCTCTTCATTGTTCCAGTTATCTTCGTCCCGCAAGCACATCGCTGTTTCTCGCATAAAATCCGGAAAGGCTCTCCCGGTCAAATGCGCAAAAAAGGTTTTCCATTTTGAGGAAAAAGGGAGTTAAGCCCTATAAAACCGCATTCCACGACAAGCTAACTGAGCCACAGCTTTTTTTACAAAGCTCTAAAAGTTCCAATTACAGCTGCATCTCTTCTGTTAAACCGCACTGTTCGGGCTGCAAGGGAAAAGAGGTTCGCAGTCAAAGGTATGTTTAAGGTACTTGAGTAGAACTGCGCCCTTTTTAAACCCATTTTCATTTTATTGTGCAGGTCCATTAAGGCATTATTCCTGTACAGGTTCACAAGCCCCTGAATTAACTCGGCCTTAAAAAATATCCGATGTAGATTACTAAAAATTAACAAAAACATGGTTAAAGAAAAACAATGCGTATCCGATACTTAAAAAGGGCATGATCTAATACGGGATCATTTTGGAGGCGAAATGAATTTCCTAAGTAAAAGTATTATCAATCGAATTATGAGTTTAATTATTTTGGCTACGATATCCATTGTAGTTATTCTTCTTTTTGCAAGTCATTCAGTCAAGCAGGCCTACAAGGATAGAGCAACAGCCGATCTTATCAATGAATTTAAACTGATTGAAGAGGGCTACCTTGAGGGTATTGAGAACAAGACCAACACACTTCTAATGGGTCTTGAAATGCTGATTACCAATCAAACGATAATGAAAGCTATGCAAAACAAGGACAGGGATCTGTTAAAAAGCGAGGTGTTGAGTCTCTACAATGACAAACTCAAGCCGAAGTACGGAGCTAGAATCTTTCATTTTCACACCCCGGACAACCATTCCTTCCTCAGATTGCATAAAATTGAAAAATACGGCGATGACTTGAGTTCGTTCAGGTTTTCCATCGTTGAGGCAAACAAAACGCACAAAATACAACAGGGTTTGGAAGTAGGAAAATTTGGGGTCGACACACGCGTCATTATGCCCCTTAACTACAACGGTGAACACATCGGAACCGTTGAGATTAGCGGTGATTACACCGGCTACCTTGACTACATCGAGAAGATCTATGGTATTCAATATGCCCTGGCTATAAAGAACAGTGACCTTAAAAGAGCTAATTGGACGCCAAATACCAATCTCAATGAAAAGTCAATTGCTATGGGAGATAAGACGTGTATTCTTTCCAGCGGCAAGCAAATACCTGATCTTTTGGAAAAACTCACAGAAGGAAAAAATGAGGCTGATTTTTTTGTGGAAACCATCAATGACGAACATTTTGCCATTGATACCCTGGAAGTAAAAGATTTCAGAGGAAAGGAAATTGGCACTCTTGTTCTGGCTAAACATCTGGACCTGAATGTAGCTCCCATCCAGAAGGTTTTATATAACGCGCTTCTGCTTCTTGTCATAGTGGGTGCTTTTCTCTACATTCTGTTTTACACTCAACTGAGAACTCACCTTTTCAAACCCATTGGTAAAATAGTGTCTCTTTCACAAAAAATGGAAAACGGAGATCTTTCACATGTGCTGGACCACAAAAGCAACGACGAAGTTGGCGCTATTGTCAATTCACTAAACAGCATGTCGTTTAATTTGGGAAACTTGATACACCGGGTATTGGTTCACTCCAAGAACATTAAAAATGCAGCGAACTCACTGAACAGTGTGGCCCAATCACTTTTCGCGAGTACGAGTGAAATGGGAGCAAAAACAAATGAAATAGCAACTGGAAGCGAAGAAATGAACCTCAGCCTAAGTGAAGTTACCAACAAAGCTGGAGAAGGCAGTTCAAATATCAATATGGTAGCAACAGCTGCAGAAGAAATGAGCTCGACAGTTGAAGAAATAGCACAAAATGCAGACCAAACCAGGGAAACCGTATCAAAGGCTGTCCGTCTGGTATCAGAAAGCAACGAAAGGGTTAATGATTTGGGTGTAGCTGCAAATCAAGTCAGTCAGGTGATTAACGTCATAAGTGAAATCGCAGAGCAAACCAAGCTCCTGGCGTTGAATGCCACCATAGAAGCATCCAGAGCTGGAGAAGCAGGAAGGGGCTTTGCCGTTGTAGCGAGTGAAGTCAAAGCTCTAGCGGCCCAAACCAATACGGCAACTGAAGAAATTAAAAGTAAAGTTGAAGCAATCCAGGTATCCAGCAACACAACTATTCGTGAAATTGCCGAAATAAACGGCGTTATGGAAGACGCCAACAACATGGTTTCCAATATTGCGGCTGCTGTGGAAGAACAGGCTGTCACAACCAAAGATATGGCCGAAAACATTACCATGGCAGCAGAGCATGTCAATGACGTCAATACAACTGTCACTCAAACCTTTGAAGTCTCCAATGGCATTTCAGAAGATGTTGCCAATATTGAGGAAGTTGGCAGCAAAGTCGACACCAATTCAAGACTAGTGCGCGACAGCGCCGATGAAATGAACCATCTGGGTATCGAACTTGCTGAAGCCATTTCCCAATTCAAACTCTCTAAAGCCTCAGTTGAAGCAGCCGAATCTGCAATTAGACAAGATTCTGTCTAATGCTCGAGCGGTTTGTTTTCAAAAGTATTTCCCACAACTGAGATCGCTTGTGATGTGCTGTATTTATACAGATATGTAAAAGCAAGGTTCTGTAAAACAACAGCGGCTTCCAGCGTATGGATCGCAGGAAGCCGCCAGTTCTTGGGTTGTCAGGCCTGTGCAAGGAACAACGTGAATGAGACCTGTACGTGTTATTTGAGGGCCTTTGTATTTTTTGTTGTGAGCGTTCAGGAGTTGTTTTTCGCTTTTAGAATATCTTGAACGGTATTCCGGGAACCCCAATTACTGATTTTACTCTTATAATTAATCTCTTGTATTTCTTCAATTAAGCTAAACCCATGCAGTTGTGCCGCATTATGGGTACTGGCAACAGGCTGCTTGAGGTGAGGAATCTCCCGATTTGACTTCCTGTTTCCAAAATAGGGAAACGAGGCAAGCAAAAGGACCGCTGCGGCACCAAGTGCATAACGCCACGGGTGGCGCTCCTTGAATTCATTACCCACCATTTCCTGCTTGAGCTCTAACAGCATTTTATATTTCACCGTGCAGGCATCGCAATTCAGCATGTGATCGAGCATTTGCAGTCTTTCATCTTTGGTTATTTTTTGCTCAAGCAGTAAATTAAAATCTTCCAGGTTTAAATGCATGGTAGCTCCGAGCCATTTTCTTTTTAATTCGGGTTAACAGATTTCTCACTCTCCCCTGTGAAACACCGATAAGCGACGCGATCTCATCGTAATTAAAACCTTTGAGGTGTGCTCTCACAATAAGCTGTTCCTCGTCATTCAGGTTGACGATGAGTTTCTCTAACTGATCATTAACCAGAAACCGCTCTTCATTTGTTTGATATCGCAAATGCGAGCCAATTCCCTCCAGTTCTTCTTCGCTTGTTTGAACGGAGGCGGTTTTCTCAGTTTTTCGAACCGCATCCCACAGGGTGGTTTGTACCGTTCTGTATAAATAAGACTTGAAATTGACCACCTGACTCTCATTATTTTTTAACTGCGACCACAATTTAGTCCAAACATCCTGAGCAATGTCCTCAGAATCCTCTTTCAAAGCACCTCCGTAATATTTATGTATGAGATGAATGACCAGCTTTTGATACTTCTTTACAAGCTCCTCAAATTCGTATGACATGAAACTCCTGCGGCAAACTGTTAACAACGGTTCCACTTATAAAGTAGGTCTCATTGTAAACGCGTTCGCAAAACCCACAGCCTGCCAAATAATTGTCTGAACGCACGAGTACAATGACAATCGAACTCTAACAAGCTTGCCCTGACCCATGGTTTATACAATGGCATTTTCCAAAAAGCACCGGACTCCATAAAGAAACAGATTCCAGTGCTTTTTATTATTCCCCCAAATTCAACAAATCATCCGTGTTTTTCTTCACTGAACTTGAAAAAGAAACCTCAGTTTGCCAACCTGACCACTTCTTTGCACATGCCGGAAATACCCTTAAACACATCGGCAGGACCAGGGCCCAGCATGTAAGCAGGCGTGCTGACAACCTTATTGATTTCATCGGTCACAAAAGAGTTTACATTGCAGATAACGTGTTCACACCCCATGGCTTCAATGGCTTCAATGGTGCCCGGATCAGAACCAATGGTGAGTTTGACCTTCGTGTGGGCGCCCAGAATTTTGGCAACCATCGCGGGAGCGATACACATCGCCCCAATGGGTTTCTTGGCAGCGTGACATGCATTGACCAAAGCGGCACAATCATCCAGAACGACGCAGTCAGGACCTTTAAAAGCCAGGTCACATAGGTTCTTGGCAACACCAAAACCACCCGCGATAACCAACGCATCGAGATCTTCCACAGAAATATCTGATAAAGGCGTCACATTGCCCCTGACAATTCGGGCTGCTTCAACCAGCACATTTCTCGTCTCGTTCACTTCCTGTCCGGATTGGTGATCGATAACGTGGTGTTGTTTCATATCAGGTGCAATGGGAACAATTTGGACGCCTTCCTGTGCGAGCGCGATCAGGCCGCTAACAGCTTCTTGTATTTCTGCACCATCGAGAAATCCGCTTCCCGCTAACAAATATCCTACTTTCATGTTTCCTCCTTGTGATTCTGTATGAAGTGGACTGAAGTGAGATTAACTATTGTTCCTCTTTAAAAAGAGGGAAGGATTGGCAGAACGAGGTAACCTCTTGTTTGATCTCTTTAAGTTTGGGGTCTGTTCGCTTAACTGAGAGTGCCTGGGATATCCAACTTGCTATTTTCTTCATGTCGTCCAGGCCCATACCCCGCGAAGTAACGGCAGGCGTTCCAACTCGAATACCTGAGGCAATCATGGGTTTGTTGGTATCGAAAGGAATGGTGTTTTTATTGACGGTAATGCCTACTTTACCCAGTCTTTTTTCAACCATTCTACCGGTATTCCCCCGAACAAAGGTATCCACGAGCATCAGATGGTTATCTGTTCCACCGGAAACAATTCTAAAGCCCTGTTCTTCCAGAGCCTTGCTAAAGGCCTCTGCATTGGCCACAACCTTTTTCATGTACTCTTTAAACTCTGGTTTCAGTGCCAGGCCAAAAGCCACAGCTTTGGCTGAAATAATGTGCATCAGTGGTCCGCCCTGAACGCCGGGAAAAACAGCGCGATCGATGTCTTTGGCGTATTCCTCTTTACATAGAACGATACCGCCGCGAGGTCCTCGAAGAGTTTTATGGGTGGTACTGGTCACAAAATCGGCATAAGGAACAGGGCTGGGGTGCAAACCGCAAGCTACCAACCCGGCGATGTGTGCCATGTCGACCATAAAATAGGCCCCTACTTCTTTGGCAATACTGGAAAACGCCTCAAAGTCTAGGACGCGAGGGAAAGCCGAAGCACCGGCGATAATCATTTTAGGTTGATTGGCTTTGGCCAAGTCGCGGATTTTATCGTAATCCAGGTTTTCCGTTTCCTTTTCGACACCATAGGGAATCACCTCAAAATTCATTCCAGAGTAATTCAGGGGGTGTCCATGAGTCAAGTGACCGCCATGACTTAGATCCATACCCATAATGCGATCACCCGGGTTCAGGAAACCGAGGAAAACGGACATATTGGCCTGAGCGCCAGAATGAGGCTGAACATTAGCGTGTTCCGCACCGAACAGACTCTTTAACCTCTGTATAGCCAGATCTTCTGCCACATCAACGTGTTGACAGCCTCCATAATATCTCTTACCGGGATAGCCTTCCGCATATTTATTGGTTAAAACCGATCCCGCAGCCGCCAGTACGGCTGGATGAACGTAATTTTCACTGGCAATCAGTTCTAAATGATCTGTTTGACGTTGGTACTCGTCAACCAGTGCCTGACCGACTTCAGGGTCCACTTTTAACACATTTTCATACATTTTTTCCTCCAGTTATGCTTTTTCAATGGCAGATATCTGTTTTACACGTCTCGAGTGTCTGTCTCCTTCAAAGCGGGTATCCAGAAAGTGCTTGAGCGTGTGCAGGGCGACGCCTTCGCCAAGCGTTCGCGACCCCATGCAAAGGACGTTGGCGTCGTTGTGACGCCGTGCCATTTCCGCTTCATAAGAGTTATGACAAAGAGCGGCTCGAATGCCCTTCACCTTGTTGGCCGCAATGGAAATGCCAATGCCCGTACCGCAAACCAGCACGCCGAACTCAGCCTCACCCGAACCCACCACGACACCTACTTTGGCGGCATACTCAGGATAATCAACGGATTTCAAACTGAAACAACCCTGATCCAGGACATCATATCCCAGATCTTCCAAGTATCGACCGAGCACTTCTTTTAAGGAAAAACCGGCATGATCTGAACCGATAGCAATTCTCATAAGCCCTCCAGACATACATAGTCATTATACAACAGGATCAGCCAGGTAATCTCTTTCATTTTTGAGATAATCCCGAAAAACGCAACTGCGACAGAACTACCATCACAACCGAACTTCAATGAGCTCCGTGCACTTTTGTACACCGGTGGTTGTGGAGAAGGGTATTTGAGCTTCCACACCCGTTTAGAGCGGCTCGTTTCGGAGTCGATCACTTCCCGGAAGCAAAAAAGCCGCAAACTGCCTGGTTCCTGTTATGCGATGAGCCGGTAACCCTGAAACGTCATTTACCCGGGGCTTATTCGTCGGTATTTCAAGCCCTTGTTCGATACACAAAGCTTTAACAGCATTCCTGTCTGATGCTCTTTTGATGTCCCGTGCTGATTCCAGCTTCATGAATCACAAAAAAAGGAGTCCATCCAGAGCTTGCGGCGTTCTATTTTGTGCCAAAGATCTTGTCACCGGCATCGCCCAGTCCGGGAAGAATATAACCATCAGAGTTCAGACCGTCATCCAGTGCAGCTATGTAAATGTCCACATCGGGATGCTTTTTTTCCAGATTGGCTATGCCCTCTGGAGCCGCTACCAAAAAGATACCTCTGATGTTTTTACAGCCACTTTTCTTGAGCATATCAATTGCAGCAATGACACTGCCACCTGTGGCAAGCATAGGGTCGAGAATAAGCGCGATTCGTTCATCCAGATTGGGAGCCATTTTTTCGTAATAGGCTACGGGCTCCAGTGTTTCTTCATTGCGATACAGCCCAACAACACTGACACGCGCATTGGGAATCAGATCCAGGACTCCGGGCATCATACCGAGACCCGCACGCAAAATAGGCACAATGGTCACTTTTTTACCTACAATGTGATCCACCTCCACAGGTCCGTTCCAACTTTCGATGGTAATGGTTTCTGTTTTAAGGTCTTTGGTTGCTTCATAGGTCAATAAACGACCCATTTCAGATGCCAATTCACGAAAGGCTTTAGTTGATATGTCTTTTTCGCGCATTAGTCCTATTTTGTGCCGTACCAGTGGGTGTTTGAGTTCATGTACCGTCATTTATGGCTTCCTCTATACTAAGTGTTTCTTGTTTAAGAATGTGTCACATCGGTTCATGGTAAATACCTGTTTTCAGAGATAATTGTCTGCGCTTAAAAGACAACCTTTCTTCTGTTTCCTTTTACAATGGAGCCTTTTCAAGCAGCCGCCATTGCGGAACTCACTCCCGGACCCACATCGGATTAGATCGGAAAGGAGCTGAGTTCCTATTTTGATTTTACAGGCCATTTCATTGGATTGCGGCTCATCCTACCGCGCAATAACAAAAGAAATGTCATAAAGAGAAAAGCATTTGCACTTAACTCAAATGGACCCAGAGACAAGCGTTTCGTTAAAGCCCGTCTTGGAAGGGTCCATCTGGTTTATTACTTGTCTTTTTCTCTTGCTTCAACAGAGGCAATCAGCCCTTCGATACCTTTGATATCAACTGAATCCAGCGCCTTTTCAAAATCTTCAAGAGAAACACCCTGGAAAGTCATAGAAACAATGACTCTTGAACCGATGATCACACTGACTTCACCCGATTGCTGCTCAAATTGATAGTTCTTGATCCCTTTGTTGCCCTTGTAGGTAAAGGTCTGTTCCAACTCGGTATCGGATTCTCTGTCGATTTCCATCGTGCTCCAACCGGCCATGCTCATGCCCACTATGCCCTGAAGTGAACCCGAATCGACGATTTCCAGGCTTAAAAAGGGTTTTTTGCCTCGAACGCCGTATTCACCTCTCGCTTCCGACACTTTCATACCCATGGCCGCATTCCTCTCTCCAAAAGCTTTGGTACGCTCGATACCCAATACCTTTTCCGGCAGCATTTTTTTAAGCTCTCTAAATCCAATGACCTTTACATTGGCAACGACATGATTCATCTGCTGCATGGCTTGTTGCATTTCCTGCATAGCCTTTGCCATCTCTTCCTGTTCGGTTTGAGCAACTCCAAATGGGATTAGCAATAATAGAATGAAAATAAAACGTATCATCATGACCTCCTGTCAGAGTAAAAGTTAAAAACGAAGCATTGTAGCACAAAAAGGTTCTTTTATAAGCTCTAAAGGCCTACAATCACAGAGTACAGAATGAAGTACGAAACAACAAAAAGGTATACGAAGTAAAACAACTCTTCTGCACTCCATTGAGGTAGCACATGATCAAACAAAGAATCAAACATTTACGTGAAAAAATGAAAGAAATGGATGTTCAGGCCTACTGGGTTCCCAGTACGGATCCACATCAAAGCGAATATCTACCCTTATGTTGGAATAGGCGCGCATGGCTGAGCGGGTTCGACGGATCCGCGGGCGACTTATTGATTACAGACACATTTGCCGGACTTTGGACCGATTCAAGATATTTTCTCCAGGCAGAGAGCCAGTTAAAGGGAACCGGAATTGACCTTATGAAAATGGGCCAGCCCAACACACCAAGCATAGAACAATTCGCAAAGCAAAACCTGAAAGGACGGCTTGCTATTGACCCCCGCCTTTTATCACCAAAAAGCGCAGCCTCTCTCGTCAAAGAACTGGGTGCAGACAGAGTGGCCTTTTTGGAAGACAATTTGGTTGACACCATCTGGACAGATAGGCCGCCCATACCTCAAGATCCAATTGAAGCTCATCCAATCGCTTTCTCCGGGAAATCGACCGCGCAGAAACTGGACGACGTTTCCAGGGAAATGGCCAAAGTCCATGCGGACTACCACGTTGTCACGCAACTGGATGCCATCGCCTGGCTATTCAACCTCAGAGGATCCGATGTGGCCTATAACCCCGTTTTCATTTCCTACGCACTGATTGGTAGAGAAGAAGCCTGGCTGTTCGTTCCACCGGGAAAACTCTCTCAAGAGGTCAAAAGCACCCTCCCCGACAATATCACAGTCTGTAACTACAGTGATTTTGGCCCCAAGCTGAAAACACTCACAAAGAGTAAAAAGGTTTTAATTGACTTTGATTCGGCCAATCAGTGGATTGTTCAGAAACTCGACCAGGCAATAATCTGCACACAAGACAGCCCTGTCACCCTCATGAAAGCCAGAAAAAATGAAGTGGAGCTGGAGGGCTTCCGTCAGGCTCATATCAGAGACGGCGCGGCCATGGTGAAATTCCTGATCTGGCTTGAACAAAACGTACCCACAGGTACCGTTACGGAAATAACCGCATCCAACAAACTGGCCGAGATCCGGTCAAAAGGCAAAAACTTCAAGGGCTTGAGTTTTAACAGTATTTCAGGATACGCCTCCAACGGCGCTATTGTGCACTACCGAGCGACGAAAGCCAGTGCTAAAACCCTTATGCCCGAAGGAATTTATCTCATCGATTCAGGCGGGCAATACCTGGATGGAACAACCGATATCACGCGAACGGTGTCACTGGGCAATCCCACTGCTGAACAGAAAGACTGTTTCACCCGTGTCCTTCAGGGACACCTGGCCCTGGCCAACGCACAATTCCCCGTAGGAACCTGTGGTCCTCAGCTGGATACGCTCGCAAGAAAGCCGCTGTGGGATATCGCACTGAATTACGGACACGGAACCGGTCATGGAGTGGGATCGTTTCTCTGCGTTCATGAAGGCCCACAGGCTATCAGCTACTACCGTGGGGCAGGAGTACCACTTGAAGAGGGCATGGTGGTTTCCAATGAACCAGGCTACTACAAAACAGGCGAATTTGGTATGCGCATTGAAAACTTGATCTATGTTCAAAAAGCTGAATCCAACCCGAGCGACCCCTCCGATTTCCTGTGTTTCGGGAACCTGACTTTGTGTCCTATCGACCTGAAACTCATTCAAACTGATCTGCTCAGTTCAAAAGAGCGCAGCCAGCTCAACACCTACCACCAAAATGTGAAAAGAGCTCTGACGCCCTTGCTGAATGAAAGTGAACGTCAATGGCTTGAAAAAGCCACGGCACCCATTTGACTGTGACGCTCAGTCATCGCACACCATCGGGTAGGGGGTAGGCTCGCGCCTGCCGTCCTCCCACACCGCCGGACACACAGTTCCACACCACGGCCGTTCGTAACCTGCCAACAAGTTGTCCAGATCCCATCTTTAAGCTCTCTTTGCTACCCTAATTTAGTAAACCTCTGATCTGATATAACTTTTGTCTTTCGAACTTTGCCCTTTGGCACTACAAATGTTTTCTTCGTTTGAATACGGCTTTCGTTCGGCCTCCAGGAAATGGACTTAAACCTAGTAGGGCGTATATCTTTTTCTGTTCTGGCGTGGCTTCATTGGGCTTCCTCATGTGTATCGTCTTACCGTCATCGGTTTGCATTCGTACGGTAATGCGTTCATGTTGCAGCAGTTGCTTCCTCAGTTGATTCCAGGACTTCGCTTCACCATGCGCCTTGAGTTGTGTTCGTATCGCCTGGACAAAGTGGAACGCCAGTAACGTGATAAACAGGTGGCTTCCCGTTCTGTCCGCATTTTGATGGTAAACAGGGCGAAATCCCAGCTCAGACTTCAGGCTGCGGAACACACTTTCAAGATCGGTGAGCATGATATAGGTTTTCCATAGTTCCTTTGCCTCCCAATCCAGATGACTGCTCCGTATGCAGTACACTCCAGGATGATTCGCTGGATCGTTCGGCGACCGTTTTCGAGTCCACCTGATATCTTTTGCGTTTTCAGAATCTCTATCTTTTTCCACCGTCACATCATAATGTTTTGCCGCTTTTGAATACTTCTCCTTTAAGCGACCTATTTTTATCAACACCTTTTCGTAGTTTTTAACACAATATTTTTTGTTCAGTCCCTTTTTCAGGTCTTTCAAGGATTCTTCAAATATTTTCTGGAAGCGATACAGACGTTGAAGGCTTATGCTTTCGTAATCATAATCCAGCAAGTCTCCAAGACCTGATTGTTCACGCAGCCAGTTGTAAGTACTCAATTCACTTCCGGGAGAAAGCATCCTGCTAATGATTGACCCTATAGCTCCATGATATTGGTGCCTGTTAAACCCAAGCTCCTTTAGTAATTGATCAAATCCCAACATTTGAAGGGCTTGAAGTGCAACATGTTCGCCACCAATACTTCGTGGCTGAAGGAGGTCAATAGAATTCAGGTCAATGTTTTTCATGTCTTTCTCATGCTTAAGTTCAAGAGCCTCTCGACTTTGCGTAAACGGAAACCTCACCTCTGCAGAGGCGTATCCTTGATGCATTCATTATTTCACTTCCGATGTAGTTACAGCAATCGGGAATGCAGGTATTTATAAACTAATTTATTACTATTCTTGCTTGTTGTTTCAAAGTGTATTCGCTAAAGTAAAAGGATGTACTTAAGGGTGGTTTATCAGAGTAAAAGTGGTTCTCCCTAATCAAGACCTCAGAGAGTATCATTGGACTTAGATAGTCCGGCGTTATGTCGCCCCCTTTGTGGAAGCGTGGATTTGAATGTTGTCTGAAATTCAACTAAGGGAAATCGTATGAGTTTGGTGAATAAATATGTTGTTGTGATGGAGGTTGAAGGAGCTTTTGCAATGTTTTCCCGACCCGACACGGGAGGAACCCCGACAAGTTACCAGGCTCCAACCTGGTCTGCGGCAAAAGGGATTTTTGAAAGTATAGCTTTCTTGAAGAAAAATGCCTGGATATGTCCCACTAAAGTTGAAATATGCCGAAAAAAAGGGACACCTGGCGGACAAGTACAATACCAACGTTACACAAATAATTATGGCGGCCCATTACGAAAACCGGATCTCTTCAAAAAAGGCTCTGCAGTTGGTGGCAGCAGTATGCAGGTATATGCAACAGTGTTATCGAATGTCTGTTATCGTCTGCATGGCGTAGTTGTTGGGATGGAGAGGAATAAGAGCTTCGGTGCGCGCCACTATCTGCAAGATCTTTTTCAAAGACGTTTAAAACAAGGAAGATGCCACAAAACGCCCTGTTTAGGTTGGCGGGAATTCACCTGCTCATACTGGGGCGAATTTAGGGAAGAAAACGAGGTTGATATTGCGTTTTCCTGTGAGATCCCTTCAATGTTGCTGAGTGTGTGGGATACTCCGTTTCATGGTGCATATCGTCCTGTTTTTTGCCAAAATGTGCGAATTGATAAGGGCGTTTTGGAATACGATGTCCCGCAAAAATGGCTGCGATAAACCTTACAAGGAGACGGCATGCTGAATGAATTATTGCAGATAAAAAAAGGGTTGGAAACAGCGCAGATTCAAATACCGACAACCCATCCAGACATAAAAAATTCTGCAAAATCTCCTACAATTAAAGTCTCTCTAGATAAGGATAAGGATATTGTCGTCAGCTGTGTTGCCTCCTCTGCTGCTGTATGGACGCTGCGGGATGGAAATCATAACAGTTTTCCCTTTGTGCAGATAAAAACGCCTCTTCTTAAGATTAACGATAACACCGCCGATAAATTACGCCAAATTGCTGTGGATAGTAAGGAAGAACTGCATAACAGAAGAAATGCTTTGTTACAGCTTTTTGAATGTGCAAAGATAGATGAAACCTTTTCAAGAGAGTGGGTGGGTTCCAAGATGATTCGGCGCTTAAAGGAGCGTTTAGATCAGATTGCGAAAATAGATAGTAGTGGGGAAATTGTAAAAGCAACCATTAAGCGATTTTTATCGCATTGTGGAGAAAAGAGGAAAGGTCTTCCAGCGTTTCTTGATTCTATTTACCAAGGTCTGAAAGCAAGGTTCAGAAAAACTCCATCACAAGAATTTTTGGAAGCTGTTGTTGCTCTTCTTTTGGGTAAGTATGATCAAAAAAAGAAAAAATGGTCTGGAGCTGGGGCGTTTCTTTTTGAAGCGGCTGGTTTTAACGTTCCTGTGTTTGATGATAGCGTAAAGACAGCAGTTAGCTCTGCTCTAAGTAAATTTGCTGAAAGCCATGAGCAGAGCAAAGAGACCTGTGCCTTGACAGGCCGCAAATGTCCATTAAACACAAACAAATTTCCTCAGCCAAATGTAAAAGTGCTGGGTCAAACATTTCTTTTTGCCCGCAATAAAGCTATCCCTTCCCTTACCCGCTATGGAGTTACGGCCACCGATTCAATGTCTGTCGGTGAGCGTGTTGCAGTGGAGCTTGCCGGAGCGTTTTCTACAATTATGGCTCCTGAGCGGGAATATAAAACGTGGCGAAGCATTCCTGGCGAAGCCCCAAAGCAAAGCGACCTTTTGATCGCTTTTGTTGATGGAAATGTTGATGCCTCTGTAATTGAGATTCTCTCTGATGACAACCAATGGAAGCTTGAAGAGGAAGACGAAGGTGAAACATCGTCTCTTTCAATACAGCAGTTTGAGGACGATGCTGCTCAATTGCTGGAACTGATTCGTGCAAAACGTTCGGCGCTCAATCCGTTGGTTCGTTTTTTTGTTTTTCGTCGAGTAGATCCGGCAAATCGAAAAACTGTTTATACAAATGCGTTTTCTGTAAACGAATTTGAACGAGCCACTGACACCTGGCTGGCAGGGGAGAAAAACCTTCCTGAGTGGTTGATGCTGCCTGTATGGTTAAAAAAAATACGAAAAGGAAAGCGCATTCGTCCTCCGCATATTTCTCCTTTAAAACTAATTTCCTTTTCCCGGAACGTATTCATCCGCAGAGGCATTAGGTCTCAGGACGCGGGAGGGATTTCTGCTGCCGAAAGCCTCTCCTTTTTCTTTCAGACGAAAAGCACAAAAAAAGTAGGAAAACGTTTATTGCATATGATTTTAGCACGAAGGGGAGAAATGTTGAGAACTGTTGCACATCTGGATCACTTACCTCGGTCATCGAAACGAGGAGAAGATTTGCAAAAAAAATATAATTTTATAAAAGAATTATCTCTGGAGGCATTGCAAACTTGCACTGTGCTGGGAATATGTTTGGCTGATGCCGGACGAAAAAAGGAGGTGTATATGAAGGATACCGCATTTTTGCTGGGACGTTTACTGGCGTCGATTGATGTTGTTCATGCCGGATATTGTATTGATGTCCGGAAGGGAGAGATTCCTCCGACTCTATTGGGAAATCAAATCTTTCCACTGGCACAACGCTCACCGAAAAAGGCCTTGGCAACCTTGGCAAATCGCTGGAAACCCTATGCAGCCTGGGCGAAACGGGCTGAGTATTCGGATAAAATGGAAGAAATAAGAGAAAAAATCAAAAAGAAAGATGAGCAGAGCGATAAAAAAATATCTCCAAAAGAATGGGGATTTTTGAAAGCCGTAAAACAAGCTCGTACTTTTCAGGAACAGGCAGAACCCTTAAAAGATGCTCTTAAGGAATTTCAAAGTGTTACAGATGAATTCAAGGCAGAACTTTTACTTGGATATCTAGCGGGGGCTCCCCCTATAAACAACAATGAAAAGAAACAACAGGAGGAAAAAAGTGAGTGATAAAGAGTTAAACCGCGGAACAGGTTTGTTGATTATCGAAGTCCGTCAATCAAATCCCAATGGCGATCCGGATATGGAAAGCGACCCTCGTACTTTGGAAACAGATGGACGAGGCTTGATTTCTCCTGTCTCTTTTAAACGGAAATTGCGAGATTTGATGGGGAACAAGGATAATCCGGTATGGACAACTCTGAAAGCAAAAAAAATGATCGATGAAAAACGTAAATACGACATTCTGGAGGAGCGAGGGCGAAAACGTGACGATATTGGCAGCATGGATGCGGAAACGTTTAAAAAAACGTATTGGGATGCCCGTATATTTGGCAACACTTTTCTCGAAAGCATGAAAGAGGATGAGAAAAAGAGTAAAAAAGATGCGAAAGCAACCTCCGTAGATAAAGCCCATTTTATCTCGACAGGTGTTGTCCAGTTTGCGCCAGGAGTCAGTATCGCACCAGTGGAGATTATTCGTCTGACATTGACAAACAAGGCTGGAGTACAGAGGGGGAAAGATCGAGGAATGGCTCCGATGGCTTGGCGTGTCGTTCGGCATGCTGTTTATGCAATGCCATTTTTTGTCAATCCGATGATGGCTCAGAAAACAGGCTGTGACAGTTTGGACATTGATATCTTGAAATTTCTTATTCCTTATACGTATAGTAATACCACATCTGCCATACGGCCTATTGTAGAAATCCGCCATGCCTGGTATGCGGAACATAAAAATCCTCTGGGATCTTGTCCGGACTCATTCATACTCGATGCCCTTATGCCTAAAAAAGAAAGAGGAAGCATTGAGAAGGCATCTTCAGCTATAGAAGATTATACGATCCCTCAAAAACTTCCTGATGAAGTTATAGGCAGGCTTCACTCTTTTGAAGATTTATGTGTAAAAGAATGGACGACTCCTTGAAATCTATAATAGAACCTGTTGCGCACTCCCCCCGAAAGAAAGACGGGAAGGTGGATTTGTATGCCCGGCATGTCCAAGCGGTTTGTGATGGAGCAGTCGAGCGTGCCAAAGCAATGCTTTGCTATGCTGGTGACGCAGGTCTCCTGCATTCTTCAATTCGTTCGGCAGGTCTTATGCATGACCTCGGTAAACTTGACCCTGAAAACCAGAAGGTATTGTTGGATGGGCGGGGCCGGTTGCCTTGGGATCACATTGATGCCGGCGTGGCATATTTACGAAAAAATCGTGATTTTCTCGCCGCTTGGCTGGTTCGGGCACATCATGCACCAGGATTGCCGAAATTGGGAGAACATTTTCAGTCCACAAAAGACAGAGGAAGACAGTTACGTGGCCGACGGCATGATAACTTACCTTCTGAAGATCATAATAAGCAAATTGACAGAACAAATGACCTTCTTTCTGAATATCTCAAGATACATGAGCAAGTTCTTGGCATCCCAGCCATCAAGAAGAACTCTATCATGCCACGGGGTTTGAAAACCCGACTGGCACTCTCCTGTCTGGTGGATGCAGATCATGCTGATACTGCCTTTTTTGTAGAAGATGTTGCACCTGTGAAAGATATTCCCTGCAGATGGGAAGAGCGGTTACAGGCTCTATGTTCCTATGTGGCCAGTTTACCAAAAGGAGATACAGAGGAAGAAAAAAGCCGAAATAAACAGCGAGAAGTTTTTTTTCAGTCCTGTCTTGAATCTTCAAGATCAGAGAACATGGTTGCTTGCGAAGGCCCGGTGGGTCTAGGGAAGACTACTGCTGTAACAGCCTATCTCTTAAAGCAGGCATACAAAAAGAAACTGCGTCGTTTAATTATTGTAGCACCTTTTACAGCAATTCTCTCTCAGACAGCAAAGGTTTTGCGTAAAGCCCTGGTTTTGCCAGGAGAAAATCCAGAAGAAATTGTTGCAGAGCACCACCATAGAGCCGATTTCTCCTCATACGAAGCACGTCAACTTGCCGCTTTATGGCATGCTCCAATAGTGTTAACCACGGCGGTCAGTTTTTTTGAAACGCTCTCTTCTGCCTCCCCATCTACTCTACGAAAACTACATGCAGTTCCTGGCAGTGCTCTTTTCTTTGACGAGGCTCATGCTGCAATACCTGTCAAGTTATGGCCGCAAAACTGGCGGTGGCTTAAAGATCTGGTCTCCGACTGGGGCTGTTCCATGGTGTTTGCCAGCGGTTCTTTATCCCGTTTTTGGACGCAGGAAGCTGTGGTTGGGGAAAAAATGGATCTACCTGAATTAATGCAGGATACACAGCTTAAATCTGTTTTGCGGGATGAGCAGCGGCGCATTTGCTATCGGCAGCTTTCGGGCGGATCGCCTGTGACCGTTCAAGAGTTGATTGATGCTGTTGTCGCTGAAAGGGGTCCCCGACTTGTTATACTGAACACAGTCAAAAATGCTGCTATGGTTGCACAAAAGATGCGTGAGCGAAAGATGGATGTACTCCATCTTTCCACGGCACTTACTCCGTATGACCGTAAAATAGTTTTACAAAGAATTGAGCGTAAACTCCTTTTTTCAAAATATGGAGATTGGACACTCGTCGCAACAAGTTGTGTGGAAGCCGGGGTAGATTTTTCTTTTTTCCGGGCCTTCAGAGAACGTTTTTCTGTCGCATCCCTCTTACAAACGGGAGGGAGAGTGAATCGCCATGGAGAATACAATGATAAAGGCGGAGGAATTGTTTTCGACTTTACACTCTCGGATATAGGGATTACCCAGCATCCTGACGCAGAGATCTCAGCCGAGATTCTTTTGGATTTCTTGAAAAAAGACCTGTTGAATATTGAGAGCCCTGCTGATCTTGTCACGAAATCCATGCACTTGGAGTTACAGAACTACTCACAATGTTATAATGAAAACTTATTGATACAGGCAGAAAAAACAAGAAATTTTCCGGAAGTTGAGAAACTGGGCAAGGTTATTAGTGCAGATACTCGCTTTGTAGTTATTGATCCCCTACTGCAAGTAGCCTTGCAGAAAAAGGAAAAACCAGGTATGAAGAGACTTTTGGAAGGCAGCGTTCAGTTATGGACAAATAAGATAGAAGCTCTTGGTTTAAAAGCCATGTATGGGCAGGATATTTATTTTTGGAACGACACCTATGACTCTGATTTTCTTGGATACATGGCCGCTCTTCTGCGGGATGAAAACTTTATGAGAGACAATGATGCCTGGATTATATAAAATTGCTTCTGGCGGTCAGATTTTTTGCAATTGAAATGACATTTTAGAACACCATTGATTGTCACAGAAATCTGATTCAACGAATTTGAATAGCACACTTCTGTTTTTAATATGTAAAAGAATAGCTTTCGCTGTTACTGGATTAGTGCATGTGTTCTTGAAAAAAGGTAAGCTACACCGTCCTGACTTAACAGTTTTATATACCTAAAATCTCGTTATTTATAACCTGCATTTCTGGTGAACTATAACGAGATTGGATAGCTAATCAAATATTTAATTAGATTTAAGAAAAAAATGCTTGCCTTTAACTTTGTTATAAGTGTATTGTCTTGTAACGAGTGTAAAAGAGATACCATGGTTGCTATTGTTCATCAGAAAAATAAAAAAACGGGCGTGGTTTATGTCTACAAATCCGTTTCATACTGGGATAAAGAGAAGCAACAGTCACGAGCCAAGAGAACCTGTATTGGTAAACTGGATCCAGAAACTAAAAAGGTGGTTCCAACACGCAAGAAAAAACAGATACCCAAGACTCAA
>PDUC01000074.1 GCA_002747255.1 Acidobacteriota bacterium | reverse complement strand
CGGAAGCTTATCTCCCTTTTTCAGAAAAAGACAGCTTTCAGCACTGTTCATGGTGCAATTGTTGAAGCTCTGCTTCCTGTAATATACCAGCAGCAGAGTGCTCCCCGGGAAAAAGCTGTCTTTATTCTCTATCATGCCTGCGATTTTTTTCTCGACTGCCAACATCAGCAAGGGTTGTTATGCTGTAGTTTTGTGATACGGGAATGGATTACAGAGGAGCAGAAAATTCTGCCCGGACTGGAAGCTGTTTTACGGGAGATGGAGAAGATTATTAACTTTCTCATAGAGCAGCAGGAGATAGAAGATGTCTTTGCAACCATCAGCCTGCTGCTGGATATTCGTGAAAACAATCTCGTTAAAAACAACGGAGTTCAACAGGTTATAAACAGATCTCTTGCCCGTATCTGCAACGATAGTTTTTTTCTCGCTATATTGAGAGATTATCCCCAGAATAATTATAAAAAAGAGCTAGTGGAGAAGATTATCCGCCATTCAGGAATGGTCTCCGTCTCCGCTCTGGTGACACGAATCGCCGGCAGTGTTACGAGAAAAGAGAAAGAGTCTTTAGTGCAACTGCTATTCTCCTTTGGCGATGAAGTTGTCCCGGCTATTACTGCATGTCTGCATAAAAGAACTCCCTGGGCAGTGGTGAAAACGATCATCTTTATGCTGGGGGAGATGAGAAATGATGCAAACTACGATATTATTAAAAACTATTTCAGCTATCCCGATGTCCGGGTACAGCAGGAGGCATTAAATGCAGTAGCAAAGCTGGAGCAGACACGCAGCAGAGAACGTTTTTTAACAGCGCTGCCTCTGGTTGATTCCAGTCTGCAGATCGATCTTCTGACCTGGCTTCTGGAGTCAGATAACTTTGATGATAATCTCTATGATGTCCTCTGCCTGCTGGCTTCCCGCCGTGCCACTTTTCCTATCACGACAGGCGTGCCGCTGCTGTCTCGTATTCTCGCCGGACTCGGTCATTATCCCAAAAGTGAGACACTGGAAATTCTGGAAGCGATGCAGCAGGAGTACCGCTACAGTATCGGTGGTGATGAGATATCCCTTCTTATTGAGAAGACAATAAGTCATATCGCTCCGCAGATACGGCACAGTAATCAGCAGAATGATATGACAGATGTGCGGATGGTGCATGGAAATAAAGCGATGGAAGAGGAGCGTATCGCTCTTGTTGAAGAGGAGATCGCCAGATATATAGAGGCAGGGGATGAGGAGGGGGCCAGAAACTATATTTTTGAGCAGGCAGAGCAGGGGATTGCTCAGAAAAATTATGATTTTGCTGAATATATGAGAAGCAGACTGCTGGAAGTTGACCCTTTCGCTCAGCAGACTGCTGGAGGTTGACCCCTTTGCTCTCTCTGAGACCGTGAAACTTGGTGACAGTATTGAAAACCACAGGGCGCATTCTATCTCACCGCAGCATGCAGAGATATGGAAAGAGTTGGCGCAGATACTCTCTCAGGACGGATTTTCCCAACTCTACAGTATCTCCACTTTTGAGGTTTACAATAAGGATGATATTCTTGTTGCCAGCGGTGATACAGACTGCAGTCTCTTCTTTATCAATTCAGGTAAGGTCAGTGTAAGCTGTTCTTCCGGCGGGCTGGAGCGTTTTTTATGCAGGGTTGGAGCGGGGACAATTCTTGGCTATGACCAGTTTTTTAATGCCTCGGTATGGACTGTAACCCTGAAAGCACTCTCCTCTGTGGAAGTACAGGTGGTAAGTAAAAAAGGGTGGCAGTATATTGAAAAAGAGGTGCCTGGAATACGGCAGAAATTACAGAGTTTCTGTATGCAGGGCATTGATGTATCAAAGCTTATAACCCTCTCTGGAGATGATCGCCGCAACCAGATCAGATATATCCTCAATACTGCTACCACCCATCGG
>PDUC01000059.1 GCA_002747255.1 Acidobacteriota bacterium | reverse complement strand
TCATTCTTTAATTATCAAACATCTCCCTGTAGGCACAGGGTGATGACAGTATCATTTATTACCCATATTTTTTCTAGACGGCTTTTAGTGAACGCTTACGGCACTGATTTTTTTTACATTGCTGAACCTTGTTTGGGCAGGAGTCAGTCTCAATACCCTTATTGGATCAAATGTATTTCGCAATTCTGTACTTTTTCAAGATATCCTGGATACCATGTTTTTCGTCGGGCTTCCTATTGCTACTGTTTTAGTTTTTTGGATAATAAGAAAAAGATTATTCGATTATGGAAACAAAAGAAACAGCAAAAAATGGCGTTCCTGCCGGACACCCAAATCTATTGAACTTTAAAACCGGTAAAAATAATTGTCGTCGACCGGTAGTTTTAATTGTCGCTGATCAAGGCTAATTGAAAGAGCGAATCAGCTGGTTAAATAGGAGTGTTTATGTGTGTTGAAGAGAAAAAAAATGTTCTGAAAATGATACTTGAAGAGTTTGGTCATATAAAAATTCCAACCAGAATGACACCTTTGATAGAGTATGAAGACAAAGAACGCAAACAAATTGAGAGGCACTTTCAGGGAATGCACAGAGATATGATGTCATCTTATGATGTGTCGATGATGTTAATTGACAGTGCCCTGATATTACCAAAATCATTGCTGCATTATTTACCAAGGTTAGTCAATGACGTTTTCTATAAAGGTGCTGATATTTATTTTCTAAATTATATCATTGGTGACCTTATGAAAATAGAAAGTTTAACATATTCCCAACAACAGGCACTTTTACAACTAAAGAGTCTTGTGTTATACCTAGAAAAGAAATTTGATGAAGAGGGGGAAATTTTATAAAAGTAAACATAACTATTTTTGAATGAAAACTATCGGACAGCCATACATTTTCTTGCATTTAGACACCATTTGTTTGATAGAGTGTATGATGTCAACTCTTCTTGCGAGGATTGAAGCTGAAAAATGAGGATGCCCATGCTAACGGTTAGTCCTCACCAGGCGGAACCCGTTAATATAGTAACGATAGTCTGGCGGATTGCTGAGCCGACGCGCCGAACGACAACTTGCGGCGTTGAAACCCCAACAGCCGCCACGTATCACGCGAGACGAGCTCGAAGAGACACCTGTGTAGTCAGTTACACTCTCTGATGGATATTGATAATACCAATCCCAGCACCATTCAACCACGTTTCCATGCACGTCTTTCAACCCCCATGGGTTGGGATCCTTTAACCCGACCGGCTTCGACTCTCCGTACCCTGATGGATCAATTGCGGTTGCATTGAACCAGGCGACTGATTCCAGGTTTGGAAAGAGTCCACTTTCCCTTCTTTCGCAATTACTTGAGTTATAATTCGGCTCATCGATGGAAAATGGACCCGTTGTTCCTGCTCTTGCCATATATTCCCATTCTCCCTCGCTTGGCAATCGATAGCCATTTGCCTCAAAGTTGCAATAGAAGCTGCCTGATGTGTGGTTGTCAAAAACAACGGGGTCTGTAAAGTCTGCATCCTTATAGTAACAACGAGTCAAGCCACGCTCCAGTGATAGCAGGTTGGCAAAAAGTACAGCCTCATACCAGAGGATATTTGCAGCCGGATGGTTCATTCCTGAACCATACGACGTATCCGTTGGATCTGCTGGTAAAGTGGGCTGTAAAAAAGCTAAGTCCTGCCACATTTGGCGCGTGACTTCTGTTTCCATGACTATAAGATCCCTGGTCAAAGTATGGGTGAATGGTCTTTCATCTCTTCCACTGCATGAATCGGTATCCGTTCCCTGGATGAACGTGCCAGCGGGTATGGAATATAGCTTTCCAACAAGAGGATCCGTTCCCCATAATACCCCTGTACCACCAGTGGATTGAACCGTTACGGTAACCGACTCCATAACACTGCCACCTGAACCCGTTGCCATTAGGGTATATGATGTGGTCGTATGGGGGCTCACCCGAACCGACCCTTTGGCACCAAAGCTGCCCGATACACCTGAAATCGTAACGGAATCCGTGTGGGAGCATGACCACTCCAGCACACTTGATTCACCTGCTTGAATGGAAGAGGGCGTTGCGGTAAACGAGTCGATAACAGGGGGATTGGCCTGTGCTAACAGCTGGTAACCACTCACTTGGCTGGATGTCCAATGATTTGAATGTGCTCCGACAAAATTAAATGACGAATTGTCTATTTCAACGGTTTGCAATAGTCCCCCGAGTTTGCTGAATACCCCCACCAAAGGGCCATCCTTCCCTTGAGGACCTTTTCCTTCCAAGCTCCTAATTAATCGTTTGAGTTCCAGCCCATCATTGGCCATTAAGTACTCTAATGTGAATTGATACATGTAACCCACAGCAGCACTGAAGTCGTCGAATAAAAGATCAAGTTGGTCATTTTGCGTAAACTCTTCATACATGGCATTGTGGAGCGCCATTGATTCATCGGCAATTTTGTGAACAAGGCTTTCGTTCACTTTCCCTATCGCGACAACAGACAAAAAGGGAGCGATGTTGTTGTATACAAGGTCTCTCCAAAAATAGGGCCAAATAATCTGACGATGCTTGGCCTTATTCAAATAAAAAGACTGATAACCCTCCAGAAAGCCTGAACCCAATGTATAAAAATTGGTGAATTCGCCATTTCCAGGCACGGCAACATTTTGGAATGTGGTTTCCTTTTTCATACTCAAATCAGAAGTGATGAGTCTCTGCCATGAAACAGGATCATTCGCACAATCAACAATTCCAACAAAGTCTTCTGGTTTCAATTCATAAAATACAGTTTCATTTTCCACTTGGTAAAGAGCAACATATCGATAATAACCATTTACCAGGGAGAGAATTGGCGTTTGTCCGGACATTGCGAAGGATGCATCTAAGCCATTAAACTCGCTACCTGGAAGTTCTAACAAAGAGTATTGCTTCGATTTTAAAGATTGCTGCTTTTGAGCTGCTGTCTGCAGTTGTGCTTCATAAGCTGCTACGGAAGCCATTTGTGCTTCTAAAAGCAGGCCTGGCAACAGACTGTCACCCTCTGAAACCAAAGGTAGTCCCTGGTCGAAACGATCTTGAAGATGTTGGGTTAAAGAAACCACTTCTGGAACAGTGCGAACCACTTCCACAACATGGCTAAAAATATCCCTGTTGGGGAATTGGCCCAAAACAGGGAAAATGCAGGTCAGGGCTATAGCGGTTGACTCGGCATTGAGCACCACATTGTCGGCTGATTCCCATTGGGCGGATATCTCGGCTCCTGGCAAGGCCAATGCATAGATGTTTTCATTTTGATCTTGAGCTGCAATGAGTTCTACGGTTTCAGAATCTATTGCCACCTGATAAGAAAGAGCTGAACTCCCTGAACCCAGGGAGGAAGAAGCAAATGGCGTTACAATTTGAATGGAATTCGCATTGACTCCGTGCGGGAGTTCAACTTCTCCTGATATCGTTTGCCTAGAAGGTGGGTTTAAGCTGTAAACGGAATTGTGAAATGAAAAACTGTGACCATCTTCCAGACTGTGTTCTCTTAAATAGGCGGCTATTTGACTTAGGTCATTTTTCCCCGCAAAGGTGACTGATTTCGCCTGTTCTCCAGATTGTAATGGTACTTCCGCAAATCCATGTCCGGGAAGACTGACTTGAGTTAAGTATTGGATTTCTCCCTCTGAATCAAGTACCCTGATGGCAACTAAATCATCTTCGCCACTAGAAGAATGAAGAGCTAAACTAAAATTCCCTTCAACCTTTGGTAATGCCAAAATACCTGATGCCACCATGTTGGTCGGAGACATCCCGTCAAACTCTTCTCCGTCTTTACCTGACAAGGTGAAAACAGTGTAATTCTCCCAAGCATGGATGGATATGGCGCCCAGATTTTGTGCTTCCTCGGAGGAGAGTGAAACAACAGGTGAATCAGAACCATAGGGAAATGTAAAACCGTTTGACGTCAACAAGCCCAAATGTTTCTTCTTTCCAGCCAGGGCAAATCCTGATTCTCGGATTAACGCGCCCGTTTTTGCATAAAACTTCAATGTCATTGATGTATCCTGTTCACTTGTGCTGACTACCGAGATACCATTCCAGTCCATTTCACCCAATTCAAAAGGAATTGCCGACTGAATATTTGAGCCCTGGGGAGGTTTAGCTTCAATACCGGCCAGTTGACCCAGGCTCATAGCCGCATGTTTACCAAATAGTTCAAATCCGACAATTGGTCTTTCGGCAGATACTTCAACCCAAGCGACCTTTTCGGAACTGCTGGTGTCATCAAAAACAGAGCCTTCAAATAAGCTAACCTTTTTTTCATAGGCTGCAAGGCTATAGCCATTTTCAAAAGCTGGCTTCAACAATGAGCTCTTGTCATTTCCTTTGTCACCAACTAATTTAAACTGTACTT
This sequence comes from Acidobacteriota bacterium, assembly GCA_002747255.1. GTDB lineage: Bacteria > Acidobacteriota > Holophagae > Acanthopleuribacterales > Acanthopleuribacteraceae. The sequence goes on along the minus strand of PDUC01000059.1, from coordinate 3,834 downwards.
TATTGGAATCGCCATGAGGATTCACCAATGCAAACCCCGACCAAAACTGGGCTCGGTCTGCCGGGATATGGGGAAATACTATTGTGGTGTGATTCTCTGTGATTTTAATGATGGGTAAGGTTGCTTTTTCTTCTCCGTCACCTCGATTAAATGCAAAGCTAAAATCGCCACCAAGGTCCTGATCTGTCCGAACCCCTATCCAACGCTGTCCTGCAGTTTGTTCCGTAATAGAATCCAGTGAAACTGTTTCCTTACTTCCAAGACTGTGAGTTTGGGTGTACACCATGGAATACACGTTATTCTGCACTTCAAAAACATCGAAAATGACCTCTAAAGATGAGGTTGCAGGATTGAAAATACGAATTGTGGATTTCCACCCCGTGTTGGAAGATGGCAGATGCGGGATAATGTACGAATAGTTTTTTTGAAGAACAGTTTGGTTTTGAATTGAATTGATTTGAGTCTGTGGCGCCACCGTGGAAGGTGGCTGTATTCCATTGTTCTGGGCATGCACACCCATTACTGTATGAAGTGAAATCCAGATTATGGCAACAGTGATACTTTTCATTGACTGACTCCTTTTTTTGCTTTGTTTTTCCCTGACTGCGTGAAATCCACTTCTGACAGGCTATGTTCATGCTCAGAGTATTCTGCCGGTAAGTTATGAAATGAGTATTAAGTGATAGTTTTATTATATGACAAACAGGGCCACTTGACACAGCTTAGCCAGAGATTGTTTTGCTGCGGGCAGAATATATGAAAGGTAAGTGATATTTGTTACTGAATCAGGTGTGGTTATTGTATAGCGCAAAGACTCTGACTATGACAGTGAAAGCAACCTACAGAGAAAATCAAATCGTGCAAACAAAACGAGAGGCATGGGTTTAGAAAAAATATGGACCATACACTGAGTCCAACCTGTTATAAAATTCATGGGCCAGTCAATGCGCGGAAGTGATTCAGAACGCGGGGAAAACCGGCGTTCTGAATCGAAAAGGACCAACGATTGTTACACGGTGAAGGGTGTCTTCATTGAAGCCGTCAAGTATTTCAAGATAGCAGGCGTTCAAATGCCGTTTCACTCCAGAGACAGGGCACCTCTTGTGTTTTCAATTTGGAAGACCAGTAGATGAACTGAGCATAAACCAGGCTCTTCTGTCGACAATAGGCAGATTTGGTCAAGTGGCTGTTTTTCCAGTTTTCAACGTGATCTTCCCAGGCAGACCGAGGTTTTAAACAGACTGGGTCATGGCTTGTGGAAGCAAGGAACGTAAGCGGATCATCCTATGAAAAAAAAATCCGTGTCCATCAGTGGTTAAAAAAAAGAAACCACAGATGAACACGGATAAACACAGATATTCATACAGGAAGCCACTCACAGAATGATGGGTAATGCATTTGAGTTTCCGAAGGGTATTCATTAATTAAGAACTCTTCATTAGGTTGTTCCATGCAATTCATTTATTCGTGTTCATTCGTGGTTAAAACTGATCCGTGTCCATCTGTGGTTAAAAAAAGAAACCACAGATGAACACGGATAAACACAGATAGTCATACAGGAAGTCACTCACAGAATGATGGGTAATGCATTTGAGTTTCCGAAGGGTATTCATTAATTAAGAACTCTTCATTAGGTTGTTCCATGCAATTCATTTATTCGTGAGAATTCGTGTTCATTCGTGGTAAAAACTAATCCGTGTCCATCTGTGTCCATCAGTGGTTAAAAAAAGAAACCACAGATGAACACTGATAAACACAGATACTCATATGGTAAGCCTCCCACAAAATGATGGGTAATGCACTTGAGTTTCCGAAGGATATTCATTAATTAAGAACTCTTCATTAGGTTGTTCCATACAATTCGTTTATTCGTGAGAATTCGTGTTCATTCGTGGTTAAAACTGATTCGTGTCCATCTGTGTCCATCAGTGGTTAAAAAAAAGAACCACAGATGAACACAGATAAACACAGATGTTCATATAGGAAGCCTCCCACAAAATGATGGGTAATGCATTTGAGGTTTTAAACAGGCTGGGTCATGGTTTGTGGAAGCAAGGAACGTAAGCGAATCATCCTATGAAAAAAAAATCCGTGTCCATCTGTGTCCATCAGTGGTTAAAAAAATGGAAGCACAGAAGAGTACGATGAATACAGATAGATAAGGAAGCCGATCACAGAGATATTGGTAGAGCATTTAAGGTTCTGAACGTTCTTCATTAATTAACAACCGTTTGTATGGTTGTCCCATATTCCCAAACTCATTTCCAGTTTTCAACGTGATCTTCCCAGGCAGACCGGGGTGAGTGGGTTTGTTTATTTGTTTCGCTCATAGCTCATCCGTTCCTATGGATTCTGCCCTTTTAACTAAAAAAACAAAACAACAAACAAAGGACACCAAAATCGATTAAAATTAAAGTCATTCAAAAACGCTACCACTGTATGTACAATATCCATGAAGTAAAGAAAGGAAGTTATTAATGTGACTATTTTAAAAAGCTTTCTTGTTTTATTCTTTTTGCTGATATCTATCTACTTGCTTTGGTACTCTTTCAACCTGCCACTTATCATTGAAGCTGAATGGCAAGCGTTAGTCGATTTTAGGGCTAAGTTTTTAATCTTAGGATTAGCATTTGGTATCCTGGCTTACGGACTCGTTAAGCAGAAAAAATGGAGCTTGTGTATTTACAACATATTGTTAGCATTTTGGTTTTATTATCTTTTTTTTCCCATTTCAGAACTACCTTTCTGGGGACAGCAAAAACCTGGCTTTTGGAAAGATATATTGGTGCTTGTACTTGCCATAGGTATTCCAACTCTTTTGGATTATTTATTGTATGTTGCTCTTTTCAAAAAGACCTGTAATGCCTCTGACGTCAATTTGAAAGATGAAAAAAGGTGTATTCGCTAAAGTAAAAGGGAAACACTTAAAGGCGGCAGGGACGGATACGATTGCCAAATTCCGCAGGGAGATTATCAATTGATGGTAGAATCATACGAGAGAGACTATAAGAAACAAGAAGCCTTGCGAAAAGAAGAGGAGCAATAAATGCTAACGTCAATTTTGATAATTCTGTTATTTCAAGATAACTTGCCCACAACAAAAAGTTTGCAGCAAGACCAGCGTGATTGGCTTTTAAATGCGCTGGAGAAAAACGATCTTACCGAAGAACAGTTTTTCCGGGCCTCTGCTGACACAATTTCCAGTCATTATAGAGTGAAACTGGAAACATTTATATGGATGAGAAAAGATGATGACATCATAGTTAGCTTACAAACTAAAGGTATAACAATACCTGGAGTGTCTGTGTTGAGGGTAGCATGGTTCAATATCGACGGTACCTTGTACGATATGGTTACTGTTGATACCTCCAGCAGAAGAGGGCTGCTTGATTTACTCCAAGAAGATGGCAAAATCTATTTAGTTGTGAAACCGGGTATTTTTTGGTTTAGGCCTGGCACGCTCAGTCTTTGGATGCAACGCAAGGAAAACTATTTTCCGATAGGATTAAAACTGGAAGAAACAGAGCGGCTGGCTGAGATCGTGATGAACGACCAAAAAATAATGTTTGTTTTTTAAGTTGCGTGCATGCCGAGAAAAAATAATAATAAAAATAAGTAAAACTGCCAGAAGCAAATGTAATTGAAAAACCAAAAGAAATTTCTCCCTGTATGGAAGGAATAGGGCTGCTCACTCGCACTTTGGCAAAAAAAGGGATGGTTCTATATGAATAATAAAGCAGTTGTTATTTTATTTTTGGTCAGCTTTATGGGTTGTTCTACTGTAAAGAATGAATTGGAATCTGCATACTTGAATGGTGATAAGGAAAAAGTAAA
>PDUC01000075.1 GCA_002747255.1 Acidobacteriota bacterium | reverse complement strand
TACCGTTCTGGGCAGTGGCAGTAAAGGCAACTGCCTCTATATTGAACATAAGGAGACAGCGCTCTTTATAGATGCGGGTTTCTCCTGCAGGGAGATCTGTCGCCGGCTTGCCTGCTGCGGTAAAACAGCAGATAAGGTGCAGGCGCTCTGCTTAACCCATGAACATGGCGACCATATATCCGGTGCGGGGGTGGTCTCCCGTAAGTTAAAAATTCCCGTTTATGCCAACTATGGTACCTTTAAGGGAAGTGAAAAACGTGTTGGCAAACTGCATGACCTGTGTGAATTTGAGACCGGCAGCAGTTTTACCGTTGGTTCGCTTACCGTTCGCTCCTTCTGTATATCCCATGATACCAATGATCCGGTGGGCTATATTATCAGTGATGGAGAATATTCTCTGGGGTACCTGACAGATACAGGGAAAACATCCCATCTTATGCTGCGCCGTCTGGCGTTATGCGACGCTGTTATTCTTGAATTTAATCATGATCTGGAGATGTTAAAAAACGGGCCATATCCTCTGCCCTTGCAGCAGCGGGTGAGATCAAGCAGGGGACATCTCTCCAATAATGATGCCGCCGCGTTTCTGAGGCAACTGGCGGCAGAAGAGCGTTTACGGCATGTTGTTCTGGCCCATCTCAGTGAACAGAACAATAGCCGGGAACTTGCCGAAAAAGCAGCACAGGCGGTTATAGGGGAGGGGATTACACTCCATATAGCCTCACAGCATAAGATATTACCCATTATTGATCTGGAGAAATAATACTGTTTCAACCTCTGGGCAGACGAATCCGTTTCTCTTTTGCCCTTTTCGGGTTTTCCTTATAGAGGACGATGGTTTTACCAATAAGCTGAACCAGAGTGCTGCCCGTCTTTATCGCCAACTCTTCTGCGGCGCTATGTTTTTCCAGTCCGCTGTTATTGCCGATCTTCACCTTAAGCAGCTCGCGCAGGGCAAGTTCCTTTCTGGCCATCTCCATCAGTCCGTCACTGATACCCTCCCGGCCAATCTGTACCAGCGGGGTAAGAGGATGTGCCAGCCCCTTAAGATACTGACGCTGTTTACTGGTAAGCTCTTCTACCTGTTTTTTCTTCTCTTCCATTGTAACCACCATAGAGTTTAGACTCATTACCTTTATTTGAAACACGGTTTGAAAACAGACGTTAATATCCCGAAGTTCCGATTTTCATACTTTGTTATGGCTGAAGGCTATATGGTCCAGCCATGCTGGTTTATAAGAAAACAGCTGTTTCAACAGACCATTCTGTTAGAGAAAATCCGGGATACCACTTTATCGCAGCTATTTCCATTTTATCCCTTTCCTTTTGTTTGTTTACAGGCGCAGGGATAGTCTTGTCTCAGCCGCATTCTGTCTCCGGACGCGTTTTATATAAGCATAGGGAGGAGCTATGTCACTGGTTGAAATTCATAATGTGGAAAAAGAGTATCTGCTTGGTGAGATTGTGATTAACGCCCTGCAGGGTGTTGAGCTGAAGATTGACCGGGGCAGATTTATTGCGGTCTGGGGACCGTCTGGTTCGGGGAAGACCACCCTGCTTAATCTTATCGGGGCGATCGATCTTCCCACCAGAGGCAGGGTCCTTATCAACAATCAGGATATTGCCGCAATAAGTGATAATCAAAGAACAGAGCTGAGAAACAGAACCATCGGTTATGTCTTTCAGAAGTTCAATCTGATCCCGGTTCTTTCCGCACTGGAAAAT
>PDUC01000021.1 GCA_002747255.1 Acidobacteriota bacterium | reverse complement strand
TGTTGCCAAAAAGCAATTTTTTCTTCCATAGCATCCTCCTTGGGGCAAGGATGCCAAAGTCTCATTCGTTTGAACAGGCGGTGAATAATTGACGCTTACCATCAATTTGATCTTTGGTGAGCTTGTGACTGAAAAAAACAAGCAGCTTAGCCATTTTGAATACGCTCCTCAATTTTACGTTTGCGCTCTTGCCCTTTTTTGTTCTTTTTGCTCTTTAGTTTCCATTCCCCTGATTCCTGAAGCAACTCTTTTAACCTGGAGAAAAAGTCTGCTGGCAGTGTTTTATCGGCTAGTACACTATTTATCATGTTCACGCGTTCCTGCGAATGAGTCTGTTCTCTGATTTTCTGCAACCTGAACCCTACTGGGTCGCTGGCTTGCAGTTGTTCATCCTGAATCCTGGCAAGGCGTTCTTTTTCCTTCTCCACACGCTTTTTTTCTCTGCGGTCCAGGGTTTCCGGTTCTCCGGGTTTCACTTCGAACCTGCCATAACCGAGAGCGGTTTTTGCACCTAACCCGTTTTGTTTCAAAGCGGTGAGAAGACCCCTGTTCAAAGTTTGGCTAAGATCTTCTGAACCGGGCTTGATTAGGAACCGAAACACGAATGTCGTATCGGGTTTAACGGTCATAAAGAAGATGGGTACGGGCGATTGATCATCGGTTGGAAAGTGCGTTTTCTGGTAATACTTATTGTAATGCGGATTGATGATATCGGCTTCAAGAGAGGGAGGTTCAAGAGGAAAGGCATCCAGAAAGACCACCTTGCCGCGACTTCCATTATCCTTCGGATCCCATGGTCCAAACAGCTCTACAAAAGATGATTCGGCGTATACAGCCTCCAGGGTTTGATTAGAATATTGGGGTTTTAATGTTCCGTCTGCGTTCAGTACTTCTTTCTGCAGGCATGCCATTCGAACTGCGCCTTTGATGCTTGATCCTGAAATAAAAGGAACTCCCAAAGTGTAATCAAACACCATACTAATCTCGTTGGGATGACTTTCACCGATACCTGTCACGAATCGGGATGAGGTTGTACCTTGAAAAACGCCGGCTACACCCTTTGATTGGCTCAGAAATCGATATTGCTGAAGGTGTCGATTCGTGAGTGACTCTTTTAGGTTACTTTGTGTCTTATTGTAAGCCTCGCAGTATGTCTGGATAGCCTTTTCGGGTAATACCCAAGACTGCTTCTTTTTATTCCAAACTAAAGAAATATGCTTATTGTACCAAAGCCCAAAGTTGCCCTGTTCCTTTTTTACTGTATCCTCAAGCTCTTCGTAGACGGGAATCATTGCCTCTTCATAGATGGTGGGATTCATCGCTACCCCCCTAGATTGGAATTTGCAAAGCGCTGATACCATTCCAAAAAGGCAAGACTTTCTTTTTGAGCGGCGAGGTATTTTCTTTGATCCATTTCACATAACTCTTCAATGAGTTTCGCCCTGCGATCAGCGTTAAATGCTTTCAAAAAGCCTTGTTCCTTTAACCATTTCCCCAGAGCATCATAGACTTTCAGGTGCCGAGACTTGCCTTTCGACAACCAAAAAACAAGTGCCTGACCAAAACCGTTTTGAAGAATAACACTGGGAGAACCAGCAGCAAAACTGGGAAATTTCTCCAGTTCTGTCTCGTTAAGATCGCGATTGGCTTCCTGTACACATTCAAGCGCGAAGCGGGCGCGTTTCTGAGCCAGATTTCTCATGATTCACCTCCCTGAGGTTCAACCCACTGAATCTGGCAAATGCCTCTACCCAGTGTTTCATCTCCTCCAATTTGAATGTAATTCTGAACGTTTTCACGCAGCCAGTCTTTGATCGCCTTCGCCTTGAGTGTTTCTCCTACCTGGTGGTTGTAGGTTATCACGCCGTACAAGACGCTGTCAGCCTGAAGCAGTTCTTCATATCGCAAGGCTCCACTTTGTGCGGTTCCTGTTTTGGGGTCGATCTTGATTTGGGTCTGTATTTCAGTACAAGAGGTTACACAGTAGTCATACATGTCATCGGATACAATCAAAATGCGGTCAAGACCGGCGAATCGTTTGCGTATAATCTCTATTTTTATCACCTCTTGATTGGGAGTAATCACGGCATCTTCCAGGATTACACGATCACCACCACAGTCTTTATTGATCCAGTATCCACATTCACCCTTTACGTTTGGCACGGTCTCCACTTCAAATCCAAGGAAGGTTAAATCGCCAAAAAAACGCTTAAGGACAGCCGGGCTGGTTACGTAGACAAAGGGTGCGATATTGGAACGAACAGGAAAGAAGAGCAGTTTCAAATCCGAAACACTGATGGCTCCGGCCAGGTTTTCTGGCCACTGCCTATCTTCTTTTATATCGCCAAAAGTTGCTTTTTTAACGCCTTCATCCCAATAGTCCGAACTGTCAGAACCAAAAACCCAATTGATCATATTTCGTGCATTGGAAGCAGGGTCAGCTAGTGCAGCCGCACCTAACTGACTTCGGCAGTGCGCTCTAAGAGCCCCCTTAAAAGACGTAGCCTGAACCATAGGCCAACTGGTATGCCGTTCTCGTTGAATAGGGTTATCGACTGCGCCTGTTGAGGACCCACTGCCTGCGTGAATGGGCGAGACGGCTTTTAATGTGATTAATGACGATTCAATATGTTTCATGTTGTTCTCTCCTAAATAGCCAAAGTATTGGAAATCTGGTTGTGTTGAAAAACGGTTCCGGGCGGATAATGCGAAGTAAGCGGTTTGTGGAATCCTTTTTTAAGATCCCATCCCCCGAATTTCAAGGGTTTGGATGTGGCAAAAACATCTTTGTGATTGATTAAGCTGCATTCGATGGGGCCCAACGCCACTTCATACTGCGAAGGGGTGGTGGGTAAGGTTATTTCTGTCTTCAAAATTTGATATTGACCAAAACGCTGTTCTGCTCCTACAAATAAAAGTCCCCTATCTGCAAGGGGAAGCGGGCGTGTCGAGCCAAATAAAATTCGAACACCGGCATGCAGGCGATGATGTTTGAAACTGTACAAATGGCCGTGCCTGACGTTGCGGCGATTTTCCAGGGCAATACCCGTGCGAACTTCTTCGGAATAAAAGCTGTTCTGATGACGGAGATGGAGCCGGTCAGCACCACTTCCGGGATAAGTTTTCACTGGCGTCCAGAAGTGCTCCAGCGTTTGGTAACCTGATCGGCGTGCCCATGTAAACTGCCGAGGCCACGGAACAAGAGGACTGGTTTCGCTGGACATCCATTGCGTTTCTAGCTCGCCTACGCCTTTGTCGGGCAGTTTTTCAACAGCGGAACGATCGGCAACCCATGCCAGTGGTGCGGGCATGTAGACAGTTGAGCCCTCATAAAGAAGCGGACCTATAATTTGAAAAGGGGTATTTTGGGCATCATCTCCGGCTTTGCCTATGGTTTCTAAAACCTGTTGTTCGCCTTGTTTCCTGCCAAAATCGTTTTCATAGAATCTTTTGATGGAAATACCGTTTTGCTTCAGTACGGCTGTTCGAAGAGCACCGGACAGTGTTCTCACGGGAGGTGGAAAAAGAGACGTGGCCGTGTGGCTCTCGCCCATTGCCATGGGTTCAGCTCCCCTGAAGAAGAGCGTATCAACTGGGTCGAATGAAAACCATTGTATGTCTTTCATGGTACCTCCTATTTCTGTTTCTGTGTTTTGGACATAAATGCAGCGATGATTAGCGGTTCAGGATCAAAAACTCTTTGACCACCCCGAGTATGTTCAATGAGGTCCATAATCAATGAACACGCCTGTTCCGGTTCCTTGAGTTCAGATCGTTCCAATTGAGCACTGAGAAATGCCCGCAGAAGATCGTTCCAGTTCTTCTGTTGCAGAATGGCCTCGATTCCCGGCTTGAACTGCTCCAGCCGATAGACGAGAGAAGTGGAAACACCCACAAGATTTTGAGGATCTGCGATATATTGACCCACTTCAGCAAAACGGATTAGAGCCTTGTCATCCCATTTCTTGACAATATATCGTGAACCCCCAGCGCGTTTTTTCAACTCAATGGCACAGGCATTTCTCCCACCTTCACTTTTTGCTTTCCTGTCCAAAAGCTGATGAGCGCGTTCAATCATCTGAGACAGATTTTCTTTGTGATGGCAAATTAAAATACCCGCCGAAATGGAGATTTTGTCACCCTTGCCAAGGTTGATGGATAGTTTGCCAGGCTCGGGAACCCAGTTTTCCGAATGAATGGGCTGTCCTTTTGGCAAGCTATCTGCTGAATTGACAAACTGAAAAGATTGACTGTAATAGGCGCGAATTTTCTGAGCCACATCCAAAGCGTATTGAACAGGCAGCACAGCACAGACATCATCGCCTCCCGCATAAATGAGTCTGCCGCTACCCTGCGTATCCCGCTGAATGATCGGTGCTACACCGTACAAACTGAAATCTGCCAAACTTTCCGAGATGGATGCGTGACATGCGGGTGTTACAAGACGCTTATTCAAATGATCCTGGCTGAAGAGATGCTTCCATTCCCGACTGAATGGCGGGTTGAAACCCTCGGTTTCCAGCCTCTTGACCAGCTCGGGATGCAAAACAGATTTCCAGGTTGATGCCAAGGTGTCACCGTTGACCAAATCACCCATTTTATCGCCATCCATCATCAGTATGGCGTAATAGACATCTTCGTTGCGCATACCGGGAAGGGTGCGCTCTTCGTAAACACGCTGGGCCATTTCCTTTCGTTCTTTTTTATCAGTTGCCTCTCGCATAAAATAGCTGTTAAGAGCTATCTCAGTGGTTGATGGGAAGCTGTCTGCCTGTTTAAAGGTTTTGTACAGAATGTGGTTTTTATCCAGAATCCGATTGAGGAAACGCTTGAGGGCACAATGTGCACAAAGCCTCTCATTGTTTTTTACCTCACTCCCAAAACGGTCTGCCAGTTGAGACCAGACCCGCTTTATGTGACGCTTATACTCAGACGCTTTTCCAGTTAGCAGTTTGGTGTGCAGAACCTCAAATTCTCCGCATTGATGACACTTTTCACCTTGCTCTTTTCCGGCTTTAGGGCGGCGCGTCACCTTGGATGCTGCCAAAACCGATTGTGCCAGTTGATGAGTGGTTGAATAAAAAAGCCCTTGCGTGTGGAAAGGAGCGTTTTTAAAGTTCAGCTTGTGCATCTTCTCAAAAGAGGTCAAGGTGGTATTCTGTCCTGAAAAAGGAAAAGCATCCAACAGACGCTTGAGTTCGCTTAAATCCTGTTTCGTTGTCCATTTGACAGCAGAAAAGTGAAAATCCCAAAAATCACTGAACTGGCGTTGAATGATGCTCTTTAGATGCGTGTTATTAGATTCACCAAGTTCTTTGGATAACCAGGAGTTGAGGTTTACTCCCAAACTTGTCCACGCCTTCTGGATAGAAGATTCAATGCCTTCCCGAATGGTTTTAAAGTGGTTCAGGGGGATGACTGCCAGAAACTTATTGGGGAATGTTGCAATGGATCGTTCTGAAGAAAGGGAAGTCACGTGCAGTTTGGGATCTCGATCAGGATGATTCAACTCATAATGCTTTTTCAGGTACTCGTTAACTAAAGGCTGATCGATAAGCGAAGGGTAAATCAGGTGATCGGGCCCCAAGTGCTCCATAATCCAGCCAATCCCTTCAAAAGCCAGCCACGAAAGCAGGATCGAGCCTGTCCAATAATCTCTGAGTTTCCTGGATTTTGCAATAAAGCCCTGAACCGGAGTCAGTGAAAAAACCATAAGACCCAGGTTTTCTTTTCCTCCCCCCAGCTCAAGGCTGCTGTAAATGGAGGAAACAAGGGCATTGTGCTGCCATAAACTGTGATCGGGTATTCGGGAATCGGCAGGCAGACGATGCCACAGACCACCCAAATTGGCCACGTTTTCTTCTGCCAGTTTAAATCTCAAAGCAAGATGCGTTAAAAAGAAACGCGCTTTTGCAAAGTCTGCGGGTTTGCCATTGTAATTGACAGAATAACCGCCCTTACCTGCCTTTGTACCGATAAAGTTCTCCAGAAAGGAAATGAGTTGACGATGAATCTCGTCTACTTTTTTATTTTTTGGCAGTGAATTCAGTGATGCTGGAAGCGTTACTTTTAAGTGTGACTGTTTACCGGTTGGATGGGTAAGTACCAAGTGATCTTTAACATCAATGGCACCGCTCATCTTGGCATCTTTACTGTAGCCTGGAACCTGGCCGCGTTCAGAACCCGCAGCAATTTGGTCTGCCATTTTCAGGTGATCGTCTTTTTTGTTGGGCATGGATAACCCAAAGGTTTGCAAGATGTCGTGAGCTTTCGTTTCATGCCCCGGAATATCAAAAACCTTGTGAACGGGATCGTGCATGTAGGCAATGAACTTATTGGTCCAGTAATCGGTTGCATTAGTGTAGATTGGTTTCACAACTTACCTCCAGATATAGCCTCTTTATCAAATTCACGGTTGAGGTGGGCGATGACTTGATCGTATTCATGTTGTTTGTTCACCTTAACGGGTACAACCAGAATTTGACCCTGATATTTTCCATTGGGAAGTTTGTTGACTTTCAGGAAGAGGGGTTTCGCTCGTCGTCCTTTATGAATAAACGCTGGAATATTCTCTCCTTTTGCAATGATCGGCCTTGCCAAAAGCCCTCTTTTAGAAAAATAATGGCGAGGTTCTAAAGAAAGGCGAGCTTTTCTGTAAGCTAAGCCTATGTCAGAGAGTGCATCCTGCCATGTATCGCACATTGGAAATAAGTACAGGTGACATTTTTTGGATAGGCGAGCGTAGGGCAGAGCGTCCGCTGCTATTGTGGATGAAATATCAAACCGTTCATTTTCCTTGCTGCTGATCACGGACCCAAACCCATTGCGCTCCTTTGCTCCAAGCCCCCCAAATTTCAGCCATGCTTCCAGGCTGTTGAGCAGTTGTTGCTTGATACCAGGTTTCTTAATTGTTATTTCAATATCAAACTGAGAGCCGGGAACAAGGTACTTTCTCTTAAACTGCGTTTCCTGGGTCTTTTTATTATGAACAACGGGGCCAAAAGCCAGGTAATCAAGGATAGACGAACTGCACGATTCACCTTTTGAACTGGTTTGAAATATTTTTCCCCCTTTGAGGGATGGATCTGATGTTGGAGTCACAGTCTGATTGACAGTATGAATGGAAAAAGCCGATCGGTTCTCTGTAGAACCAAAAATCTCTGCTTCGTCTTGAATTAACTGCTTGAGATTCGATGATCCATACAAAGCTCGCCACCAAAATCGAAGCCTGCTTTTAATGGAAGCAGAACGCAATTCCGGATGTACTGGGTTCGCACCGCCTAGAAACATGGGGGTTACTATTTCACAATGGTAAGTATAAGTTTGATTCTGCAATGGCATACTTTGCAGCGAGATAGACTGTGTCATTCCTGCTCCCCTTCCAAATTAATCCATCAGGTCAATTGCTTTAAAAGCGCCCAACCCGAAACTGGTGTTCTTGCCTAAGTGCAAGTTTTCTATGTTTTTAAATAGTTGATAGACCGTTGGATTGACAGATTTGAAGCGGATGCTGCCAATCATGCCGCCTAGCTTCATCGGTCTCTTTTGACGGCCCGAGTAGTGGTTGAGATCAAGCCAGCTTGTCCTGTATTCACAAGGTGTTTTTGCTGGTATCTGCATTTCATGCAAGCCTTCTTTTTTGCCATAAGCTGCACACAGCAGCTCAAGCCGCCTGGTTGCACTATCAACAAGATCTTCAAGCGTTGGTTTACTGATCATGGAGCCAAAACGCTTGAGCCGCAAAGGCGATGTAAACACCAGCTTCAACGGCTGCCTTCTCTCTTCTGCTTCATTTTTCAATAAAGGCATATCAAACGCTTTTTGTTCCACCCTGTTTACCGTAAAAAGAACACGCTGTCTGAAGAGTCCATTGGCACCCGCTCTTTTAAGAGCCTCAAAGACATACGGTTCCAATTTAGAACGGTCTCCCATTAAGACAACCTGCAATTGAAGATCGTTACCAGAACTGCCGACCCCTTGTTCTGTTTTCAACACATAGGGATGAGGCATTGCATTCCTGCCGGGTAGAATTGTATTATCCCTGGAAATCGGATTTTCAAAAACCTGGGAGTAGGCACAATGTGGGGCAAGCGGACATAATGGGCATGTCTGCTCAGGCAAGGCACAGGCCATTTCCTTCAGCTGCTTTCCCAACACCGACCGAATGGCAAAGGCAGGGTAAACATCGGCTGCATAGGGTTCCTTAAAAGACAGTCTGTATTTTATTTTCAAATACGATAGAAGCACGATTCCCCTTATTTGAAATTGCCTTGAAAAAACGATTTCCAACTTCAATTCTTTTCACAAAAAGTAAATCACAAACCGGGAATTGCTTCAAGGGTATATTGGTCTCCAGGTAAGACTTACAATAAAATTGTTGGACTGTTATGGTAAGCGGCTCTTCATCGAATGTTTTCAGATTGAACAGGCAAACAAAGGAACTGAAAGAGTATATTAGAGATAGATGTGATGATGTGGGGTAGGAGTGGTACGAAAGGCTCGAGGACAGGAAGCAAGCCAGGCGTTTAACCGAATGAAAATGGTAAATTGCTAACGTGTCGTTACACCGGATCGCCGGTGAGCTCTGCGTTCTGCCTACAAAATGCCCTTGACATATAATTATTTTGTATTTACAGTGTAAATATGAATAAATTCATTTTCGAATGGGATGATACAAAAAATAAAAAAAATCTACAGAAGCATGGAATTTCTTTTGAAGAAGCACAAACTGTTTTTTTTGATGACAACGCTGTTGAATTTGATGACCCTGATCATTCCTTTGAAGAAGAAAGATTCTTGCTTTTAGGCTTCAGCCAGACTCTGAAAATT
>PDUC01000073.1 GCA_002747255.1 Acidobacteriota bacterium | reverse complement strand
AGGGGACTCGCTGGAGCTGAAGCCGGTGGTCAGTTGTTTGGGCATTTCTGTGGTAAGAGGATCCATGGTGCAGATCTGATACACGCCATTGCGCATACAAGTAAAGGCGATCAGCCTCTCTGTCGGCGACCAGACTGGCTCTGCATTCTCTTTTCCCTCATAGGTGATGCGTTCAGTCTTTTGGGTGGCAAGCTCCATCCGGTAGAGCTGCGGTCGACCGCTGCGATCGGAAACAAAGATGATAAAACGGCCATCGGGTGACCAGGTAGGCGAAACATTAATGCCTGATCTTTTGGTTAATTGCTGGAGAATTTCTCCTTTGTTATCAAGGAGAAAAAGATCGGGATTGCCCTTTTTGGACAGGGTAAGAATCATTTTTCTGCCATCAGGAGACCAGGCAGGAGCTACATTTATTCCTTTTCTGCGGCTGAGCGCCTGTGTTGTTTTGTTCTGCCTGAGATCCGTAATATAAAGGTTCTGGCTGCCGCTATGATAAGAAGAGTAGCTGAGTTTTGAAGAGTTTGGTACAAAACGCGGCGACACGGTAATATTCTTATGTCGGGTTACCTGCCGCAGGCTGTCACCAAGAATATCTGTGAGATAGACTTCCTTGGCGTTGTTTTTCAGCCCGACAAAAGCGATATGGGTATTGGCAATCCCGAGGGTCCCGGTAAGCTGCTGGATTACTTCATCACAAAAATTAAACAGCATCTTTTTACTGTCACTCTCTTTGCCAGTAAAAGATTTGGCAATAATCTGACTGCCGGAAGCGACATCAACGACGCGAATTTGGAGATTAAGTTCGCTGTTATTCTGCTTCGCTTCACCTAACACAGTGAAGTCAGCACCTGTCTGCCGCCAGTCTGCCTGTTGTGAGTTACCATAGCTTTCGGCAGGAATAATTGAGATAATACCATGAAAGGCCAGAGCTTTTGCCAGAATGTTCGCATATTTCGCCCCTTTCATGGTAGAGGAAGAGGTAAATGGCGGGACTGCCATCTTTATCTGACGGGTCTTGTCTGTTGTAATATCGAGATAGACCCGTTCTGCTGCTGCGCCAAGAGGTGCAAGCAGTAAAAAAAGAAAGAGAGAAACAGCAATAAAATGAAAGTTACGAAATGATTTCATGGCGTTTTCTATAGTATTGTTTGGGTTTTATCTCCGCATTCAGCATCAACGTTCTCGCGTAAAATTTTGATGTTGCTGAGTGTGGAGAACACAAAAAAATATACAGTTGTCAATGTACCCCTTCCTTTGAAAAAAACATCTCAAATTCAATCTCTTTCAGCCCCAGTGCCGGAGGGATAGGCGGCAGGGGATCGGAGGCATTGACACTGTTGGTGACAAATTGATTAAACATGGCATTGGGCGATTTTTTTTCAAAAAACATATCAATAATCTTCCCATTCTGATTAATCTTGATAACAAGAGTCGCCTGTAGATCCGCCCCGTTCTCCAGATTAGGCGGCAACGCCCAGTGGCTTTGAATAATTGCCCCGACTGTTGTGTAGTACTGATGACCGATAATACCGGAACTGCCTAGCGAAGAGCTCGGTTTGCTTTGGGTGGAATCCGGCTGGCTCGGAGGTTCTGGTGCCGGAGGAATATCATCAATCTCACTTGTTTTTTTAAATAAGTCACGCTCTTCTTCTAGTGCCTGTTCTGCCAGTTTTGCCCTGATCTCTGCCAGCAGCGCCTGGTTTTCAAGCTGAGCTTCCCGCCGGGCTTCCTGTTTGAGTTTTCTGGCCAGTTCC
>PDUC01000020.1 GCA_002747255.1 Acidobacteriota bacterium | reverse complement strand
CAGAATCGAACTGAACGATGCCCGCCTCCTGGAAATTGACCCTGAGTTTGAGCAGATTACTGAAGCTGAAGAAGAGAGCGGCAAGCAGAAACTCAAAACAAGATGGGCTGCCCTTGAAGCTATGGTTGGGGCTGAAGAACGAATCAAACTCGTTGTCAAAGATCTGGCTGCTCACTTTGAAAAGAGACTGGATACCATAGACGGTAAAGCCATGATTGTCTGTATGAGCCGCCGCATCTGCGTGGATATGTATAACGCTATTAAAAAAATTCGACCTGAATGGCATAGCGAAAACCAATCAGAAGGCTTTATGAAAATAGTGATGTCCGGTTCTGCTTCAGATCATATCGACTGGCAGCCCCATATTCGCAATAAGGCCGGTCGGGAGAATATGGCCAGGAGATTTAAAGACCCGAATAAAGAACCCAAGCTGGTTATTGTCCGGGATATGTGGCTTACTGGGTTTGATTGCCCAAGCATGCATACCATGTATATTGATAAGCCGATGAGCGGGCATAACCTTATGCAGGCCATTGCCCGTGTGAATCGTGTGTTCAGAGACAAACCCGGCGGGCTCGTAGTTGACTACATTGGTTTGGCGGATTCACTGAAAAAAGCCCTTGCCAATTACACTGCCAGTGGTGGCAAAGGTGATGCCGCCATTGATCAGGAGGAGGCAGCGACAGTTCTTATGGAAAAATACGAAGTCGTGCGGGATATGATGCATGGTTTTGATTATCCAGCTGCCATTAAAGATCCTCCGGCGAAAAGAATATCCGGGATAACCCGGGCAATGGAATTTATTCTTGGTCAGGATGATGGCAAAAAACGATATATTGCTGCTGTATCTGCCCTAACCAAGGCATTTGCCCTTGCGGTACCCCATAAAAAAACGATTCAAATCCCGGATGAAGTCGGTTTCTTTCAGGAAGTCAGATCTGCTCTCGTTAAAACAACAGGTGATGCTCAGGGCAGGACACCGGATGAAATAGACTCGGCAATCAGACAGCTGGTCTCAAAGGCTGTTGCCTCAACAGAAGTTGTTGATATCTTTGAAGCTGCCGGAATAGACAAGCCGGACATATCTGTTTTATCTGATGAGTTTTTAGAAGAAATTAAAGCCCTGCCACAAAAAAACCTGGCCCTGGAACTGCTGAAAAAGCTGATAAATGACGAGATCAAAACCCGTTACAAAAAGAATGTGGTTCAGGCTCGATCATTTGCAGAGATGCTGAAGCAATCCGTCAGAAAATATCAAAACCGAACCATTGAAGCCGCCGAAATTATTCAAGAGTTGACAGAAATTGCCAGGGAACTTCGTAAGTCAGAACAACGTGGTGAAAGCTTAGGGCTGACAGAGGACGAAATCGCTTTTTATGATGCTCTGGCCAATAACGGCAGTGCAAAGAATATAATTGGCGACGAAAAGCTTCGTGCCATATCGCAATTGCTGGTTGAGCGAGTAAAGCGCAGCGTTTCCATTGACTGGACACTTCGGGAAACTGCCCGGGCACAAATCCGGGTTATGGTAAAAAGAATACTTCGCCAGTATGGATATCCACCTGACTTGCAGAAAGCTGCCACTGAGCTGGTAATCGAACAGGCAGAAGTTCTTTGTAAGGATTGGAGTGTGGAATGAAAATACTCCATACATCAGACTGGCATTTAGGCCGTTCCCTTTACGGGCGGAAGCGTTATGAGGAGTTTTCAGCCTTTCTGGACTGGCTGACGCAGACCATTGAAAAAGAAAAGATCGATGCCCTGCTGGTTGCCGGAGATGTGTTTGATACCAGCACACCCAGCAACCGTGCACAGGAACTTTATTACAGCTTCCTCTGCCGGGTTGCTTCTTCCTGCTGTCGCCATGTGGTGGTTATTGCCGGGAACCACGATTCGCCTTCATTTCTGAATGCCCCCAAGGAACTGCTGCGTGCCCTGAATGTCTACGTGGTCGGTGCCATGACCGACTCTTTGGAAGACGAGGTGATTGTTCTTCAGTCAGATGACAAGCCTGAGGCAATTGTCTGTGCAGTGCCTTATTTGCGTGATAAGGATATCCGAACCGTGGAGCCGGGAGAAACCATTGATGATAAAAACGCCAAGCTCCTTGAAGGACTGAAAAAACACTACACAGATGTCTGCACTATTGCCGAACAAAAACAAACAGAATTCAAAAACGCCGGATATACTGATATTCCAGTCATAGCCATGGGACATCTCTTCACGGCAGGCGGCAAGACCGTTGATGGTGACGGCGTCCGGGAGCTTTATGTGGGTTCCCTGGCACATGCAGGTCTGGACATTTTTCCCTCCTCCATTGACTATCTGGCCCTTGGGCACCTCCATGTTCCTCAGATAGTGGGAGGTTCAACTCATATCCGCTACAGCGGTTCTCCCATACCCATGGGCTATGGTGAAGCGTCTCAGGGAAAAAAGGTTGTACTCATTGAATTCAACAGCACTACGCCAAATATTCAGGAACTTCCTGTACCATGTTTTCAGAAGCTGATTAGAATTGTCGGGTCTCTGGATGATATCAACGCAAAGCTGGAGGAGCTGAAAAAGGAAGAAAGCTCCGCATGGCTTGAGATTGAATATACAGGAAGAGATATAATCGGAAACCTGCGTGAGATGATTGACGAGGCTGTGACCGGCTCTGCTATGGAAATCAGGCGCATAAAAAACCGGCGTGTCATGGAACGGGTGATCACTGCGGCCACGGAAAATGAAACTCTTGATGAGCTGGATGCAGGAGACGTTTTTAACCGCTGTCTCGATGCTTTCGAGGTGCCGGATGAAGACCGGGAGGAACTTACAGCCTCATACAACGAAATAATCAAGGATTTGATGGAGGAAGATATAAATGCCGAATAATCCGCAGATTTCGCAGATGAACTCAGAACAGATGAGAGATAAAGAAACATATACAATTATAGGAGCTGCAATGACTGTTCATCGTGAACTGGGTTGTGGTTTTCTCGAAGCAGTCTATCAGGATGCTTTGGAAAACGAGTTTCAGCATTTATTTATCCCCTATAAACGAGAAGCAAAACTCCCTGTCTTCTATCGTGGTAAACAGCTCAACAGCTATTATCAAGCTGATTTTATCTGTTTTAATTCGGTTATTGTTGAGCTTAAGGCATTACAACTATTATCAGGCACTGAAGAAGCACAAGTTATCAACTACCTGAAAGCTGCAAATTTGCATCGGGCATTACTGCTAAATTTTGGTTCCAGGAGCCTGCAATATAAACGGCTGGTTTTAGATTATAATCAGATGGGCGCAGATGAGAAAACACAAAAAAATAATCTGCGGGAATCAGCGCAATCGGCGGATAAAAAAGTATGAAGATACTTGAACTCCGATTCAAAAACCTCAACTCCCTCTATGGCGAATGGAGCATTGACTTTACTGATCCTGAATACCTTGCAGGCGGCATTTTTGCCCTGACCGGAGCTACTGGTGCCGGGAAATCCACGATTCTTGATGCCATCTGTCTTGCTCTGTATGGAGCTACACCCCGGCTTGGAAAAATCACCAGAAAAATAAATGAAATCATGTCCCGCCGTACAGGCGAATGCTATGCCGAGGTCTTGTTCGAATCCCAGGCCGGCAGGTTCCGCTGCCACTGGGAACAGCGTCGTGCAAGGAAAAAACCTGACGGCAATCTGCAGGAGCAGGAACACCAGATTGCGGATGAGATTACAGGCAAGCCCATCGAAACCAAGAAAAGCCTTGTTTCTCGTGTCATTGAAGAAAAAACCGGGATGGATTTTGATCGTTTTACCCGTTCCATTCTGCTTGCTCAGGGAGGGTTTGATACCTTTCTAAGGGCGGACGTTGAGCAGAAATCCAAAATACTTGAGCAGATCACAGGCACGGAAATTTATTCAGAGATTTCCCGCCGTGTTCATGAGCGCCAGCGTGATGAAAAGGAAAAGCTGAATCTTTTGCTTGCTGAAACATCTGGTATTGTTATTTTAGAGCCTGAACAGGAAAAGGAAATTCACCAGGAGCTTGGGGAAAAACAAAAACAGGAACTTGAGCTTGCCGCTGAATTAACAGAAACAGACAAGGCCGTAACATGGCTTACCAGTATTGAAGGTCTGAAAAATGAAATCCTCAGCCTTACAGATGAATCCAGGAAACTACAGGCCAATCTGGAATCTTTTAAACCCCTGAGGGTCAAACTTGATAAGGCTGTTAAAGCAGCATCTTTGGAAGGAACATACGCAACTCTGACAACTCTTCGTAAACAACAGACCGACGATCATAGGGCATTGAAAAAGTCAGAAGACGTACTTCCTGAACTGGAAACATCTGCAAACACGCAGATTGAAAACCTGAAGGCAGCTGAAAAGCGCACATTCAAAACCAGACAAGATCTCAAAGATGCTGCCCCCCTGCTCCAAAAGGTTCGATTGCTTGATCAAAAGATTACAGAACAGATAAAAGCTGTATCAAAGGACACTGATAACTTTAACAGGGAAGCCGCAAAGATTGAGACAGACAAAAAGACCCGGTTCAAAGAAGAAGAAAAGCGAATCGATGCAGAAAAAAAAATGAAGGCTGCAGCTCAATACCTTAAAGCCCATGATCAGGATGAATGGCTGATCAGCGGGCTGGCCGGTATTGAAGAGCAGTTCGCAAATCTGCTCTCCAAACAACTTGAAATCACTCACAAAGAAACCGATTTAAAAAATGCAGATAAGAGCATGACAAAAGCTTCAAAAAAACTCAATGCCGCCACAAGGCAATGTTTACTCAAAAAGCAGGAACTGGAGTCAGCAGGTAAAAATCTTCAGAAAGGAAGGGATTGCCTGAGCCAATTGCTTAAAGGCAAACTGCTTAGGGAATATCGCACCGAAAAGGAAAACCTTCTTCGTGAAATGGCATATATCAGGAAGATCGCAGCGCTTGAAGATCACCGGGCCAGACTGGAAGACGGTAAACCCTGTCCCCTCTGCGGCTCGGCCGAGCATCCCTTTGCAAAAGGAAATGTTCCGGTTCCAGATGAAATCGAGCAAAAGATAAAATTACTGACCAGCTTGATTATAAAGGCAGAAGATCAGGAAACCGCCATCAAAAAACTGGAGCAGGCCCAAATTACTGCAATTAACAATCTGAATAAAAGTGAGAAACTTGAAACCAATGCTGCAAATGACAGGAAGGCTGCTGAAAAGACACTTACTGAATTGAAAAATACACTCACGAAACTTTACACTCAATTTGAAGAACTCAAACTGGCAGTATCCCGGAAACTGGAGCCACTGGGTTATTCCATTGATTTTACAGACCCTTCATCCGCAATCCGCTCTCTGCGGACAAAAATGCAAAAATGGCAGAAACAGTCAAAACAAAAGACTGAGATGGAAAAACAGATTACCGCCATTGAAAGCGAGGTGAAGCGTCTGGATGCAGTAATTGAAACCCGGATCAAGGCATTGAAAGAAAAAAAGGAAAATCTGGAGCTGCTGAAAAAAGAACATAAAGATAAAACAGAAGAACGAAAACAATTGTATGGCAACAATAAGCCTGATGATGAAGAAAACCGGCTGAACAAAGCCATTGCCAATTCAGAGGCTGCTGAAAAGAAAGCCAGAAGCTTAAGCAACGAGACGCAGAAGAAACTGACAACTGCCAAAACCCATGTTGAATCATTGAAAAAAGGAATTGAGCAGAGAATTCCTGAACTGAATAAAGCGGAAAATAAATTTTCAAAAGCACTGGTGTCAGCAGGATTTGCAGATGAAAAAATTTTCCTTGAGGCCAGGCTTACAGACAGGGAAAGGGAGGTATTATCCTCCAGGGCAAGGGAGATGGACGAAGCACAAACCGATTTAAAGGCCAGAAAAAAAGACCGGAATGCCCGTTTAGCCACAGAAATAGCCAAAAAACTAACAGATAAAACCATTGAAGAGCTCAAGCCGCAATTAAAGGAATATGAAGAATCCTTAAAAGAACTTCGCGATTCTATTGCTGCTATTAAACACAGGCTGCGTGAAAATACAGCTGCCAAAGAGCGAATTAAAGAAAAAAAGTCGGCCATTGAATCACAAAAAAAAGAGTGTACCCGCTTTGATAAACTGCATGTACTGATCGGTTCTGCTGATGGGAAAAAGTATCGAAACTTTGCCCAGGGGCTGACCTTTGAATTGATGGTAAAACACGCCAACCTTCAGCTTGAAAAAATGACCGACCGCTATCTGCTGATACGGGATAAAAAACAGCCCCTTGAGCTCAATGTAGTTGACCATTATCAGGCCGGTGAAATCCGTTCTGTGAGAAATTTGTCCGGCGGTGAAAGTTTTATTGTAAGCCTGACCCTGGCACTGGGTCTGTCAAAAATGGCCAGCCGGAAAGTCCGTGTAGACTCTTTATTTCTTGATGAGGGCTTTGGCACCCTTGATGAAGACGCTCTGGAAACCGCTCTGGAAACACTCGCCGGCCTTCATCAGAACGGTAAGCTCATCGGAATAATCTCCCACGTATCTGCACTTAAGGAAAGAATCAGCACCCAGCTGATCATAACACCTGGCTCTGGCGGCCGCAGTTCAATCGCCGGCCCAGGTTGTAAAAAGATTGGAGTCAGCTAACCACTTATTATTTATTTAGATGGCAGCAAAACAGATTGACAAATGTCTCCCACACCTTTATATTATGCAGAAATAGCATTACAGCATATTGTAAAACGGTTAAATAAATATGAAAATAAAAAAACTGGCTACCGTACAAATGGGATACTCTTTCAGGTCTCGTCTCGAAGCCTGTGAAAGTGGCGAAATTGCAGTCATTCAAATGAAGGATCTTCTGATTAACAACACGGTTTGTTGTAATGATCTGGTTAGAATCAACATGGGTACCATTAAAGAACACCACTTAGTGAAAAAAAATGATTTGATCTTCAGGTCCAGAGGTCATGTGACTACACCAGCAATTCTTCTTGAAGATCCGGTTAAAGCAGTTGTTGCCGCCCCGCTATTAAGGATAAGAGTCACAAAGCCGGACAAGGTGTTACCCGAGTATCTCAACTGGTACATCAGCCAGCGGGATGCACAGATTTTTTTAACCAGCAGGGCCAAGGGAACTGTCCAGAAAATGATCAGTAAACAGGCTATTGAAGAGCTGGAAGTGGTTTTGCCGACTCTGGAAAAACAGAAAAAAATCCTGGAACTGGCCACATTGTCTGTTCGAGAACAAACCTTGCTTCATACTCTGGCAGATAAGCGGGAAAAATACATTTCAGCAGTACTAATGCAGTTTGCAACCACGGATACAAAGAAGGAAACCAAGGATAATTATCATGAACAAGATTGATCAAAGAGACATCAATAACGCGGCATGGGCAGCATGCGATACCTTCCGGGGAGTTGTTGATCCGGCACAGTACAAAGACTACATCCTTGTGATGCTTTTTTTAAAATACATCTCCGATGTATGGCATGATCACTACCAGGAATATCAGAATCAGTATGGTAATGATGATGAACGTATCCGCCGTAAACTTACCCGTGAACGCTTTGTTCTCCCAATGGTGAAACTCACCGAAAATAAAATCGAAACCGGTGAAGAAACTATTCTGGATGAATTTCCCGCCACCTGGTACAGTCTGTATGAACGTCGAGCAGCCTCTAACATCGGTGAACTGATCAACATAGTACTTGACCATATTGAAGAAAGCAACAAGAGCAAGCTTGAAGGGGTGTTCCGCAATATCGACTTTAACAGCGAGGCAAACCTTGGAAAAACCAGAGACCGCAACCGTCGCCTGAAACAACTGCTGGAGGATTTTCACAAACCGCAACTGGATATGCGCCCAAGCCGCGTTTCCGAAGATGTGATCGGTAATACCTATATCTATTTAATTGAGCGTTTTGCATCTGATTCAGGGAAGAAGGCCGGAGAGTTCTTTACCCCGCTGAAGGTGACCGAGCTGGTGGCCAGGCTGGCAGGCCCGAAACCGGGTGACCGCATCTGTGATCCTGCCTGTGGATCCGGCGGGCTTTTAATTCAGGCGGCCAAAGAGGTGGACAACCGCAACTTTGCTCTCTTCGGGCAGGAATCCAACGGCAGCACCTGGGCGCTCTGCCGCATGAATATGTTCCTGCATAGCTTTGACAGCGCCCGGGTGGAATGGTGCGACACTCTGAACAGTCCGCTGCTGGTGGAAAATGACCGGCTCATGAAATTCAACTGCGTGGTCGCCAATCCGCCGTTCTCACTTGATAAATGGGGTGCCGAAAACGCCGAAAGCGATCAGTACAACCGATTCTGGCGCGGCGTCCCGCCCAAGAGCAAGGGCGACTGGGCCTTTATCAGCCATATGGTGGAAATTGCCCTTGATAAGCAGGGACGAGTTGCTGTTGTCGTTCCCCATGGGGTCTTATTCAGAGGTGCAGCCGAAGGTCGTATCCGCCGGAAAATGATTGAAGAGAATCTGCTGGATGCTGTCATTGGACTGCCGGGCAACCTGTTTCCCACCACCAATATCCCAGTGGCAATTCTCGTATTTGACCGCTCCCGTGAAAAAGGCGGCGTGCGTGAAGATTGCAAAAACGTTTTCTTTATTGATGCCAGCCGGGAGTTTATCTCCGGTAAAAATCAGAATACCCTCTCGGATGAACACCTTGCCAAAATCATCGAAACCTGTGCTGCTCGGGTCGAAAAAGAGAAATACGCTCATGTGGCTGAGTTTGATGAGATAAAAGAAAACGATTTCAATCTTAATATCCCCCGTTATGTCGATACCTTTGAGGAAGAAGACGAGATTGATATTGATGCGGTACAGAAGGAAATTGATGAACTGGAAAAAGAGCTGGCAGCGGTACGGGTGCAAATGGCGGAAAAATTACAGCAAATTCAGAGGTGAGCATGGCTAAA
>PDUC01000076.1 GCA_002747255.1 Acidobacteriota bacterium | reverse complement strand
TTCTGATCAAGTTCAAGTACGGCCTCTTTCTGGAAAGGAAGGCGGGTGAAGCGTCTCCGTTCGTTATTTTTCATAAATATCCCCTTGGCCTGGGAAGACAGTGTCTCCTTTCTTGTTTCATTTTTTAACTGGTTAGTTAGAGGATACCAACTCTGTCGATTAAGGGAAGTCTTATTTTGGTGTAATTGCTGATAATCAATCTATCTTTACCCGAAATACGGTTTGAAGACAGATGTTAATATCCCGGAGTTCCATGTTTCGTTCTTTGTTGCGGCTTAAGGCTATCTGGTCCAGCTATGCTGGTTTATAAAAATTTGAAAATTCGGCGACTGTTTTCAGCGATAACCTGTCGCAGTGTTTCTCTTTTTTCTTCGCGTAACTCTGCCATACACTTAACAATAGTGGGGATCGATTTTGGCTCCAGCCTCATATAGGGAGCATCTGTTTCCAATACCAGAGCGTCTATCGGCATCTGGCTGACAATATTGCGTATTTTGCGGGCGGCAGGGTTACAGAGTATACCGCCAATCCCCAATAAAAATCCCATTTGATAGTATTGCTCTGCCTGCTGCAGGCTGCCGCTATAGGCATGAACCACTCCACCACAGCCTCTTTGTGCATAGTGCAATTTGCGTAAAGTGGATAATACTATATCATGTGCCTTGCGGATATGGAGTAAAATTGGCAGTCTGGCTGAAATTGCAAGCTCAACCTGAGCTGTAAAGAAGGGGAACTGGCTGCTAATATCCCTGCTGTTTTGATAGCCATCCAGACCAATCTCTCCGATGGCAACCACATGCGACCGGATAAGTTGTTTCTCAAGGGCGGCAGTAACTTCTGTTGGTATAAGTCCTGCGATAAAAAGGGGATGTACTCCCGGGGCGGTATAGACTCCGGGAAAGAGACCTGCGATATTATCAAGCCGCTGCCAGTCATTTATACTGACCCCGGGGACAATAAATATATTGACTCCGGCCTGCCGCGCATCGTTGATAACGTCCGCTTTTCTGCCGGTAAATTCAGCGGCATCAAGATGGCAGTGAGTGTCAATATACTCTTCCATAGAATTATGGCATCTCCTGTGCTGCCCACTTTTTCGGGGTATTGACCGCCTCCAGAGAGTTGCTGGAAATCCAGCCTTTTTTATTGTTATGGTCGCGGACATAGAGATAGCGGTCATGGCTTTTTATCGGAAATACCTTCTGTCCCTGTCGTAGCGAAACGACCAGATCCGCCTCTGCTATCGGCGAGATAAGCAGTCTGCCGTTTTCCGTGGTAATAATGGCAGGGTTTGCGTCATCCCATAGATATATCACTGCAGAGAAAAAGAGTATTGCCGCCAGTAGCGAGCCGTTTTGTATGCCGATAAGCCAGCGCGTTCTTTTTCCTTTGGCAAAAGAAGAGAAGAGAAAAAGAGAGGTAAACAGCAGCAGGGAGGTAAGACCAAGCCATGCCCATTGATCTATCTCCAGCAGGGCGGCTACTTTTTCCAGCCCTTTGGGAGGAGAAACAAACAGCCCCTCTTTTTTTCTGAATTCGGTTAAAAGCGCGGTAATCTCTTTATCGCCCGGGGCAAGGGTGTGTGCCCGTTCAAGGTTTAAAATGGCTTTTCCGGGATGATCAGCTTTGGCATAGGCAAGAGCAAGATTATAGAAAAGGGCGGGGCTTGCACCATATTTATGGATAAGCTGTTCATAATCATGGATGGCAACGGAATAGTTTTTTTTCACATATTCACTATTTGCCTGATCAAAAAGCTGCTG
>PDUC01000050.1 GCA_002747255.1 Acidobacteriota bacterium | reverse complement strand
CAATGTACACACTAAGAAAAAGCTGAATAAAATCCGTAAATAATTGATTTTAGGCCAATTATTTCTTATTTTTCATAACAATTTTCCGGAAGATCCGTTCAAAGGCAGGCAAGTTGACAGAGAAGCTTTTTAACCGTTTATAAAACCCGCTCTTCCTGTTGAAACACACAAGCCCTTGCCTTATTGAGAAACAACAAGGCAAGGGCTGCTGGGTGATTTGAAAAGCCTGACTATCTCCTCATTGTTTCCAACTCGGGAAGCGGTCAGGCGTGTATGGTGCTCCTGCTTTTTCGAGTTTCTCCTCTATCTGAAGAACTCTTGCTTCAATGGTTTTCAAAGAAATGAGGATTTCCTGAACTTGACTGGCCGCAACATCATAAGACTTGATGAAAGTGGTTGTTGGAGCAGCGGTTGTATTCCAAAGTGTCCAGGTTATCAAGGCCATTCGCTCACTGACAGAAGTGGGGCTTGCACCTTCGAACCTAACGCGAAGGACATCACCGTTGATGTCTCTGTTCAATTGTTTCAGATCGGCTTCTACAGCTGATATGTCTGTCATGATCTGATTGGCAATCCCGGGTGTGGTGAGCGAGGCTTTTTTCAGATAAGCCATCTTTTCCTCCAGGCTTGCTCTGAAACTGTCCGCGCCTTGTACCACTCTGGCAAGCTCGGCAACTTTTTGGTTGAATGCGTCCAGGGCGGCCTTGTCTTTGGCCGGAAGTGTCGAAACATTGAGCGGCTCACATTGGAAGGAAACCGGAGAGACTAAATCCACAAAAACACCGTGTTCAAATTTGGAAAGTGAAACCGTATAAGTTCCGGGTACAACCATGTAGCCTTGGTCGGGCTCATTCCAGGGAATCGAAGTATCGGGTGCTTTCAGTGAAACCGGAGAGGCGGGATCGGTTCTGAAATCCCAGACAAGTCGATTAACCCCTTTCTTTGCACTTTGTTTCAGTTTCCTGACGACCTGGCCTTTCTCGTCGGAAATTGTAAAAAGCAAGTAGGATGCGGGTTCCTGCTCTTCAGCCAACAGGGTTTCATAGCTCGGATGTTTAACCGACTTACCTTCTTTTTGTAGTTCTTTTTCCTTTTCTCTGCGCTGTTCTTTCAGGGTTTTGAAAGCATCCTTGAGGTAGTAGGTGAAAACGGTGCCCACTTTCGGGTTGGGCGCTGAAAAGAAGCCCGCTCCCATGGAGCCCACACCTCTGTAACCCAGTGAATTGGCTTCAACGTACATCTTCGCCGTTTTGACTGGGAAAAGAGCGGCTTCCTTATCGATCAACTCTTTGTTCAAGAAACGCAATGGCGTGTAATCGTCGAGAATATACACGCCCCTGCCAAAGGTAGAGACCACCAGGTCATTTTCTTCCCTTTGAATATCGATATCCATCACACAGTGTGCGGGGATGCCGCTTTTCAGCTGTATCCAATCCCCGCCCCCATCGACAGTGAAGAAAACACCAAACTGGGTGCCGACGAAGAGCAGATTTCTGTTCACATGATCTTCAGCGATGGTGTAAGTGCTGCCCCTCTTTGGCAAATTGCCATTCATTTTGACCCATGATTGACCGCCATCGGTGGTTTTATAGAGATAGGGCCGGTAATCACCGCCGTTCATATCGTGACAAGCGGCATAGGCTGTGTTTTCATCGAAATTGGAAGCGATAATATGATGCACTCTGGCGTATTCCGGCAGTCCTGGCACAGACGACTTCTGCCATGTCTGACCGCCATCAGTTGTGTAGTGAATGAGTCCGTCTCCTGAACCGGCAAAGAGTCTGTTTGCATTGATGGGTGATTCCGCGATGGTAACCACGTTGGCGGTGGAACCCTTGCTGACCAGTTGATCGATACTCCAGCTCTGCCCCATCAGCGCTTCTAATTCCAAAGGTACGCCGCGGGTAAGATCGGGGCTTATTTCCTGCCAGGTGGATCCCCGGTCAGTTGTTTTGAGAACTTTGTTACCGCCAAAGTAAAGCGTTTTGTGATCGTGACGGGAAATTAAAAGAGCGGCATCCCAATCAAAGCGATAGGCCGAATCGGCAAAATCCTGGGGTTTAATGAAGAGATTTTCTCCGCTGCGCTTATCGTATCGAGCCAGCCCGCCAAATTGAGATTGAGCGTAGATGATGTTGGGATCCTTCCAGTCCACCTGGGTCTCAAATCCATCTCCGGAATTGGTAAAAATCCAATCCTGATTGGTAATGCCACTGGAGTTCAGCGTTCGCGATGGCCCCGTCAAGCTGTTATTGTCCTGTGTTCCAATGTAAACATGGTAAAAGGGTTTGGCATTATCGGTGGTGACTTTGTAGATTTCGGTGATGGGAATGTTGGATTTGAAAATCCAGTTTTTGGCGCGATCATAAGATTCATACAAGCCGCCATCACACCCTGCGATCAGGTGATTGTTGTTAGCGGGATCGATCCACATACAGTGATCATCCACGTGTTTGTGCTTACTGCCCGCGCGCTTCCAGGTCTTACCGCCGTCTTCTGTGACCTGCATGAAGACGTCCATGCTGTAAACGCGGTCGGGATTAATGGGATCCGCTACAATTTGCTGAAAGTAAAAAGGATAAGATGAAATATAATCGGACTGCTTCGTCCAGCTCATGCCCCTGTCGGTACTTTTGTAAAAGCCCTTGCTCTTGGACGATGCGTGGATAATGGCATAGACAATGTCCGGGTTAGCGGGTGAAATCGCCATCCCGATTCGGCCCATATCACCTTCAGGTAAGCCGTTCTTCAGTTTTTCCCAGTTGGCGCCGCCGTCCGTGGTGCGATAGATACCGCTCTCCGGACCGCCCCAGATGTTGGTGTAGTGTTTTCGCATGCGCTGATTGGCCGATCCGTACAAAATATCCGGATTTCTAGGGTCCATGTGAATTTGGAAGAAACCCGTGTGGTCGCTGACATGCAGGACGCGTTTCCAGGTCTTACCGCCATCAATTGTTTTGTAAATCCCGCGTTCACCGCCCGATGCTCTCTGCGAGCCATAGGCCGCCACAAAAACGACATTGGAATTTTGCGGATGAATGACAATGCCGCCAATGTGCTCGGACTCCTTCAGCCCCATGTTCTTCCAGGTCTTGCCGCCGTCCTGGCTGCGGTAAACACCGTCACCGTAGCCCACGTTGTTTTGGCAGTTATTTTCTCCTGTTCCAACCCAGACGACATTGGGATTGGAAGGGTCAATGGCAATAGCTCCAATGGCGTAGGCTTTCTGATTGTCAAAGACAGGCGAAAACGTGGTTCCGCTGTTGACTGTTTTCCACAGATTTCCGTGCCCGGAACCTATGTAATACGTGCTTGAATCGTTGGGATTGACGGCAATTGCCGCAATGCGACCACCTGTTACAGCAGGGCCAATTGATCGAAACTTGAGTCCGCTGAGAGACACATCCTTGAAAACGGAAGGCTCCGCAAGATCGGACTTCTTTTTTGCAAGGACAACAGGTGAATGGAAAGAGAAAAACAAACAAATTGTTAAGAGGCTGATTGGCTTCATTGAGGAACGCTCCGTTTGGGGGTTTTGACGTGGTGATGCATTGAGTTGTTGAAATAGCGCATACACCCGGTGTCCAAACCATAAACCAGTTTGGAGATTGACTCAATACCTAATCGCATATTCCATATTTTCTCGCAAAAGGGAGACTATTTGAACCCGAACCGTCCACAAGAACCATCACAAAGGAAGCGTGATGGGTGCGCTTATGTTTGCCTAAAACACCCAGACTGGCGGGTGGCTGCTCTCGGGATACGTACCACAGTCATTGCCTTTTCAGAGGAATGCTGTGAATACAAGGAAAGCGCGGCAAAGACGCCGTTGAACCGCTATGATACCATTGCCTTTTTCGGGCTCAGGCACACTTTTATCGTCTCAACGGCGATATAAAAGAACTTACAGATCGTCTCCATAACCGTATTGATCGACCACAAAGTCGATATCCTTGTCACCCCGACCGCTTAAATTCACCAGGATGGATTCGTACTTGGTTTCTTTTGCCAGTTTAACGGCATAGGCAATCGCATGGGCTGTTTCCAGAGCGGGAATAATGCCTTCAACCCGACTCATGGTATAAAATGCGTTCAGGCATTCCTGATCGGAAGCGGTAACATAAGTGACCCGACCCTGATCTTTCAGGAAAGCGTGTTCCGGACCCACTCCCGGATAGTCGAGCCCGCTGGCAACGGAATAAACGTCCGCGGGTTCTCCCTTCTCATCTTGAATGAGGTACGTGTTGAAACCGTGAATAATTCCCTCTTTACCAACGGTCATCGTCGCGGCGTGGTCACCGGGCTTGAGCGAACGCCCGGATGGCTCCACACCGAAAATTTTGCAGTCGTCTTCCAGGAAACCGGAAAAAAGCCCCATGGCGTTACTGCCGCCACCGACACACGCCACCAGATTGTCGGGAAGTTCACCTGTCATTTCCAGGAACTGTTCGCGTGCTTCCACGCCGACCACGTGTTGGAAATCGCGAACCAGCATGGGAAAAGGATGAGGCCCGACAACCGAGCCAATGGCAAAGAGCATCTCTTCGGGGTTCTTTAAATAAGCTTGAAAAGCCGAATCAACCGCCTCCTTGAGCGTCCTGGCTCCAAAAGTGACGGGAACGACCTTGGCTCCGAGCAATTTCATCCTGACCACATTGGGGTGTTCCTTGGCAATGTCTACTTCGCCCATGTGAATTTCGGCCTCTAAACCAAAGTGAGCCGCTGCCGTAGCCACCGCAACGCCGTGCTGCCCCGCACCGGTCTCTGCAATTAACTTCTTTTTTCCCATGTACTTGGCCAAAAGGGCCTCACCCATGGTGTGATTCAGCTTATGAGCTCCCATGTGATTCAGGTCTTCTCTTTTAAAGTAAATGCGACTGGTTCCTGTTTGTTCGGACAATCTCTGTGCGAAGTAAATGGGAGTTGGACGACCCTGATAATGCTTTCGGATATTTCTCAGCTCAGAGATGAAGTTGTGCGACTTGCTAATGGTCATGTACGCTTCTTCAATCTTTTTAAATTGTTCAACTAGTTCAGGTGGCAGAAAAGCACCGCCGTACTTGCCAAAATAGCCATTTTTATCGGGGTGCTTTTTCAGGTAATTCTTCATTGTTTTACGCTCCATAGTAAGTGATCTATAATTTGTCAAAGCACATTATCCACTATTTTTCACTCATTATGTAGCTCTAATCTAAAGTATTAAGCTTAAAAACTTAATACAAAGACACGTTTGAGTTCTTCGCGGCACCCTGCCATTCACGCTTTAAACCGTGGATCAGACAAGGGAAAAACCATTTGCAGAGTCGAGAAAGCCTTCTCTTGCTATAAATGCACAAGGACTTGTGATTTCAGCAGCTTAGAGTTTTTTGTGAATGTCGGTCAAAGCCTCCACAGCGGAGCATCTCAACTTATGGGTAAAGACCCGAGACAGATCCGTTTCCCGGGGGTTGATTTCAACAGTGGGAATCCCTTGCTGTCTGGCCAATTGAACGGGTTGTGTGATATAGGGAAATAAACTGGAAGTTCCAATGGAAAAGACCATGTCAAAACCTAAACTCAACTGTTGCTGAAGCATGGAGAGATTGTTAAGAGCGAGCATTTCACCAAAGAGCACGATATCTGGCCGAATAACGTGACCACATGCCGGACATAGAGGCAAGTCGGAATATGTTCGGTAGTCAGATACCTCTCTTCGCCAGTCACAGTCTGTGCAAAGCAGGGTATGAAAAGAACCGTGAATTTCAATGATATTCCTGCTGCCGGCTTTCCGATGGAGGCCATCTACATTCTGGGTCAGAACCCATATTTGATATCGATCCTGCCATTCTGCGATCAATTCATGAGCTCGATTGGGTTTTGCCCCGCGACAGGCTTTTTCAATTTGGAACAGGTATTTCCAAGTCAGTTTCGGTTTACTTTGGAACACATGACCCGAAAGGATAGTTTCAATGGACAACCCCTCCTCTGTTTTACCGTGTTCATACAAACCGCCCACGCCTCTGTAAGTGGGAATCCCGGACTCGGCTGAAATGCCTGCTCCTGTTATAAACAGAACTCTTTTAGATTGCCTTAATGTCTTTGCAATTTGAATCACGCTCTCTTCATTCTTCAAAATATACCTCTTATTTGTACCGCTCTTGTTTTTATTGAATGTTACCGCAAGTCTATATTCCTTTTTTATCGATTCTCCGTCAAGGAGAAATACCCATCCATTCCCATTTAAACAGGAATACAAGCGGCCGCAGAAGTTGAACAAACCCGGTCAACTGTCTCAGTGCAACAGCACATCAAACACAAAAGAACAGTCGTATTAAAAGGCCATTCTTCCGTCAATCGTAACCTGTAAAAGCAATATCAGTGATCACTGGAAAACACTCAAAGTCCGTTGTTCTCCTAAAACACTCTTATGCTATGATTAGAGCCGTTTCACTTTTAGTTGCAGGCTGTGAATCCATGCCTCAACTGAAACTGTTTGGAATGAGTCCGCTTGTCCTGGCAGGTAACATATGTCAGCGCAAGAAGGTGAACACGAATAACGCAGAAACCTGTGTTTCAGGATCAATAGCCTTGAGAAGTATTAAATCTGTGGAGATAAACACATGACTGTGCCCCAAAAAGAAAAAAAACCAAAACCGTTCTCAGACAGGAAACCACTCAGTATTCCATACCCGAAATGGAAGCAGATATGGTTAACTTGTCGCGGGCTGTTCTGGTCCTTCTGGCTGATTGTTTCTCTATTGACCTGCAATGCCTTACAGACCTTCAGTCTTCTGGTCTGGCCGTTTTCAAAGCGTTTTTTCAGGCGCATCAATCAAGCTATGGCGCATTTCTGGTGGACTTTCTTCATCACGGTGGTTGAAAAGAAAAACAAGATCAAAGTCACTTTCTGGGGGCAGGATGTCCCTGAAAAAGAACATGTCATTCTGATTTCAAACCACCAGTGCATGGCGGATATCCCCACTGTAATGACCCTGGCCCGAAGAAAACAGCGAATTGGCGATCTAAAATTTTTTGTAAAAGACATCATAAAATACGTGCCGGGAGTTGGTTGGGGCATGCTTTTTCTGGATTGTCTCTTTGTGAAGCGAACCTGGTCCGCAGATCGGGAGTCCATTTCACAGACTTTTCGCAATATCAGCCGTTACAAGGTTCCTATCTGGCTTGTTTCCTATTTGGAAGGAACGCGTTTCACGGCCAAAAAACTCATTTCCAGTAGAAAGTTTGCCGCCAAAGCGGGACATTGGATGCCTGAACACGTTCTTTTACCCAGAACAAAAGGGTTTGTCGCCACGGTTCAAGGACTCAGGGATTGTGTAAGCGCTATTTACGATTTGACAATTGGCTACCCAGATGGCGTACCAACCTTATGGCAGATAATAAGTGGCTTCGTGCCCTCCCTTCACATTCACATCAGTCGAACAGCCATTGTGGATATTCCCACTGATCCCGCGGAAATCAGCAATTGGGTCATGGAGCAGTTTAAAAAGAAAGATCAGTTGATGTCTTTTTTCTCCCAGCACGGAGTTTTTCATGGAGAGCCCATAAAAATCCAGTAGAACGCCGTTTAAGAGCCGTTCCCAGTTAACGCTTGATAAACATGGCCTTGAAGAACATGCCTGCCAATGCCGGATTCTCCTTCAAACGCCTGATGGAATAGCCGTACCAGTCTTTTCCAAATGGAACGTAAATTCTTACATTGTGACCCTTGGCCCGAATACTGTCCCTTAGTCTTTCACGGACACCCAGCAGCATTTGGAATTCGTACTGATCCTTGTTCAAACCGTATTTCTCTATCAGTTTGTAAGCCTGCTCAACAAGGTAGTCATCATGCGTAGCGATTCCCACATAGGCTCCCGCCTTGAACATGCTATCCAGAGCGGCAACGTAATTATCCCGCACTTCCTGATACCCTTTAAAGGCTACTTCTTTGGGTTCCACGTAAATGCCTTTACAAATCCTGAAGTTAGAAGGCCCACCTTTTGTTATGGTTTGAATGTCATTTAAAGTCCTTCTCATGTAGGCTTGCAAAACAACGCCCACCTGCTTCCCGTACTTTTCACGCAAAGTCTGATATAGCTGGATTGTCTTATCGGTACAGGGAGAGTCCTCCATGTCGATTCGAAGAAACGTACCTTGTTGCTGAGCCTTATCCATTATTTTCGACAAAACATTCAAACAGTGAGTCTCGTCCAGCAGCAAACCAAAACTGGTTGGCTTGATGGATATACCGGCATCGAGTTGTTCCGCAGTTATGGCTTCAAGAAGTGTTAAATACGCATTCACTGACTCTGTGACCTGTTCTATGGATTCAACAAACTCACCCAATACATCTATCGATACGCGATAGCCTTTCTGATTCAGCTTTCTGGTGCACTTAATCGCTGCATCCAGTTCAGCTCCGGCAATATATGGTTTGGATAACTTCTCAACAATTGCTTTGGGAACCAAAGGCAGGGAATGTACGATTAGTTGGTCTAGAATACGCATATAACCCCCAAAAAAAGTGCAGGAAATAGATCTGAAATTCAAAACTTCAGAATGTCAATAAACGTTATTCGGGATAATCACTTTCAACCTGAAAAGAAAACCCGCAACCAGCCTTATTATATTAGGATATATGCCCTGACCGACTAACATCAAGGCAATATCTTTTCAAACATGATTGTCACACACGACTTGAATGATGCCAACCCAAAAAGTTGCCGTTTCAGTAAGTTTTCTGTAAAAAAGTCAACCGTTTTGTGATCCAGATCCGGAAAAGAACTTTTTAGCGGGTGTGATCCGGTTGCAAGAGCGATGAGTGTACTCACTATGGCACACTTAGTTTGAGATGGAGGCCGTTCATCGACTTCCGGTCTCGACAGGGACGATGCTGAACAAGCACTTTTGCACTATGACCACTTTGCGCCAACTCCACCCGAACAAGTTCATATGGCTGACAACAATTTACATAAAAAATCTTTTCAGCTTCTTTTTAATCTCTGCCTGAACTTTCATCATTTCGCCACGGTCGTTTTCGTGATCATAGCCGAGCAGGTGCAAAAGACCGTGCAGGAAGAGAAACCTGAATTCCACCGCAGCAGCTTGTCCAATTTTATCCGCCTGGCGCAGCGTCTGTGCCCAGCAAATTAGTAAGTCACCCAGATGCCGTCTCTCACACACCGCGCTATTGTAGAGCACGGCAGGGAAAGAAAGAACATCGGTGATGCGATCAATGGAGCGAAACGATTTGTTGATTCTTCGCATTTCCCCATCCGAAACCACCCGAACTGCCACTTCCCAGTCAACCAGGTTTAACTCACTCTCAAGAGCTTCAAGAAAGACCGCACTCAATAAATGCTCGGGCTGTTCTTCCTCTACATCCCACAAAAGATCAACCGTTCTTGTCATCTGCTCTATCTCCCTTATTCTTTAAACAACAGCCATGTATCCAAACCATGTGCTTTCAGAGCCCAAGTTACAATTTCATTTTATCACTCTTTATGGCGAAGAAGGCAGGGCCCTCATGAAAAAGTCTCTTCTCCTTTGTGACATACGAAAAGACAAAGCTATTCCGCTCTCGCAGAGTGGCCTTTTTCGGTTCCTGATACAAACTAGGTATTTACTTTTAGATGAGTTACAATGGGCTTTGAACGGAGTTCGTTCGTACTTTGACACCAGATGGGTCACGATGCTTCACCTCTTCTTTCTTCTCATTTTTCAAACCCCAGCTGCCCAGAATCAATGGCAGGTGCCCTTTGTTGTACAGAAAGCCGCCCTTTCCCCTTCGGGTCTTGTGGCCCTGACCTCCAGTGGCACGCTGTATACATACAACAGCGCAGGTGCCCATTTACAAGAAATAAACGTGGGGGAGCAAATCAATTATATCTGGATCGACAACGACAATCATATTTGGGTGGTTCGTACCTCCGCTTTAACTGTTTACTCGAGTGAAGGTCACATCCAGTTTGAAAAGAAGCTGGAACCGATTATTAAAGAGCCTTTCCCTATGGGAAATTGCCTGGGATTAGTGAACAGGAATGCTGTTTCTATTTATTCAATTCAAGACAAAAAGGACGACGCGCAACAAACGCTGGTTGCATTCAGCTTTTCATTCGAAGACATCTACTCCATCAACCACTCAGCTAAACGTGTCTTTATTTGTGATACAAAGGGTAACTCCAAAATCTGGTACCCCTTTCAGGAAGCATCGTATGACTTCCTAAAAGAAAAAAAAATAACCTACGTCTCAGAGGATTACGGTTACCGAGCTATCCTGTTGAGCGACAAAAACCTACAGGTTTATACACCCAGAAAGATGTGGGAAAGGCAATTATCGCTGGATATAAACCAAAAACCTCTATGGCTGGAAAATGGAAAAGACAAGGCACTGATTGTGCTTTCAGAAGATCGTGTTCTCAGAGTGTTCTCCCGCTTGGGCCTTGAATACAACAGGAAACTCTACTCCTACCGCCCGGATCATCTCATTAAATTGGATGAATCCAGATGTCTGGTCAGTTTTAAGCAGGCTAATCTCATAGCAGAATATGATTACAAACAGAATCAGTTCAAAGAATATCAACTGCCAACCAACCTGACTCATATTGTGAGAAGGGGCATTTATCTTTTGCAAATTGATCGCGAAGGCCATATTAAAATAACCACACTGACTTCAAAGACCAATCAGACCGGGGAACTGTGAATGAAAACCGTCTTTTCAATTGTGAAAGACGAATCTTTTCTATGGCATTTTTCCTAAGTCAACGTGACCCTTAACTTGAACTGCAGTTTTGGAAAAACTCGATTGCATACATCCCGACGCCATGGCAATCAAACCGTAAAATCGAAGGGAAAGTGTGTCCTTATCTGCGATCAAAACCAGTTACAAATCGCGTGTTACCTGCTAGAATACGCACTTTGTACATGGATGAAACGGAGTAGAAAACTGTGACCTGTTTGAAACAAAACAAA
The DNA here is from genome assembly GCA_002747255.1 of Acidobacteriota bacterium. Taxonomy (GTDB): domain Bacteria; phylum Acidobacteriota; class Holophagae; order Acanthopleuribacterales; family Acanthopleuribacteraceae. The sequence goes on along the minus strand of PDUC01000050.1, from coordinate 37,609 downwards.
AGGAGTTGAGCATGAGAAAACATTTAGTGCTGTTTATGATATTTTGTACCCCGGTATTGGCAGGCTGGACATTCTTAACAGAAACAAGAACATCTGACGACAAGGGTCAAGTCACCCAAAAAACGATTGTCAAGAGCATGGTCGATGGAACAAACGGGAAATTTATCTTTCAGGAATCAACCGACTCTCCAATAGCTGCTACAGGAAACTACCTGCTGACCAATGATGGCGGTCAAACAATTTACCTCGTCGATCCTGTCAACAAAACCTACAGCCTGTTCCATATCAGTCAGATGTTAAAAACGGCGGGTACGATGATGAACATGGTACAAGGGGTTGTGAAAATGGAGTTTTCCGAGCCCGAAATAACCATTCTGGAAGAGAAAAAAGGTAAAGCGATTCAAGGTTTGCCAACCGACTATCGGAAATCTGTTACAAGTTACGAAATGAAAATGAAAGTCCTTGGTATCAAACGGGTTTTAGATGTCAAAACAACAGAAGAGTCTTGGACAACCAAACAATTCACAGACACAGCCTTTTCCGCATGGCTCAGAAAGGATCCTGCCCCCACGGGAAACGAAGAACTGGATCGCATCATTCGAGCTGCTACGGAGCAAGTGGAAGGCTATCCACTGAAATTGATACAAACCAACCAAACCACTACCTGGAATAAGAAAAAAACCAAGGTAAAAGACAAGACCACAACGACAACCGTTATGGCTGTAACCCAGTTAAAACAGGAAACAATAGAACCAAGCCAGTTCGTGATCCCTGATACCTACGTTCAATCGGAAAATCAACAGCCAAATGGAATGAGTAATTTGAAAGATATCTTCAATCAATGAGCTGCCGCGTCATGGAACGCAGGCATTCTCAAGGTACATTCTAAGAGCGAAATCATCGGCATGGGTCTTGTAAATTTCAATTGCGGTACCCATGTCGATTTACAGCACACCTTGATGGCATAGCCTTTTTCTGACCGTATCCGGAGCACACCGCTTTCTGTGCCAATAGGAGCAGTGCACTCTTTACATGTTTCTGGAAAACCAAACCACTCTGCCCAAGACGGCGAGTCTGCTGGCATGTTCAGGGGTTACCTGTTGATCGGCATACGCACTGTTATCACTTCGTATCACCACTGAACCGTCGAACATGGTGAGCAAGCGCTTGACCAGAAGAGTTCCGTTCAAATTGAGAACATACAGCATGCCATCTCGCAAATTTTGATCGCTCTTGTCAAATAAAATGAAATCCCTGTTTTCAAGCGTAGGCTCCATGGAATCACCTGAAACTTGAATCATGGCTAACTTGTTTGGCTGTAAATAACGACCATGAAGCCACGAAGTGTTAAAGGGCACTTCCTCTACTATATCTTCTTCTGTAACATCTTCTCCAAAACCGGCACTGGCCCTTACATCGTAACGCGGAATTAGGGAGAATGCGCCAAAAACATCCGCTCCGGAAAACTTGGGTCCCTCACCCGTGGCCAGCCACTTGACTTCAACCCCGCATTTTTCAGAAATGTTGTTTAAGTTGGACAGAGTTACATCGCCACCTTTCAGCCAACGTCCAACAGCGGTATCGGAGACACCCAACATGCGTGCAAAGGCCCTTGAACTGCCGTACCCCTCTGTAATCTCCCTCAGACGATCTTTAAACAATTTCATGACTGACTCCCTTTTAAATCAAATAACCCGAAAAAGCAGATTGACCTTGCCGAACCACTTTCTTAACCTAAACAGTGCAGCAACACCCCAAACATAGCCCCTAAAACGCGAAATGTCAATATAACAACGTATTTTCTAAACTTTTTATTGACTATGCAAACTATTGTTTGTATATTGAACTATATTAATTGCACTTGGGGGTGCGGTATGTTTTCCTGGAGTTTTATCAGAGGTATTTTAGTGACAGTCTTATTCCTCATCAATTTTCAGACAGACCATACTCAACTTGGGATATTGGCTCTCTGCAGTATTGTTCTGCTGTGCGGAGTCGAACTAGCTGGCAGCTCAAGACTGAAAACAGGCAGACAAACCTGAGTTTTCAGCCAAGAGAACCAGGAACCGTGAAAAAGGATCCCGTCAAAATTCGTTGTCACAACGCGCACCAGGCCTTGACGAGAGAATTGTCCAGACGCTGAGCGCCAGCTTTACTTCGCAGGCTGGTACTTCAACTGTTCGACGCGTTCACCTTGATAGTCGTAGATATTGAGCAGAATTTCCTCTTCTGATCCATAGTTGCTCCGGTAAGACTGAATGAGAGGTGTCAGATCAAACACGCGATCTTCAACAACCGAACCTTCAGGGCAATCCTGATCGGGATCTTTAACTCTCTGCAGGGTGAGATTGGTTTGAACGGGCATCGATTCCATAAAACCGCCTGACATAAACAGCTTCAACGCACCAGAGCAGCCGTCAGGGTACTGCAATGAAACAGTCAGTATTTCTTCACTTAGAGACAGCTTTTCAATGGAATAGGGGTCAACCTGAAGATCGCGGACACTTAACTGCGAAAAGGCATTGCCCTTGTACTGCTGCACAGGATTCGGGGCAACCGGCCATAGAATTTTATGATTTGTCGTTCCAGCCAATCCCAGGAAAGCAAATGGCTGATCGGAACTGATTTGGTAGTACTCGCCCTGAAACCGCCTTTTTTGATTGAACAAACTGGAGAAAGTAAAAACAATTTTTTCCATTGGTTTTATAGGAAGTGCTCTGCCAGGCGGCCCAAGAATGCCGTCTGCCATGACATCAATCATTATAACGCCTTCTTTGTCTCCCGTATTGACGACAGCTGCACCTTCCCAATAATCGTCACTCTGATTTTCAAAAGAAGGGATAACCTTGATATCAGCTTGTTGCGATAGTACCTCACCTGCGCAGCTATTTGCATCGATCGTGCTGCTGGACCGGTACAGGACACTTAAATTAACGCGTTTGGACCCCGTTAACACAGCATGACTTGTGCCCTCTGGAAGGACCTCGTGTACGTTTACGAGCTTCAACTCTCGCTCTCCCAAGCTGAGCTCCACCACTCCAAGCTCTTTACCTTCTATGGAATAGCAAATAAGTCCAACTTTTTTTTCTAACCTGGACTGGTTGTTAATCACCAGTGTCCCGACAAAACCTCCGCTCTCACTGGGTAGGTGTGGAATAACTCGAAGTCCTTCGCCTACACTGCCAGCGCCAAATGCTAAAGTCGCAATTATCAAAACCACTCCAAACAATATCGATTTTCCGGACATCAGAAATTCCTCCTGTCGCACAAAAAAAGTCACAAGTAGAGATCCAAGTGGTACCTGCATTATTCTCTCAAGATCCGAAGCAAAGTCCAAGCCAAAATTTCAAAAACAGGATATGGATTACTGAACTGTTGGTTATCTTTGTAACATAACGACGTCAGAACCAAGCTTTTCATCTATCCTGAAAACACTCAGGCACCCCAAATAGTAAAGCGGTTCCGTTTTCAATTCTTCAGCTTCTCCAGCCCTATACGATACTCCTGCCCCAATTAAAAAGCTCATTCATCAAAACCTCGTATCAACTGTGCTCCAATAGTTTCTCCATGCCATAGAGCAAGCAAATCGCAAAACAGCCCACTTTTCAAGAGGCAATCTTTCACTTCTACACAGGCAAAACGACCATGGGTGGTTGTTTGCGGGCAAAATAAGCTATAATACAAAAAAAGAAAGATGATTGAATGATCATCGAACAGAGGTATGTATGGGAAAGCGAATTGTCCTATTTTTAATAACGAACGCACTCGTTATTTTCACGGTAACGTTGATTGTCAATGTAATTTTACCCTTTTTCGGAATTCAACTTCCGCCCGGATACAGCGGTCTGGCCATTTTTTGCGGTGCTTTCGGAATGGGAGGCGCATTTATCTCGCTGCTTATCAGTCGCTGGATGGCAAAGAGAGCTTATAAAATTCAGCTCATTACGGCCACACACCCAGACCCCACAGCAAGACAGCTCTACCACACCATCGATCACCTGGCCAAAAGCAGAGGACTGCCAACTCCCGAAGTGGGCATTTACAATTCCCCTGAACCCAACGCTTTTGCGACGGGTCCATCGAAGAAATCGTCCCTGGTGGCTTTTTCAACAGGTATCCTGCGCAAGATGAATCAACGTGAAGTTGAAGCCGTTGCCGCTCATGAGATTTCGCATATCGCCAATGGTGACATGGTCACCATGACCTTGCTCACGGGTATCGCCAATGCCCTGGTGATGTTTTTATCACGCGTTATCGCAAGACTCATCGACCAGGCTATGAGAGACGACCGCGGAGGCGGAGGTCTCGGTTTCATCGGTTATTACGCGGCCGTATTTGTGCTTGAATCCGTGTTCATGATGCTGGCCTACATTCCAATCGCCGCTTTCTCTAGATGGAGAGAATATCGCGCGGACGCAGGAGCAGCCAGACTGACCTCACCTCAGGCAATGGCCTCGGCTCTGGAGTCCTTAAAAAATGCGGTTGTCAACAAAGCCGAACCTCAAAATTACGCTATGGCTAAAATTAGTTCGCTGAAACGCGTCTCTCTCTGGGCAACTCATCCACCATTGGATGCCAGGATCAAGCGGCTGCTGCAAAACAAAGGCTAAAGAAAGTGCTAAGGCCGCCATTGAAGTACAGTTGGAACCTTTTCTCACCTGAACCTTGTTAACTGTATCAAGAAGAGGAGACTGAATGAACGCTGAATGCTTCCAAAAGTTTTATCCAGACGATGTGAACCATTGCTACGGCTGTGGCCAGTTAAACCCTGAAGGTCTTCACATTAAAACTCACTGGGATGGAGACGAAACCGTCACAAGGTTCACCCCTAAACCCTATCACACTGCCATACCGGGCTTTGTTTACGGGGGATTGATCGCCTCTCTGATTGACTGTCACGGCACCGGAAGCGCCGCAGCGGCAGCCTACCGCGCTGAGGGACTCCCCATGGACTCCAAACCGGCCAAGCGTTTTGTAACCGGCACGTTGAATGTCAAGTACCTCAAGCCGACACCGCTCGGACCTGAATTGGTTCTAAAGGGTAAAATAGTCGATATTTCAGGAAAAAAAGTGACTGTTGACGTTCAGGTAATGGCTGGGGAAACACTCTGCGCTGTCGGTCAGGTCGTGGCGTTTCAGATCTCTGACAAGTGGGCTGACAGGGAATAGCCCGCTAGCCTGAATCCAGCGGCTGGAACCTGCCGGATTGAGCGCACACATTTCAGTTCTCATTGTGAACAAAACCCGCAGACGGCTGCATGCTCCGATTTAACTGTCCAGACAGTACTTCTCTCTAAAGCACAAAGAATACAGACTTTGTCTCACGACTTGAAACACTGCGAGTCTCCTGCGTGAAGAGTCCATTCCGCTGTAGCGAGTTCCTCGCAAAAACAGCCTCAAACAAGAAGTTCAACTTTGGATCTACCGGATTCTTCACTGGGAAGTAACCCACAAACACGCCATAATAAAAACACCCGGCTTCATGCATTCCACTTTTTCACCAATACCTGTCTGAGGTTTTACTGTGACAAATGAAATCGGCAAAGAAAAGCATCAAACTCTTCTCCATTTTCATGGTTCCATGGTGTAGAATGCCTATCGCTTATGGTTTGCCGGAGGCATGCTCTTGCTGAGAAAACATCTAAAACAGACGGTCAAATTAGCCATCCCACTGATCATCGGTCAACTTGGTCAGATGATGATGGGAGTTGTGGATTCCATCATGGTGGGTCATTTGAATGCTGCCTCTCTCGCGGCTTCTTCGCTGGGGAACGGTCTCTTTATGATTATTCTTGTCTTTGGAATGGGCGTTACCCTCGCTATTTCTCCCCTTGTTTCAAAGGCGTTTGGAGCTAAAAGGTACGATCAATGCGGTATGATTCTCAATCAAGGCTTGTTTGTGACTCTATTGGTGGGTGTTCTTCTCACCGCGTTGGCGGTATGGGGCAGCCGGCTCATTGCATTCATGGGCCAGGACCCTGAAGTAGAATTGTTGGCTATCGGGTATGCGGAGATTCTGGGCTGGTCTGTGATTCCCTTTCTCCTCTTCATGACATTCAAACAGTTTACGGAAGGACTTAACATCATGGTTCCTGCCATGATTATATCTCTGGCTGCCAACATCGTGAACGCCGTGGGAAACTGGATTTTTATATTTGGCAAATGGGGATTCCCGGCATTGGGTCTTGAAGGTGCCGGATGGTCAACCTTCTCCACCAGAGTCATCATGTCATGCTGCATGATTCTTTTCGTTATCTCTTCATCCAGACTAAAAAAATTCCACATTCGATTTAATCTTACCAAACCCCATTGGCCCCTTATAGTAAACATACTCAACGTGGGAATTCCAAGCGGCATTCAGTATGTTTTTGAAGTCAGTGCCTTCGTGGCATCGGCTTTTCTAATCGGGTGGATCGGGAAAAATGAATTGGCGGCCCATCAGATTGCCCTTAACCTGGCTTCAATCACCTACATGAGTTCACTGGGTATTTCCATGGCTTCCACCGTCAGGATTGCCCGCTTCTATGGGTCTGGCGATTTCATTCAACTTCGCATGGCAGGCAATGCCGCATTTATTTTAGTTTTAGGGCTAATGATTTTGACAGGCGTCTTCTTCGTTCTTGCCAATCACATGCTGCCTGTTCTCTATATCGATGACCCCATTGTGCGCGACATCGCATCTCAGTTAATCCTGCTGGCTGCCTTGTTTCAACTCTCGGACGGTCAGCAGGCTGTTTGTTTGGGAGCTTTAAGAGGCATTCAAGATGTCAAGATACCAGCCAGGCTGGCCTTTGTCGCTTTTTGGGTTTTTGGTATCCCTATCGGTTGGTTTTTAGCCGTACCTATGAAAATTGGCGTCACAGGCGTTTGGTACGGGCTTGTGGTTGGGCTCACCCTGACAGCAGGCTTATTGACCTGGCGGTTTTATCACATTGCCAAGCTGAAGAGTACCGCCCCAAAGAACCAGTTCTAAAAGCAGCATTTCTTCAACAATCACCCATCCTTAAATGTGAGCTGCGTGATTGATTATCGATGTTTTGGCTAGAGTGAACAAGCCCATTTTTTACTACCCAAGGTCCAGCTGTTTAGGGTAAAATAGTTCAATATCCAAAGTTAAAACAGATACAACTGTAAATAAAGCTTGGGAATTTTATCTAATTTGGAGGAAAAAATGGAAAATGGATCAGGTATTGGATTTGCGATTGCAGGCATCTTTTATTTAGTTATTTTCATCGTAATGATTGCAAGTATGTGGAAAATATACACAAAAGCGGGAAAACCCGGTTGGGCTGCTATCATTCCTATCTACAATTTAATCGTGCTATTGGAAATTGTCGACAAGCCACTGTGGTGGTTTATTCTTTTCTTAATTCCTTTCGTTAACTTTATTGTCATGATTCTGGTTTGCCTCGAGCTGGCCAAAAAGTTTGGTAAAGGTGCGGGGTTTGCCATAGGGCTTCTCTTACTCGGCATCATTTTCTTCCCTATTCTCGGTTTTGGCAGTGCTCAATACCAAGGTTAACTTAACCCGAATGCAAATAAAAAAACCGGTCATTTATGGCCGGTTTTTTTGTGCTGACAAGATGAACCAACAGGAAAAGAGCTGTTCGTCAAACTAATGAAATACACCCTTGTATTCAAGTAGAATCGCCAGTGCGTTGTAGCTTCCATGAATGACCATGGCGGCAATGAACAAGGGAAAACCCTTGTTCAACTGTGGTTTTTTCAGGTACGTCTCTCCATCTCGCCAGGCTCGTACCAGCCCAAGAGAGGCAACCGTTGAAGTGCCCACATGCATAAATGTACAGACGGTCCATCGCCATATCGCTATTTCCGGAGTGGGATTGGGAATGTAAACAAACAAATACAACAGGTTCTCTATAACGGCAAAAAGCAGCCCGCCAGCCATGGCAGCTGCAATCAGTTGAAAGCGGTTGGAGATGAGATAGGGCTTGGTTTCCAGTAATACCAGTGGGGCTCCTATCTTGGCGATCTCTTCAACAATGGGCGCAATGAGAACGAGCGTCATCAAACCGGCAACCGATGTGGGGTTTCCAAAAATTAAAGCTGAAAGAACCGCAAAAGGTCCACTGACAAGACATACTAGAATCCAGGTAAGCCAACGATTCAATTCGGGCGTATGCTCCTTGTGATACGCATACCATTTGGAGTAGCTCATGGCTCCTTTGGGCGGAGCCTGTCTGGCCAGCTGCGCGGGTTCATCCCAAACAGCGTGCTCGTGCTGATCTTCAATAGCGCCCTTGTCCTGCACCTGCATGTGAGGCTCATTGTATACCGATAGATCTGGGTTCGGTGGATTTTTCATTGGATCATCTTACGTTGACAGCAGTACCGTAAACATATACCTCAGCACTCATTAAACCCCGCTTTCCACTTCCCTTGGTGATGGTAGAAGTTTCTTCGCGAATATTGCAAATACAATTTAAACCTCTGGCCTTCGCTTCTTCCAGCATTCGCAGGCGTGCTTCACGCCGGGCTCGAACCATCAGTGATTCCAGAGAGCGAACTTCACCGCCGAACAGATTCCTGATTTGACTTGCAAACGTCTTAAAATAATCAGAGGCAATAACAGCCTGCCCCTGAACCAGAACCGGCTGGCTGGCTTTCCAGTTTGGGGGCAGCCGCTTCATATTGACCTGAACTATACCGGCAAGCTCCCGCTCTCTTAGGTCTAAATCACGGAAATGGCTCTTTTCAATGGACCTGCCGACGAAAAAACCCATACCCAATAACAGCAGAGGTATAACGGTATATAAAGCAAGAATAACAAGATCTCCCATTGTTTACCTACTCTGCAGCATGCTGTGGCTGCACCGTTACGGCTGTACCATAGCAGTATAATTCGGCCGCTCCCTGAGCAATGGAGCTGGTACTGAATCGAACATTGACTACGGCGTTGGCGCCAAGCTCGTTTGCCTGAGATAACATGCGCTGCATAGCTTCCCTTCTGGCTTCAGTCAACAGTTCCGTATAACCTCTAAGCTCCCCGCCAACCAGATTCTTTAATGAGGCCATAATGTCTCTACCAACGTTTTTAGCACGAATCGTATTTCCCTGTACCAACCCCTTGATAGCGACAATTTGATAACCCGGTATAAATTCTGTATTCACGACAATCACGACTTTCTCCTTAAATAAAAGCTCAAACGCGTTAACTCAAATAATAGCATATCGCACGTCATCCTGAAATCAGCTTTTAGGCTGCCTTTTGCGCGCTTGACAAACCCTGCTCAAGCAACACAATCAGCTCGGCGGAAAAGTCATGGCCTTAGGTGCAAAGGACATCTGAATTTCACACAAATAAGGAATTCCAAACATTATAACTAATTTTTACACACTGTATTGCTCAAAAACCTATATAATTATAGGAAATACAGGGAGGAACTCTATGAAACACAAAATTCTGATTGAACCATTCAAAATTAAAAGTGTGGAACCCATTAATTACACGACTTTTGAAATGAGAAAGGAGATGCTTGAAAAGGCAAAATACAATGTTTTTCTCCTGCATGCCAAAGATGTCATGATCGACCTATTAACCGACAGCGGCACAGGAGCCATGAGCGCTCAACAGTGGGGTGCCATCATGACTGGTGATGAGTCCTATGCGGGTGCGGACAGCTTTTACCAATTCAGGGATGCCATTAGAGATATCTTCACCATGGAGGAAGTCATTCCCACCCATCAGGGTCGAGCCGCAGAAAGGCTCCTTTTTGGTCATCTCTGCAAGTCGGGCCAGATCGTCCCCAATAACACGCATTTCGACACCACACGAGCCAATATCGAATATTTAAACGTCGAAGCGCGAGATATCGTCATTCCCGAAGCACGGGACTGCTCAGCCGTGCTCCCCTTCAAAGGCAATATGGATATCGGTGCTCTGGAAAGCCTGCTCGCGGAACAGGCGGATAACGTTCCGTTTATCATGATTACCATCACCAACAACAGCGGCGGCGGTCAGCCTGTTTCACTGGCTAACATGAAAGCCATTCGTAAAGTGGCCGACAAGTACAAGAAACCCATCTATGTCGACTCCGCGCGCTTTGCGGAAAATGCCTACTTCATTAAAATGCGCGAGGAAGGTCAGCAAGACAAATCCCCCATCGAAATAGCCCGGGAATTCTTCTCCATGGCCGACGGCGCTCTCATGAGTGCCAAAAAAGACGGCATGGGCAACATTGGCGGTTTTGTGGCCTTGAGAGACAAGAAAATTGCCGACGAAGTGCGCACCACTCTCATTCTCACAGAAGGTTTCCCAACTTACGGCGGTCTGGCGGGAAGAGACCTTTCGGCTCTCAGCTTAGGTCTTTACGAAGCGTTGGATGAACACTATTTGGAATATCGAATTCGAACTTCAGAGTACATGGCGGAAAAGCTCAGAGGCCTGGGTATTCCCATCATGGAACCACCTGGTGGACATGCTATCTATGTCGACGCAAAAGCCATGCTCCCCCACATTGAACCCCTTCAGTTCCCGGGTCAAAGTCTCGCCTGTGCCTTATACCTGCAAGGCGGCATACGTGCTGTAGAAATTGGCAGTGTCATGTTTGGCGCCAAAGACGAAGAGGGAAACCCCATGACCGCTCCCAATGAACTTGTGCGTATGGCATTTCCAAGAAGAGTCTACACGCAGGCTCACTTCGACTACGTTGCCGAAGTGCTGGGCTCGATCAAGAAAATTGGTGATAAACTGCCCGGCATGAGAATCACCATGGAACCACCCTATCTGAGGCATTTCACATCCCATTTTGAGCCCACAAATCCCTTCCCCAACTTTGATTAATTTCCATTAACACTATTTCAGGAAAGCCTGGCAATTCAATCAAATTGCCAGGCTTACTTGTATTGAAAAGACGTTGATCCTGGTGAATGAAAAGAGTTGCTTTCTTATGAAAAAGCGTGGATTTAGCAGCTTCCCGGCCTCTCCAAAAAAAGGCGATGGGCGATCAAATGGAAACTGAACGCTTGAATACCATCGATACAGGGGCTATTTATTTTTTTCAGGAGGTTTTACTGCCTCAACAAGAGCTTTAAACCAGTTTCTATAAACCTGATAGTGGGGGTCATCCTCACTGAACCTGATCCCTATTTCATAGACCATGGCACCATGCTCATCCTGTACCATTTTTGCGCGAACAACCTTCCCTACAGCAGTAACGGGTGACAGGTTCTGATGATTAATTGAAATTTCATGACAGGTTTCATCCACTTTCAACCATTGCCTGGCATTAATCAAACAACCGCTCTTGCTGATGTTTTTCAATTTAGCGCCATCCTCGTCGATCATGGAATGGACAGCCTTTTTAAAAATAACCCGCCTACCACGCTTTCTATCCAGTCCAACGCTTCTCTTCTGTTTCATGTGTTGCTCCTGAACTCCCGGTATTGATAAAGTCACGCAAAGTCTAATAATCCCCGGAGCAATTTTCAAACCACAAGGCAACCCTGTTTACTTTATAAGATTTACAATAACCCAGAAACTTCTATTACAACCAAAACGGGAAATCCACTCATGTTTAGCGCATTGTTTTGCACTCGGTAAAACTCAGGCAGAGAAGATATCTCATTTTTCGTTTGCCGGATCGGATAACGATCTGATACATTTATCATTGACACAATGCGTCATAACATTTCAGGAGGAACCAATGAGCCAGCGAATATTTGATGAAAGAGACATTATGTTTAACGTGAGAGAGTGCCCAGGTTTTCAGAAAGTGAGTGAAGTTGACAAGTATGAAGAATTCAGTACAGAAGATCTGGATCTCATATTCGAACAGATGCTTCAATTCAGTCAAGATGAGTTGGCACCCAAAAACAGTGAATTTGACCAGGAGGGTTCTCATCTTGTTGGCGATTGTGTAAAGACCCCGGCCAGTATGAAAGCGTTATGGGAAAACTACCTTGAAATAGGTTTAACCGCGGTCATCGCCAATCCCGAATACGGTGGCATCGGCATGCCTCACCTCTTTGCCGCAGCCCTCTCTGAATTGGAGATAGGAGCTTGTTTGAGTTTCTCCATGATCTCGCTTTTAACCAGAGAGTCCGCGAACCTCATCGATTCTTTTGGTTCCGAAGCACTGAAAGATGTCTACCTGGAGAAAATGTACTCAGGTGAATGGACTGGAACCATGTGTCTAACAGAACCTCAAGCGGGAAGCGATGTGGGTGCCGCCCGCACAAAAGCCGTACCGGCAGGGGATGCCTACCGAATTACCGGCACCAAGAGTTTCATAAGCTGGGGTGACCACGATCTTAGCGACAACATCATTCACCTTGTTCTGGCTCGTGTGGAAGGGGCTCCCAAAGGCAGCAAGGGTTTAAGTCTCTTTGTCGTGCCCAAGTTCAAGCTGGATGAAGATGGCAATCCCGCTGAATCCAATGACGTCATTTGCAGTTCCGTTGAACACAAGATGGGAATAAAGGCATCTTCAACATGTGTGCTGAATTTCGGAGAAAACGGCAACTGCACAGGTTACATTGTAGGAGAGGAAAATCAGGGACTGAAGTACATGTTCCAAATGATGAATGCCGCAAGAAACGGCGTTGGTTTACAGGGTATGGCTTTGGCTTCTGTTGCCTGTGAATACGCGTTACAGTACGCCAAAGAGCGCAAACAGGGGGCGCTTCCCGGACAAACCGAAAGCACCGAGATCATCAACCACCCCGACATTCGCTACATGCTGATGAAAATGAAAGCCATCGTCCAGGCTTCTCGCGCCCTGGTTTTCCACGGAGCTTATTACGAAGATCTGCTCCACCACCCGGAAGAAGCAGAAAAAGCCGCCATCCTCTTTGAACTTTTAACTCCCATCTGCAAAAGCTATTGCACCGATATGGGCTTCAAAGTCACCGAACTGGCCATGCAGGTCTATGGCGGTTATGGATTCTGTAAGGACTACCCCATTGAACAGCTCATGCGCGATATTAAAATCACATCGATCTATGAAGGAACCAATGGCATTCAGGGTCTGGATCTGGTGTTCCGAAAATTATTGGGAACGAAAGGTGCCAGCTGGAAAACGCTTGCCCTGGAAATGACCGAACTCACCAATCGAGTCAAACAAACCAAACTGGCGGCATTGGCAGAGCAGCTTGAAAAAGCAGTGAACAGCTGCTCCAGGGTTATGGGCAAATTTGGCGAGTTGGCCATGAACAAGCAATTCCACATATTGCAATACCACGCCACACAGCTCCTGAATGCCATGGGGCACCTCTGCGGCGGGTACTTCCTTTTAAAAGCGGCTGAAAAAGCACTGCCTCAAAAAGAAGCGGAAGCGTTCTATGCCGACAAAATCAATACCTGTGAGTTCTACTTCAGTTATTTGCTGCCTGAAGCGGAAACAACCTTCCGTATTCTCCAGCAAGTTTCAGGAGAACTGGTCAAAGCGGATCTTTAACCCAAAACAGGCAGTCGCTTTACAGCGTCCCGCCTGATTTTCCCTGGCCAGTTTATATTTCATACAGCTAGAAGTGCGTGACCGGAACTTGTGTCGGAGCCCGTGCGCCAGCTCTGGCTATACCTTGATTTTGACATGAATCGTCCATCCGAAGAGTGCCATCAGGTAAAGTTTAGCGATTCCCATTCCGATGTTTATACTTGTAAGGTGGGTGTTTCCATGCTCAATCTCCATTGACAGCGGGATTCCACCACGAAACATCCAGCCTGCATTCAAACGCCTTATGATAAAGGCTATCGCGTTCAAGACGAATCCATCCCGGTATATCAATTCATCTCATGACCGGGCGGAGGGTCCATCGAGGGGTATGGTGCCATGTGGCTTATCTATTTGTTATGGCTTCAGTGTCCAGACTTTCAAGCGAGTTCGACCAATCTATCTGTCCAGGATCAGCAATTATCGGAAATTTCGGGACTCGTATACAGCCAGTTGAACCCTCAAATTATCTGGGTTCACAATGATTCGGGTGGCGAGCCCTCTGTTTTTGCACTCAACGCCTTTGGCAGTACAGCGGCCGTGTTGCACTTAGACATACCAGCTATTACCGATGTGGAAGATATTGCCACGGGATATCTCTCCGCTGCTCATCATCAGGTACTCTTCCTGGGGGATATCGGTGACAACGACGCGGTTCGCTCCTCGATCGCGATTTACATGGTAGCTGAACCGGTCGTTTATCCCTGTCAGGATGCGGCCGGACCGTTTGAAGTCACTCTCACTCCAACGGCATTTCACCTTACCTATCCCGATGGTGCCCGGGATGCGGAAACCCTGCTGTTCGATCCACAAAATGAAGAACTGTTTGTTGTTTCAAAAAGAGATTTTCCCGTTGGCCGGTTGTACCGCGTTCCCAAACCCTGGGTTCCTGATGAAAATATGGAGCTGGAATACCTGCTGGATATCTCCGTGGCTTTTCCCGTTGGCGGTGATGTATCCCACGATGGCAGTCAGATAGTTGTGAAAAACTACATGCAGCCTTTCAGTGATCACGCCTATTTGTGGTTTCGCTCAGCTGGAACCGATCTTTGGGAAGCCTTTTCCGCTTCTCCATGCAGCCTTCCCCTTATTCAGGAACCTCAGGGAGAAGCCATCGGTTTCAATCCCTTTAGCGGCGGTTATGCCACCATCAGTGAAGGTCTCTATCCAGCTGTCCACTGCTTTGATCGCACTCAGCCGAACGATTTCGACGTTTTACCCGCGCAGTTTCCCGGCGACTTCAACTCGGATTCTCTCGTGGATGACTTTGATCAACTCATTTTAATCAGTCACTGGCTTGAAAAAACGCCGGATATCCAGCCAGAACACGACCTGATCCAGGATGAAAGCATTCACGTGCTGGACTTCGTCTGTCACGTCAATTTAGAGGAACAGGCTGAGTGCTTCAATTTTCAATAGATTGAGCAAAAAAGCTATTTCTGGACCGCCATGAACATCGTTGCCGAGTCGACTTCCGGCAACGGGTGTTCCTTCACCCACTTGCCCACCTCTTTCAAAGACATGGGATTTGAGAACGTGCTGGTGGTCTCTGTCCAGCAAGAAGACGTCGCCTTTATCTGAAAGGTCAGCAACCCCTCATTATTTTGAATTAAACTCCACTGTATCAATAGGGACCGAACCTGCAACAGGGCTGTTCTCCTCGAAGGTCAAACCCATCGCGGTGGCAACACGATCACATCTTATAATGATGTATCCAAACCCCTTGGGCAGCAGGTCGGCTACATTGAATAGCTCTCTTAATTTGTATACGGCCTTACCTCTGGGGTTGATAGAAAGTGAATTTCTAGCAACAAACCCGTCTAAATTAACGCCGCCTATGCCATCATCGTAGAGTTCCACCTCGCAGGTACAGTAAGATTCTTCAATATTCGAAATGGCAAACGCCCTGAAGTTGAACTGCTCGGTGTACAAATCCGTTCGCTCCTCAACATTCATGACGAAGTTGTAACCGGGAGCGGCACCCTTGACACCAACAGAAGCTTCCTTTTGTGTGCCGTTGTAACGATTAAATAGTGCTTCAGCTGAATAGAACACATTGTCCTCGGTGAAAATGAAAGCCTGAAAACTCTTGCCCCTTTCAAGCGAGTCGAACTCGAGACTGATGATTTCATAGCCCGTAATGGTCCTTTGGAAGTGGTTGTCATAGTAATCACGGCCATCGGAATCATAGAACTTGACATCAAGTAAATTGCCATCGGGATCATAGAATTCCAGATAAAAATTGGCCGAAAAGCCGCTGTCAGAGCGAATGTAGAGAATCGATTTCCAGATATCATTGGCCGACAGATGGGGAACAACTTCCACAACCGTTGACGCACCCGCCTTAAATTGAGCCTGATCCATCAGCCGGGGTGTCCCCGCCATGCGCTCTCTGTTCTGAACAACGGTGAAATCACCGGCCATCAGCATACCGCTTAAAATCAGAAATAGAATTGTTTTTTTCATAATCACACTCCTTCGATGTTTCCTGACAGGCAGCATGGTGCAAGTCACAGGCCAATCATGGTGTATTTGAAAAATACACTCTCAAAGTGTGGTTCCACTTGAGCGGTTCCATTGGAATCAGAATTTGTGTGCTTGCGCTTTCGCCAAAAGCGAGGCTGCCCTCCAAGACTTTCGGTTTCAGGCAGTTCCAGGCAAGCACAGCCGCACCATACATGAGGTCAACCAACATGATGAAACTGCATTTTTCATACTCATTCTACACGATAAAGTCAGACAAAGCTATTCGCGAAAGAGAAAGCTTGTATTGATTCCGTTTGACAATCCTTCGTCCAACAAAAAAAGAGGTCCAAACGACCTCTTTTTTTGCTGATCTGTCCTGAAAAGATGACAAATCTTTTAAAGATGATTCTTTAAATGCGTTTGCCAATTCCCTTGAGATCTTCAAAGGCTTCTACCAGACGATCCCGGAACAGCTCTTCGCCTGCTCGCAGCCATTTACGCGGATCGATGACCTTTTTGTTCAGTACTTCGGGATCCTCGTCTGAACCTATTTGGCGATAGAGGCGATCTTTGTATTTCATGACATAGTCGTAAATGGGGCGGGTAAAGGCGAACTGAGTGTCCGTATCGATATTCATTTTAAAGACGCCATAGTCGATGGAATCGCGAATATCCTTCTTGCTGGAGCCGGAACCGCCGTGGAAGACCAGAGAAAGAGGGTTCTCCCTTACGGAGTGGACTTCAACAATGTGCTGCTGGGAATTCTTCAAAATAATGGGGCGCAGCTTGACATTTCCGGGCTTGTAAACACCGTGCACGTTGCCAAATGAAGCGGCCACGGTAAAATGACCAACTGGCTCGAGCTGTTCATAGGCGTACAGAACATCTTCAGGCTGTGTGTACAGTCTTGCATCATCGACAACGTCGCTGCCCACACCGTCTTCTTCGCCGCCTGTGATACCCAGTTCAATTTCAAGCGACATATCGATTTTGGCCATGCGCTCCAAATAAGCCTTACAGGTAGCGATATTCTCTTCAAGCGGTTCTTCGGAAAGATCCAGCATATGTGACGTGAACAGCGGCTCGCCGTGCTGCTTGTAGTATGCTTCGCCCTCATCCAGCAAAGCATCGATCCAGGGCAAGAGCTTCCTGTTGGCGTGATCGGTGTGTAAAACAACCCCTACGCCGTAGAGCTTGGCCATCCGCCGGGCGTGAATGGCAAAGGAAACAGCGCCTTGAACTTTGGCCTGGAAGCTGTCTGCCCCTTTGCCCGCAAAGAACTGTGCTCCACCGTTGGACACTTGAATGATGATGTCTGATCCCACCTTGGCGGCAGCTTCACAGGCCGCGTTGACAGTTGACGTTGAAATGACGTTGACAGCAGGTAAGGCGTATTTTTCATTACGGCATTTCTCCAGAAGTTTGATGTAATTTTTTCCCGTAATGACTCCACCTTTGAATTCACTGGTCATAATATCCTCCTCGAATGTGTTCTGAAGCAGAAATCGGAAAACCCCGAAATCTTCAGGTGTTTTGCAGTAAGTCTATCACTTTCCCGAATGTTTTTGTGATAAAAATGTGAAATAAATGACGAGTAGATCATACTCACTGAGCAGTAATACTCCCGCATTCTTATTTTACTGAATACGATCAGTTTAGAGACTTGCGAAGTTCCCGTTAGAGTGCATTCATCCACTCACCTATTGCAAGCACCGTCATCTTCAGCGATGTTTTTTAAACTCAAATCAGTGGATTTATACACAGCTTGTCGTTAGGATGATGGCATGCTCAGCGTATGGATGAGGTGCGTTGAAATGAAAGACCGTGTTTGGCTTTGTGAAAGGAGTAGCGATGATCATTAAAAGCGCTCGTGAATTGGCTGTGGCCTGCATGCTGGAAGTGGAAGCAAAAGGGCTTCTGGTCAATGAAGCCATTTCGGAAATCGGGCTCCAGCTGCCCAAAGAAGACATGGCATTCGCCCATGAAATAGCCTATGGCACTTTCCGCTATTTCTTCTTTATTGAAGAAATCCTCAAGCAATACTGCAAAAAACCGCTCAAAAAGCTGCCGCCCTTCCTGCAGTGGCTGTTGAGAAGTTCCGTTTATCAGTTAAAAATGATGCGAACCCCTGACTACGCGGTTATCAACGAAGCGGTAAACATCGCTCAAAAGCGCGGTTTTAAACGCCTGAAGCCCGTCGTCAACGGTATTTTAAGACAGGTGCAGAGGAACCTTGAAAAACACGAATACCACCACGAGCGACATTTTCTGCCCGCCTGGTACAAGAACCAGCTGCAACAACAGTTCGCCTCGGGAACCGTCTCTCTATGGTTGGAAAACTGGAAAGAATCGCCGTTACAAGCCTATTGGAATGCGGATGAACCGGCAGTCAACAGCAGCTCTGAACGTGCCATGTTGCCGCATGTGCAGTTCGGGCACCCGGACATGCGTTCCGGACGGGTCTACATCCAGAACGAAAGTGCCCAGGCCATTGCGGAAATTGTCTGCCGTTCCTCCTGTCGGCGCGTCCTGGATACCTGTGCCGCCCCGGGCGGGAAAACATGCTACATGGCCGCGTTTGGACAAATAGAGAAGCTAACCGCATCGGACATATCTGCCAGACGATTAAAGAAAATGCAGGAAAACCTTCAAAGACTGAACCTGAAAGCCGAGACACATTTAATAACCGATGACCATCCTGTCCAGGGACATTTCGATCTGGTCCTGGTGGACGCGCCCTGCAGTGCCATGGGCATTATCGCCCGCCACCCGGAGCTCAAATTCCTGCGAACAGGCCACGAACACAAGCAGTTGCTGCAAACACAGCAAAATATCCTGAACTCAGCCTGGCGCCGTGTGGAGCCAGGCGGATTTCTTCTGTACACCGTCTGCACGCTCAACAAGCGTGAGCTTCCCGCTGTACCCACTGAAGCCGTTCTGGCGGAAGAAGAGCTGAAGAACTGGCTGCCCGCCGGTGTCCCGTGGCTGAGACCTCAAGAGGGCCACTTCGTCATCCCACCGAGCCACCGATTTGACGGTTTTTCAGGTTTTCTCATCAAAAAAAAGCCTGTCTGAAATCATCATTCAAACAGTCCACTTCCTGTCAATCTTCAACTCCACAAAAAAGTGCTTACAACAGTGTTTCTGGAATCAGCGAGAGCAGCACTCTGCCTCTTTTCACTCAACAAAAGAAGGCTCAAACCCGCATTGGTTTCGAGTCCTTAACAATATCTGCTAGAATGCACATTCAAACAGCTGGGTTTCCAGCCTTTTCAGGAAACAAACCACCATCACTTCAGGACAGCACATGATCAAACTCGATAACATAACCAAAACCTTCGGCAGGAAAACGGCTCTTAAAGACATCAGTTTTCAACTGAAGGAAGGCGAAATCACGGCCTTCATTGGCCCCAATGGCGCCGGAAAAACCACCACCATGAAAATAATCACCCAAACCCTGGTGCCCTCTTCAGGCTCCTTTGAAATTCTGGGCCAAACAGTTTCAACCAAAACAGAAAGCAAGACACCGTTAAAAGTGAGACAAAGCATTGGTTATCTGGCGGAAAACAACCCCCTTTACGAAGACATGATCGCGGGTGAATACTTGCGAACTTGTGCCGGACTGCACGGTTTTTCCAAAAGCCAATCGCGTCTCGCCGTTTCTGAAGTTGTGCAATCCTGCCAACTGGAACAGGTTATCAATCAAAGCGTCAGCACGCTCTCAAAGGGCTACCGTCAAAGGCTCGGTGTGGCGCAGGCACTGGTGCACAATCCGGACATTCTCATCCTGGACGAACCCACCTCCGGGCTGGATCCCAATCAGGCCGGCGATTTTTTAACCATGTTGAGTTCTTTAAAAGGCAAAACCATTCTGTTTTCCACTCACATTCTGCACGCCGTTCCACAGTTTTGTCAGCATCTGATCTTTATTCACAACGGCAGCATCCAGTTCGACGGCACCCCTGCGGAGTTCATGTCGGGTCAGTCATCCATGGAGCGTGCTTTCCGTCAGCGATGTGAGGTGTCGGCATGAAGGCTTTTACCACTCTTTTCATGAAAGAATTCAAACACCTCTTCAACAACCCCATGGGGTACCTGTTCTGCAGTATGCTGCCTGCCACGCTGGCTTATTTTCTGTTCTGGCAAAATTCAGGACTGAATATCTTCGTCAATGGCACTTCAGACCTGAGACTTTTTTTTCGCTTGGCGCCCTTTTTACTGGCTGTCTTCGTGCCCCTGCTGGCCATGCGAGCGTGGGCCGAGGAAATGAGACAGGGTACCATGGAATGGCTGCTCTCCATGCCTCTCCCCCACACAACTCTGGTGTGGGCCAAGTTCCTCGCTCCGTTTACCGCCATCCTGATCACACTGGCAGCAACCCTGACCTTCCCCTACACCCTGGTTCAACTGGGCGATCTCGACCTGGGTCCCGTGCTCTCAGGCTACATTGGCTTACTTCTGTTTTCCGCAACGGCCCTGGCCTTTTCGCTCTGGATCAGTTCCATGACACGCCATCAGGTGGTCGCCTTTCTCTTTTCTTTTCTCATTTTTTCCTTTTTCGCGTTCTTTGAAAATTCACCTCTGAACCTCAATTTCAGGTTGCAGCAAATGGCCAGTGGTCTGCTTGATTTAAAGGATTTGGTTTACTTTCTCTCGCTGACACTTTTCTTCCTGTTCATGAGCATCCAGTTCCTGGGTCAGGCACGGCACAGTGGTTTTCTAAGCAGCTGGAAACCCTATAAACTGACACGCATTCTCTTTGTAGCCGGAATTTTTATTGCCCTGAATGCGGCTGTGAACTACACCAACTTGAGAGTGGACTTCACCCGGAACGGCATTTACACACTCAGTCCTTCAACCAAAGAAGTCTGCGCTCATCTGGATGAGGAAACCCACCTGAAACTCTTCTTCAGTTCCAACTTACCACCTCAATTCCAGCCTGTGCTCGCCTTTATTGAAAGACTGGCAGCGGAATACGAGGCTCATGGCAAGGGAAAATTTCAAGTTCAAAAATTGAATCCCGACCTGGATGAAGCGGCCAGAAGGGAAGCTCTGAGCTACGGCGTCGTGGAAACGGCAGGTAACGTCACCCAAAAGAGCCGCGTGGAAACGGTCAAAATCTGGTTCGGTATGGTACTGACTCAGGGCGAACGGAAAGTGGTCTTCCCAACCATGCAGGATATCCCCAACCTGGAATACGATCTGACAGCAGCCCTGCTGAAATTAAATCACACCACGCAGAAAAAGGTCCTGCTGGCCGGCAGCATGCCGCCCTCGCCCCTGGGACACGATCCTGAAAACGACATGAAACCCATGCTGCTGGAACTCCAAAAACAGTACAATCTGGAGCATGGCAGAATTGTTCCCGACAAGATTGTACCTTTTGAACACGCCGATGCGCTCATCACCTGGGGTGTTCGCGAGTTTTCTGAAAACCAGTTAAAAGAGCTGGATGCGTTCATTCAATCGGGGAAACCCGTTCTGCTGTTCACTTCGGGTGTCTCCATTCAACTTCCAGAGCTGACAGCCCGTGAACTTCCCAAAGACCCGGCCGACGCGCTCTTCGAGCATTACGGATTTGAGGTAGGTCGCAACCTGGTTTCCGATAACAGCTGCCAGCGAATTCAATCTTCCACCAATTCCCGTCTACAGCGGGAATACCCCGTTTTTCCCATGGTTTCAAGGCTGCTGGATGGTTTCCCTCTGAATTTCAAGCCCGTTGAAACTCTGCAAACCATGACACTTCCGTGGTGTTCAACGGTTACACCTCTCTCCAACGACCAAACTCAAACGCTCCTTCAATCGTCCAAACAGGCCTGGCTGCAGGAGCGTGTTTTTGACTTAAACCCCGATACTCTTCCGGGTCCCACTTCATTTAACGTCTACCCCATGGGTGTCCTGGTTTCAGGTGTATTTGACCCGTACTTCGATTCAACCCAAAAGAGTACCGACAACACGGTTAAAATGGTTGTCATCGGCAGTAACGAAATTCTCGGGCAATACCAGAACCCCAGTTCACTGGCTTTTATCGCCAACACCCTTGGTTTCTGGTGTTCCGACATGGATTTAAGCGATATTGACAGACGCGAAAACGCGTTTGTTCCGCTGCCGGCCAACCTCACTTATGAAACCAAGCGAACCTATCAGTGGATCACGCTGTTAACGGGCCCTCTGTTTTTTGCACTTTGGGGAATCGGTTTCTACGCCCGAAGAAGGACCGTCAACTACGGCGCACACACCCAAAAAAGGGCAAACACCTGAGTTTGCCCTTTTTGGAAAAGTTCTGTGGTTATGAAGGATTGAAACGGATTAACCTTTGAGCATGTGTTCCTCAAAGGCTGTCAGCGCGGCTTTAGCACCTTCACCCATGGAAATAATGATTTGTTTATAGGGCACGGTGGTCACATCACCGGCGGCGTATACGCCAGGAACGTTGGTTTTGCACTTCTGATCTATGACAATCTCGCCAAACCGGTTGGTTTCCACCACATCTTTCACACATTGACTGTTGGGCATGAGACCGATTTGAACGAAAACACCGTCGAGCTTGAGTGATTTTTCCTCTTCCGTGGCGCGATCAACGTAGATCAGTTCATTGACTTTCTTGCCATCGCCTTTAATTTCCTTGGTTCTGGCATTTTTAATAATTTGAACATTGGGCAGGGAGAGCAGTTTATCTACCAGAACTTGATCGGCTTTCAGTTCGGGCAGGAACTCCAGCACCGTTACAGATTTCACGATACCGGCCAGGTCAATGGCAGCTTCCACACCGGAGTTACCGCCACCGATAACGGCGATGTCTTTGCCTTTGTAGTAGGGACCGTCGCAGTGGGGACAGAACGCAACGCCTTTGCCCAGGTACTCCTGTTCACCTGGAATACCCAGTTCGCGCCACTTGGCTCCGGTTGCAACGATAAGGAATTTGGTGTGAAAGAACTCACCTGAATCCAGCTGTACCTTCTTTGTTTCGTCTTTGAGTTCCACTTTATCCACTCTGCGGTGTTCCAGCAGCTCCATTTCGTAACGAGACATGTGTTCGGCTATCTGAGAGGCGAGTTGGGGACCTTCGGTATAGGGAATGGAAATGAAGTTTTCAATTCCAACGGTTTCTTTTACTTGGCCGCCTATGTTCTCCGCAACGACCGCAGTTTTCAACCCCTTTCTGGAGGAGTAAATAGCCGCGGAAGCACCAGCAGGACCGCCGCCGATGACGGCCACGTCAAACAGACCCAGGTCCACAGGTTCCTGTGTTCCTTCCTCTTTTCCAAAAGTGATTTCGAGTTTTTTCAGCAGGTCTGGCAGACCCACTTTGCCGGAACTGACTAGCTGATCACCCGACATGACACTGGGAACACCCTGAATTCCGAGCTTCTGAATTTCTTCCGCTTCAAACGCGCCATCCACCATTTCATGCCTGAAATCATCGTGAAGAATGGCCATCAGATTTAACGACTGAACCACATCAGGACAGTTCTCACAAGAAAGCGAGATGTAGGTCTTTAAGCTGATTGGCCCTTTTAAACCCTTGATTCTTTTGATAATACCAGCATCTGGATATTTCCCCTGGCCGTCCGAATTGAGTATAGCCAGAATGAGGGAGGAAAATTCGTGGCCACCGGGAATGCCCGTAAAGGAAATGCCGTTCAAAGCACCATCGTACTTCAGGCTGAAGGAAGGTGAAGGCTTTTGAACTCCCGAGCGACCCAATTTCACCTTGTCGGAAGTGGAAGCCACCTCGCTCAGCATGTCCTCCAGTTCACCCTGCTTTTCGTGATTGGACTCGTTGAGAACCAACTCAATTTCATGCTTTAACCCAGCGAAAATCTTTTTAATTTCATTTAACATTTGTTTATCGATCATGCTCATCTCCTTAAAGAACGATTACACAGGAAGAATACGGCAATTTCCATTCACTTACCAATATTATGTTCCTATAAAGAGATAGCGTGAAACTATACGGCGACTTATTTCAATAAGCTCAACCCCGAAAAGGGCAATCCAGAGTATGCAGTTGAAATGGAAATCGCTGTTTGAATTCACGGTAAATGGCAGGAGGAAAACGAAAGTTTGCCGGAGCGATAACAGAGGGCTTGAAAGATGGCGAAACGGTCTTCAATCCGCGCTAAATATCGATGATCTCAATATCCGCTCTCTTTAAGGACTTGATATCGGGTGGCAGCTTTTCGATAATTGTTTTTTCCAGGGCGGCGATGACGTTTTCCTTGAGAAAATCGCGGCTGTGCACCAGACTGACTTCCCTGGTGGGACCGGGTTTTGCAAATTTCCTGACATGGGCTTCAGTTTCACCTTCACCCAAATCCCGAACTGCGAGATCGGGAAGCAGCGTGTAACCCCGGCTCTTTTTAACCAGTGTTTTCAAGGTTTCCAGATTGCCGCTGGCGAACTCGACATTTGGCAGAACGGTGGAGCTTTTATCAAAAGAGCAGATTTTTAAAACCTGTTCCCGAAAGCAATGACCTTCTTCCAAAATCCAGAGGCTCTCAGTGTCCAGATCATTTTCCTTCAGAATGGCTTGCGCTAACAGCGGGTGCCCCTCTGAGGCATAAGCGTGAAAAGGCTCGTAAAAGAGATGACGTTCAATGAGTCTGTCGTCGTTAAGCGGTGTGACCAAAAGACCCGCGTCAATTTCATCGTCTATCAGCAGCCGAATGATATCGTCTGTTTTGTGCTCGTTTATTTTCAGTTTGACTCTGGGATACGCGCTGGAAAAGGCGCCGATAAAAAGAGGCAGGAGATAAGGAGCCAGGGTTGGGATAATAGCCAAGTGGAACTCCCCTTTCACTTCTGTGGAACCGAGATCGGCAATATCCTGAAGCCGTTTAAATTCCTTCAGAACTTTTCGAGCCTGCTCGATGACATCGAGACCAATGGCAGTGGTCATGATGGGCTTTTTCGAGCGGTCAAAAATGACGACTCCCAACTCGTCTTCCAGGTTCCTGATCTGCACAGAAAGCGACGGTTGAGAAACGCAGCACGACTCCGCGGCCTTGCTAAAATGGCGCTCTTTATCAACAGCGAGAAGATATTCAAGTTGAGTGACCGTTGGCATCATTGCCCCCTCATTGCAAAACACTTAGCACTGCATCATAACACGTCAATCACACTCGATAAAGATTGTTAGCTGTTATGTCTGCTTTTTGTTTTCAAATTATTTTCAGCTGAAAAACACTCTAAGGGAGTGTTGCCGCGCCGCGTTTTCCCTTGCTGTCAGTGGTACAGTCAGGGTGTCAGGGAAGCCGGGACCTGCTGTGGTTTCCATTAAATTAAGAACCCTGATATGTTGGACAGTACAAAAAAATGAAGGGACAGGTCAAGAGGGACCGCATGCCTTAGCCTGACTGTTTTTTTGTGAATGCAACTTTTAAGAGCTTTGCTGAGAGCCAGGCTGGTTGCCATACTGAGTCAAACACATTGACAGAGGTGTTTCAGGTTGTCTACATCGAATTGATTGTCAAACCAGTTGACCCAGCGGCTGGCTGTTGTGTTTGTATACGACTCAAAAGAGTCTACTTTGACAACTTGCTGAATGTTTCTTCGCTTCCTGTTGCGATCGTACATACTGACGGCTTCCAGTCTCAGTTGAATGGGCTTGTTCTGATCTTTGGTGAGCAGGACCGTGACCTTGTGGCCAAATTTGTCTTTTATAAAGCAAACACGACCCTGATCTTTGACGTCGCTTTTCTCTCTGAAATCCCGAGCCCGGTCAAACAGTTTCTGAATGGCTTTGGAAACGAGATCCCGCTTCTCTATGCGTTCGGGAAGGTAATACACACCGCCGAAAAGTTGTGCCCTGCGCCGCATTGACCGGGCCTTGATAACCCGTTTTATTTGACGTGCAGCCAAAGTCGGTGCATCGAGGCTGTTTGGCAGTTGTTCAATCTCTTTCTGTTCCGCGGGCACGGGCGCAGAAGAACTCAGCAGGTAGTTGAGTTCATCCTGGTTCAAGCAGGGTTCAGCGGCTTCGGGAGCACTTGCAGACGTGGAGCTCTGCTGAAGTAAAGCATCGATTTCAGCTTGGTTCATCTGTTCGCCAGGGGCTGGGTTCATCATGGCATCGACTTCAGCTTGAGTGAGGAACCCGGAACAGGATGCGGAAGAAGTATTCGTCGAGGGCGTTGCCACGCCAGATTGCGAATTTAACAGGGCATCGATTTCGGCCTGATTCATATGGCCGGAATCAGACTCTTTCTGACCTTCCTCCCACACAGCGTCCGCCATTTGCTGTTCAGTTGACACGCTTGAATTTGCTTGATTCAGCAAAGCGTCAATTTCAGCTTGGGCCATGGGTTTGGGTGGCTCAGGGGCACTTTCTCGCGTGGACTGATGAGCCATCATGGCGTCAACCTCTTCCTGAGTCATCATCTGGCTGCTAATGGAAGGAGTACCTTCTGCCGGACTCGCTTGCTCGCTTACCTGACTGATCTCGCCCTGCAAGAGTGTATCGATCTCGTCCTGATTCATACTCTGACCGGAACTCTGTGACTGATTTAAAAGCGCATCGATTTCAGCCTGATTCACGCTTTCAGAAGAAGTCGCCTCTTTTTGTAAAACTTCCTCTTCCGCTGGTGCCTTGAATAGGGCATCGATATCATCCTGGTTTAAATTTCCGCTGGATTTTGATTCCTGTTTTTCCTGTGCAGCGCTGTTTGCCCCGGCTAAAAGAGCGTCAATGGCCGCTTGATCCAGATTTTCACCCATTGAGCCCTCCTGGTATTGGTATTCCCCTTTTTTTGAACACCTTGGACAAACTTTTACCCAATCAAATTATCGACATTTTCCTGACAAAACTAAAGAAAAACTTAAATTCACCTTGCATACATCAGTAATTCAAGTAACTGGCAGTCCCGGAATTTTTCCGCTACTGATTCACGAAAAAAGTAAAGCGCCCTTACATCTATTTTTTTATATCAAAATACAGATTCAAACTCGTACGAGCAAAAAGGGCATAGACTCTTTGGGGAACTCTTCTTATTTTTAAGGTCTTTTTGCGCTTGTTCATGACATTTTGAAAGGAGATCAACAAACTGATGCCGGCTGCATCGATCCGGTTCAATTGAAGCATATCCATCACCAGAACACGAACGCGGTTGTCTTCTACCCACTGGTAAAAAACTTCTCTCAAGCTGGCGGTCTCTTCCACAACAAGGTCACCCTGCAAGTGCCAGACGGTTTGATGCTCACGATGTTTCTGCTTTAAAACGAGAGATTTCTTCATGCCCTTTGTTAGCCTATTTTTAAATGCTCAAGCAAAACAGGCCCCAGGACTCTTCTCCTGGCCACTTCGACTTGTCTTCTCTTATATGCGGCATGGCTGGTTGGCCCTCTCCTTGTTTTAAGCCATGTCTCTTTATCGATTAATTGAATTTCATAATCAAAATAAAAGGTATCCTGGGCAGGGGCCAAACTGGCACCGTGCATTCCAGTTGGAATCGAATCGGAAAGTTCGATCATTTTCCTGACGGTAATTTGTATGGAGCGGTAATCGCTGGCTGAAAAGGGATTGATATTCTTGACGTTCTCCAGTTTCATGACGGGCAGCTTCTTGTCCATTTTCCTGTAAATCTCTGCCGGGTATTCATCCGACTTTTTAAGTCTCTTTTTGTACTTATCGAAGAGTTTTTTGGCTTCTTCAATATCCACAAGTGTGTTTCGGCTGCGAAACGGTTTGATATTTGCCTCTGTAATCAGGCTGTGCCTTGAAAAAAAGTCAAAGGCAAGCAGGCATTCAATCTTGGTATTCAGCACGAAACGAATACCCAGATGATCGTAAATATCGGATGGAGCCATATGCGGTTTGTGCAGTAACTTCAAAATGATGCTCTGTTTACTTTTTTTCTTCTTGAACTTGAAAAAGAAAAGAGGCAGCGATTCCTTTTTATCTTCCAAAAAAATGGCTTCATCTCTCATGGAGATGAGTGACTCGTAGTCTGCATAGATCTGCTTGCGAATGCTATTGATATTCTTTAGCTTAAGATCATACTCAAGTTGAAAAAAGCAGTGCATGACTTTCAAAATGGCACAGGACCAGGCCTGAATGTCTTCATTTCTGCCCATATCGTACCCGGAAGCGTAAACGAGAAGATCCAATGGAGAGCGAGGCGCGCTGACCACTGGAGGAATGACACACCCGGTCGGCAGGAACATGTCTTCAATACATTGAACCGCTTCAATGTGAATATCCTGAACCAGTTGTTCCTTGATGGGGTTGCTCACATCGAGCCCGTAATTCAACGCGTAATCGAGGGCTTGTTTTTTGTTTTTAACGGATAGTTTTTTCAGATCAATAATGGAAACACCGGATAAAACAGGCCCCATTGAGTGCCAGTCAATGAAGGAGCCCTTTTGTTTTTTCCAGGATTGAATCACTTTATTTTGCATGATGAAAGGGTATTGTCTCCGGCTCTACTTCAAGAGTATTGTAACAAATCTCCACTTGGATGAACAGGCTTAGTCTGAGGTTTCGCGCACTTCTTGTCTGACTCCAAAACAAAAAAAACCCGCTGCATGCAACGGGTTCTTTCATCTTTCTACCGAGGTAGTTATTTATAAAGTACTGTTCTTTGGAGTCCCTGCCCTGTTAGATGGCGAAGAGAATAACCAGAGTGTAGAGAGCCAGTGATTCAATCAGTGCCAGACCGATGATCATGGTTGTACGAATGTTACCAGCAGCACCGGGATTACGCGCGATACCTTCACACGCAGACTGAATGGCTTTGCCCTGAGCGTAACCACAGAGACCTGAAGCGATCGCCATGGAGAATCCAGGAGTGATAACAGAAGCTGCCGCGGCAGGCTCACCTGCAGCCAAAGCAGCTGTGCCAATTAAGGCAAATAAAAACATTACTAAATACTTGGTCATTGAAAAACCTCCAAAAAAAGTTCACAACGGTTCGGAGTCGTTGTGTTAATCGTTAATGATCGTGCGCAATGGCGCCCGCGATGTAGATCTGCGTGAGCATGATAAAGACAAAGGTCTGTAGGAATGCCGCAAGCAGACCGATAAACATAATGGGAACAGGAACAAGCCAGGGCACTAGTTGCGTGTAAAAAACGGCTGTAACAATGTGTTCCCCTGAAATGTTTCCAAAGAGCCTGACAGACAGTGAAAAAGGCCGAGCCAGGTGACTGATGATCTCGATGGGAATCATGAGAGGTGCCAGCCAGATTATGGGGCCGGCAAAGTGCTTCAAGTAGCCAAGGCCATGTTCTTTGAAACCCTGATAATTGTAATAGACAAAGACAATCAACGCGCAGGCAACCGTGGTATTGAAGTTACCGGTTGCGGATGAGAAGGTGGGGATCATACCCAGCAAGTTCGAAATAAAAATAAAGAATGCCAGCGTCCCGATTAAAGGCAGGTATTTTTTACCCTGAGGACCGATGTTATCTTCAAGCATGCCCGACAGTCCTTGAACGACAACTTCGATTAATTGTTGAAAAGGACCTGGGATCAGTTTAATTTTGGATTTCAGGGCCAGCACAATCAGCATAATGAAAAAGAAAGTGATGCCTGCTGCAATGGCGTGATCCAGAAATTTAAAGGTCTCGAGATCTTTGTGAAGAAAGTGTGCTGCCAACCAAGTCCAGAAGGATGCGTGGATTTCCATAATTCCCCTCTACCTTTTAATAAATTGTTCAATGATTGATGTCATGGCAATTGCGAGGATAACCAGAACGGACCCGAAAATGAACCATCCCCACATCACGACTTGACTTTGAATTATGGCATAAAAAAGACCGCCTATCAAGGCATAACGAAAAATGATTGCAAAAGGTATCCAGGCCGGTGGTTTCTCTTTAATCATCCATTTTGCCGTGAATTGCCAGGAGAAGAGTAAAAGCGAAAAAGTGAGCGTGCCTATGGAGGTACTTAGAGTTTCATGAGAGCCGAAGAAAACCGCTGTAACGGGCAGCGCCACGCAAGACAGAACCAGAACCCCAAAAAAACACCGCTTAACTGTATCCATTTTCGGAGCCGGGTTATTTTTGAACATCGTCCTTTGTTTCCGATTGGGCCTCGAGTTCTTCCTTGTTAATAAGTGCAAGTTCTTTAAAGAGGTTCACGAACCCCGCCGCAATGCCCATGGCAGTGCCTATGATTGTACAGATCTTGTCTGTCTGAAACCACTCATCGCATTTCTTGCCGAAATAAAATCCGATCAGCGTGGCGACAATGAAATGCGGACCAATAGCAGCCGGACGCAGCCAGCTGCTTTTTTGATGACTGTCCTTTTTACTCATGAGGCTTGACCAGCTCCTCGTCTTGTGGTGTCGCATCATCTTCCAGACCGTCAATATCTTCATCGGGATCCATGTCCTCATCCTGTGGGTCTACCAAATCGTCATCAATGAATTCTTCGTCAAGCGCATCGTAATCGCCTTCGACCGATTCCTCTTCCAGTGCGATCGATTCAGCTTCGGAACTGACTAAATCGCCTTCCGTGTTTTCGATCCCCTCATCAATATCGGTTTCCAAATTGATGTCGTCATCCAGAAGTTCACCGTCCTCTTCATCATTGGAAATACCGACCACCTTTTCTCTTAAAGCCGATTTAAACTCTTCCGTCCGGTTCTCATACAGTCCGTGCTTTTTCATGAGAATGACGCGTATGGAGAAGTTGAATCGATCGAATGGAGACAGACCTTTGGGAGCTGGAATATCCTGTCCTCTTAAATTCTCAAACGTCATTTCCTCAATATTTTTGAGTTTTTCTTCCTTGTAATCTCTTGCCTCGTTGATAGCTTCCTCTGACATGGATGCCGTTACAGAAGACAGTGAGAGAGGTGGGGGTATTTCCATTTTCTCTTTCTCCTCTAAAGTGCCTTTTTCTACTTTGATGATTGGGTCCTGCCGATGGTCCACTTTGGTTTGAATGAAAATCTGGCAGCCGTGTTTTTTTTCCAGATCCATCAGTTCATGGCGACGATCGTTGAGCATGTGGATGCCCAGATCATCTGAACAGGTTACCTGAACTCTCCTGACGCGGTGGTTGGCCGCCGCCGTCTTGACTCTTCGCAAAAGGTCGAGCGCTTGAGTCTGCATTGTTTTCACCCTACCCGATCCACCGCAAACCTGGCAGTCTACATAGTGCTTTATATCTTTGGATGTATTAATCCGCTGGCGGGACATTTCCAGAATACCAAACCTGGAGAGAGGTGTTACCGCCGTCCTGGCCTTATCCGTTTTGATCTGTTCCCTGAACTTTTTCTCGACTTCATAGACATTCTTCCGGTCTCTTAAGTCAATGAAATCAATCACAATCAAACCACCCAGATCTCTAAGCCTGAGCTGCCGAGCCGCCTCTTCGGCCGCCTCGAGATTGGTTTTCAAGGCTGTCAGCTCGAGATTCCCTTCCGACGTTTTGCCACTGTTGACGTCAATGACAACCAGTGCCTCCGTCTGCTCGATGACAATGGAACCACCTGAAGGTAATTTAATCTTGCTGGTGAAAATTTTCTCGACCTGTTCTTCCAGTTTGTATTTTGAAAAAATAGGCGTCTTTCCTCGGTAGTGTTTGACCATGTGAGCATAGCGGGGCATGACTTTTTTGAAGTAACGGGAAATCTCTTCATAAGCCCGTTTGTCATCTACCAAGATCTCCCTGGTCTCTTCATTGAAATAATCCCTGATGGTCCTGTTCACCAGATTGTCTTCCAGGTACAGTAAAGTGGGACTTTTTGAGCTCTCGAATCGGGTTATGATCTCATTCCAGGTAGAGAGCAGAACATTCAGATCCCTTTGAATCTGCTCCTTGGTTTTCCCCAAACCGGCAGTTCGAATAATGTACCCCATGTTTTCAGGTGATGACACCTGATTCAGCACCTTGCGCAGCGATTGACGATCGCTGACATCTTTTATTTTCCTGGAAATACCGCTTTTCTTGGAATAAGGCATTAAAACCAGGTACCTGCCGGGTATGGAAATTAAAGTGGTGAGATAAGCCCCTTTCAAGCCGATCTCTTCCCTGGCAACCTGAACCAGAATTTCCTGTCCCACTTTCAGTTTCTCTACAACGGGCTCATTGGCCTTTTTCTCATCGTGATAAGAGTAGTGAATTTCGTTGAAAGGCAAAAAACCGTGCCGATTGCAACCGTAGTCGACAAACGTGGCCTGCAGGCTGGGTTCAATAGCGGTGATGGTTGCCTTGTAGATATTCCCAAGGCAGTTGTTTTCATCCAGGGATTCAAAGTCGATTTGTTCCAATAAGCCCTGTTCGTTAATGGTGGCGACGCGAATTTGATCAAAATCCTTGGCGTTTATTAGCATTTTTGCTCGTGTCATTCATTTATCCTTTGTTTTTCACATTTTCATGGTATGTTATTCATAGCGGAGGGTTCCATGAAGCAATTGAGGGTTAGCGATGAATTAGATTCATACTGTGGAAAATGCAAAATGGATTTAGCCCACAGTATCGTAGCAATGGACGGGAACAAACCCGTTAAGGTCAGGTGTCTCACCTGCCAATCGGAGCACAAACCACGCAAGAAACCGGGTAGTTCATCGACTACGAGAAAAAGAAAAACCGCTTCAAAAGCCTCCTCAAAAAAAAAGCCATCTGCCTGGCTGCTCAGTATGGAGAAGTGGTCTGATATCGATGCCGTTCCCTATACAATAAGCCAAACCTATCTGACTGGTAATTTTATTCTTCATAAAAAATTTGGCCGAGGAATCGTTCTTAAAGTTCCCTCACCCGATATGATCATAGCACTTTTCGAAGTGGGTGAGAAAATGTTATTACAGGGAAAGACAAAAAGATAGTGTCTCCTCAGGGCAAAACCGCATCACAAAGACACGGTTTTATAATACCTCAAGGCATTTTGTCGACATACACCAGAAACTTGGCACCCATATTGGACCAGGTCCAGTTTCTCATGTTGTCAGAGGTCTTCAACATATCATCCTGAAAGAGCCAGTCGAGTTCATTGAACCACTCTTCATATAGCTTTTCGTACGCTTCGTGCTGTGCGATCAGGAGCTTTTTCCAGGAATCGCGAGTCGTCTTAAAATTAACAAACAGAAAGACTTCATCTTTAACATCCCATGCTTCAAGGTGCTTTTCTCCGTTCTTGTACTTCTCCGGTTCATCGAGTTTGGCATTTTTCTCGGCATTTTTGATAGACTTCCTGGCCGCTTCAGACAGGTTCCAAGCGTAGTTCGAGTCGGCTGCAAACTCTTTTAGAAAATCCCTGCCGCTGTTATCCGCGCTAAACTCCTCCAACCAGGAGGACTTGATCGGCGCGGTTAAATAGGCATCGGCAAAACCCAGGGCTTCATCCAGATAGTCGATATCTTCCTGATATTCCTTCCTGATGATCCTGTTTCGTTTTAAGCTCTTGTCTTTTTTAAACAGCAAATAGTCCAACTCTGTTTTGATATAAAACGCCTCCAACCCTTTGGTTTCCAACTTGACAAAGATATCCT
Organism: Acidobacteriota bacterium; assembly: GCA_002747255.1. Classification (GTDB taxonomy): domain Bacteria; phylum Acidobacteriota; class Holophagae; order Acanthopleuribacterales; family Acanthopleuribacteraceae. The sequence continues at coordinate 4,246 of PDUC01000050.1, read as the reverse complement.
CGAGTGTATTGAACCAGACCGCATCTTGCTCATAAGAGCCGCCAGCTGGCATGGCGAGTATTTCAGGCCTCTTGACGATAATTTGAAGTCTGGCCTCGTGGCAAATACTCTGCCATGAAGCTACCGGATCCATCATCTGGCTGGTATCCGACTGAAAAAGCGCATTTAACTCTGCGTGAAATTTTGAAATTCTTTGACAAAACTCGACGTATGCCCTCTTGTCTTTCTCAACCAGCCTCCCCATAAGCGAATCCAGCGGTTCCAGTTCTGTCGCTGCCCGACATACGACCGGAAAAGTTAAACCCCAAGTCAACAGAGAGAAGAACACCGCCATTTTGTTCCAATTTGAATCGCGAACCGATTTTCTTTTTTTCAACACATCATCCTCCCTGTTCAGTTGGGCATGGCCGGTTTTTCAGCGTACCAGCGTTTCTTGTCGTACCTTCTCAGGAAGAAGGGCGACGGTGACCCAACCTGACGGCCTCTTTCATCGAAAAAGCGAACCCAAATCACTGCCCTCTCCAGCAACGGGTCTTCGTGTTTTTTTATTTTAGCTTTGTCATCGTCTGAGAGCAGCCAGCCCTCCAGGTCGTTGTCCTCGTCATACCCTTTCAGAACTTCTACTTTCGGTTCACTGTACTCACAATGGGCATAGTACTTGTGCCAACGGTTCTGGTGCAATTCCCAATGATACCAGGCACGAGCCACTGCGGTTGGTGTTTTCAAGCGAGCTGGATCGATCAGTTCGAGCCAGAGCTTGGAGTTCTTTTCCTTGATAGCGGTAATGTAGGCTTTGGCAACGCTTGTGACATCCGCGTCTGCGGGAACCGATTGAATCGTAAACAGATCGGCCTTTAATTGCTCCAGTTGGTTTTCACCTGAAAAAGATCCCCCCTTCTCATCGTTGGGATCGAATTGAGCAAAAGTGTAGCCGGGAATGTAAATGGCGAGGGGCTCAACCGACCAACCCAGCTGGCTCTTCATGACTTTTTCTTTGCCGCCCTCGGGAATAAGACGCTCAACACCTGTAATTTTGCCTGCCACGGTCCACTTCATACCTTCGGGCAGATCACCGCTCACCTGATGCCGAAAACGCCTGACCGCTTCATAGGCACCGCCCCAGCTGGCTGTGTTCAAATCAAAGAAATAAAAACCCGTACTGGGTTTACCCACGAAAACATACTGCCGGCCGTCATGAGTAAACTCATTACCCGGATAGACAAACTCGGTACACACAAACCACCTGTTCTCGAGTTCTTTGAGGCTCACCCTTCTCGTGTCGGGCCTGGGGAAGCCCTTGAGGATGGGGTTCTCGGTTGCTTTAATAGTCGTCAACAGTTGGTTCCATTCCCGATCCGCCAGAGCGGAGAACTTCTTGATCATGCGCTTGGTTTGATCGCGATAGGCCAGCATTTCCTCTGTTATTTCCAGATTTTTTCCTTTACTCGCGATTAACGCCGCGCGTGCGCGTTCAACCATGTCCTTCACTTTGGGATGATTGGGATAGGCCTTGTGCAGCGCTTTAATCCTCCTCAAGGCCTCTTGCTCCACATATCTGAGTTTAAAGGGTTTCCCTCTTGCTCTCTCAACCGCTTGCTCAAATTTTTTGAGTCGGTGTTCGGCTCCATCGAGCTCGAGTTTTCCGGGCCCTTTGTTTTGCACAGCCCAAACAGGGGCTGTAACGCAGAAAATGATAAGTAAAAACAGCTTTAAATTCCTTTTCAAAACGCTCTCCAAAAAAATCAATTTCAATTGGCATCGGGTAACAATGAGGTTCCCCCCGATATGTCCATTCGCGATTAGGTAAGATGTATTTTATGAGAACGGCAAACTCAAATCAACAGGTTATTTCAAAGAAGGGCTCTCATTAAAATAAACACCAAGAAACCGATGCGCATTGGGTTAGATTTGTTAAGACAAGCGCATGGGAGGCCAACTGATAAAAGGTATTTTTATCAATAGAACACTGAATTTAAAAGAAATAAAGCCAAAGGCTTTCTCGCCAGGAACTTACTACCGAGCTCAACGGCGACCCATGCCGCATGGGTGGCTTCATTCATGCTCGCAATAAAGCTTCAGCCAGGCCCGAACCTTTGAGTCTTGACATCGAGCCCCTTCTACCGGGAAAAGAGTTCAAAGAACCTGGCTTAATACAATACCCCGAAGAAACAGACCATGTCCGAGCCTCTCTCTAATAGCCCTCCGGGTTTTGACTTTGCCATCTCCAGGCGTCTCTGCACATATCCATCAAATTTCTTTCCGCTTTCCAGCCCAATTCCCTGTTTGCCTTGCTCGGATCCGAGAAACAGGTGTCCATATCGCCGGGCCGTCTTGGGGCGATGCGACAGGGAATCTTCACACCCGTTACTTCCTCGAACGCATTGACCACATCTAAAACACTGTACCCGTTTCCGGTACCCAGGTTGAAAGTGTGGATGCCCTGCTTTTTTTGCAAGTAGTCCAACGCGCTCAAGTGGCCTCGAGCCAGATCCACAACGTGAATGTAATCTCGGACACCTGTACCGTCGTGGGTGTGGTAGTCGTCTCCGAAAACGCTCAGCTCTTTCCTCTTGCCCACGGCCACCTGAGTGATATACGGCATGAGGTTATTGGGAATACCGTTGGGATCTTCACCTATTTTTCCGCTTTGGTGAGCTCCGATGGGGTTGAAGTACCTCAACAAAGCCAGGTTCCAGCTCTTATCGGAAACATACAAATCCCTTAAAATCTGTTCGATCATCAGTTTAGTTTGACCGTAGGGATTGGTGGCGCTGAGTGACAGGTCTTCCGTCAATGGGGACTGATGATTCAGGCCATAAACTGTGGCGGAGGAGCTGAACACCATCTTCCTGACCCCGTACTTCGCCATCAGTTCACACAGAATCAGCGTGCCCGTCAGGTTGTTGTGATAGTAGTTCAGGGGAATCGAAACCGATTCAGCCACCGCTTTCAATCCGGCAAAGTGAATGACAGCATCCACACCATGCGATTGAAAAACCCCTTCCAGCCCCTGCCTGTCCAGCAGATCCACCTGATGAAAGTGAAAGCGCTCGCCCGTTATCTCCGTCACCCGACTCAACACATCGGGCTTGCTATTGGAAAAGTTATCAACCACCACCACCTCAAACCCGGCCTGCAACAACTCAACCACCGTATGGCTGCCAATATACCCGGCACCACCCGTCACCAAAATCAACATAAAAACACCCGCCAACAGACAACTAAAAACCAGGCTTCAAAAACAAGGCAAACCAAAAGCCCTCAGCATCCTAACACAATTACCACCAATGCAAAACAAGCAGATCAGAAGCCAAATAAAAACCCTTGGGAATGTTGAACTGGCAAGAACACTGCTTAAATAAGAGAGTGATCTGTTACCCGATGAACAAACAAAGAAATTGGTGGCAAACTTAAACAGCCTCTCAAGTTAGAAATACCATTATCCTGTATTCCCGTAAAAATTATACCGAGGTGATGTCTTTTGCACGCATGAAAAAGCGTAAACCACATTAGATCAATACCTTGATATATTTAAAACCATGATCAACCTAGACCTTGCATATCGCTACAGATTCCCGTGTTAAAACGGATCTTCCGGAAGAAACACCTTAAAAAAATAGACATAAATCATTTAATTAGTAAACCTTATTCGTGTTGTGGTCTGTATCTATTAGTGGGTGCACAGCCACTACTAATGACAGTTTTGGCTTGCAATGCCGAAAAAAACTGCTATCTTTTTGATTATGGATAAGTCACTGAATTAAAAAATTTTTTTTGAGGTGTGCCCACTAAAGCAAAATCAAGAAGTCACGTGTAAGTTTTTTATTTTCAAAAGTTACAGACGAATCAATACCCGCAAGCTCCCGGAAGATCCGTTAAAACGAGGATTTTTTATAGAAAAGCGAGTTAAAGATTGCAAAAATTCGACTTACATCGAATCATCGTTACAAATATCCGAAAACACAGGGTTACAGCTGTCTAACGAATAAGGTTAGATTGTGAGAGCGAAGCGAGCCACCATCTTAACCGTTTGTTGAACAAACCCGGTTCACCACATAGATAGAAAATAGTTTTTTGAGATGAGGGCCTTTAATCGGCGACAAATTGGTGAGGCGGGTTTCTTTTTTGAGGAAATGGATCGTTGAAATGTAAGCGTCAATTTAAGGCCGAGGTAAATTGTAGGGTAGTAAGGCTCTGAGGTCTTCTTTGGATTTTGCATGAGGTAACTTTTCAAATAACAACTTGA
>PDUC01000068.1 GCA_002747255.1 Acidobacteriota bacterium | reverse complement strand
GCATGGTGATCTGGGTATTGTCGGCAGAGATGATCTTGTTATTGCCATCTCCTATTCAGGTGAGACGGTGGAACTGAATGCCCTGCTGGTCGCTATCCGCAAGCGGGGGAATACCATTATCGCCATGACCGGGGGACGGCAGTCCACTCTGGCAGCGGCTGCCGATATTGTCCTTGATATTAAAGTGCCGCAGGAGGCCTGTCCGCTGGGGCTTGCGCCAACAGCGAGTACCACTGCCACTCTGGCGATGGGAGATGCTCTTTCGGTGGTGCTTATCAACAGAAGACGCTTTCAAGCGGAAGATTTTCGGTTCAATCACCCCGGAGGAAGCCTTGGTCAGCGGTTGAAAGTACAGGTGACAGAAGTAATGAGCAGTGGTGTTGATCTGCCGGTTGTGGCAGAAAATGCAGCCGCTCAGGAAGCGGTAAATGCGCTTAATGATAAAAACAAAGGTGCCGTTCTTATTATCGCAGGCGATGGTTCTGTTGCCGGTATCGTTACCGATGGCGATATCCGCAGAGCCTTTATGGATGGCGTTGATGTAAAAAAAATGCAGCAGCTTGCAGCGAGGGATTTAATGACTGAAAATCCGGTCTGTATTGATGAAAGACATCTGGCAGTTGATGCCCTCTCCATTATGCAGCGCTATGAGATTACTGTCCTGCCTATTATTAATGATGCAAGACAGCTGGTCGGCCTTATCCATCTGCATGATCTGCTTGGTAAGGGAGAGTTCCGTTTTCTGGTATAGAGGAGAGGGGATACCCCTTGCAGTACGACAATCCTGTACCAGTAGGCTGAACCTGAACCATATAACCTTACGCGATAACACGGAGCATTAATATGATAACGCTATCCGGGAACCGGGTTTTAGTTAAAGGCTCTCCTCTACCTTGAACCGATATGCCATCTCTTCGATCTTTTGTCATAACGGCAGGTCATAACAAGAGTTGTAGTGCGGGTACCGGATTTATCATTGCACTGCAGGCGAAAGAGAATTCTGTTACTGTTTTCATACTGAATTTTTCCTCTTTCTGGAAAGGACTGTTTTCGATAATACCAAGTACTTTCATATACATATCCCGGGCATTTCTGTTTTCCGCTTTATCCAGCATCTCCTTGATTGACTCCTGCTCCCGGATAATTACCGCCTGAAGAATAATCTTTTTCAACCGTCTGTTGTGTTGGACGGACTCCTCCTGTGGAACGACAGAAGAGTCTGTCAGGATCTTATTGGCCTGGGTATAGTCAGCAATGGCCTGATTCCAATCACCGGCGAGAAAAGCGTCATTACCTTTGGCAAGTGAGAGATAGAGGGATGCACGTGCCTTCTGGTTGTGAAGTTCCTGCAGCTCTTTGTCTGTGGTGGAGGGAATTTGTCCTGCCAGATTGAGGGTTTGGTCGTAGAGGTTGATCGCTTTTTCCCATTTTTCAGCAAGCAGAACCTCCTCCGCTTTCTTTTTTGTGGCGGCAAACTGCACCTCTATTTTTTTCAGCATCAGTAAGGAAGAAAACTGTTTCTGTTCTGCGCTGGTCAGGGTGTCGAGCAGTACACTGGCTTCTTTTACCGCTTCCTGCATTGCGACGGGATTGTTTTTATTTTTCTGGTCTTCAATTATCTGCAGGTTGAAGTGCAAAAGTGAGCGGTTCAGCTGTTCGTCAAGAGACTGTTTCTCTTGTTTATCCAGCAGGTTTCCTTCACTTGCAAGTTGTATTGCAGTCTGATAATTTTCTGCTGCTTCTTTGAATTTCCCGGCCAGATAAAGTTTGTCTGCTTCTGTTTTCTTCTGTTTGAACTCAATGGTTCGTTGAACCTCTTCCAGAGGATATTCCTTGCCGTCAATCACCATTTTGCCTTTCAGTCCAGTGATAAGGGCGGGTGACTCCAGAATGGTACGAGCAGCAGAGCTGATTCGTCTCTTTTCTGCTGTGAAAAAAACAAGTGCTTTTTCTGCCGTCTTTTGGGCAGCAGTACACTGATCGTGAGCATTCTGGTAATATTTTTTATCAAGAGACGCAGAACATGATTCCAGCAGTACCCCGGCCTGGTTTACTTTGCTTTTTGAAAAAAAGTAGAGCGAGCCGCAGGCGGCAGCGGCCAATGTAGCAATGACCAGCAGCGTTATCATCCAGGGGGAGAAAAGAGAAGGAGCAGATCGTTGCGCAGGATACTCATTTATGGCAAGAGGTGTCGTTTCTTCTTCTGATCCAGTGGCTTTAGCTGGAGGTTGAGCCGTTTTCTTTTGCGGCAAACCAAGATCCGCCATAAACGAGAGAGTCTGTTCAACGCGGGTGATGTCGGTCTGGATCGCCGGGTAATCAGTAATTTTTCTGGCGACTTTTTGATAGTTTTTAAGGGCGTCGCTAAAATTTTCTTCTGCCTCCTGCTCCCTGGCTTTTTGATAGATGGCTTCTGTCTCTTCTATGGCCGTTTTTGCTTCTGTAAGCAGATCCTGCAGGGAGGGGGAGTAGTCAGCTGCACCTTCAAGTTCACGGTGCAGCTGAAAAAAAGCCTTGTCCTTTTTTAGCTGCATCAGAGAGTCAAGACGATCCTGCTGATCTCCTTCCGTGCTGCCAAAAGATGGTGCAGATATCTGACTGACGGGGTGCCCCTCTTCTTCTGCCTTTTCCAGAACAAGAACAGGTTCGTCCTCTTCTTTTTTCAGTTGCTTTTTTTGCCCGCTCCATTCCAGCTCTGCCAGTGGGAATTGACCGTTATGTGCTTCGTACCAGTCAAGAGCATCGGGATTGAGACTCTCTTTCCGGCTGTAGAAACGGCCGTTGATCATTTCGCCAATATGTTGAATCAGCTCCGGCAGGGT
>PDUC01000019.1 GCA_002747255.1 Acidobacteriota bacterium | reverse complement strand
TGGACGCTGTCAACGTATCACCTCCTGAATGAGTTCAGGAGTGTAGATTAAACAAATTAATTGAAAAATATCAGGCGGCTTTTAATAAACGCTTACGTTAAAAAAAAGAAACCACAGATGAACACAGATAAACACAGTTTTTTAAATAGGAAGTCACTCACAAAATCGTTGGTTGTTCATTTGAGGTTCTGAATGCCATTCATGAATCAATAAACCCTTATTCGGCTGTTCCATTCAATCCACATATTCGTGTGAATTCGTGTTCATTCGTGGTTTAAAAATATCTGTGTCCATCTGTGTCCATCAGTGGTTAAAAAAAGAAACCACAGATGACCACAGATAAACACAGATTTTCAAATAGGAAGCCACCCACAAAATCATCGGTGGTGCATTTGCAGTTCTAAACGGCATTCATTAATCAATAAACCATTATTCGGCTGTTCCATTCAATCCACACATTCGTGTGAATTCGTGTTCATTCGTGGTTAAAAAAAACATCAGTGTCCATCTGTGTCCATCCGTGGTTAAAAAAAGGGCGATCGATCAACTTGGTTGCCCGATCGCCCTTCTCGTTTGTGGATAATTTGAAATGTGTTTTAGAATGTGGCGGTGAGGATCAGATAGCCGTATCGTCCGGGAATGCCATAGCCGATGTGTTCTTCGTACTCTTCATCTGTGGCGTTTTCAACTTGAAGTGCGATGCGATATCGTTCTTTCAAGCTGTAGGCGAGACCCAGGTTCACCTTGGTGTAGGAGTCCATAGTCGTGGGGACACCCGCCAGGTTTTCAGTGCGATCGCCTTTGTAGAGGAAGTCGGTTCTGAAGGAGAAGTTACTGGTTACGTTCCAGTTAAGTCCGATTTGGGCTTGATTTTCGGGACGGTGTGGGAGCTGTTCACCCATGCTGTCTTCTGCTTTAAGGTACGTGTAGTTCAGGTTGAAATCCACTGCGGAAGCAAATTGAGCCTGGAAGCGGAATTCAAGGCCTTCAAGGGTTGCCTCGTCGATGTTCTCGGGAGAGTACCGGTAGTTTTCATCGGGAGCCCAAACGATCAGATCTTTTACGTCATTGGAAAAGAAAGTCAGGTCGATGGCTTTGATATTGCCTCTGCTCCAGGTCAACCCCAGATCGTAACCTTCACTTGTTTCGGGGTTGAGGTCGGGATTTCCCGTTGACCAGGGGCTTTCAGGCCAGAAGAGGTCGTTGACGGTGGGGGCTTTGAAACCGGTTCCAAAGGCACCGTGTAATTTCAAATCATCAGTTAAAGATGCGTTACCGCTCAATCTATAAGTTGTTTCGTTGCCGAAAAGTTCGTGATCGTCGTTTCTTGCACCAAGTGTCAACATGCCCTTTTCATAGAACTTCCAGAGCAATTCTGCATGCAAAGCGGTGGTGCTGATGGTTTGCTTTTCGATAAAACCTTCATTTTGCCCGGTGTTTTCGTCATGGGCAAGACCCGATACAACCGTTAAACTGTCAGTGGGCTGGTAATTCAATTGGTAGTGAAGCTGGGTGCTGGTGTTTTCGTACTTGTAGCTTTGAAATCCATCGTCTTTGCCAACGGTCTCCTGCTTGTGATAGCTGGCGTCAAAAACATGGCTCAGCTTGGAATTAAAAGCATGGGTCCATTTCAAGTTGGTGGTTGAAAGCTTGCTGTTCTGTTCTCTGTCGTCATCTTCTTCGGGTAGTCCCCAGCCGCCATCGAGATCTGTTTCGTTGTCGGAGTAACGAGTCATCAGGTCAATTTTTGAGTCGCCCAGTTGAACACCAACTTTGCCGATGAAGTTTTCGGACTCAAAGGGGTCTTCTTCATCTCCGGGGGCAATGGAATAATCGCCCAGTGAGTATTTTGAATAGGAAACACCGTAGTTGACATCTCCTGATTTGCCGTTGACATTTAAGCTGAATTTTTGATGGTCACGGGAACCCGCTTGAGCTTCAAGGCTGCCGCCAATGCCCTGCTTGTTTCTTTGTTTCGTGATGATTTGAACCACACCGCCCATGGCGTCGGAACCGTAGACAGCACTCTGTGCGCCCTTGATAACTTCAATGCGCTCGATCATATCAACGGGGATTTCCGATAAATTGAATCCACCGGACGTGTTTTCATTAATTCTCACACCGTCTACAAAAACCAGCGTGTGTCTGGAATGGAAACCTCTCAAAAGTAAGCTGCTGGCTTTGCCAGGACCGCCGTTGCTGAGCGTGGTGATTCCGCTTACGGTATTTAAAACCTCAGCGACTGTGGCGGCATTCATTTCCTTGATTTCCTTTGCGGTGACGACGACAGTTGAACTGCCAACATCGTCCAGGGCCGTTTCAATTCGGTGAGCTGTTACCACGATTTCTTCGTGGTGTTCTTTTTCCTGTTCCTGGGCAAAAGAATTAATTGAGAAAAAAAGGCCAATACATAGGCCTAGGGTAATTAACTTGTGCATCATATCTTCCTCCTTTGACGCGAAGCAACTGGAGCCAAACTCCAACAGATATGAAGAGCGCAGGCCGGTTTTCTGGCTTGTTGGAGTTCAACATTACAGTTGCGCGTCAGCGTCCGAATCGCACGGAACTTCCCACAGACTGAGCTCGTCATGATATGTAAATTGTCTTTACAGCAAAAGTGCCTGGCTTCCATTCTACAAGAATCAACTGCTGCCGAAAGCCAACCCAATGTTTCTTGCCGTTCGACCTATCATAGACTTTATTTAGAATCAGTCAATAGTTAACTCTGAAGTAGTTTGTCTTACCGTCTTCAACACTGAAAGTCGGTGCTTCGGTGTTTTACTCAAGGTCCCAGCAGGAGTTCCAGATCTTCGGGGGTAATTTTCTTCAGTACGCGATTGTCTTCGGAGATAATGGCATCCGCCAATTCGGTCTTTTTTTTCTGAAGTTGCAGTATTTTTTCTTCAATACTGTTTTTTACGATCAGGCGATAGGCCATCACACTTCTTGTCTGGCCAATGCGGTGAGCGCGATCGATGGCCTGATTCTCAACGGCTGGATTCCACCATGGATCCAGAATGAACACGTAATCTGCTGCCGTCAGATTGAGTCCCAGACCGCCCGCTTTGAGACTGATGAGAAAAACGGGAACCTGTTCTTCCTCTTGAAAGCGCTTAATGGAAGCTTCTCTTCGCCTCGATTTGCCATCCAGGTATTCAAAGGCCCAGCCTCTTTCGTATATTTCCCGCTTCAACAGACCCAAAAGAGAAGTAAACTGGCTGAAAACCAGGGCTTTGTGTCCTTCGGCGATGGTTTCTTCCAGGTGCTGCAATAAAACCTGAAACTTAATGCTCTCTGAAAAGTCGCGCTGAAGCAGACCCGGGTGGCAGGCAGCCTGTCTCAGGCGCAGGAGTGATTCCAGAACGTGCATTTGTGAGCGATTCAGACCGTGTTTCTCAATGCGCTCTGTGAGCTTCTCTTTGAGTGTTTCTTTGAGATTGAGATAGAATTCCCGCTGTGAGGACTCCATTTCACAGTATATGGTTTGCTCTGTCTTGGAAGGCAGTTCCTCCAGAACCTGAGTTTTCGATCTTCTCAAGATAAAGGGAGCCAGGCTTCTGGAAATGAGCTTTTTTTCCTCGTGTGAGGGAGCACTTTGTTTGAGGTTGAGTGATTGGAAGAAGTGGGAATGCCCCAGCATGCCGGGGTTCAGAAACTCAAACTGACTCCAGAGTTCACCGATGTGGTTTTCAATGGGTGTTCCTGTCAGAACCAGTTTGTGTTCAGCTTCGAGCAGACGAGCCGCTTTGGAAGCTTGACCGCGAATATTCTTAATTGTCTGAGATTCGTCCAGTACGACGTAGTCCCAATGATATTCCTTCAGGTAAAGGATATCCCTGCGCAGGATCCCGTAGGTGGTGATTACTAAATTGTACTGATGAAATACAGATCTGAGATTTTTTCTCTCGTTGCCGGCATAAGAAAGAACGCTGCAGGCGGGAACAAACTCGGCCGCTTCATCGATCCAGTTCTGAACGAGACTTTTGGGAACCACCACAAGAGACGGCCCCTTTGACAGGGTATTTCGCTCTTGCAGCAGTGCAAGCACTTGAACGGTCTTGCCCAAGCCCATGTCGTCGGCCAGGCAACCGTTAATTTTGAGCTCTTGAAGGAAGTGAAACCAGCCGAGGCCCTCCTGTTGGTAGGTTCTCAGAGAGCCGTTGAAGCCGTGCGGTGCAGAACGGGGCACAATGCGGTCCACCTGCTGCAGTTTTTGCAGCGCGAGCTGGAATTTTGCATCCATATTGACTTCAGGAAGATCGGCTAAAAGGGAATCCAGCAAAAGGGTTTGAGAGGGTTTAAACCGGAATGAATCGCTTTCGTCCTGGACGGCCAGATCGATGAACTTTTTCAGTTTTTCTTCCCAGTACTCGTCTACGATGCCCAGGGAACCATCGGCGAGTGTGATGAAATCCCGTTTTTTCTTAAGTTGCACAAGCAAATCGCTAAAGTCCGCCTTTTTACCTTCAAAGTGGACATCGAGGTGCAAGTCAAACCAGTCGATGCCGGAACGAATGGACGCGGGCCCTATGGAGGCGTTTTTAACCTTTGCTCCTTCCAGTTCAACTTTCCAGCCTTTGGACATGAGTTCCTGCACACAGCTGAAGAGCGCTTTGTGGGGTATGGCCATTTCCAGAAAATCGGCTTGACTTTTGACGCGTACACCGGCGTCGATGGCATCCTGAATCATCTTTTTCTCTTGACCCCATTGACGTTTGAACCAGGACTGCCGTTTGAAGTTGAAAAAGGAGGAGCGGTTGTCGTTGTGCCGCAACTGCGTATCGTCCGTGTAGTGAAAAAGAACCTCGCAGACGCGTGCGCCGGAGCTGAGAGCGGTTTTCTTCCTGGTGATATGAAGGGCGGGCCTTGGGTTGATGGTCTTTTTTTCGATGTTGAGTTCAGGACTGAATTCCAGGTTGGGAAGATGGCGAACCTGAGAGAGCCTTTCCAGAAATTGGACTTTTTCATGGTCGCCGATAATGACGGGCGTGTCGCTGTGAAACATTTGTACCCAGGGTGTTGCCTTGATGTTTTGAACGGGGTAGAGGGTGTGATCGATCATGGCGAACCCGGAAGCGTGAAGATGCTGGATGTTCTTCCAGGCGTAATAAGAGTGTCCATTCTCCAAGTTGGCGATAACCTTCAGCGAGCTGCCGAGTTCCCGAATACTTAAAGTTATCTGATAACTGGTGTCATCGTATTTCAAAGCAGGGCCCAGACCCTTGTGGGAATAGAGACTGAAGCGCCTGCTGTCAGAGAGTTTGGTCAGTAGTTCACGGGAAAAACGATCGGGAAGCGCAAAGACGTGTTTCCTGTTATCTCCCTCCTGCAGCTGCACCGGATCCAGAATTTGCAGGATGTAGGCGTCATCTTCATCAAACAAAGAGGGACGCATGTGATCGAGGTTGATGATACGAGGCTGACCCGGTGTGCCGTCTTTTAAAATGGTTCTCTGAAAAACCCTGATGACAAGAGCAGGGAAGACCTGACTCAGGTTGAGGTCCAACGCATACCAGACAACCTTGTTTTGCTTGTGACCGGTGGACGCGAGGCGGATAGCTTGGGACGGATGTTCCGTAATGGTGTGGATCAGCGTTTTCCAGTTGATGTTGTCTGTTGGATCGCTGCCAAGCGAGTCGATCATCTCATAGGAGATCAATGGCTGCTGCCAGGCTTTAAGCTGGGTTTCACTTTCAATGAGCTGTTTGAGGTTCAGGGTTCCGGCATCCTGAAGACACTCCAGCAGCCACCAGATATGAGGGCAAAAACCCTGCCACACAAAGGTCTCACAGTTACAGTGAGCTGTGATCGAGCCGCAATCAAGCGCTTCGAGATCCACCGTGGTCAAAATGGGGTGATGGTCGTTCCGTTTCCCAACGGCATAATGAACGCCATCCCAAAAACCGCGGCTTTGGCTCTCCTTGGCCCATTTCAGTTCCACATTCCAGTTTTCAGCTGAACTCAGCTGGCTTTTCAAGGTTTCAAGAGAGGTACTCATGCTTTTCCCGGACTGGATTCGTTTTAAAACGCAAAAGTGTGTGGTTGACGGTGCGGCACAGAGGTTATTCCCATGTCAATGCCGATGGATCCCATGCCTCATGAGCCTGGAACCCGAGTATTTCGGCTATGGTCGCGGCGGCGTTGCTCAAGCCCAGTTTCCCGTCCATTTTAAGCGATGCGGGAACCTGCCGGTGTGGATCGTACAAAATGAACGGTACGGGATTCAGCGTGTGCGATGTTTTTGGTTTAATGATACCGCTTTCATCTGTGATGGGCTCGCCCTGCTTGTTCAGCATGAACATTTCATCCGCGTTACCGTGATCGGCTGTCAAGATAGCCACTCCACCGGTATCTTTGACAACTTGCAGGAGGCGCGACAGTTGTAAATCGAGGCAGCTCATGGCTATTTCGGTTGCCTGGTAGTGCCCGGTATGTCCCACCATGTCCCCGTTGGGGTAGTTGACTCGCAGGAAACGATGCTTTCCGCTTTCAATAGCCTGCATCAGGGTATCTGTAATTTGAGCGGACTTCATCCAGGGTCTGGTTTCAAAGGGAACGTCATCTGAGGGGATTTCCACATAGGTTTCCAACTTTTCGCTGAACTTGCCCGAACGATTCCCATTCCAGAAATAGGTGACATGACCGTACTTCTGGGTTTCTGAAATGGCATACTGAGTAATTTGTCTTTCAGTCAGAAATTCACCCAGTGTGTTGGCAATGGCCGGCGGTCCCACCAGGTATTTCTTCGGCACGTGCAGATCGCCATCATACTCCATCATGCCGGCATACAGCACATCGGGTACCGATTTTCGGTCGAACTCGGAGAAACGGTCGTCTCCTTCAAAAGCTCCTGTTATTTCAATGGCCCGATCGCCGCGGAAATTGAAGAAAATGACCGCGTCGCCGTCTTCTATCCTGCCTACGGGCTGGCCGTCTTCCGCGATAACGAAGCCGGGTAGAAACTGATCTGTTTCGCCCGTTTCTTCGCGATAGGTTTCAATGGCCGCTTTCGCCGACGGGAACTGACGACCCTCTCCGTGAACGTGAATATTCCAGCCCTTTTCTACCATGTTCCAGTTCGCCCCGTAGCGATCCATGGTAATGGTCATTCGACCGCCACCGCTTGCAATACGGGCATCGATACCGCTGGCTCTTAAAGCTGAAAGGGCACTTTCCAGTTGATCGATGTAAATTAAAGCCGTTGTGTCGCCCACATCTCGTCCATCTAAAAGTGCATGCACGCGAATGGTCCCGACCTGGCTTGAGGCCGCTTTCTCGATCATGCCAATTAAGTGGTCGATGTGGCTGTGTACGTTGCCGTCTGACAGCAGACCTATGAAATGCAGGCTGCCTTTGTCGTTGGCAGTTCTGTCCATGATCTCATTCCAGACAGATCCTTTAAAGAGTTCTCCTGAATCCAGGGCGTTCTGAACCAGCTTGGCACCTTGATCGAAAATCTGACCGGAACCCAAGGCGTTGTGTCCCACTTCCGAATTGCCCATGTCCGCGTTGCTGGGCATGCCAACCGCCTTGCCATGAGCCTGAATCGTTCTGAAAGGGTGGTTTTTCTTTAAATTCTTCATAAACGGCATTTTGGCACTGTGAATGGCGTTGCCGATATTGCTTGGCCTTTCTCCAACTCCGTCCATCACGATAAATGTTAAATTTCCTTCAATTCCCTTGAATCCCACTTCGGTACTCCTTGTTCATTTGTCAGGGGGAAGCTTAACACAGGAAAGCTTACAATAAAAAGCACAGAGTAAGAGAATCACGGCAACCCGACAAATTGAACGGCGTGAATGGGTTGTGAGCGCCTTCTTCCCGTGCCTTTCAGGATGATCGTTGCTTGATGGAGTCTGTAAACAGCTGGTTTTAAGGGAACAAGGTGGTTTGTAACCTTTTTAGGTTTTAAGCAAAAGCAGGCATGACCAGGCAAGCCCGAACCGCCTTGTTAAACAAACTGATAAATCGTCCAATAGTCATGTGGAATTTCAGATGAAGCGTTATAATAGGTTCCGCTTGTTTTGAAATCAGACAGGTCTATGGATTTCATTTTTAGGTTGTCGTGATAGGATGAAAAAGAGATATCGACCTTTGGATGTGTTTCGCGGTTTTACGGTTGCCGGGATGATACTGGTCAATAATCCGGGCAGCTGGGCTCATGTATACCCCATGTTCAGACATGCCAAATGGCATGGTTGTACCTTTGCGGATCTGGTTTTTCCCTTCTTTCTCTTCATGGTGGGGATGTCCATTTTTCTGGCTTTCAGTAAAAGGGGACTGCAATTAACACCTGAAAACACGAGGAAAATTCTCTATCGAACCTGCATGATCTTCCTGCTTGGCATGGCTCTTGCCGCTTTTCCCTTTTTCAGAGGCTTCGATTATTACTCGAGATTTCGCGTGATGGGGGTTCTTCAGCGAATTGCCCTGGCCTACGGAGCCGGTGCTTTTCTCTGCCTCGCATTGAAGAAGAAGCAGCTTTACATTCTCTCAGGTGCGCTCTTGTTGGGCTATTGGGGTTTGCTTTACCTTGGCAGTGCCCAGCCTTATGACCTGGAGACCAATCTCGTCCTGAAAATCGATAAACTGATACTGGGAGAAGCCCATCTGTGGAGAGGAAACGGTATCCCGTTCGATCCCGAAGGGCTTTTGAGTACCCTTCCCTCCATCGTCACGGTGCTTTTGGGTTTTCTGGCCGCCAGTACACTCATCAACAGGGATGCCACTCTCCAATTAAAGAAAATGCTTGCTATCGGTCTCACACTCATTCTGTCAGGCTGGATTTGGGGCCTTTTTTTCCCCATTAACAAACAACTCTGGACGAGCTCCTTTGTGCTCTTTACAGCGGGTTTCGCGCTGGTATTTCTGCTGTGCTTCATTCTGGCCATGCAGAAATGGGAAAAACTCGAATTGTTCCACCTGTTCGAAGTCTACGGCGTCGCTACTGGGGGCCGACTTCGGCTCACTGGCTTTCGCGCTGACACACGTGCTGTTCTGGTACATCGTTCTGAAAATGATGTACAAAAAGAAGATCTTTGTGAAGATTTGAATGGAGACTCGGTATCGTTCACCGCAGAAAACGATGCCCTCAGGGCGTATGGATGCTTGTATCTGCTGATGAACAGCACACAGATAAGAACCAATACTTGACAAAATCAATGACACTACCTAGATTTTAGAACTAAGAGCGGGATATTCAATATTAAAAACCCTATTGCAAAAAAACGATTGCAATGTATTGCTGTAGAGCCACTCTTAAGAAAAATTGATGGCGGTGCCTATCTTCATGCTAGCGATAACCCAAATAAATGCCGTTCAGCTTGAGCCAGAGGTTTTAAACCACAAAAAAGAATTGTTAGAAAACCTGTCAGTAAAAACGCAAAGCAGCCTGACGCTTGTGCAACCAAGGGAGTTGTTATGAAAAAAATAAGTGCAATATATGTGTTTACTTTATGCAGTTTGATCCATAGCTTTGGACAAGTGCCACCCATT
>PDUC01000067.1 GCA_002747255.1 Acidobacteriota bacterium | reverse complement strand
GGTGCGTTCATTGCTGCCTGAATGCACACCAAAGATGATCTGCGGCCGGGTAATGGTGCGGATAACGAGGGCAATTTCGTTATATCTGCTGATAATTTCGCAGACCTCTTTTGCATGCTGCCGGGCAAGATTGGCAGTAACCATTGCACTGGAGGCGTACTGGAACTTTGTCGGATTGGGCTGGGGGAGAATCCGCAGATAGTTCCGCTGAAAAAGAGCCTGGATTTTCCGTGAAACGGTGGAGACATGCAGGTCGAGTTTTTCGGCAATTTCACTATTGCTCTGTCTGCCGTCAAGGCAGAGCTGACGAATGATTTCCCAGTCCACCGTTTTTAATTCCGGCGTTTTTGCAAAGTGTTTTTTATCTCCAAAAAGCTGAATCCGCTTTACCACCTCGGCCTGCAGACGGCAGTCATAGTCCAGCACACCGTCAAGAGCTGCCAGTTTATCATCAATAAAGTTGTGCAGCTGCTGCCATCCGGGGGTATGGATAATGCAGAAAATATCAAACTTGCCGATGGTGCAGAGTACCGTCGAGATAAAGAGCTCCCGGTTAAGGATGTCGCAGATTTCTCTCTCTTTTGCCGGGTCAATTTTCAAGGTGATTACCGCTCCGGCATATAATCCCAGTTTATACGGATTCAGCACCCCGCGAATAGAAATAGTCTCTGATTCCTGCAGAAATCTGATCCGTTTGGCGGCTGTTGATGGCGTTATCTCCAGCTCCTGGGCTATCTCGGCATAACTGGCTCTGCCGTTTTGCTGCAGAAGACGGATAATATTTTTATCTGTTGTTGTAAGCATGATCAAAGCAAAGAATCTGTTGATGGAATATATGGTTGCAGAGAATTTTCATAAGTAGCAGAGGAAACAGGCGCAGGCAAAGATATATTCACCATCACATCTTCTGAAGCGTTTTTGAAAAGAAACCGCAATCCAGCTGCAAAATACCATCAATATAGATCGTTTAGCAAGAAGATTTTTTGCTTTTTTAATAACTGCTCCAAGCATCCCCTTTTTACACGATTACCATTCTGATATATCTCAGGATTTTCTTATCCGGCTATAAATCTTACTGGTAAAGACATGCAGCTCCGGTAACTTTAATACTGTCAGCAGCAGCAGGTAGAGCAGTCCGGCACCGCTGATAAGAATAAAGAGCCCGGCGATCTGCCGGAGAATGGTGCCGTCCAGCCATTGCTGACAGAATGGAATAAGCAGCAGCAGGGCAACAACCATGGCGCCGGTGGCTGTTCCGGTTTTCAGCAGTCCGGCAAGGAGATAACGCAGGGAAAATCCGCCCAGCTTGCGGTAGAGAACCACGGTAAGAAAGAGAAAGTTGATAATCATCGTACAGGAGGTGGAAAAAGCTATTGCCAGATACTGGTAATGGTCGATGGTAAAAAAGACAATGATCAGGTTAAGGCCAACGGCAAGAAAGCTGGCAATCACCGGATAACGGGTTTTTCCCAGCGCATAAAAGGCTGGAACCAGGACCTTATTGGCAGAGTAGGCAAAGAGGCCAATGGCATAAAAAACAAGAGTATTGGCGGTGGCAATGGTATCTGCCGCGGTAAATACGCCATGTTCAAAGAGCAGGTGGATAATGGGCCGGGCAAGGAGGATAAGGCCTGCTGTTGCTGGCAGGGTCAGGGCAAAAACCATGGTTAAGGATGAAACCAGAGTCTCTTTCATCGTATCGATCTCTTTATTTGCCGCCTGCTTTGCCATCAACGGCAGAATAGCGATAGAGAGCGCTACGCCAAAAACGCCGATAGGCAGCTGTACCAGCCGGAAGGCATAGTTTATCCAGGAGACCGATCCCTCAGCACAGGAGGCGGCAAAGTTGGTATTGATAAAGATATTGAG
>PDUC01000071.1 GCA_002747255.1 Acidobacteriota bacterium | reverse complement strand
TAAGGAACGGGCACAGGCGATGGTCGCCCAGATGGATGCCGAAGGATTTGGCTACTGTACCAATACCGCCGAATGTGAAGCGGTATGTCCGAAAGGGATCTCCATCAGCAATATCGCCCGCTTAAACCGCGAATATCTAAGAGGAATATTAAGCGGGGAGTTATAGGCGTAAAATTTAGTGACAATGATGAAGAGAACCCCGCTCCATAATTTTATGGAGCGGGGTTTTACATCTGAGCTTTTCAGAAATTTGTAACTGCTCAGATCCAGTTTTGGGCAAGCACGCTCTCCTGTAATAGCGAGCCTATGCGGTGGAAACGTGAGCGTTTAAGTTACTCAAATTTTTGCAATATCCTCTAACGATAAACCTGTAAATTGCCGAATACGTTCTGGATCCATGCCACTACGTTTCATCTCTGCCGCCGCACGGGAAAGTCCTTCCTTAACCCCCTCCCGCTTTGCCGAAGAGAGCATAAACAGCTGATCCCGGTGATACTTTTCACGGGCTTCATACGCCATACGCAGCTCCTTATCTTCTGTAAAACGGACATACTCTTTATGAGCACGGGTTAAAATCGGATCATTTTTCAGTAATATTTCCATGGTCTCCCCCTTCTGTGACTTGCCTTCACATTGAAAAAAACAAGCCCATCTTTCCAGTTGGTTTTGAGAATGAGCATTTTCCTGATATTTGGGCATTTCATAAAAATGGAGCTGAAAATCATTGGTCAATACATATTCAGGGTGATCTTTTTCCGCTATAAGAAAACAGCTATGAGGCTCTTTTATCGCATCAAAAATTGTAAAATCAAACATATTGATACAAATCACCGGAGAGAGGATATCGTATGCCTCACCATTTTTCAGCTGCCCCTGATACAGTCTTGCCCAGTAGTAAAGAGAGCGATGAACATAAACCCCCTGCCTGGCCGTTTGTATCTCCACATTGATAATACGCTGGTCTTTTGCCTGCGCCCGCACATCAAGAATACTTTCCTTATCATTGTCAAACTCTTTCAGATTAAAAGGATTGTCAATGATAACACGCTCAACGGGTTCAAAGCCGGAATCAATCAGATGGGCATTGATAAAATCGCAAAGCAACTCCTCATGCCCCTTTGAACCCAGAAGATAGCGGACAAACATATCCGATGTCGGGATAACTACTGACTCGCTCATACCTGTAAAATAGCATAACCATAGTAATATGACAAGCAACCAGCACTAAAGCCGAAATACAAACTCTTCAGGTAGCTTGATTTATTGAGATAAGACTAAGCCAAAAGTTTTTTCAAGATCGACTAACTACTCACAGGGAAAAATCTCAATGGGCTTACGCCGATGAAGGAGCAACGAGTAATTTTACCAGCCATATCCATTATCTATCTATCAGCCAGCTTTGCTATATCAAGCAGGGTGATGGTGCGTCCATCCATTGCGATTAACTCTTCTGCAGCCATTCTGGTAAGGATACGGGACAGCGTTTCCGGGCTTGTCCCCAGCAGACTGGCAAGCTGTCCTTTTGATATATCAAGCACCACCGTACCACCGCCCTGCTGCTCCTTATCCAGATAGAGCAGATAGCCGGCAAGACGGGCCGGAACCTCTTTAAGTGAGAGATCCTCTATCTTCCGGGCAAAAATTCGCAATTTTTTTGATAATTCGGCCAGCATCCCCAACGCGATTGATGTATTTTTCTCAAGCAGACGGATAAAGGCATCCCTTGGGAAAAACATCACCTGCACCGCGCTTAGCGCCTCTGCCGAAGCCGGAAAAGGGGCGCCATGAAATACCGATACTTCGCCAAAGGTCTCCCCCTCACCAAAGATATGAAGAATCTGCTCCTTTCCTGATGCCGCGACCTTAAACACCTTCACCTTGCCAGAGGCAACAACAAAAAAACCGCGCCCCAGATCTCCTTCAAAAAAGATC
>PDUC01000049.1 GCA_002747255.1 Acidobacteriota bacterium | reverse complement strand
TCTGTGTTTATCTGTGTTCATCTGTGGTTTCTTTTTTTTAACCACTGATGGACACAGATGGACACGGATGTTTTTAACCACGAATGAATCTGTGGCACCCAAATAGAGGTTTTTTAATGAATGAATCACGTTCAGAACCTCAAGTACAATGCCGATGGTTTTGTGAATGGATTCCTTATAGGAAGATCTGTGCTTTCGGTTTCAGCTTAAGTGCAGTGCATCGCCGGCAGCCATTTTTCGCTTTTTTACTTGCCTTCCTCGATCTCTCTAATAAAATGGTGTGGCTAATTAGAATGAATTGGCCAGGAGTTAGATAAATGGATGACCGAATTGAATCCTTTGATAGAAGCTGGATACGCGACCAGAAGAGTTTAATTGTCAACAGTTTTTGCCTTTTATTAATTATTCTGGGTTACACGGTGGTACCGGAACCGTACCGAAAACACGTACTGACAACAGGACTCTTTGGTTTTTCAGGCGCGATTACCAACTGGATAGCCGTTCACATGTTGTTTGAACGCGTTCCGGGTTTGTATGGTTCGGGCATTATCCCATTAAAGTTTGAATCTTTTAAACGCTCCATATACAGCATGATGATGACCCAGTTTTTTTCAGAAAACCACATTGACAAGTTTCTGGAGCAAAGCAGTGATCACCACATTGACATTATGCCCATTATCGACAACCTGGATTTCGACGAAATTTTCAATGGGTTTGTAGAGGTCATTGAAGAGTCCAAACTGGGCGGGATGCTGGCTATGTTCGGCGGAACAAAGATACTCGATAATTTTCGCGCACCCTTTCACAAAGTCTTGAGGATCAAATTAATTAAAATTGTGGAAAGAGACTCTTTTCAGGAAGTTATTCTCAATGTCATGAAAGAGAAGCTTTCGGATAACTGGCAAAAACGCATCAGCGATCTGGTGCAGAGGCGATTAGAAGAGCTCACCCCTCAAACGGTCAAAGAAATTGTCCAGAAAATGATCCGCAGTCATCTTGGCTGGCTTGTCATTTGGGGTGGTGTCTTTGGCTGCCTGATTGGCTTGATCACCAGTTTCCTTCCCAATTGAGAGACACCTCACTTTAAACCAGCAAATCAAGCTGGAGCTCCAAACCGTTTTACGGATAAAATCCAGGTGAAGAAACAAGCCGCCCTGTTTACACGTGATGTCATTCACAAGGTTTTCGTTATACCCCTATTCGTCCAAAACCAGATTCTCGGAAAGGTGCTTATAAAAAGCTGATTGCAAATGCGGCCAATTTACCTGAAACCCAAGATCAGACAAGCAGGTAACAAATACAGAGTGAGATCGGGCATTTCTGTAATCGGGCTCTCTGGGGGGGTGTTTGAGGTAGCGTTCCATGAGAACAAACTCGGGCAGAACCAAAAGAGAGGCCTGATAGAGCAGGTAGTTTTTTCTCCTGAAAATAGATGACCCTACTATTTTTCTGCCATCTACAGAAATATCCGAAATACCCCGTTCCTCGTAGTTCAGTTTTTTAAAGGAATTCAGCACCTCGATTAAGGCACGGTTAATCACATGGAAATAGGACTTATGAGCGAAGGGTTTCGCAACACCTGCATGGACCGTTAAAACGAGGGTGTGAGGCCCCAGCAACACCGTTCCTCCACCGCCTTTTCTTTTGAAAAGAGGAATCCTGTCTTGCTCTAAGCGATCGCCATAAACTTCACAACGTGCTTTTCCGCCTGCGCCCATAACAACGTGGTAGTAGTCGGGTCGGAATACCTCGACTTGCACTTCTCCAACAGGAGTTGCTTTGATCTCTTCAGGGTAGGGGTTAACTTCAATCAATGATCAGAGGGAACCCTGTTTCTGTTCCAGGCCGGTATTGTAACGATCAAATTGCCTTCTCCGGTAGGTACACACTGACAGGCCAATCGGGAATCCATCTGTAATCCCGGAGCATTATCCAGCTGGTCGAGTTCGTCATCGCTTGGCTCTTCACAGAACTCTTCGCCCTGTTCGACAATGACATGACACGTAGAACAGGCTCCAACACCCCCACAGGCATGATCGATATCGATTTGGTTTTCTATGGCAATTTGAAGGATGCTTCCCGCTTCGCCATCGTTACCCAGGTCTTTTCCCGCATCGACTGTACACTCTTTGCCAGAATTGGAAAACAAAACCACAATCTGCTTATCAGTCATATCATCTCCTTGCACCATTTAAAGAATGTCAATTGCATGCTCAACATCCGGATAGATTGGCAGAACGTCTTTCAATCCGGTCATTTCCAACAAGGAAAGAATGCGTTCGTTAACGCGAACCAAGACCAACTGACCGCCGTTTTCTTTTATGTTCTTGTAACCCGATGCAATTTGTCCAATCCCTATGCTGTCGATGTATTTAACCTTGAGCATATCGAGTATTATTTTTTTTCTTTCCAGGTCATGCAATTCTTTGAACGCTTCGGCCACTGTACTTTCCGCCCCCAATGTCAACATCCCATCCAGCTCGAGAATGCTGATGTCATCCAGGTGTCTTTTTTTCAAGTTCATTTTTCTCTAACCACCCTATTCTGCGAAAGGTATGGTAGCTTTAACACAAAGGACCATCCACGCAGTTTCTGCTGCAAGGCATTCACCTCACGCCTAAAATAACACAGTTTGCTTTCCGTTGTCTTTATATTTGAATCAATTGAATTACACGTACTCATGTAAAACACCTCAAGCCCCGTGAAATATAAAGTTGTTCGTTGGTCACTTTTATGGCGTGTTCCGGTGGCATTGAGGACACTTGAAAAAGTTAAGCATGCCGGGGTGAAACGCTTGAGAGAAGTATTAGAAAACACGCTCCGGGGTCTACTGGACGCACACAGTCATGCTTACGGGAAACTGATTTTAACAAAGGAATGCGGTTTATGGTGAATCGTTGTATTTCGCATTTTTTTCGGATAGCATATGGGTCGCAAGAGAAATCGCCTCTAAAAAGGAGAGGATTATTATGACAGAGCCCAAGTCTATTAAAACGAATTACTTTGACGCAGAAAATCTCTTCCGTATCTGGGAATTAGAGCTCGTCATCTCCGGAGCTGTCATCGTGGCGCTATTCCAGCTGCCAAAATTATTAGACGATTTCTATGCCAATGTGGAAATGCACGTCAGCAGCGATATCTACATGGCTCCTTTCATGTTGTACTATATCGGAAAACTAATTCTGTATCCCCTCATCCTGACCTTTATTTTGCATTTCTTACTTCGGGGATTTTGGGTTGGCTTACTGGGTCTTTCCTATGTTTTCCCCAATGGTGTCAACTGGTCGAAGCTGGATTTACCGCCACTGCAAGAGCGACTATACAAGCGTGAAACTCTTGACCTGAAATCGCTTATGGACCGAGTCGATGTCTTGTCCAGTACGCTTTTCTCTATTTTATTTCTTTTGTTAATTGTGTTCATGTGGATTGGTCTTCTGTTTGTGCTTTCAGTTTTTCTGAGCTTTATGTTGAAATCCTCTATCCTTCCCTCTTATTCACAAAACCTACTTATGACAGGCAGTTTCTATGTTTTACTCTTCCTGTTTACGCTACCTCAGAGTCTGGCTGCCTTGATTGACAAACGTTTCAAGAAAAACAAACACCCATTGGGAAAAGCCACAAAACTGGGGAAACTGGTTTTCTCGATTTATAAGGTCAGTTATTGGTTGTCTTTGGGCTTTTTGTGTATGCCTATCTTGTTAGTCTTTCGCAGCAATCTCGAAAAAGGTAAGGCCATGTTTGGCTTTTTCGCCTTGGTGATGTTATTTCCAATTATCTTCGCTACCAGTTTCTTCCTTTCCAAAGGTATTGTATCTTTTGACAGTTATCAATACTTTCCAAAGAAAAACAACGAAGGATATTTGATGACTCGACATTACGACAATCTCAGACCGCCTGGACAGTCTTTCCGTGTCCCCACCATTCAGGCAGATATCATTCAGGATCCCTACTTAAAACTTTTCATTCCCTTTTCTGCCAAAAGAGATAACACGCTCATGCAGGAACAGTGTCCCGAGTTGGAGCCCTACCGAGCCGACGGGTTTCATTGGCTGTTTTCAAATACGGATGAGAACCGCAATCAGTCCGTCATCGACTGTATCGTTCGCCTTTTTGAACTGGAGCTCAACGGAGAAACGCTCAAGGATGTGGAGTACATGTTCTATACCCATCCGCAAACCGGTGTCAAAGGGATCTTGGCTCATATCGATATGGATCGGGCCAGGAAAGGGAAAAACCTGCTTGTCATTACAAAATTAAAAACAAAAAACCGGCTCGAGAAGGAAGAGAAGAGCGCTAAGTACCGCAAAAAAAATCAATACAAAGGCATTTATCGCATTCCGTTTTGGAAGTAGGATAAGCAAAGTACTCTATGCAAGCGGGATTCTCAAGCTCTTCTATCCATATTGTTCTCCGTTATGCATTCTTTGATTTTTTTTCGATACAATAAAAAAAACAGTCACCAAACAAATTCAAAAAAGGATACAATGACTCTGCCAGGATGCTTGCAGCGCATCTGTCGTTATTAACGTCCAAGGAGAAAGCTATGGATCGAATGGAGAAGGTAAACCAGATACTTTACAAGATGCAAACAGGTACTCCAGATGTCGAGGGTTGTGCCATTGTATCTGAAGACGGATTAATGATAGCAAGTGCGTTTCCAGAGAGTTTTGATGAAGGACGCATTGCCGGAATGACATCCACGCTATTAAGTCTGGGATCCAGAACTTCGCAAGAACTGGAACGCGGTCGAATGGATCAGGTTTTTGTTAAAGGGGGCCATGGTTATGTGATAGCAATGAATGCATCAGAGGGAACTGTATTCATGGTTCTAACCAATGAATTTGCGAAGCTGGGTCTCATTTTCCTTGATATGAAACGGGCAGTTGCAGAAATAGAGAAGACATTATAGGAGTGCTTGACTATGGAATTATTATATGACAAAGAGAACCATCAAAATATTCTACTTGAGGATTACGGTCACGGATTAGCCGTTCAAGCCAATCAATACATGGTTGTTCACAACGGGCAGGGGATCATTTTTGATCCGGGTGGTCATAAGGTCTATAATCAAGCATTTTCACAAGTTGCTTCCACAATCAGGATGAAGGATCTCAAGTACATTTTATTATCACATCAAGATCCGGACATTGTAGCCGCGCTAAATGGCTGGCTCATGACCA
Source organism: Acidobacteriota bacterium (assembly GCA_002747255.1). Classification (GTDB taxonomy): domain Bacteria; phylum Acidobacteriota; class Holophagae; order Acanthopleuribacterales; family Acanthopleuribacteraceae. The sequence continues at coordinate 46,263 of PDUC01000049.1, read as the reverse complement.
CCGACGCTACGGCTCTGTGTTCCAAGCTATGGATACGATTTATACCCCATTTTGGCGTTGATAAATACGTTGAACACAGGTTGGTACCCATTCCTGACGAAGGTCAGATTCTGGATCTGAATGGTTCAGAGTTGTATATCATACCGGCTCATTTCCTTCATTCTTGTGGCAACTTTCAAGTTTACGACCCCATTTCAAAAATTCTCTACACAGGTGATTTAGGTGCATCCATTGGTATGGACTATACCGAAGTTTCCGATTTTAACAGCCATCTCAAGTACATGAAGGGTTTCCATCAGAGGTACATGACGGCCAATATCGCGTTGAAGAGTTGGGCAAACATGGTTCGCCAGTTGGATATTGAAGTGATTGCACCCCAGCATGGTGCCCTATTCAAAGGAAAAGACCTGGTTGAAACCTTTATTTCATGGTGTGAAGAATTGGAGTGCGGGCTGGATTTTGCCGCTTCCATCTTCAATCTCCCCAAGAAGTAAAGAGAGTTGAACTTGTTTGATGAGCTTGCCTTTATTGAACTTGTTTAATTGAAAAAAGTCTGGCCTCTCTTTTCTAATCACCAAAAACAGTCCGTCCGGCCAAAGCACTTTATAGTTAATCCCGGGCTTTTATGCCATTCACTTCTCTGCACCTGCTTTTCCAGCTTGTCAGAAGCTGTTTGAAAGGGGGAATTGATTGTAAGAGTTTATGCGCCTAGTCGGACTATTATGCCGTGGCGACTGCATTTTTCGGGGTAAAAAGAGACCCGGACCTCTTTGATTCATGATTCAAACTGGAAGGGAATTTGTCGGACCTCAAACGGGAACGGTAAATGGGGCACTTGCCTTTTTTCAGTCAGCCAGACCCAGGTCGAGCCTGAACCCGTCATAAAAATTAATTCCCTCGGGAGAGAGTCACGCAACACATCGCGAACGCTCTTCAAGTTCGGCTGAACGGCACAAGCCGCTTCCGTCAGATCGTTCCTGCCCCAGGAAATGTGTTTCTGGCGTTTTTTCCGTGTCTGCCAAACGGCTGGCCTCGATTGAGCGTATGCCTGATAGACCTGAGCGGTAGGAGCAGGACATGGCGGGATGAAAAGAAAGCCTCTTCTGGGAAGCTCTGAAGCCAATTCCGTGGGCTGCAACAGCTCGCCTCGCCCCTGCGCTCGACAGGTTCCGCCCTGCAGGAAAAAAGGAACATCGGAGCCCAGCTCTGCCGCCAACTTTCGCAAACGCTCTTCACTTAAAGGAGACTTGTAATACCGGTTCATTCCTGACAGGGTGGCCGCGGCATCGGAGGAGCCGCCGCCCAGACCTCCTCCGTGGGGGATTTTCTTTTTCAAGATCAGCTTCCCATGAACGCAAATAGAACTCTCAGCCGAAAAGAGCTTGACCGCTTTATAGACCAAATTGGACTCCAGGGGTCCCAGATCGGGTCCGTCAACGTGTAACTGAAACCCGTTGTGTGGTTCAGGCTTCCATATCAGTTCATCGTGGAGATCAATCTCCTGGAAGACCGTTTCCAGACTGTGAAAGCCCGTTTCCAGACGACCTGTAATTCTCAAGTAGAGATTGAGCTTGGCATGAGCTTTCCAAATCACGGCTGCTCCTGGATATCACGTGAGAGTTGAGCAAGTGGCAGGAGCGACGTTTTTTCGGGGTAAGCAGGCTCAAACACAATGGGCTGAACGCGTTTCTTTACTTTTTGCCTCTTGAGTTTCCAAATCAGGAACCCGCCATTCTGATCCGAAAGACCATAGTGGTCAGAGCCTAAAACGACCACGTTGTCACCTCTCCCCTGCAACAAGTCCAGCCACTGTCTGAAACTCAGGGGCGGCACTTCATTGAAAACAGGAAAAGCTGTTTCCGCACAGCCGACATAGACGCGTTTTTCTCTGGGAAAGTAGATCCAGATCTGCTGTTCTTTAGCCCAAACCGTCAACAACCTTCTGGAGCCTTTTAATAAAGCCAGAGAATAATGCGTATCGCCCTTTTGATGCACGACGGCCTTGGCCGAATAGGATTTTTCCCCGTTTTTCCAGGCGACCGTATAGACACTCTGGATTATTTTTTCTGCTGAATTGACCGTTTTCTGCGATGCAACGGGCTCGGGAAGTTGTCCTTCGTGCTCAGGCTGATTAGAACCACAACCATCCATTTCCCCTTTTGTGTGTTCCTCCCGCAAACCAGCCTGCAGCTCCGAATCAAAACCGTACCGGACTGTTACATCATTTGTCAGAGCCAAGGCGGGCAATGACAAAAGGAGTATCATCCATAATCCATATCCAGTTGCCGCACCAGCTGAACTCGATCGGTGCCTAATTGTTGAAGTGTTTTGACTCATATCCGTATGATCTTTTTCCAATTTTCAAACGCCCTTTTGTGATGAGATTCCTCAATTTGATCGTTAAAGGATACCTTTCCCGGCCGCTCAGGAATAATCCAGGTTACCTTTCCCGACGTTTTCTTTTTATCAAACGACGTGTAAAAAAGCAGGTTATTCATTTCGGGGAAGCTGTCAAACAGACTTTTCACCAAATGATCCGGCATCCTTTTCATAATGAACTTCTCTAAGGGTTTCCAATCAAAGCAATGACCCAGCTCTTGCGCCAGACAACAGGCATACATCAAGCCAAGCCCCACGGCTTCTCCGTGGTAGAGTTGAAAAGATGTGACTTTCTCAAGAGCGTGAGCCAGTGTGTGACCGAGATTCAGTGCCTTTCTCCGTCCTGCCTCCCTGTAATCCCTGTCGACTATATCCATTTTAACCCGAACCCCGTCAAAGCAGACGTGATGCCAGGATCGATTTTTTTGCTGGTAGCTAAGGGGAAAGTGAAGCATCTCTTCGTAGAGCGGGTTGCCCTTGAGTACTCCGTGTTTAATGAGCTCCATGGTTCCCGATTTAAAGTGCCTGTCTGACAGAGTACGGAGGTAACGCAAATTGAGACGGATACCTTCAGGTTGCCAAAAAGCTCCGGCAAGGTTCTTGCCCTGTTCTAAATTGACGGCGACTTTCCCGCCAACGGAGGCATCCTGCATGGCGAGCAGTGTGGTTGGAATATAGAGCCATGAGATTCCCCTCATAAAAGTGGCCGCCACAAAACCCGCACTGTCGCCCACCGTTCCACCACCAAAAGCCAGGATCACCGATTTGCGATCACAACCCAGACGAACCATTTCTTCCAGGGCATGGCCAAAATGGTTAAGTGTCTTGCATGCTTCCCCGTCAGGGTAAACTTGTACATGAACAGGAAAGTCGCAAGAACCCAGCTCTTTCAGAAGCTGCTGCCCGTGTTTTGACCAGACGGGTTCCTGGGTACAGATAAGAAGAGAAGACGGTGTGTGAGGGAGGCATTCCAGAAGAGCCCGAACCGCAGGAGACGCGTCAGCACGCTCCCCGGTAACCGTCCCTTCAAAGAAAATGGTACTTTTCCCCTGTTTTTCTATTCTCATGGAGCGATTTGCCTCTGATTCGCGGTGATAAAAACGGGATTTCCTGTAAGCCGGATTCTGTACCCTTGCGGGTGAATGCCATTCATCTGGGATGACCCTTACGAATCACCTCTAGCAACCTACCCGGAAACCAGGAGCGGGCCGCTCTTTGCCCCTTCCCGGACTGGATGCCAGTCTGGAAAGAAGACGTGTTTCCCTATTTGGTTTTGCTCCACATGGGGTTTACCCAGCTGCAGACTTCACAGCCTGCACTGGTGCGCTCTTACCGCACCCTTTCACCCTTACCCCGCATGACTTGCTTTGGCATGTCCATGTCGGGGCGGTCTACTCTCTGTTGCACTTGCCGTCGGTTTCCCGCCTGGCCGTTAGCCAGCATGTCGCCCTTTGGAGTCCGGACTTTCCTCCAGCTTCTCAGCCAGCGGCATTCCAGAAATCCCGCCCTGATTATAAGCCGTGACCGCGAAACCTCCAATCTTTTCTTTTATTATGGGGAACGACCAACATTCGCTATAATAGCCAATTGGCATTTGAGATCCTGTTGGTGAGTAGATAATTTGGAGAACAAAAGAAAAGGAAAAGCAAGACCCGACCTTCTGCGACGAGATAGGCAAACCGATACGGGTTCCCTTTCGGGACTTGGCAATTCACTACCCCGAGAAAACGACATTAACCTTTATCAAATGAAGGAATTGTTAAAGTCGGAGACCTCTATTCCCGAAGATGTCATCCATGCGGTTGTGAGGCAGCTTCAATCGAGTATGCCGGCTCTGGGTTTGGATCACCCGTCTTCTCAATTAATTATTCAGTGGCTGACAGGTTTGCTGGCTCAAAGAGGTTACACACTGGACGAGCTGCCCTTTCAATCACTTGAACTCTCCCTTGAAAATGTTGAAATGAACATGTTATCCAACAGGGGAACGAGAACGGGAGTTGAACACGCCAAGACACCCGAAGCCACCTCATTGATTATTGCCCAGCACATCAAAGCCCAGGTGGCTCTGAAAAACAAGTTTCAGCCAAAGGTTGTGGAAGCCCATCGAGAGGGGTTACTGGATCTGACACATCTTGGCTCTGTAGATCGCCCTCACGATATTTTTCTTACACCTGAATACATTAAAATGTATGGCTTACCTGCCTACTCCAGAGCCCCTCAAGCAGGTCCGGCTGTCAGCCCGGATGTTCTGCTCTCCCATCTCGTCCGTTTTACGCACGAACTGCAGAACCACTTCGCCGGTGAAGTCCACTGGGGGTTTTTCAACACCTTGATTCTGCCCTTTTTAAAAGGCAGGAAAACACAGACATATCGCCAGTTCGCCCAACAGCTGCTCTTTGAGTTTGCCCAGTTGGATGTTGGCCGCGGAGGTTTGTCGCGCAAGGTCATCCTTGAAATGGATGTGGATATCCCGCTTTACCTGGAATCCGTTGACTGTGTTGGTCCCGGCGGAAAAAAAACGGGCGATACCTACGGTTCACTGAGCGCAGAACTTCAAAAGCTGAACCACGCTGTTTTAGATGTTCTCGAACGGGGCGACTACAGAGGCTGCCCGTTTTATGCGCCTCATATTGTCTTTCACTTCAATCGGTCCAATGTCAAATGGACGGCTTTCGCCCAGCAACTGTTTAAGCAGGCTTTTCGAACAGGGAACCCGTCCATTGCCTTCAGCCAGGACAGGCGATATTTTGGTCCCATGGGTGTGGTGCCGGTTCACGATACCGACTGGATCAAGTACCTGCAAAAGCCCGAGGACTTCAGGGGCTTTTCACTCAGTACGCTGACACTCAATTTACCGCGCATGTTCTACGAAGGCGCGGACGGGCAATTTGAACAGAAACTGGAAGAAGCGCTGCACGTTGCGTTATCGGCTCATCGGGAGAAACGCATTTTTATCTCCAATTTAATGGCAAAAGGACCGCGAGGACCCCACCAGTTTTTACGACACAAAGCCCATAAAAAACCGTTTTTAAAGTTAGATCAGGGCACTCTGATTACCACTTTGGTAGGTCTGGCCGAAGCTTCCGCTCTCTGTATTGGAAGTGATAAGCCCCATAGCCAGGCTGTGATACGCACAGCCGATCGCATTCTCTCATCCATACGCGCCAAAATAGATGAGCTGGGTAAACTCCATAAGTTGAATATGCAGATTGCCATTCCCTCCAGCGAGGAGGTAGCCTGCCGCCTGGCGAAACTGGATTTCCAGAAGTTCGGCAGCAAGTTCAGCAGTTACATGGTCAGAGACAGCCGTCACACCGAACCCTTTTACTCGACGGGCAGCAACATCCTCTTTGATAAAAAGATGGCATGGGAAGAGCGATTGACACGCGAGTTATCCCTGCACAAGCACTTCAACGGAAGCGTCAATCACGTGGTGTATGCCAGGCAAAATGACTTTGACGATCCGGGTATCTATCATTCTTTCTTTGTGCAAATGAGAGAAATTGGACATGGTCATCTTCAGCCCGCACCCGATATGTCTTACTGTCTTTCTTGCGGGTTCATTTTCAGTCCCGGGCTGGGAACATCGTGTCCACACTGTCACAAAACCCAGTTATCGGATTTTGGTTTGGGTCAGAGTGCGTTTTCACCGGTTCAATACTGGTGCAGGGGTAAGAAAACAGAATGGGATTTAAGACACCGCTTCGATGAAGACAACCAACCCACACAGGAAGTTCTGCCCTTTTTCACATGAAAAGGTTATTGCCGGAAGAGAAAACAGAACGCGAAAAGGGTTGATGCAAGCCCTTGCGAAAGCGGGACTGTTCTGCGCCTGCACTCCCTTCTAAAAACAGGAAGATGCTCAGTTTTTCGCTTCACTCAGGGCGGGAACGGTCTCTTTACCTGTTATCCAGCGTTTAAAAGAACTCAAAAGCTGTTTAAGGTCTTCCAGGATCAAGTAAAGACTTGGAACCAGTACCAGTACGATGAAAGTGGAAAACAGGATTCCAAACCCCAGTGAAATAGCCATGGGAATCAGAAATCGGGCCTGAACCGATGATTCCATGATCATAGGCGCAAGACCGAAGAAGGTTGTCAAAGACGTCAATATAATAGGTCGGAAGCGCCCTGTTCCAGCATGGATGATGGCCTCCATGTGTGTCATACCGCTCAGATAGTTGCGGTTCGCCGCCACAATCAGAACCAGAGCATCGTTCACAACCACACCCGAAAGAGCCGTAACCCCCATCATGCTCATCAAAGACAGCTCATAGCCCATGATCATGTGACCAAAAACCGCCCCAACCATACCAAACGGGATGGAGAACATGATGATGAAGGGTTGGGAGTAGCTGCCAAAGGGAATGGCTAAAAGGGCAAAGATCCCGAATAACGCCAGACTGAAGCCGATCGTCAGAGCCCCCATGGTCTCAGCCTGATCTTTGGATTCACCTCGAGCCGAGTAAGACAAACCCGGATACTTTTTGAGTAAATCGGGCAGGATTTTGCTCTCCAGGTCGGCTCTGATCAACCTGGCGTTGGCCGCTCCAGCCTCCACGTCAGCCGTTATATTGAGCACGCGATGGCCGTCTCGGCGTTTAATAACCGTATAAGCCCGACCTTCTTCAATACGCACCGCTTCAGAGATGGGAATCTGTCCTCCTGCCGGGGTCTGGATTTGCAGCTCCCTGATTTGGTGAATGGATTTGCGATCTTCAGACGGCAAGCGCACGAAGACTTTGACTTCGTCCCGATCTCTCTGGTTGCGAACGGCTTCCGCTCCGTAAAAGGCGTGTCTCACTTGCCGCGCCACATCGCCGGAGGTCAAGCCCGTACTGCGTCCGGCTTGCGTGATATTGAAATCCCACTGCAGCTTTCCCGCGGAAAAGCCGTCGTTAATATCTGTTAAGCCGGCATACTCCGTAAGCCGAGCGGCTAAATCGGCTGCCGCGCGTTCAAGCATTCCGGTATCTTTATGGGTCAGTTCCACATGAACGGGTAAACCGCCGTGAGGTCCTGTGGAGTAACTGAAAGACAGCGACTCGATGCCCGCTATTTCACCCACGCGCTCACGCCATAGTTTGACGAACTCTTCAGCGGTAAAGCTTCGCTCATCCACCGGCACGAAGAACAGGTTGACAGACGCCTGATGTCCGCCGGCAACACTGGCTGCGCCATCGCCACTGCCCGCCATTCCCACGCGTGTCAACAGGCCTCTCAGAACATCGTCTCCGCCGTTTTCAGCGATAATTTCCCTGGCTTTGGTTTCCAGGTACTTTTGAACTTTTTCAGTTTGCTCTACGGGTGTACCAATGGGAAGCGCCAGAGAGGCTCTAACCACATCGGCCTCCACCCTGGGGAAGAAGACGAAAGGCAATTTACTTGAAGCGACAATCGCACCTGTTATGATCAATAAGGTGATACCGGCAGCCACAGTGGCGTAACGCCATTTGAGGATGAACTCAAGTGAAGGCTTGTAGACTGCCGTAACAAAGCGCTGAAGTCCCTTGCCGACCGCACGTCGCTGTCGCTCCAGGAAACCCGCGCTCTTACTTGTTTTTCCATGGGACAAATGGGCAGGCAGAACAAAAACAGCTTCAAACAGCGAGATCATGAACACGGTGACAACAACACAGGGAATGACAAAAAAAACCTTTCCCATCAGGCCGGGTATAAAGAACAGCGGAATAAAGGCAACGATGTTGGTGAGAATGGAGTAGGTGACGGGCATGGCCATTTCTTGTGCGCCCCGAATGGAGGCCTCTAAAAAGGGCATACCCTTTTGTCGCATGGTGTAGATGTGTTCACCCACGACAATCGCGTCATCGACGACCACACCGATGGTCACGATGAAAGCGAACAGTGAAATCATGTTGATGGAAACACTCATGGCTGGCATAAACAGCATGGCACCCAGAATGGAGGTGGGAATACCCAGTGTCACCCAGAAAGCCAAACGAACATCCAGGAAAAGGCCCAACAGCAGGAGCACTAGAACCAGACCCATGAAGGCGTTTTTAAAAAGCAGCTCCATACGACTTTGCAGGACTTCAGACATATCGTTCCAAATCGCCACATGCAAACCCTCAGGCAGTGTCTGGTTGAGTTGATCCACTTTGTCGGAAACAACTTGTGCGACTTTTTTAGGGGTTTGATCTCCAACACGGTAAATGTTCAGCACCGCGGCCTGTTGCCCCATGAAGTAGGAAAAGACATCCGATTCTTCAAAAGTTTCTCGAATAACAGCAATGTCCCCGAGCAGAACCACCGTACCGTCGTCCTGACTGATAATGGGAATATCGGTGAATTCCTCTGCAAAGTACCTTCTATTGGACGTACGCAGCATGATTTCTCCGCCAGCCGCTTTAACTTTACCTGCGGGTAATTCAAGTGAACTCTGACTGATGATTCCCGCAATTTGCTGCAGGGTCAACCCGTAGGCTCTCAGTGTCGCTTCTTTAACCTCGATACTGATTTCAGGGTTGCGAACCCCTGTCAGTTTGACAACCGTAACATTGGGGTCTTCCAACAAATCGGAGCGAATGTCTTCTGCCAGCTTGCGCAAGGCTGCTTCACCGGCGTCTCCGTAAACAACCAGACTGACAACACTCCGCTGCCGGGTCATCAAACTAACCGTTTTCTTTTCAACCTCCACCGGGAAAGTGGCAATGCGGTCTACCGCACTTTTAATGTTCTGCAACGCGGTATTGCCGTCAAACCCGGAAATCAGCTCGATACGAACCACACCAAAGCCTTCCGAAGCAGTGGAATTGATTTCCTTAATACCATCCAGACCTCTGACAGCCTCTTCTACGGCCAGAATGATGCCGTTTTCAACTTCGGCAGGGCTGGCACCCGGATAGGCGATACTGACAGAAACAATATCCAATGTGAATTCGGGGAAAACTTCCTGCTTGAGCTTCAGCCCCAAGGTGATGCCGCCGAGCAACAGGGTCAACATCATCAAATTAGCCGTCACACGGTTTGTTGCCATCCAGGCAATGGGACCTCGTGATATGTTGTCTTTCATGTCAGCTCCTGTCTCCTTTCGGGGGATTTGCAGGTTCAGGCTGCAGTTCCGAGGTCGCCGATTGCTGCTTATTCTGTTGAGTGTCCCTGACCTTCATACCACTCAAGGGGTTCTGAATGTTGCTGGTTACAATTTTATCTCCAGCTTGCACTCCCCTTGACAGGTAAACGCCTTGATTGTCCTGCCAAATAACGTCCACTTCTCTTTGAACAAGCCGACTTTCTTCATCCACAACCCAAACTGTGGCCTTTTGAGGATCAACATCACCCTGGATGTGCACGGCCTGATAAGGCACCTCAAAAACACTGCCCAAAGAAGAGCCGAACAGTTTAATGTTCACATAGGAGCCCAACAGAAGCGGAATGGAATGGTTGGATTCGTCAAGTGAGAGCGGATCTTTAATTTCAATGAGCAAGCGCGCCATTCTACCCACGGGATCCAGATCACTCAGGAGTTGAATCATACGACCCGGATAGGTGCTGTCGCCCAGTGTCACTTCGGCTGGAGAACCATTTTGCCCATTCGCATCGGGCAATTGGACCCAGCTCAATTTATCATAGGCAATGGAAGCCTGAACCCAAAAAGAGTCCGTGCCGACCAGTGTCGCTATTTCAGAACTGGCATTCAGAACCTGACCGACATCGACATTCTCCGCTTGCACAACCGCGTTAAAAGGGGCTGTGACCCGGGTTCGCTCCAGGTCCAGTTTGGCTTTGTCAAGACGGCTTTCCGCGGCGACCAGAGCCGCTTTGGCTCTTTCCAGTTGAGGAATTCTCAGAGCCAGGTTCTTACCCGTTTCACTTGTTTCGATGGAAGTCTCGAGGAGTGACCATTCCTCTTTGGCTATGATGCCCTGACCTTCTTCTACCGCCAAAGCTTGTCGTGCCGTTGCCACGGCCTCTTCTTGCTGCTTGATCGCCAGAAGATAATCTTCACTCTGAATCTGAACAATAAATTCGCCTTTCTGGAGCAGACCTCCCGGTATTAAACGCAAATTCTGGTCAACGACTTGACCTGAAACCTGAGCTCTCAGTGAAATTTTGGTGGCAGGAATAACGGTACCATACGCTTCCACAACGACCTGTTTCCGGACAGGTGCGAGTTCCAGAGTTTCAACCAGTTGAGGGGCCGCTTCTTTGGGTTGAGTCGCTGGTTTGGGAGCTTTGGCCATCAAAACAACGGCACAGAAAATGCCAACAAGCAGAAATGCGATGGGAATCAATAGTTTCACGATGGTTTTCATGTCTTCACCTTTGTGTAAGAGTCATTGTTTCGGTCCAGTTTCCACCCAGTGCGAGATAGAGACTAACTCGGTTGGCGAGCAGATCTTTTTCGGCCTTAATCTCGCTTTGTTGAAGGTTCTGAAGGGCTTGTAAACTTGTCAGGACGGTTAAGTAACTGGAAAGCCCATTGATGTAACTTTTTCTGGCCCGGCTCAAAGTCCTTTCGGCCAATTCCACTTGCTGACGAATGCCCGTCAGAGTTTGGCTCTGGGTCTGCTCTATGACGAGAGCATCTTCAACTTCCAGAATGGACGTCAAAACAGCTTTCTTCCATTCCTGAAGGCGCTGATCGACCAGGGCTCGATTGCGGTCTACTTCCGCTCGACGCTTTCCGCCATCAAACAGGGGTGCCATCAGATTGACTGCCAGGTTTCGCAGCCAATTGTCTAAAAGGTCGGAAAATTTGGTGGAAGAGGAACTGAGGGAAGCAGAAAGGCTGATTCGAGGATAGAGATCTGCCCTGGCGGCAATTAAACCCATTTCTGAAGAAAACAAGCGGTATTCCGTTGCGCGAATATCGGGTCTGCGTCGTAAAAGATCCGCTGGAATTCCCGTCTGGGGGAGTTCCGGCAAGGTGGGAAAAGCGGCTACCAGTTCCGGTGTATCCTTCCCGGGAGCTTTACCCAATAACAGTGCCATCTGGTTCTTGAGTTGTGCAATAGCGCCTTCAATGGCGGGAAGTTTGTTTTGCGAGGATTGCAGTTCCAGGCGCTGTTGCAGAACCTCTGTCGCGGTTGCCGATCCAAGCGCAAACCGCTTTTCCACCAGTTTTAAATAGTCCCGACTGACTTGAATTTGCTCTTCGACCAGCTTCTGCATGAGTTGTTGCTCGGTTAAGTTCAACCAGATTCTCGCCACTTGCCCTGAAAGAGTCAATGCTGTAGCTTCCATGTCCTTGCGGCTGGCTTGCAGGTCGTAAAAGCCCTGATCGACATGAGCCCGAATTTTCCCCCATAGATCCAGTTGATAGGAAAGGTCCAAACTAGCCCGATAATTGTCCACGGCAGGGGAATCGCCAGAAACGCGATCCGAGTTGGAGCCACTGACACCGAGATCAACGCCGGGTAGGCGGGAGGACTTTACTTTGCGATGCAGTGCCTCTACCTGGGCTAATCGAGACCAGGCCTGCTGCAGATCCAGGTTATTGGACAGAGCCTCCGCAATCAGATCGTCCAGTTCAGAAGAATCAAACGATTGCCACCATCGGTCAGGTGATTTTATCGAACCGGACTCTGAAAAAGACTCAACCTGAGTCAGCTCTTTATGGGAGTGCTGTGTTGTTTTATGGGTGACACAAGCCATGGTTCCAACCATTAAAGTGGAGAAAACAAACATGCGAATCAATTTTCTGTTGCTTAACATAACACTTCCTTTCAGACGATCTGTCAACATCATTCTAGAGTAAACTACATCATATGCCCATTTGTTTCAGTTGAATTTAAGTGACATTTTGTATCTGTTTGTAACGGGTTGCCATTGGGTTGCAATCTAAACACGGTGCCCTGCAGAGTTTATCCACAATGCAAGCCTTACCAATTGTCGAGCCATCACTCACACGTTCTCCTTGACCTCCATATCGACCGTTCAACGACTCACCTTAACACGGTCAATGGGCCAGCGGACTTGGAAACCAGCCCCGCCCATTTTTTCTTTCTGTAATCCCGATATCACTGCCGTAGAGTTCAATAATGCGCCAGGCAATACTGAGACCTAAGCCCGTCCGCCGTTGTCTTCAGTTCGGATTTTGTCCAGTCGGGCAAAGGGCTCAAAGATACGCGTGGCCAATAAGCGCGACCGTATTCCAACCTCAATGCGCTATGCCTTCATTTCGCTCCTGTCACTCTCGTTTATGCTCGCTTACCACCAGTGACCCAGCGGTTATAGAAGAACAGCATCACAGCGGTAAAAGCCGCCAGGACGGCAAACAGGATCCACATTAAGTTGGGCTGGTCGATGCCGTTTGGGCCAAAATAATCGTAAGAAACGCCCGAGAGCAAACCGCCAAAGAGATTACCCAAAGCAATACACCAATAGAAATAACCCATGTACATGCCCACTTTTTCAGGCGGCGCAATTCGACCCGCGTATTCCTTGGATTTGGGACTGGCCAGCATTTCCCCTACCGAAAATACCAAAATAGCACTTACGATAATCCAGCCGGATGCCCCAACGAGATACAGCAGAAAACTGCCAACCGTGATCACAACACCGGAGATAATGGTCGTAAACGGTTTCAGATTTCGCGCCAGGTAGGATATGAGTACCTGGAAGAAAATGATACCAAAGGCGTTGAGGTTAATGAGGTATTCCGGTTTGATCTGACCTTTCTCAAGCAGAGCTTGTCCCCATGTGGTCGCATCCACTCCAACTGACTGAGCCACGCTCACAAAAAACGCGGTAAGGGGTTCCATGGAACGGATAATATCCGTCGTGTCCACATAGTCTCTGATGTATTCGGGCAGGGTCATGAAAATTTGGTTGAAGGAAGTCCAGAAGCCGGCCATCAAGAGCAGATAAAGCATGTATCGCCCTTCCCCGATTTTCATGCGCTGTTTCAACCAAGAACCAGCTGTTTTGACATCGGCTTTAGGAAGAACCTGGTCCCAGATCAGGTTCAGAACGATCCAGCCCAGAGCGATCAGGAACACCTTGTCAAACGGCACCCATTTCGTTCCCAGCACCAGCAGAATCATTAAACCCACGACCAACAGGAAGAACCTGCCGCTGCCGACGACAGCCACCATGCCCTTGAAAACTTCGCCGATAGACTGATGCTCGTTCGCTTTTGCTGTATGCTCGCTTTCGGGTTCCTTGTAAAAGAAGAGAGCGATAACGCCCATGAGAGCCAACCAGCCGGCAGACGTATAGAACACGTATTTCCAGTCCCAGCCTCTGACAATACCGGCAACAATCGGCCCAATGAAGCCGCCGATATTGACCATCATGTAGAAAATACCAAAGCCCATTGTTCCCGTTTCTTCATTGGTTGTTTTGGCGACGGTACTGATCACGACCGGCTTAAACATACCGTGTCCAACGGCAACCAGAATGTAGACAGCCAGGAAGCCAAAGAAGGAGGTCGGGATTCCAAGTAAAAGATAACTTGGGACCATGCAAATCGAGGAAACAATGAACGTTTTCTTATAGCCGTAGCGGTCGGCCAGGGCACCAAAAACAGCGGGGAAAATATAGAGAAAAAAGGTTGCCAACGCCTGAATGACGCCGCGATCAGTGGATGATAAACCCAGCCCTCCCTTTGAAATATCTCCTGTGAGATAGAGAGTCGAAACGGCATAGAAGCCGTACCAGCCCATTCGTTCCATTATTTCCATGGTATTGGCAATCCAGAACGTACTGGGAAATTTGCTGAAAATACTTTTTGAGGACATTTTTTTCTCCTATGGCCTTTACGTTATTTGAGCCGTGTTTTCAAGGGGATACTGTGCTTGCGCTTGGGGCTCTCGGTTCATCCATCGCTTTCATCTCAGGTTGAAACAAGCCCATCGGTTTGAATTGACAAGAGTTGTTCCAACTCTGCACGGCATGTTTTCAGTTGTCTTTGAGCTTGTCCATGAGCTTCTTTAAACCCTTCTTGACATCCTGAATTACCGGCATGCCCATCACTTCATCGATATCCTGGGCTTTCACATAATCACCGGGCACTTCAAACATGTTGGGTTTGGCATTATTCAACTCGACATTTTTTAACTCAGTAGTGACAAGAACACCCGACCCGTCAGGAGATGCCTGTTCTACTTTAACAGCTAAACCGTTGAGGTCGAAAGCTTCCCATACTTTAGCTCGATAAGTCTCATTTGGTTTGTCTTTGCGATAATAGGTAACATCGTACACTTTACAGGGGTGACCATTAATCTGTTCATCTCCCTGCGCCTTTTTCTCGATAGTAACATCGCGATCGTAGATTGTGGGAGGTTGCTCCTTCGTAGGCTCTTCAAAGTATTTCTTTTTACTTGTGTTCATGGTAATGGTCTTTTTCTTGTTCCCATAGGACAAAACAACAACACCTTTCAGAATGGGATTCTCAATTCGCGTATTGTCCTTGAGACGAGCCATGTGCATTTCAACGCCACCAACAACCAGGGTCGCAGTGTAATTATCCGGTTGTGATTGTGTCGTACAGTGCAGTATTAAAGGCAGAGCTGATAAAATCAAAGATATCGCAAACGCGTTTTTTAAACGAAACATAATACCCTCCATGTTATTCATTAAATGAAAAAAGCACCAGAATCATCTTTTCTGGTGGTTCAAATACCCCGACAAGCCCTATAGAAGAGGTCTTTTGAAACAGTAAACCCGATCGATTGATGTGGTTGTTATTGCCAAACTTGTCTCATATCTCCTTAAAAAGAGCTTGTTGTATACAAAAAGTGATTTTATCCCATCTATTCAATGTGTGGAAGAAATTACTATCGTTCTTCTCAAAACAACGCGATCATTTTATCCGGATTGGCTGACACTCAGCCTCAAAACATAGAAACAGCGGCAAGCGTTCGCCGAATAGGATCTTGCCAAAAGGATAAGAATTTCATAGACTGGATCTTATAGACGACAGCGGTATGGAGATTGTCAGTGCTCGCCCATTCTGAAACTTATATGATCATTCCTCTATTGAGGTCCTGTGCAGAGCTGGCATCCCTGTATCCGCGTGAAAACCCGACTGTTGAAACCAAACTTGCCCAGTTCATCGAAAGAATACATCAGACAGTGGGTGAACGCGATTTTTTAACCATTCGATTTCATGAAAAGAACATAGAGATAAACGATCACAAGCTGACGAATAATCAATTGCAGAGACCTCAATCACTCTGGTTAATGAAATTGGCACTCAGGAGTCATTTCGATGAAATGACCATTTCACACAAGATCAACAAAGACATTATCTTCCAGTTTGGCCGGATTCTGCAGGATGCGTCTCAGAAGCGCATCCCGTTTCAAGAACTACAGGAACGTATGGCCAAGGAGTGTGCCAATACCATTCAAATTTTTCATCCCGCTGACACTGTGCGAGCAAGCACCACAACCGGTCGTGTTTCACAGCCAAAGTCAGGTTTGGAACCGGTGCAAAGCGAGCAAGAGCCCAATTACAAGGGACAACTGAAGCCGACTCAGCAAGTTTCTGAACAGAGACTCTTTCAATTGGCTGAGCAAGATCGTAGAATGCTGTCTAGTTTTATTCTCGAACAATTAAAGCAGAACAATCAAGCGAGGCTGCTCCAGAATTTAATCAGCATGCTGAAGGATATGCAGGTCTTTGATACGGAAACAGCATGGCTGGGAGCCAACAGTCTTGACTACAGCATCGATATTCTTGTACAGCTGAATCGCGGGGGCATTTTAGTAAAACTGGGAAACGAAATCCTTGCAGTCTTGCCGGGCCTTCCAAGAGATGATATTTTCGGACAAGCCATTGAAGAAATCGTCACAATTATGAAGTACTGCAGAGAATCTCAGTTACTGGCCCCCTACCTAAATGCTGTCATGAGTTTTACTGAAATTTCCAAACTGCAGCCCGAGAGCAGGAAAAACAAGATTCTGGCTGCCGTTTTCCGACTCATGGATAGACGTTTTACCTCTTTTCTCCTTACTCAGACACCTCCAAACCATCCCTTAAGAAATCAGATTGACAAACTCTTTCAATACCACGTTGCAGAACTTGCGGAATCCCTGTTTTCGGTACTCTTCTTCAGCGAAAATCGAGAAGAACGGAGGAAAATACTCAACTATCTCACTCAGGCTGGTCCTACCATTCAGCCGCTTATCATGAATCAGCTCAGAGAGTCTGTCAAAAGACAGAGCCCGTGGTATGTGAAACGCAACTTGTTATTCCTGTTTTGTATCTATCCATCTAAGGAATTGGGCCCTCTTATTGAAGAGTTAGAAAATGAGCCACACCCCAGATTACAGGAACAATTACTGCAAGCCTGTCTCAGATTAAAAGGCCCAAAAGCCGTTGAGTATGGCGTTAAAGCGCTGAGTCGTAAGCCTTCAGAGCAGGTGTTACATGCGCTGAAAGTCATCGCCAAGACGAAGAACAAGGCTTACGATCAAGTCCTTATCGATCATTTTTCCAAAATCACAGACGAGGGGCAGAAAACCAGGATCATGGAAGTGCTCGCCGTACTGGATACTGCAAAAACCAGGCGTTTTTTTGAGGAAATACTTACTGCCAAGAAAATAATGACGTTAAAGTACTCCGACACATTGAGAATTGAAGCCACAAAATCACTTTACCAAAGCTCGGACAAGAGCTTGTACAAGTTGTTTCACAGTTTAAAAGAGGACCGCTTGCAAATGGTTCGATTCTGGTCTCAGAAGTATTTAACAGAAAAAGCAGGCCCGCCTGTTAATGCCTATGAGCCTGGATGATTTTTACTTTTTGGGTAATTCTTGCCCGAATCAGCATCAATGGCAAAGCCGCCCTTGAACCACAAACTACGTATTATGTTTAAGTTAGATTAGAACCAAAGCTCGGCACGGAATCTGCTTACAAGGAAAGTGGAGGCTGTTATGAAACAAATTTCCCCTATCCTTTTAGCGCTTGTTCTTGGCTGTGCTCATGCTGAAAGCGTGAGGATCAAGGATGTCAGTTCCGTTGAAGGTGTTCGATCAAACCCTCTTATGGGCTTTGGACTTGTGGTTGGCTTGAATGGAACGGGCGACAAGGATCAAACCAGGTTCACCACACAGGCATTGGTGAACGCTTTGGCAAAAAGCGGTTTAAGTCTCAATCCCGCAACGGTTAAGGTAAAAAATGTGGCCTTCGTTTTGGTACAGGCAGAGCTTCCTCCTTTTGCCCAAAACGGTTCTAAAATTGACATGCTGGTTTCAAGTTACGGTGATGCGACCAGCCTGCAAGGCGGCACCCTGCTTTGGACGGAGCTGAAGGGTCTGGATGGAGAGACTTACGCCGTCGGTCAAGGCCCTATCACGCTGGGTGGTTTTTCTGCCGGCGGCGGTGGCAGCCAGGTGACTCAAAATCATCCAACAGTGGGACGCATTCCGGGCGGCGCTTTAGTGGAACGCACCGTTCCCGTTGTTGTTGGCCTGGACAGCAAAGTGCGTTTTGTCTTCAATGAAAGCGATTTCACCACGCTCTTCAGGGCCAGAGAAAAAGTCAATCAGTTTCTCGGAACCGATTTAGCCACCGCGGTTAATTCGAGAGTGCTTGAAGTGGTTATCCCTCCGGAGTGGCAAACTCGAAAAATACAGTTCCTCAGTGAGTTGGAGAACTTGAGAATCCAACCGGATCGCGTTGCCCGAGTTGTTGTAAACGAAAAAACGGGAACGATCATCATGGGGAAAGACGTTCGCATAGCCAAGGTGGCCATTGCTCATGGCAATTTAACCATTCTGGTTCAATCCACCAACCAGGTCAGTCAACCGGGTCCCTTTGCGGAAGCGGGTACAACCGAAGTGGAAACCAATACCATGACAGAGGTGGATCAACCACCGGCACATCTGATTGTGGCAGAAGAGGGTGTGTCTCTGGGAACCATTGCGGAAACACTCAATGCCTTAAAAGTAACACCGCGCGATCTTATTGCCATTTTACAGGCCATAAAAGAAGCGGGCGCACTCTACGCCGATCTTAAACTGATCTGATCTCAACCCGTTCTTTTCTCCATCGGTGAAAAGGACAACAACCCGAAAGGTGAAAACACATGGAAACACAATTCTCTCCCACATTGAAGAGCCCTCCAGCTTTGTCAAATCCCGATCTCGTGCAGCCCAGCATGAAGGACGCGGGCAAAGCACTGGAAGCTCAATTTGCCTTCATGATGTTCAAGGCAATGGATAAAGCCAGTCCGGGAGGCGGTCTCCTGGGTGACAAGAATCAGGGTCTTGGACATTTTAAAGATGTATTTCTCATGAATATGGCAGAAAAAATGGTTGAAATAAGGGGATTGGGCTTTCAGCAAGCTCTTGTTGACACCTACAAAAACATCGACTCAGTTGAAGAACACAGTACAAACTAAAGCTTTACAGCACGTGTGCCGATGCAGTTTAATAGGTATGGAATTCTTCATACGGAGGAAAACATGAAAATAGGAAAAAAGACCACAGGAGCTACAAGCTATACATCAGGTGTATCCGCTTATAAAAAAGCGGCTAAAGTTGAAAGCAAGAGCAGTGTGAATGATTCCGTGGAAGTTTCATCGTCTTTTTCTCTCGTTCAAAAAGCTGTTGAAGAACTTAAACTCGTTCCCGATATCCGAACAGAAGCCATTGCTGGAATTCAAAAAGAATTTGATGATGGCTCCTACCACAGGGACGAAGTCAAGGTTGCCGAAAAAGTTATTGAAGATCACATGAAACCATCTGTATGAATGGGGACCTGCCTTATTGAGGTAGATCATGTCCGATCCCATTTTTCTTAGAAACCTAATTAACAACACGGTCTATGCCGAGCAGATTAACAGCGCTCAGCAAATGGCACAGGAAGCTGCCAGAGAAAAGAATGTACGGGTTCAGCAACAAAAAGTAAGAGAACAGGCTTTAGCCGTTGAGAAGCTGGACAAGTCCGCTAATCTGGAAGTCAGTGAAGAAGGGAATCGAGAACGCGGTGCCGGTGAGAACATGGAAGAAAGCGACCAAAAAGATCGCGAGCAGCCCGGCCAGACTGATAGAGAAGAAGGAGTTCAGCGCATTGACATAACTGTTTAGGAGTTCTAATGCGTTTGATTCACTCAGAAATAAAAGAGAATCTCATAAATAAAATAGAGATTCTGGCTGAACTGGTTGAGGGACAGGAGAAAATGAAAGCCTTTCTCATCAAACCTGTCTGGAGCAAGTATTTCCATTTCGTGGAACCCCAGGAGCGGTTGTTAAAAAAACTGCAGGACAATGTCCTGGCTCAAAAAGCGCTTTTCATGAAAATGGCTGCCAAATTCAAGCTTCCGCCCAACACGCCTTTCGGCCAACTTCTCAAGCTACTGCCAACCGCGGAAAGAGAAGAGCTGATTCCCCTGCTGGAAGCCTCTTCCCGACAAGCTCAAAAGCTCAAATCCAGAAGCAATCTCAGCAAAAGGCTGTTTCATGCTCAAAACGAATTCACTCAACAATGGATGTCGACCTGGCAGAAAAAACAAGTCCCGAGCCTTTCACTCTACAACGCATTCGGTCAGTATGTTCACAAGCCCGCCAGCAGTGTTTTTCTTCAGGATGCCTAGGAGGTTCCAATGGTCAGTTTAAATTCCAGTATGTACGTAGGTCTGAAAGGAATCAACGCGGCTCGCGCCGGATTGAATGTAACAGGTAACAATATTTCCAATGTCAACACCGAAGGCTACAGCCGACAAAGCGTTGAGCTGACCGCGCGACGTGACTCCCGGCTCGGCGGTCTCATGCTGGGCACAGGCGTCGATATCAAAGCGGTCACCGCCGCCAGAAACAACCTGATCGAACAGACATTCACCCAGCAGACCAATCAACTGGGATTTCACCAGGAAATGTATCAGCTCATGAGGCAAATGGAGAGCATTGTTGAAGATTCCGATTACAGCGGTATTGATTACAGTTTTCAGCGATTTTTCTCCGGCATGGAAGAAGCGGCGTCCAGACCCGATCAGCTTGCACCCCGACAGGAACTGTTGGAATCAGGCGGCAGCCTGGCTCTGGAAATCCGCAACCGGTACAATCAATTAGAAGAAATGCAGGGACAGGTCAACCAGGAAGTCAAGGCGGTAATCGATCAGATCAACCTGCTTACAGAGCAGATAGCGGAACTCAATGTTCAAATCAGTACCTCTGCAGATGAACCCAATAACCTGATCGATGAAAGACAGCGCATGGTCAATGAGTTGAGTGAATTGGCAGGTATTGACGTGTTTGAAATGCACAACAACCTCATTCAAGTCAACTTGAAGAACACAGGTTACATTCTGGTAGGCAACACAGAGAGCACCCCATTAACGGCTGAACTGAACACGGCCAATAACAACTACTGGACGGTCTCCTATCCCTTTAACGGTGTGCAGACCGATATTGGTTCAGAGCTAACCCTGGGCAAAATAGAAGCCAAAATGCAGATAAGGGATTCCGAGATCCCGGCCCTGAAAAGACGGCTCGACAACCTGGCTGCCGGCTTGATACAGAGTGTCAACGCAATCCATCAGACCGGTTTCGCCATGGACGGAACCACAACAAACCTCAATTTTTTCACCCCTTTTGTCTCAGGTGCAGCCGGACCGGATAACAACCTGGGCGCGGCAGCTACCATTTCCATTTCAACCGATGTTCTCGATCAACCTGAAAATGTCGCACTCAGCGCCACCGGTGCCATTGGCGATAACGAAATAGGCAATCAGCTAGCGGCACTTCGACAGAACACAACCGTTATTGATTCCGATGGAGATGGTGCCCTGGATTCAGGAACCTTTGAAGCCTACCTGCATGAAACCATGGCGGGATTGGGATCCGCCATCAATTCAGCCAGCGATTCACGGGACACTCAGGAAGCACTGCTCATTCAAACAAAGGGCAGAAGATCGGAAATCAGTGAAGTCTCACTGGACGAAGAAGCCGTCAAGCTCACTCAGTATCAGCGCGCCTTTCAGGCTTCATCCAAGTTCATTTCTCTCATCGACCAATTAACCGGGGATATTATCAACCAGCTCAGATAAAGGAGATAAAGCATGAGGGTATCGGAATTTCAAAATGTAAGTGATTTTCTTTTCTATCACTCGCAAACACAATCAGAAGAAAAGACGATTTTAGAACACCTTGCGTCGGGCAAGAAAATCAACAAACCTTCGGATAACCCTTTGGATTATCATCAAAGCAGCAATTTAAAAGCTGAAGTAGCGGAAAATGCCGATTTCACCAAAAACATCGAAAACATGATGTCCGAATTCTCCATCATCGAGTCCTCCCTAAACGGTATCCTGGAAGGCTTGGAGCGAGCAACCGAACTAACCGTTCAAGGCGCCAACGAAACATACGGAGCCAATGGCCGCGAAACCATTGCCAACGAAATAGAGGAAATTCTAAACGGCATCATCAGCACACTCAACACAAGACATGAAGGACACTATCTGTTTGCCGGCACCAACACTTCCACAGAACCGTTTAGCGCGGCCGGAAACTACCTTGGGAACTCCGATACAACCTCGGTCCGAATCAGCCAAAACGATACAATGGTCAACAATATTCCCGGCGATGACCTGGCCTTTGGCCCCGGAGGAGCAGGCAGTGCTAACGACATCATCGATTTGCTTCAGGAAACCGTTACCGAACTGAGAGCCGATAACACATCGGGCATAACAACCAACTTAACTCGCTATAAGGGAACCATTGAGCGCATCAACGGGGTCATTGCGTCATTGGGCAGCAAAAGCACCCGCCTGGTCAACAGTCTCAATTTCTACCAGGACTTTGAATTGAATCTCAAGGAAACAATCAGTGAAATGGAAGATACCGACCTGGCAGAGGAAATCTCCCTGCTCAACCAGAATAAAGTAACCCAGGAGGCTCAGTTAAGAAGTCAATCAACCATCGGCCAGCGAACCCTGTTGGATTATCTGGGGTAAAACACAGCCATCGGAACCCTCCACCAGAGGGATCCTGGTCCACCGCATCAACCTCAACCGGTTCATAACCTCTTGGCCGCATTCCATGATTTTGATAAAGATCTGCTGATTTTAATGGTTGTCCACACTGAGGGATTCAACCCGAACCCTGTGATGAGTAAAAATGCTGGTGTTTCCCAGTCTTTCATCACCTGAAACAGGGTTATTCGGATTGTGAGTGGCCTATCAGAGCCACGCTTAGGAGACACCACTCTCAATATATAAGCAGAGTCTGTTCATGTCAAAAAAAAGCCCATCAGAGGAAGCGTCAAGCATCAAAAGGTGGTTACCTCGCGCCCATTCAAAACACCAACTTCGAGTTTACCGCTGTTTTTATCCTCACACTTTGGGTATACTTTCAGTATGACAGGAAACAGTATTGGACAAGCATTCAGAATTACAACGGCGGGGGAAAGTCACGGTCGCGGTAACACCGTGATCATTGACGGCTGCCCGGCGGGTCTCCCCTTACAAATTGAAGACATTCAAAAAGACCTGGATCGAAGAAGACCAGGCCAGTCGCAAATCACGACTCAGAGATTGGAACGCGATGTTCCTCAGATACTGTCAGGTGTCTTTGAGGGCAAAACCACAGGCTCTCCCATTGCCGTTTTCATCCCGAACGAGGATCAGAAATCCAAAGATTACTCGCAAATTATGGATGTTTTCAGACCAGGCCATGCCGATTACACTTATTGGAAGAAGTACGGTATCCGAGATTATCGCGGAGGTGGGCGCGCTTCAGCCCGTGAAACGGTTGCCAGAGTGGCAGCAGGAGCCATAGCCAGAAAATGGCTGGCAACGGAAGGTGTTGAGGTTCTGGGCTTTGTTCATCAAGTAGGAACCATTCAAGCCCATATTCCAGATGCATGTTCGGTCTCTCTCAATCAGGTTGAATCCAACGCGGTTCGCTGTCCAGATGAAAGCGTTGCAGCTGAAATGATTCAATTGATTGAAACCGTCCGCAAAGCTCGAGACAGCATTGGCGGGGCAGCTACCCTGATTGCCAAAGGCCTTCCGGCCGGCCTGGGTGAACCGGTTTTCGATCGCTTAAAAGCCGATCTGGCAAAGTCCATCATGTCCATTCCCGCCGTGACCGCTTTTGAAGTTGGTTCCGGCGTTCAGGCCGCAACCATGCGGGGCAGTGAACACAACGATGCCTTCCACACCTCAAAAGACGGACGCGTCACCACTAAAAGCAACCACCACGGCGGTATGCTGGGAGGCATTTCCTCTGGAATGCCCCTTATTCTGAGGGCGACAGTCAAGCCAACCAGTTCCATTTCACGAGAACAGGAAACGGTTGATAAAACGGGTAAAAGCGTCCTCATTTCCATCGAGGGCCGGCATGACCCCTGCCTTTTACCTCGCTTTATTCCCATTGGCGAGGCCATGGTGCTGCTCACTTTGGCAGACCATTTTCTGAGGTGGAAAAGCAGCTCTTCCTGAACAAGCCAACAATACACCCTGAGGCCATGGAAATCGTTATCGAAATCGGCTCTGAACAGGTAAAATGGTTGGCATTGTCTCTGTTCGTTGGAATGGGTACGACAGCAAATATCAAGTTGAGTCAACAAATATGAAGAAATGGCTAATTGTCCAGGCGTACTGGTACTTTGATGAGATTACGGGAGAATTTCACTACCGGGTTGAGCAGCCTTCACGCGGATTGAGAGAAACCGGTCAGTTTGAAGTCATTAACGTCCACATCTTTCACCCCTTTTTTCCACACCTGGCTGAAACGGCCGATCTGCTGATTTTACATCTCTTGCCCGACGCGGAAATTACTGCTGTCATTAAGCACAGGCGGCAAAAAGGACTGCCAACCGTATTTGAAATGGCGGATAATTTCCTGGAAGTGGGCCCATGGGTTGCCGACGAAGATGCCCACCGCAACCCGATTATTCGGCAGAATTTCCTCTATCACGCGGCTCTCTGTGATGCTCTGCAACTCAACACGACCCGGTTACAAGGCATTTTTGGTTCCATAAACGATCACATTCTGCTCTACGAAAACCAAATGGATGTGCTTGCTCCCGTTCAGAAAAAAACAGCGCCCTTCACCATTGGTTGGGGCGGCTCCATCGGGCATCGAACGGATTTAATCCGTATCAAGCACGCTTTAAAGGATTTTTTGCTTGCACACGACGATGTTCATTTCGCCTACATGGGGCAGGAAGAACTTTTTAGAGAACTGTTCAATGATTTCCCGTCAGAAAAAACGTCTGTGACACCGGCAGGCCCTGTTAACGCCTACTACGATTTTCTCAAAAATCTGCACGTGGGTATCGCGCCACTTCAAGATACGGGTTTCAATTACTGCAGATCCGATATCAAGCACCTGGAATACGCGGCAGCCGGAGCAGCCTCTCTGCTTTCAAAGGCACCTGCCTATCTTGAGCATCTCAACCAAAATGGTTCGGCCTTCTTTTTCGATTCTCCAGATGAATTCAAACAAAAACTGGAATCACTGTATCTTCACAGAGAACAGATTCAACCCGCTGTAGAAGCAACACAACGTTATATTAAAAGCAGGCGCTGGTGGTTGAATCAGGCCGAACTAAAGAAAGAGCACTACCTTCAACTTATAAAAACAGAGCCAGGCGTTAATGAGCTACCGGAGTTTCCAGTTCCTCAATCCCTGATGACACATGTTCGCCTGGGAATTCATCACATGGACGCTCAGAATTTCGATCAATCGCTGCACTACTTCAATCAGGCAATTGAACTTCTGCCTGCTTACCACCAGGCTCATTACTGGAAACGAGAGCTGTTGCTGCAATGGGGAAAAAACAGTGAAGTCATAAAAAGTCTTGAAAGCTATCAGGCCAATGCCATCTATCAGCCTTTGGCCATTCAGCAGCTGTGTGCCGCTGTCAAAACGGAAATGCCTGATCAATACGAGCAGCTGTTCGCCCAAATTGACGATCCGCTTCTTCAATACAGCCTTGAACCCGAGAGGTTTCAACCGGAGGATCTACTTGCGGTGAACCCCTACCACTACTTTTCCATCCGGCAATTGGCGGCTAAAATACTTCAAGAGCGAAAAGCCAGCCCGGATTACCAAACCTGTCTTGAGTGGGGTCACAAGATGGACCCTGAAAACACCGACATCGATGAATGTTTAAAGAGGTACTTTCCATGAAACCCGCCATTCACATTGAAACATACGGCGAAGGCTCTGTAACCTTCGTAATCTGTTGTGGATTATCACAGACAACGGCAAACTGGCGCACATTCGTAAAAAATCACCGGCAATACCGATGGATTCTGTTTGATCCACGCGGACAAGGCCGTTCCACAATGGGTGAAAGACCTTACCTGCTGGAGGACCACGTCAGTGATCTTCTCTCTGTTTTAACTCTTGAAGAGATAGAAAAAGCCATTCTTATAGGGTTTTCCCACGGAGGACGGGTAGCACTTCACTTTGCCGCGTCTTACCCTGAGATGGTTGAACAACTTATCCTGGTAAGTACGGCCGCCCATTCACCGGCCTTGCGCAAAGTGTTGCTCCGCTCCTGGTATGAATTGCTCCAAATTGGAGGTGTTCCAGCCATGGCATGGGGAGCTTTGCCTTCCATTGTAGGACCGAAAATTCTGGCAGACTTTAAGAATAACCCCGAATTATTGGTAAAGGGAATGGATTCACGCAACACCAAACAAGGCCTGCTCGCCATGCTGGACGGCATGTTCAGCTACCCTGAAGTTGATGAAGACACCGCTAAAATCCACTGCCCGACCTTGATTATGCGCGGAGGCAGAGACCCACTCCTGGACCAGGAAGATGATGTGATTTTCAGGGAACACCTTCCTCACTGTGAAATCAACGTATTCCCCAACTGTGGTCACACCCTGGCACTGGAAGAACCGGAGAGGTTCTGGCTGCAAGTCCAAAAGTTCATTGAGTCAAAACAGTAAGTAAAATCAAACCGGTACATTTCTTCATTACTGGTGTCCTGCTATCAATGGCATTGGCAAAGTGAAATATGTCCAATGCCAGATGTGCCTGGTAGGTTTACGTCCTTTTGTCGCGATTTCCCTCCCGTGTGCCACACCCAGCAGGAGCGGCTGGTTAAACTTATTCCCACCGGAGCCTGAGCCCTGCAAAGAGCGCCTAATTTGTCTGGCACTCTGTACATTCTGTGGTTTGAAAATAAGAGTTTGAACGGTATACTGTCTAATGAAGAAAAATAACCCCGGAGGATCTATGAAACCTGTACTTTTTACGCTGTTCACTTTGTACTCTGTTCCACTTTTATGGTCACAAGTCGTTATTAATGAAGTAGATGCGGACCAGACTGGCACAGACGCCGCCGAATTTATCGAACTCTTTGGACCTGCAAACTACTCCTTGGACGGGTTGGTGCTCGTCTTTTTCAACGGAAGCGACGATGCAAGCTACAATGCCTTCGATTTAGATGGCAGAAGCCTCAATGAAGAGGGTTACTTTGTCCTCTGCGGTAACGCTGCAACAGTTGAAAACTGCGATTGGGATGTCTCTGTGGCGACTAATCTCATTCAAAACGGAGCCGATGCCATTGCCCTTTACCAGGCAGATGCCACTGATTTTCCTGAAGATACTCCGGTTCACTCCAATAACTTGATTGACGCCATTGTGTATGGAACCAATGACAGCACGGATACCGGTTTGGTATCGGTTCTCACTCCGGGGAAGCCGCAAGTGAATGAAAGCGGAAACGGGAGTTCGAATACCCACTCCAATTCCAGAGTACCCGATGGCGGCACACCCTTTGACACCACGCTTTACACACAGAAAGAGCCATCGCCCGGGATCTCCAATATTAGTGGATCTCTTTCAGAACTGGTTATCAACGAATTTGTAGCCAATCACAGCGGCACTGATTACTTCGAGTTTCTGGAAGTGGCAGGTCTGCCGGACACCGATTACGCCGGACACTGGATTATAGAAATTGAAGGTGATGGGCTGGACAACCCCGGCATCGCAACCGTCGCAGTTCAGGTGGGAACCACCGACTCAAACGGCATTTGGCGCTCGAACTACTTCACCAACACGCTTGGAGGTGGCACGAAAACATACCTTCTGGTCACCAACTGGAACGAAAGTCTTCTGGGAGAAGATCTGGACTCCACTGACAATGGCAGTTTTGACACCATCGGCTGGGATTCCATTTTAGATGATATCGCCGTTTCCTATGAAAATACCGGAGATCAAGTCTACAGCCAGGTGGTCTTAGTGGATGAATTTGACGGCAAGGATTTTCCGCCAGGCGGTGCTTCCCGAATCCCCAACGGCACGGACACCAATTCCACTGAAGACTGGGTTAGAAACGACTTTTACGGTTCTGGCTTACCTGACTACCACGGTTCACCCGGTCACGGCGAAGCCGCCAACACACCCGGCTTTGAGAACACCATGAGCTCTCCTCCGAGGATTAACGAATTTGTCATGAACCACACCGGAGCCGACCAGTATGAGTACTTTGAAATATGGGGAGATGCCCTGACAGATTACAGCCATTATTGGCTCTTAATTCTCGAAGCCAAGCCGCAGTCTGCAGGTCTGAGCGGAACAATCCTCCAGGCCTACCAGATTGGAACTACCAATCATTCCCGCATTTACACCCACAACCTGGTAGACACTCTTCCGAACACCTCTGTCAGCCTGCTTTTGGTTCACGGTTTTTCCGGAAATATCTCTGATGACCTGGATACAGATGACGATGGTGTTCTGGATGTGGAGCCCTGGCATGTTCTGGTGGACAGTGTTGCCATTGACGATGGTGAAGCAGGCGACCTTTTTTACGCCTCCACGGTTCTCTCAGCTGGATTTGACGGAGTCAACGATCATCCGGGAGGCGCTTCCAGAATTCCACACGGCAGCGATACCAATTCCGTATCCGACTGGATGCGAAACGATTTTGATGGTGCTGGCATTCCCGCGCTGCCCGGCTCTCTTGTTCCAGGAGAAGCACTCAACACACCCAACAGCACCAATACGCAATATCTGCCCGGTGGGAACAATGTCCTGCTCAACGAGTGGGTCTGCAACCACAGAGGCATAGATGATCATGAATACGTTGAAATCGTGGGCTCACCCCGGACCAATTACACGCATATCTGGATTATCGGCCTGGAAGGAGACCTGGAAAACAATGCGGGAACGGTGGAATTTGCCATACAGGCCGGGGACACCGATTCCGATGGTTATTGGTATTCCGGATTCATGGTAGAGCAAATAAACAATAATTCGGTGACACTGATGGTCGTCGACAGCTTTACGGGAACCCTGCAACAGGATCTGGACACCAATGATGATGGCACACTGGACATCACACCGTGGATCACGCTTATTGACGACGTGGCCATCAACGATGGCGATCTCAACGACCTGGCCTATTCCACTGTTGTGCTGACCAAGGACTTTGACGGCGGGATTTACACTGTTGGTGGAGGTTCAAGAATACCGGACGCTGTCGATACAGACACAGTGGCAGATTGGAAGCGAAATGACTTTTACGGCAAAGGGCTGCCCGGCTTTACCGGAACCCTTGAAATAGGTGAAGCCATGAACACACCGGGCTACAAAAACAGAGACTCAGGGACAGGTGCCTTGTTGTCGGAAGTCGTCTTCCATCACGAAGGCGGCGATACGCATGAGTTTGTGGAAATACACGGCGAAGCGGGCTCCACTTATCATCAGTCCCATGTTCTCGTCATTGAAGGAGACAGCTCCGACAATCCAGGACTCGTTTCACAGGTATTCACCTGTGGAGCTACCAATGGCGGTGGCTTTTGGGTTTCAGACTACCTGCAAAATGCCATTGAAAATGGAAGCCAGACCATTCTTCTGGTGGAAGAGTTCAGCGAAGCAATCGGCTTTGACCTGGATACCGACAATGACGGAACCATGGACTTTGAGCCCTGGGAAAGCATCAGTGACGCCCTGGCTTTCTGGGACGGTGATGTCATGGATCAACTCTACACACCTGTCATTCTCGACAATTTGGATGGATCCATAGGCGGTGCATCGCGTTTCCCCTACGGTCTGGACACCGATTCGCCTTCCGACTGGGTATTTAATGATGTGGAAGGCAGTGGTCTGCCCGGCTTTAGTGGTTCGGTCACCACGAAGGAAGCCTACAACACGCCGGGAAGTGTGACCCGAATCTTCATTGAAGACTACTACCAATCGGTTCAGGACAGTTCTCCTGCTGATCTGAGAGCCAGCCTGCACGAGGTGATCAAAGATCACTTACTCTTTGCTTACTCTGCAGATTTCACCGATACCTGGGATATCCTGGAAGAAGCAGATGAAGACCCCCTGGATGCGGGCAACGTTCTCTCTATATACCGAAATCACCCCTTCGCCAAACAGGGCGGAGGAAATGCCTTCTACAACAGAGAACACACCTGGCCGAAGAGTTACGGTTTTCCACAGTCCTACCAAAGTTATCCCTACACGGATTGTCATCACATCATGATTGCCGATTATTCCTACAACAGCGCAAGAAGCAATCTTCCTTACGGCAATTGCTCTGTTGCTTGTGAGGAATGGAGCACCACTGAGTACAACGGTCAGGGTGGTGCCGGCATCTCCAACTGGAAATCAGGTGAAGGAAGTTCGGGCACCTTTGAGGTCTGGGCTGACCGACGGGGTGATGTCGCCCGAGCCCTGCTCTACCTGGATGTGCGCTATGAGGGCGGCAATCATCGTTTCACCGGGTTTTCAGAACCCGACTTAATTTTGACCGACGACATGTCACTCGTTTCCACTTTTTCCAGTAACACGGAAGAAGCGGCTTACATGGGCCGACTGAGTGCGCTGCTGGAGTGGCACGCAGAAGACCCGGTTGATCAAATGGAACGGGACCGCAACGAGGTCATTTACTCCTACCAGGGTAACCGCAACCCCTTTATCGATCATCCCGAATGGGTGGATTGCCTGTTCCACGGAATCTGTAATGTGCCCTGTTATGTGGAACTGCTGCCCGACTGGAACACAGAGCCCAGTCCCTGCAATACAGGTAAAACCAGCGTACTGGATTACATTGGAGTCATCGAGGGCACCTGCGCATGTTGGCCTTGAGTTGGATCATGAGGTGTACGACCGTATTCAATAACGACAACAAGCTATTTAATTGCTTTAGATTAGTAATTACTTAGCCTGACTTCTTGACGGTCTTCCAGACCGTAAGGATTGATACCAGTCATGACGGAGGATATTGAGCTATCCTGTTCAGGATAGATCAATATCCGGCAGCTGTCCCTGATCGCCTGGAGTCGGCGCCACCGATCAATCTGCCGCCGGCTGTATCGATCAGAATACCCTGAGCTCCGCCAAAGTATACATCGTACTCACCGCGCAGGTTCAGTTTGTGTCCAAGCTTCTTTAATTCCTGCTGCACTTGGATACCGATACGGCTTTCCAGGTGAAGGGTCTCTTTTTCCCAGTGAATCCTGGGAGCCTCGATAGCCGCATCCAAGGTCATTTCAAATTCAATGATATTGATGAGTATTTGAGCGAGAGCTGTAATAATCCGGCTGCCTCCCGGCGTACCTATGGTTAAAAAGGGCTTGCCGTCTTTGTAAACCAGGGTGGGAGCCATGGTGCTCACCGGTCGTTTGCCGGGTTCAACCGCATTTTTGCTCTTTGAATCCTCTGAAAAATCCACCATTTCATCGTTGAGTAAAATGCCATATTCCGGCACTGTCACACCCGATCCGAAGAAGTGGTTAATGGTTTGCGTCAACGCGACCAGGTTCCCGCTCTTATCCACCACAGATAGGTGGGTTGTATCGCTACCCGACCTTAGAAACGCCCCTGCTTTGACATCCCGATTGACATGATCTGGTTTAATATGTTGACTGATGGACTTGGCGTAACGAATGTCGATGATATTGTCAACGGGAACTGGATAGAATTCCGGATCAGCGGCATAGGCCGCTCGATCGGCATAAACCTGTTTGGCTGCTTCAACAAAACAGTGTATGTAAGCGGCAGAATTATGCCCCATTTTCTTGAGATCGAACTGCTCGAGTATGTTGAGCAATTGAATCAAATGCATGCCGCCCGAACTCGGAGGCGGCATTGAAATAATTTCATATCCGCGAAACATCCCTCGAACGGGCTCTCTTTTGAAAACCCTGTAGTTTTTAAGGTCCTCAAGCGTCAACAGTCCGCCTTGATCGCGCAGTGTTTTTGTAATAGCCTGTGCAAGAACTCCATTATAGAAGGGTTGAACACCTTCCCTGCAAAAGAGTTCAAAGGTCTTCTGCAGATCAGGGCGTTTCAAGACAGAGCCAGGCTCTAGTGGAAGACCGTCTTCGTCGAAGAAAACGGCTGCGGTTATGTCATCCGAACTGATTGCATCCATGAAATTAAAGATCATATCGCTCATTTTTGAATTAACCACAAAGCCTTCTTTGGCTAACTTGATAGCGGGCTGTAACACTTCGGACAACGTTTTGGAGCCACATTCCACCAACGCCGTTTCCATTCCCAAAGGCATTCCCGGTACAGCTACCGCCGTACTGCCAAGAATTGCCAGTTCTCTGAACGTTTTTTCCTGGTTGTAGTAAAATTTTTTATGGGCTTTCCTGGGCGCAACTTCGCGGTAGTCGATCACTATGGGCGATTTTCCCACCATTTTTACAATCATAAAACCGCCACCGCCCAAGCCGGAAGCGTTGGGCTCCACAACAGAGAGTGCAAACGCGGTGGCTACTGCGGCGTCAACGGCATTTCCTCCCTGCTTCAAAATGTCCAAACCCGCCTGTGTCGCCAAAGGATGCGCACTGGCGATCATGCCTTCCCTGGCACTTGTATCCCCTTCACCAAGGCGAATGACGTATTCCGGATAAACCGGAACCCATGCGCAGAAAAGTAAAATATACAAAGTCACCGAATGTTTTATTTTTAAGAGAGAAGCGATCATATTGAACCTCTGAACTGTCCTCAGCGATGACGCTATCTGATAGAAACTCGTATCATCCCGGGAAACAGGAAGAATATTCTCTATTATAAAACAAGAAAACCCACAAAAACGATGTCATTTTGGTCGGCATCGATATCAGGTAAATAGGATTCAGGGTCGAACCAGGCCTCAAGATGAATATCTCGATACTCAATTTGAACTGAAGCCTGATTGGAACAAGAACCAAGCACTTCCAGGCTAACTGCTCGACTCGCCTCAATTTATCAATTCAACTGAAACACATCTCATGTATGCATGGCACACAAATAAACAGGCCAATCAATGGCAAAACCGCTGTCTGGGAGGACAAGAGACAACATATAGACATAAAAAACCCGTAGTTTGAGAACAACAGGTTACAATGGACGGCAGTGATGGCCTTTTTCACGTCCTGAATCTTGACAATCGGACCATCCCATAAAACCGAAATCGGCTGCTGAATACCGCTATCCGCTGAACTCGAGAGAGAAAGTTCTATTTCGCAACTTTGAGCAAACAGGCTGCGGTTTTCTATGCAACAGACTCTTTTTTGTCAGCTGTCAAAATGGAGCTCTTTACGCTTTTGGCACCAAAATGTATCATCAGGAGAAATTATGCTTAACAAACTTTTCGTCTTATTTCCATTTGCCCTCTCTCTCTTGGCTCAAGTCCCGGAGGGTTACTATTCAACGGTTGATACATCATCCGCCCAGGCTTTAAGGGCTTCGCTCCATGAATTGATAGACGACCATGTGCTCTTCCCCTATACGGCCGCCACAACAGATACGTGGGATATCCTGGAGGAAGCGCAGAGTGATCCTCAACAGCCGGGAAATATTATTGACCTCTACCGCAATGCGTCCCTCCCCAAACAGGGCGGCGGCAACGATTATTACAATCGGGAACATACCTGGCCAAAAAGTTACGGCTTCCCGAAAAATAACGATGAAAACTACCCTTTCACCGACTGTCACCACCTCTTCCTCTGCGACCCCGATTACAACTTCTACCGAAGCAACAAACCCTACCGGTTCTGTTCAAGCGCATGTCAGGAACACACAACCCAAGAAACCAACGGAATGGGCGGCGAGAGCGGCGTCTATCCGGGCGATTCCAATTGGACTTCAGGTGAATACACGCGCGGGACCTGGGAGACCTGGAACGGCAGAAAGGGTGACGTTGCCCGGGCCATGTTCTACCTGGCCATTCGCTACGAAGGCGGCACACACACTGAAACGGGTTTTCCCGAACCGGACCTTGAATTGACGGACGATGTGGAACTCATTCTCGACTATCAAACAGGTGATAACGAGGACACGGCCTATATGGGCATGTTGACGGATCTGCTGCAATG
The DNA here is from genome assembly GCA_002747255.1 of Acidobacteriota bacterium. Classification (GTDB taxonomy): domain Bacteria; phylum Acidobacteriota; class Holophagae; order Acanthopleuribacterales; family Acanthopleuribacteraceae. Next base: position 12,694 of record PDUC01000049.1, on the reverse strand, counting down.
GCACCGGATGGATCCTCCCGATGATTACGAACGAAACAGAAACGATGTCATTTACAGTTATCAGGGCAATAGAAATCCCTTCATCGATCATCCTGAATGGGTCGACCTGATTTTCGATCAGGTACTCACCCCCAATGCGGTCTTTTCTATTCCTCACCTTGCCGGTCAAGCCTGGGACTCCAACATCGTGGTCTACAACCCCACAGCAGAACCCCTCTCCTTTGCCCTGCATAAGTGGGATGAATCGGGTTACAGCGTGCTCTACCATCACGAAGAAACCGTACAGCCGTTTTCCAGTCGCGTTTTGGATACCACCTTGTTTGGAATCAATGGTACAGCTCAAGTAACCAGTCCCTCCATGGATTTAAAAGTCAAGGTTTCCTTCCGTTTCCGGGGTTCCCAGTCACTTACGGAATTTTTCGTTCAAGCCAATCAAACAGCCCAAGACTGGCTGCTCCCGAATACGCAAACAGAGTGGTTCCAGTGGTTCGGGTTTGCCATCGGCAACTTTCAGGAAAACAGCAATCCAGTAGAAATCAAGGCCTTTCAGAACGGCGTTCTGGTTGGTTCCAGTCAGCAGCTATCTCTGCCGTCCCATCAAAAGAAAGTCGCCCTTATTCAGGATATCTGGCCGGATCTGGATTATCGCGATGTGGATATGGTTCTCATCAGTTCCGGGCAACCCATTCCGGCACCTGTCGCAATAACCGGGAACCTGGAACAGTCGCGTCATGTCTTCTTCTCGGGACAGGCTGTGCAGTAACAAACCGCAAACTCCGTTTAAAAGTGTTTTTTACGCCAGGCTTTCATACTTTGAATGGACACCGCTGATACCACTTGCCTGAAGCAAGCCCCAAGCGGATGCGTGGTGAAAACCTGTAACTGGATTTCCCACTGTGTTTCAGTTTGCAGAATTAAAAAACAGGTTCACACGCATTTTCTCATTGTTCAAACAACTTCAAATGTCTAAAATTGCACTTGATTTCAAAACTTTGGTTTCGTTTTCATCGAACAAATCGGGGAAGGGTATGAAATTGGGGTTCATACATGACGGGCTGAAATTCACATCTAGAGTTCCCTTGACAAAAGTCGCCTCATATTATTCATCACTTCACCACCTTAATTCAAAAAGATCTGGAGGATCCAATGTCAGATAGCAATACTTGGTACATCGCCGTTGCCGGACAACAACAAGGCCCCATGAGCCAGGACGATTTATTACAGAAACTGAGAACAGGAGAGATTTCTCAAGACACCTACGTATTTAAGACGGGTATGAAGGACTGGGCACCCGTAAGCAGCATCCCGAACTTGAATGCTCCCCCCGTCCCCCCTCCTGCTCCAGACCCCACACCGGGCGCCATTCGCTCCCATGAAATTGATTTCGAAGTCTTCGGGGAAGAAATGCAGTTTGTGGAAATTGAACTGGACCCCAGGGAAACCGTCATAGCGGAAGCCGGTGCCATGATGTTCATGGAAACCGGAATTGAAATGGACACGCGGTTTGGTGACGGTTCACAGCCGGACAAGGGTTTCATGGGTAAACTGTTTGAAGGCGCCAAAAGAAAGCTCACAGGCGAATCACTTTTCATGACATGGTTCACCAACATGGGTCACGGCAAGAAGAGAGTGGCATTTGGAGCGCCCTATCCCGGCAAAATCATTCCCATCGATCTCAAAGAAATCGGCGGTCTTTTCATTTGTCAGAAAGATGCGTTTTTATGTGCCGCTATGGGTACCCAGCTTGGATTGGCATTTAATAAAAGGATTGGAACCGGTCTTTTTGGCGGTGAGGGCTTTATCATGCAAAAGCTGGAAGGTGACGGAAAAGCGTTTGTCCATGCGGGTGGAACCATCGTCAAGAAAAAACTTGCTCCTGGCGAGATTTTGAAAATTGACACTGGCTGTATTGTTGGTTATACAGGCCAAATCAACTACGATATTCAAATGGTCAAAGGTTTGAAATCCATGTTCTTCGGCGGTGAAGGTCTCTTCCTTGCCACGCTCACAGGTCCTGGCGATGTATGGCTTCAGTCACTGCCTTTCTCAAGGCTGGCAGACCGAATCTATGCAGCTGCTCCTCAGACAGGTGGCGGACGCAACGTCGGTGAAGGCAGTGTTCTAGGAGCGTTAGGCGATATGATCGGTGGTGATTAATCACTACTTACATTTATCGCTAATGTAAAAGAGTCAGCAAAAGGCCCGCTACACATGTACCGGGTCTTTTTTTCCATGTTCGAATGAAAGAATTGCAAGATTCAAACGTCCACTTAACTTAACGTCACAACAAGGGTGTCAAGCCTTCCGGCAACCGGAAGGACTTTTTGTTTTGCGCAACAGAGCCGGTAAGCGCTCTGTTCGACACTTCTTGTATCTATTTGAAGTGAAATTGTTTCCGACAAGGCACCTAAGGTTCAACTATCTCCACAGAGTAAAGTGCCACATCGTCAAAGGGTTTATTAGGCGGATTGCCGTATGGCCCGGTAGTGCCTACAACTCCAATTTTATCAACTACATCCATGCCACTGACAACCTTGCCAAACACGGTGTAGTCTTTGTTTAATTTTCTGGTTTCTTCCAGACAGATATAAAACTGCGAATCGGCGGAGTCTCTCTCTGTAGCACGGGCCATGCCAACCATGTACTTATTGTGTTTAACAAACGGCGACCATTCCATATCGAGTGAAAATCCGCTTCCGCCTGAACCGTCACCCCTGGGATCGCCCGTCTGAATAACAAAACCGCGCACAACCCTGTGAAAAATCATGTCTTTGTAAAAACCTTCTGCCGATAAAATGGCAAAGTTCCTGACGTGATTGGGCGCTTCCTCCTTGATTAACTTGATGCCGATGTCACCCATGGAGGTTTTCAAAAGATAGACGGCATCCAGATTGGGTAGTTTCTCAGTTGATATTCTGACATTCTTTCCGGTTAAATTGAAATGCTCACTTTGATAGGCCACTTCAAAGATACCGCCTTGTTTCATTTCGGGGAACAACCGAGTTAGATCAACCCCTAAATCCTTATGACCATTGACCCGCAGTTCTGACATATTTCGATAAAGATCGATTTTTTGATATTTTTTATTTTTTTTCAGCTCAACTCCAGCTTTGGTCACCTTCAGAGAATCCATCACATTGGGCAGGTACTTAACTTTGAGTTCCCTCGGTGAGTTATTACCGACCCGCACCCAGATAGGAGCCATTTCATTGACCGCAAACAGAGTTCGCTTCTGATGGAGTGAAATACCGTACTTTGTCACTTTCGGCATATCGGATAACAACAGGGTAAACAACAAAAGATGAATCAACTCGACCTCCCAAAAAAGAATGTCCCGCTTCAATAGAAAAATTACAAAAACGAACTTCTTATCTCCACCTCAGATCCTATATTAACACTTGCTGATTACTTGGTGAAGGCTGTAGTTGGTTTCGACGTGTTTCACAGAACAAGCTTTTACTTAAAAAAGACAGTTAGCAACTGAGCCGCACTCCATTACGACATGATACAAGCACACGTTGTTATTCATTTCATTGACACTCATTTCATCAACCGGATTGTAAAGAGCAGATATGCGAATCAGCCCTTCTTCAGTTGCTCCAAAATGCCCAAGACATCCTCGGCCTGCTTTTTCGTGGAAGCACTGCTGTCATACCAGGCAATTTTCCCGTCTATAATGAGAAAAGCCTGCCTTTTGGCAAAGCCAAATGTAGTGGGAACACCAAAAGCCTTGACAACCTTTTTATCCGCATCCGCTACCAGAATGAAAGGCAAATTGTATTTCTTCTGAAAACGCTTTTGCGCTTTGGAATCATCGGTACTGACACCCACCACGATTACGCCTGCGTCGGTCAGTGTTTCGTAGGCGTCTCTCAAGCTGCAGCTCTGCGCGGTACAACCGGGCGTGTCCGCTTTGGGGTAAAAGTAAACTAAAACCTTGCCTTTTTTGTACAACTCAGCAAAATCAACCTCTTTTTCATCTTGATCCACTGCCTTGAGGACCGGTGCTTGCTGTCCAACTCGCTCCACGTCTTCACCTGAAAGCCCAAACGCAGAAAAAATTCCGGCACAGAGAAGCGACTTCCACATAACAACTCTCCTGTAATAAATTCAACATAAACCATATGGTTCCTGTGGTGCAAATCCTATCTTAACAGTATTGCACTTCTTTTCCAAACGATCGTTACATGGAGTTCATTTTAATCAAAAGCGCAGCTGTTCATGGAAAATGGCACTGTTCCGGCAGAAGGGGTTGAAACATCTCCGCAGATATCTGTTACAAGGAACGAAACACCTCGTTTTTCTCTGATTTTTCCGATAATTCGACAGAAGGCACACCATAATGACGAGATTAAGTGCTATTATGTATCCAACTCTATCTATGGTCTAAACCCTGAGTATGGATTTTGCCTGAAGGCGGTTGTTTAAATTGAATACGTATGAACTGTGTGCAAGCTGCAATCAAACAGTCGATACTGAATTGTCTGATGACTGGAGGCGCTGTATCGAGTGCCGCGGTCTGCTGTGTAAAAATTGCAAAGATTCTGCCTGTCCTGAATGTCAAACACAGTACAAAGAAACTGTTTCAAATATCAAATCTCTGACAACTCTGAATTTGGAAAAGAGTGATGAAAACAAATGAGCGACTATTTTGTTCACTTTACGTTTAAACCCAAATTCTGCAGTAAAAACCGCTGCAAGGTTGAAGAGGCAGATAGTTACAAGCTGTTTTTGCTGCCATGAGACTGCCACCTCAACAGTAGGCCAAAATAAATCATGAAAACAACCTCCTTTTCAACTCATAAAACAATCTCGATCGTCTTAATCCCCAAGTTCAGGCTAAAATAGCTATAATGAGGTATGATCACTCAGGGAGGGACATCCCTCTTCTTCTCTTATGAGGATAGAAAAAAGAAAGCTGAACTGATAAAAAGTACGTTGAATCAAGGTGTTTTTCGAGATTACCATGGCTGATAAAAACAAATTTAAAAACTCTCTTAACCAAGCTTTTCCCAATAAAAAAGAGACGATTAACAAATGGTACTCAGACTATCCCACGGCCGCAAAAGCACTTGCATACACTCTTGACATCAACAGTACAGCTTACAAAAACCCACAACAGTTCCCAACTGAAATCAACAGGGATGTTGTTCCGCTTACTCCAGAAACGCTCTTGGGAAGTTATTGCGGACCTTACAAACTCATTGACTTTATTGGAGAAGGTGGAATGAGCTTTGTTTTCCTGGGAGACAGAGGAGATGGGCAGTTCCAAAAAAAAGTAGCTATAAAAATTCTCAAAGACGCCTCCTTTGCGTCTCGAGAAAAACTTGACCGTTTCCGCAGTGAACAACAATTTTTAGCCACATTGAATCATTCCAATATTGCACGAATTCTAGATGGGGGTATCCGCAAAGACGGCCAGCCCTATTTCATCATGGAATATGTCAATGGTCTGCCTCTTACAGAATTTTGTAAAGTTCACAAACTCAAAATAAGAGAACGTCTGGAACTTTTCCTGCAACTCTGTGAGGCCGTTCAATTTTCTCACAGGAACCTGATCATTCATCGCGACTTAAAACCGGACAATATTCTCGTCACTTCGGACAGACAAGTCAAACTCTTGGATTTTGGAATCGCTAAAGCCACCAAAACGGACCACTCTTTTCCCAATTCAAACCTCACACAAGACGGACAGCTCATTGCAACGCCTGCTTACGCCAGCCCTGAAGCTTTAAAGGGTGAAAGCATTACTGTTTCATCGGATATTTACAGCCTGGGTCTTATCCTGTATGAATTGCTTTTAGGAGTTCATCCATTTATCCCACCATCATCCACTCCCATAGAAGCTATGTATAAAATGATGAATGTCACTCCCCTTAAACCCAGTGTTTTACTCAAGGCCAACCTCAAGGATGATCAGATTCGAATGGAGTCGAAACTCACCTCTCAGGAACAAAAAAAGTTCCAACGCGAGCTTCATGGTGACCTGGACACCATTTGCATCAAGACACTTCAACCCGAAGCTGAGAGACGCTATCATTCAGTAGATCAATTGCGGTATGACGTTCAAATGTACCTGCAGGGACGGCCTATTCTGGCCCGGCCCGACACGGTTTGGTACCGGTTTTCAAAGTTCTTTCTGCGCAATCAACTTGTCTCGTGGCTCAGCATCGCGCTTTTAACTACTTTTACCTATTTTTCATTCAACACCATCAAGAACCTTAATCTCATTAAAAAACAGAATCTCGAAATTGTACAAGAGCGTGATCGTGCTGAACAAACGGTTGATTTTCTAACCAACCTGTTTATCAGGGTAGACCCAATTAAGTTTGAGGATGAGACATTAACGGCAAAAGCAATTCTAGATAACGGTGCTGATCTCATCAAAGAATCTCTAAATGATGACAGGCCCAGCAAAATAGCTATTTTAAGAACCATTGGCTATGTCTACATAAAGCTGGGACAATACGCACAGGCAGAGGAATGCCTTGACCTGTCGAAAGAACTGGTGTTAACAGGACGCGACAAAGAAAGCGGTGCTTATATCGACGTCGTTCATTTGCAAGCCATATTGAACATGAAAAGAGGTCACTTTCAGGAAAGCCTATGTTACCTGGCCGACATAGGTTTTGGACCCGACACCACCTTTCCCAGCAACCCAACCAAAGAAACACTTGACATACTGTCAACCCGAGCTATGACACTTCAAGGCTCAGGACAAATAAAAGAAGCAGAGTACCTCCTTGAGAATGCAATTGAAGCCCAGAGATTTCAGGACAACAATGACAAAAGAAGTTTACTCCAGTTGGCAACCGATATAACGAGCTACGGTGCCCTGCTGCAAAAAACCGGGCGATACCAGGAAGCTGAATGGAGTTATCTGCAAGCCATGGATTTGAGAAACCAGCTTTTGGACAAAGACAACCCCATACTCGCCGAGAGTCATAACAACCTGGGCACGCTTTACACCGAGTTAAAGGAGCTCGATCAGGCAGAACCCCACTTTAAACGAGCACTCTCCCTGCTAGACAAGCTCTATTCACACGACCATCCGTATATCCTTGCCACCATGAATAACCTGGCCGGAGTACAGAAGAAGAAGGGTGACCTGAAAGAAAGTGAAAGAAACTATCGTGAAATTCTGAAACGAATGAAAGACTCGTATGCTGATGATCATCCATATGTCGCAGGGACTAAAAATAACCTGGGTTTGTTACTCAATCAAATGGGTAGACCGGATCTGGCAGAGCCATTGGTTAAAGAAAGCCTCGACTTTTATCAGGCCCGGTTGGGTTCACAACACACTCACGTGGGTATCGCGATAAATAACTATGCAACTATTTTACTTGTATTAAATAAGACCAAACAAGCAGCTGAATACTACGCAAAGGCCATTGAAATCTATCGTGCAAATCTGGGTGAAACACATATACGGGTATCTTTTGCAAAAGCTCAACTGGCTGTCTGCCTGTATTCACTTGGCAAGCGCGACAAAGGCCTTAAACTCTGGTCAGACGTTCAGGACAACCTGCAACCCCATTTCGAAGCAAACAAACCCGACCTGCCTGACATACTGATAAACGGTGCCATAATACTCAGAAGAGATAAACAATACCGGAAGGCATTGAAACTTCTCAATCAAATTAGTGATCTGGGCGGGACACAGTCTGTCTCCTTTCAATTAAAATACCTGATGGAATGCATTCACTGTCATTTGGCGTTGAATCAAGATGAGCAAGCAAGGCGTAAAGTAAAAGAAGCCAGAGAGTTGTTGAAAAATATAGAGGTCACTCCTTACTCTAAACATGAAAAACTGGAAGAACTCGCGGCCAGACTGGATTGATTGTAGACTTAGCCTCATGAATCAAGGATAATACCATCCACATGTTTTTTCGGGAATAGCCCCGAATGATCCGGAGTCGACCTTATGCCCATTTATGATTACGTTTGTGATGAATGCAGCCATCAGCTGGAAGCACTTCAAGGTATTAATGAAGCCCCGCTGGTTCACTGCCCCAACTGTCACACCAATCGCTTGAGAAAGAAAATCACCGCTCCCGCTTTTGCTTTTAAAGGCGGCGGCTGGTATAAAGACCTGTACAGTTCGTCAAAAAGCTCTTCTACAGCAAAGAGTCCGGCACCTGCCAAACCTGTAAAGACGACCAAAGAAAAGTCTGCGTGAGTTGAGACCATGGAATACGCACTTGAAATAAAAAATGTCACCAAGAAATTCGGTCAGTTCACAGCGGTTGACAAGCTCTCACTGGCCATCCCCAAAGGCTCCATCTACGGTTTTCTGGGCCCCAACGGTGCCGGTAAGACCACCACCATCAGGATGATTATGAGTATTTTTCACCCCGATGAAGGTCATATTAACGTACTGGGACACAGCGATGCCGCTGCCGTTAAAGACCGGCTGGGTTACCTTCCCGAAGAGAAAGGCCTCTACAAGAAAATGAAAACGCTGGACATTGTCTCCTATTTCGGCCAATTAAAGGGTATTCCACCCAAAAAAGCCAGAGCGAAAGCAAGGGAATTACTGGAAAAATACGGGCTTGGCGACTGGATTTTCAAAAAAACGGAAACCCTGTCCAAGGGTATGGGTCAAAAAGTCCAGGTTTTGGGAACGTTGGTGCACGAACCCGAGCTCGTCATCCTGGACGAACCGTTCTCAGGTCTGGACCCTGTCAACGTGGAACTCATGCGGCAGATTATTTTAGATATGAAAAGCCAGGGTAAAACCGTTATTTTCTCAACCCACGTCATGGAACAGGCAGAACAGATTTGTGACTTTATTTTTCTGATTAACAAGGGCAAAAAAGTCCTGGACGGACCGCTGCACGAAGTGCGCAGGTCTTACGGTAACGGCATTCATATTGACTACAATGGCGACGGCTCCATTTTAAGAGAGTTAAAAGGCGTCAGCCGAATTAACGACGCCGGCAAAACAGCCGAACTCTTTCTGGAAGAAGGCGTTGACCCTCAATCCATTTTGGTTCACCTGGCCGGGAAACTGGATATCAGGAAATTTGACTTAAGTGAACCGTCTCTTCACGAAGTTTTTATCCGTGCGGTTAAGGGAGATCACCATGTATAAAGCCTATCTCGTCGCCAAACGCGAGTACATTGAAAACCTGACCACTAAAACCTTCTGGCTCGGCATTCTGCTTTTCCCCGTCATCATCACACTCAGTGTGGCCGTTCCTGTTTTACTGGAAAAGGAAAAGGATGCCAGAGTTTTTGCCGTCATTGATCACTCAGACTGGCTATTTGACGCGTTTTTAAAGAAAGTGCATCAAAAAGATTTCAAACAGCTCATGAATACAGCCAAGCCGCCCGAAGAACTGCTCGATCTCTTTCAATTGGCTTCTTTTAAGGATATCAGTGACGATCAAAAAGAAACCTGGAGCCAGGAGCTGGCAAACGGAACCTTACAAGCCGACTCAGAAAAGCTACAGCAATTTCACAACTGGTGGCATCATCTCAGTGCCGATGAAGCCGGTAAACTGAATGCGCGTCTGTTCAAAGCCCGATTCAGTCTTTACCATTCACCGGAGTCCGGCTCTGATCTCACGGCAGAGCAGCTCAATGCCAAGATTAAAAACAAAGAGCTGTTCGCTTACTTTGAAATTGGCGAGAACCCGGCTGAGGAAGGCAGTGAAATTGCCTATGTGTGTAATAACCTCACCGATGAGAGTTTGAGAAAGTGGTTTGCTTTTTATGCCAATACCATCATTCAGGAAAAACGCTTTGATACCAACCAAATTGACTATGAATTGGCGCAAAGCATTATGAAGCCCCTTGTATTTAACGAAAAGCAAATTACCAAGACGGGTAAGGAAGAGAAAGTTAAAACACAGGACATGGTTCGTCAATGGGTGCCGGTGGTTTTTGTTTATCTGCTGTGGATTGCGGTGTTCACGGTCGCGCAAATGCTTTTAACCAACACCGTTGAAGAAAAATCCAATCGCATTATTGAAGTGCTGCTCTCTTCCGTTTCACCTATCGAGCTTATGTCCGGTAAAGTAATCGGCATTGCGGCCACCGGCTTGACGGTTGTGCTTTCATGGGTGGTAACCTTATTCGCTGCACTGAAAATCGTGCCCAGTATTCTCATAGCCGAACTGACCATGAACCTCGCTTCTGTGGTGGGTGATCCGTTCTTTCTGGCTTCTTTCGTCGTCTACTTCCTGTTGGGTTACCTTTTTTATGCAGCCATTCTGGTGGCCATGGGTTCCATTTGCAACAGTTTAAAGGAAGCACAGAATTTGATGGGGCCTGTGACCATCATGTTAATGATTCCCTTACTCAGCATGATGCCCATAGGCAGAGATCCCAACGGTACCTTAGCCCAAATTTTATCGTTTTTTCCGCCCTTCACCCCCTTCGTAATGATGAACAGGGCTGCCGGACCTCCTGAAACCTGGGAATACATTGCCACCACTCTGCTCTTAATCGTCTCCATTGCCGCGGCCTTCTGGATAGCCGCCAAGATCTTCCGGGTCGGCATTCTGATGACAGGCAAACCGCCTAAGTTAAAGGAAATCCTGCAATGGATAAAAACCCCGGTTGGAGCCCTGCCGCAAACCAAGGATGAATAGATTTCCCTTGAATTAATATATGTAACCACAGATGGATACGGATGCACACGGATTATTTTTAACCACGAATGAACACGAATGGACTCGAATGATTTCAGGGTATCAGCTTTAAATCCGGGATCCCCAGACAAGGGGTTTTTAATGGTGGAATAATGCCCTGAAACTCAAATACTCAACCAGTGATTTTGTGCGCGGTTTTCCTATAGAAACATCTGTGTTTATCTGTGTTCATCTGTGGTTCTTTTTTTTAACCACAGATGGACACGGATGCACACGGATGATTTTTAACCACGAATGAACACGAATGGACTCGAATGGTTTCAGGGTATCAGCTTTAAATCCGGGACTCCCAAACAAAGAGTTTTTAATGGTGGAATAATTCCCTGAAACTCAAATACACAACCTATGATTTTGTGCGCGGTTTTCCTATAGAAACATCTGTGTTTATCTGTGTTCATCTGTGGTTCTTTTTTTTAACCACAGATGAACACGGATGCACACGGATTATTTTTAACCACGAATGAACACGAATGGACTCGAATGGTTTTCAGGGTACCAGCTTTAAATCCGGGATCCCCAAACAAGGATTTTTTAATGGAGGAATAACGCCCTGAACTTCAAACGCGCAACCAGTGATTTTGTGCGCGGTTTTCCTATATGAATATCTGTGTTGATCTGTGTTCATCTGTGGTTCCATTTTTTTTAACCACAGATGGACACGGATGATTTTTAACCACGAATGAACACGAATGGACTCGAATGGTTTTCAGGGTACCAGCTTTAAATCCGGAACTCCCAAACAAGGGGTTTTTAATGGTGGAATAACGCCCTGAAACTCAAATATACAACCAGTGATTTTGTGCACGGTTTTCTATATAAACATCTGTGTTTATCTGTGTTCATCTGTGGTTCTTTTTTTAACCACAGATGGACACAGATGCACACGGATTATTTGTAACCACGAATGAACACGAATGGGCTCGTATGGTTTTCAGGATATCAGCTTTAAATCCGGGATCCCCAAACAAGGGGTTTTTAATGGTGGAATAATGCCCTGAAACTCAAATGGACAACCAGTGATTTTGTGCACGGTTTTCTATATGAACATCTGTGTTGATCTGTGTTCATCTGTGGTTCTTTTTTCAAAAACCAGACATATTTAGTGCCGCAATTCAACGATTCCAAAAGAGAGGCTCTTTAAAATTATTTGACTTCTGCGCTGTGACACCTTACATTGAAGTAAGATTATCAAGAATTGGAAGGCGCAACAAAATGGCATTGGCGACTGTTACAACCAAGGGACAAATAACTATCCCGAAGCAAATTAGAGAATCTCTCAAACTAAATACCGGCGACAAAATTGAAATTGTTCTTACCAACCGCATGGAGGCGTTAATCAGACCAATCTCAAAAAGAGTTGACGACGTCTTTTGCAAATTGCAGAATACCGAACGCGAGGTCATTTCCCAGCCAGAAATTGACCAGGCCATAGCAAACCGAATGAGACGAAAGTTCAAATGAAAGCGGTTGACACCAACATCCTCATTCGTTTCCTGGTTGGTGATGATGAAAAACAGGCCCGTGCCGTTTATCAACTGTTTAAAGCTACTGAATCACAAAAAGGAGAGCTGTTCGTTCCCCTGTTGGTGGTTTTGGAACTTGTTTGGGTTTTAGAGTCTGTCTACCTCATTGAACGTCAAGAGTTGCTCGACTCTATTTCCGATTTGTTAATGATGCCCATTTTTAAATTTGAGCATGTCAATGCGATTCAAAAATTCGCCATCACAGCAAAAGGCAATACCTGCGACTTATCGGACCTACTGATAGCTCACGCCGCAAGTAATTCCTGGTGTGAGGCAGTTTATACTTTTGACAAAAAAGCGTCAAAATGTGATTTATTTGAACTGGTTAAATGACATAAGTGAACCTAATTGTGAAATAACGCCCTGAATCTCATATGCACAACCAGTGATTTTGTGCGCGGTTTTCCTATATCACCGATTTTCATTACGAGGTTTAACATACCTATTTTAACGCGATTTGTATTTAAGTTGCGCCGTGACTTCCTATCAAATCCATCTTGTTGTTGATTT
>PDUC01000048.1 GCA_002747255.1 Acidobacteriota bacterium | reverse complement strand
CAGTGTGTCACGTTCATCTTGAGTCAGTGAGAATTTGTACTTGATCTTAGGCATGGTCTCCTCCCTTTTTATTAACCATACCACATTATACTAACATTTAAAGTATGACATGACACTAGAGCGCTTTTGAGAAACTGGCTAAAAGGGGTTTGAGATCATCGTCCTGCCAGCGAATGCCCGCTCCAATATAAACAGAACTGTAATCCGACTCCAGAATGTCATCCCAGCCAGCAATAATTCTCAAACCCTTGGGCAGCCGAAAGGTAAAATCAATTCGACCGTGACTATTGAGGTCAGCAGGTCGGTCAAAATCAAAAAAGTCGATGGACATCTTCATGCGATCCTTGATGAACATGTAATCCAGTCCACCTCCGCCGGAACCCTCAATCAGTCCACCGCGAATGGTTAAGCTGTCAAAACGATAGGCAAACTGCAAACCAAACTCATAGTCATCTCTATCTTTTTCTATCAGTTGCATTTCCCTGCCAATCAAATTGCCTTCCCCGTCAAAAATATCGGTATGGGACTTGACGTACTCATTGGGAAGGTAGTCCTTGGAACCCGATGTAAGGTCAATTTGATAGTACTTCTTGTCATTGGGCGCTATTTGAAATTTAAAACGGTTGAACATGGATTCGTGTTTTTCAAGGTAATGAGTATCGAATTCGAGATTAATTTTAAAAGAATCAGCAGCCGCCAGATATTTTTGCACTTGTTCCAGTGAGGTACTAGCTTGATCGAGTATGTTTTCAACTTTGGAAGCGGTCTCGTTGTCTGAAATCAGTTTACCGATGGTTCCCTCGCCGCTGTCAATTTTTTGTACAATGCTTTTAACGGAGCCCATGGCCTCGTTCATGCGTTCAGTCATGGCTGACGCATTATCCATGGTACTCGATATTTTTGATTTCTCGCTCTGGATTACCGAGCGAAAATCGGCAATAAGCTGTTTCATTTCAGCTAAAATGACGGGCAGTTCATTTTTTAAATCGGTACTCATGGTAGAGAAGTTGGCTGACATGGTACCTACATGGTCCTGGTTATTTTGAACCATCAGCAGAAGCTGCCTACTCAACTCTTCAACATTCTCCGCCACTGTCGTAAAGCGGTTACCATCAGGGCCAGATTCCAGACTTTCTTCAAATTTCCGGGTAATCGTCAGAACAGATTCACCGAGCTCGTGGACCACACTCATAATATCATCCAAACTGGGTGAAGCTTTGGAGGTCAGCATTTGCCCTTCGGGCAGGGGAGAGCCTGTTCCGGGAAAAAGAGCGACATATTTATCACCCAGTACCCCTTTACTGGCCAGGCTGGCATAAGCATCTTCCTGTAGTTGCAAGTTCCTGTCAATTTGAAGAGACAAAATGGCTTTTCCGTTGTGAAGCCGAATTGCTTGAACTGTACCTACCTGGACTCCGGATACAGCGACAACGGTTCCCCTGCGAAGACCGGAAGCATCGCTCATTTCAACGTCAAGCAACCGTTTGGGGGCGCTTTGCTGCCAAAACCGAAGAGCGCTGCCCTCTTCGGAAGTATTGACGACAAAGTACGCAATGGCCGCACAGGCAAGAATCACAAATAAGCCTATTTTTGCTTCCTGTTTCATGGTAACTCCTAATTATTTTATAAGTGTTTGAGTTATGGGCCCTTCCGGTCTGCCATCGAGAAACTGTCGTACCATGGCATTCCGGGATTGGAAAAACGGGTCTTTTTCGCCGTATTCAATGATCACGCCCGATACGAGTAGAGCCAGATGAGTCGCGATCTTGCCAGCCGAAGAAAGATCGTGGGTAATGGTAATCGTGGTGGCATGGAGGTTTTCTCTTAAGTTGACAATCACCTCATTCAATATGGAGGTCATCACGGGATCCAGACCCGAAGTGGGTTCATCGAAAAACAGGATTTCGGGTTTTAGCGCAATGGCTCTCGCAAATCCCACTCTTCTTCTCATACCCCCGGAAAGTTCATTGGGCATCAGATCCGCCACTCCGGGCATGCCCACGGTGGACAGACATTCATGAACGCGATCGGTTATTTGCTTTTTGGACATGCCTCTCCGATGCCGCCTTAACGGGAAAGCCACATTTTCAAAGACATTCATGGAGTCAAAGAGAGCGGCATCCTGAAAGGCATAGCCAAAGCGATGTCTGATCACCTGAAGTTCTTTTTCACTAAGTTGATCGATTCGGGTACCGTCGATCCATACTTCACCAGAGTCAGGGCGCAAGAGCGCTACCATGTGTCTCAGCAAAACGGATTTTCCTGTGCCTGAACCACCGAGAATAACCAGTGATTGTCCCCTCTCAACCTTCAGGTTCACTCCTTTCAGGACCTGTTTCCCGGAAAATGACTTGCACAGTTGTTTAATTTCAATCACGGTGAGCCTCAGTAAAACAACTTTGAAAGGAAGAAATCGGCAATCAGAATACCAAGCGACGCCTTGACGACAGCGGTAGTGGTCGATCGGCCGACGCCTTCAGCACCGCCGCGTGTATTCAGGCCGTGAAAGCAACCCACCAGGGCAATAATGGCACCAAAAACGGAAGCCTTCACCAAGCCGGACCAAAAATCCTCGGCATCGAGATAGTCGAATACGCGTTCCATGAACCCGGGAAAAGGGTCGTGCAGAATGTGATTCACCAGAAATTGGCCTCCCAACAAACCGATAAAATCACCGAGCGCAATCAGCAGGGGAAGCATGAATGTAAGCGCTAGAAAGCGGGGCACAACCAGGTACTGTACGGGACTGGTGGACATGACTTCGAGTGCATCGATCTGATCGCTGACCTTCATGGTACCCAACTCGGCAGCCATGGCAGAACCAACCCGACCGGCAACCATGAGTCCACACAGTACAGGAATGAGTTCGCGGAGCAGGGCTAGTCCCAAAACAGTGGGGACATAGCCTTCCGCTTGAAACCGCTGGAACCCGCCATAAATTTGCAGGCAAAATACCATACCCGTAAAAATAGCTGTCACCAGAACCACGCTGGAACTCTGGACTCCCACTTTCTCAAGCTGCTTCACCAGTTCCCGAAACTCGAATGGCCGCCGGAAACAGCCAAAGAGCGTATTTTTGACAAGTTGACTGAATGCACCCACTTCCTCAACAAAACCGAGAAAGGCCGAGCCTGTTTTTTCAAGGATAGTAATCACCATGCACTTCGCTCCATTGGGGTTTTCACTGTGTCAAACTGTTGGTTGTGAAACGGTCAATACTTCCCTGCGTTTGAATGGGAACAGGCCGGACCTACTGATCCGGCCCAGTGGGTAACTCTTACACACGCTCCATGGCGTTAAAGAAATAAGCTGTTTCATAGGCTGCTGTTTCTACCGCGTCGGACCCGTGTGCGGCGTTTCTGCCAATATGGGTTCCAAATTTCCTGCGAATGGTTCCCTCTGCGGCTTCTTCGGGATTGGTTGCACCCATCAAGTCACGCCATGCCTTGATGGCGCCTTCCTTTTCAAGAATCAGGGCAACAATAGGGCCTTCTGTCATGAAGTCAACCAGTTCATCAAAGAACCCTTTTCCCTTGTGAACGTAATAGAAGCCTTCAGCCTGTGACTTTGTGAGGTGCATAAGCTTCATGGCCACAATTTTAAAACCATCTTTTTCAATCATTGCAATAATTTCACCCATATGTCCCGCCTGAACTGAGTCCGGCTTGATAATGGCAAACGTCTTTTCTACACTCATTTTCAATACTCCTGTCTATCGTTAATCTTTCTGTTGCTGTTGAAGTCTTTTTCTAATGGGTTAATCAGGCTGAATGACCGGCCAAGCACTTCTTCGCTCCAGCCCCGCTCGTTTGACTCAACTGTTTTTGTTTGCACCGCTCGGAAAGGGAACCCTTTTCCGAGCGGTTAGATGACCTTAAAGTCCGAGAACTTCCTTCATTTTGGCGCCCATATCGGCAGGGCTATTGACAACATGAATACCACATTCAGACATGATCTTCATCTTCTCAGCGGCTGTTCCCTTTCCACCGGCAATAATCGCACCGGCGTGTCCCATTCTTTTTCCAGGAGGCGCTGTTTGACCCGCAATAAAGCCAACAACGGGCTTTTTCATGTTCTCTTTTATCCAGACAGCGGCTTCATCTTCAGCAGAACCGCCGATTTCACCGATCATAATAACACCATCGGTATCGGGATCTTCATTAAAGAGCTTCATGACATCGGTAAAGTTGGTTCCAATAATAGGATCACCACCAATACCAATACAAGTGGATTGACCAATACCCAAAGCCGTTAGCTGCCCTACCGCTTCATAAGTCAAGGTACCAGAGCGCGAGACAACGCCTACGCGTCCTTTCTTGTGAATATGACCGGGCATAATGCCGATTTTGGCTTCTCCCGGAGAGATGATGCCCGGACAATTAGGACCGATTAGTCTGGAGCTGGATTTGTTGACATAGTTGAACGCTTTCATCATATCGAAAGTGGGAATACCCTCTGTGACACAGACGATTAATTCGACACCTGCATCTGCCGCCTCCATAATGGCATCTGCCGCGAAGGGTGGCGGAACGAAAATGAGAGAAACATTGGCTTTTTGTTTGGCTACAGCTTCAGCTACGGTGTCATAGATGGGTACTTTACCATCTATGGCAGTCTGACCGCCTTTTCCAGGTGTTACCCCTGCGACAACTTGAGTGCCATATTCCAGACACTGAGTTCCGTGGAATGTGCCCTGACTTCCAGTGACACCCTGAATGACGATTTTGGAATCTTTGTTTACAAGTACAGTCATTAGGAATCCCCCTTCACAACACTGGCTACTTTTGCTGCGGCAGCCGCAAGACCCTGAACCGGAATCAAGCCCAACCCGGAGTTCCTGAGAAGCTCCATGCCTTCATCTGCATTGGTTCCTTCCAGTCTCACGACAACAGGAACCTTGATATCCACTTTCTTGGCCGCGCCAATAACACCGCGAGCGATCATGTCACAACGGACAATACCACCAAAAATATTGATTAAAACCGCTTGAACGGCTTCATCGGACAAGATGAGCTTAAAGGCTACTTCAACCCGTTCTTCTGTGGCACCGCCACCCACGTCCAGGAAGTTAGCCGGTTCTTCACCAGCGAGTTTGATGATGTCCATGGTGGACATGGCCAGACCGGCACCGTTTACCATGCAGCCGACATTGCCGTCGAGTTTGATAAAGTTGAGGTCGTACTTGCTGGCTTCAATTTCCCGCTCATCTTCTTCTGTCAAGTCCCTCATGGCGGCAATTTTCTTTTGCCTGTAGAGCGCGTTGTCATCAAAGTTCATTTTAGCGTCGAGAGCGATAACGGCTCCCTCTTTGCTGACCATGAGCGGGTTAACTTCCAGAAGGGAAGCATCACTGGCCACAAACGCTTTATAGGCACCCATGAAGAGCTTGACCGCCTGACCAACCTCTTTTCCCTTTAAGCCCAAACCGAAAGCGAGCTTTCGGGCCTGAAAGGGTGTCAACCCAAATTCAAAATCGACGTATTCTTTCAAAATGGCTTCGGGATTTTCTGCTGCAACCTCTTCTATTTCCATGCCGCCTTCTTTTGAAACCATCACAACCGGCTTGCTGGTTGCCCGATCGATGACCATTCCAAAGTACAGTTCTCTGTCGATATTCTGTCCAGACTCAACGAGAACAGTGAGTACTTCTTTGCCTTCAGGTCCAGTTTGGTGCGTCACCAGATTCATTCCCAGAATGTTTGACGCGTGTTCTCTAACTTCATTAAGGCTTCTAGCCAGCTTGACACCGCCGCCTTTGCCGCGACCGCCCGCGTGAATTTGAGCTTTAACAACCCAAAGCGAGCCTCCAATTTCTTCTGCTACTTTTACGGCCTCGTCTGATGTTTTTGCAACACCACTTTTCGGAACAGGCACTCCGTACTCAGCCAACACCTGTTTTGCTTGATATTCGTGAATTTTCAAAGGGTTCCTCCGTATGTTCACTTCCCGTTCTTATGGGAAAGCAGAGACTCAGGCTGTCCAGAATCCATTGACCCATCACATCTCTATTTTGATTGAATCAATCGCTGTGCAGACATGGTCCCAAAACACAGCCAGTTTAACACGTCACGGAGCTTTTTTGTGATCCTTTTACAGACTTTTCTCAATGTAGAAAGATTGGCTGCACCAAGGGAAACGACTATATCATGCAGAGGTTCGAGGTGTTTCCAAGTCACCCCTGAAAGCACGTGGCAAAGGCATTCAGCCGCGCCATTCTGGTCGGTAGTTTAAGCATGGAAACCGTGTCATGCCGATTTCCATCGGAAGCCATCGATCCAATGAAACCAATCGCAACATGACGGATAACGCTTCGGCCCGCTTCTTTGCGCGTACCAATGACGCTGGTTTCTCTTTGCCTTTATGGGGACGATCGGCGGATTACTGAATAGACAGGTGAAACGCTGCTATGGCGACACCTTGTCTCTGAAAAAAAACAGGAAAGCGACCAGCTGATCGGTTTTCATGTCACCGGAAAATTTGAACAAGGTAATCCGACCGGCATCTTCAATGTAACCTGAACTGATATAGGCTATCGTCGAACGTCCGCTGTTCTCCACCCTGCCACTTGAATCGTAATATCCAATGGTGGATCGGCCCGAATCTTCAACTCGTCCATCACTGACATAACCCAGGGTTGATCGTCCGGCGTTTTCAACACGACCGCTGCTGTCAATAAATCCCAAAGTGGATCTAGCGGCATTTTCAACTCTGCCGTCGGCCGAGATCTCAGCCACTTTGCGGCCTGCCGAGTTTGAAATCGCTATTTGAGAGAGAAGTGTCGAACAAGCTGTTGTACAGCAAACAAGGAAAATGATCCGCATGTTAGCTCCTTTTTAATCAAGCAAAAAACCCTCAATCCAAAAAAGGCGTTTTTCTGAACTGAGGGTCAAGTCCATAAACGGCCAGAACCAAAAGGAAGCGCTTCCCTAGATGGTCATGATGTCTTTTTCTTTAACGGCTACCAGTTCATCGACGATTTTAATCTTACCGTCTGTTATCTTTTGAACTTCGTCAAACCCTGTGTGCATTTCATCCTGTGAAATATCTTTGCTTTTTTCGATTTTCTTCAATTGATCATTGGAGTCTCTTCGAATATTGCGAATAGATGTTTTACACGCTTCACCGTGCTTATGGGAGAGCTTGACATACTCTTTGCGCCTTTCTTCAGTTAGCTGAGGAACGGTGATGCGAATAACGGCACCGTCACTGGATGGCGTGAGCCCGATGTTCGCAGCCAAAATCGCTTTTTCAATATGGGGAATGGTGCTGGCTTCCCAGGGTTGAATGACAATCAGGTTGGCTTCGGGACTGGTAAGACCCGCTACCTGATTGAGTGGTGTGGGTGTACCGTAGTATTCCACCATCACACCATCGAAAATCGATAGAGAGGCTCTTCCTGTTCGAACTCCTGACAGGTCTTTCTTTAGACGGCTGATGGAGGCATCCATTTTTTTCCCGGTTTCACTGTATATTTCTTTTAGCATAGTTTACTCCTTTACAATTGTTCCAATGGTTTCACCTGATATGGCTTTGTAAATATTCCCTTTTACGGTCATGTTGAACACAAGCAGCGGCATTTTGTTTTCCAGGCACAGAGACACAGCGGTGGCATCCATGACCCTCAGTCCTTTTTCCAACACGTCCATGTAGGATATTTGATTTAACTTTCTGGCGGAAGGGTCTTTCACGGGATCGGCAGTGTAAACGCCATCGACTTTGGTGGCCTTCATAATGACATCCGCCCCTATTTCAACAGCTCGCAAGGCTGCCGCGGTATCGGTCGTAAAAAACGGGTTGCCTGTACCCGCGCCGAAAATGACTATTCGACCTTTCTCTAAATGGCGAATGGCCTTCCTCGGGATGAACGGTTCAGCTACCTGTCTCATGGTAATAGCGGAGAGAACACGCGTTTGTATGCCGACTTTCTCTATGGCATCTTGCAATGCCAGGCTGTTCATCACAGTTGCCAGCATACCCATGTAATCACCGGTTCCGCGATCCATGCCGGCGGCGGCACCTGCCATGCCTCTGTAAATATTGCCGCCACCTACGACAATGGCGATTTGGGTTCCCAGAGAGTGTACCTCTTTAATCTCTTGAGCCAGGGACGCGGTCACGTCTGGATCAATACCGTATGGTTTGCTTCCCATCAAGGCTTCACCGGATAACTTTAAAAGAACTTTTTTATATGACAACGCTTGCTCTCCTTATTTTCTTCCATTATATCTGATTCTACTTGGTCAGTTCAGTTGATTTGCTAAAAAAACCACCATCCGGTTGTTCGCCTGCCTGAGCTAGACCGACTTTTTTTGCAGCCATCGCCGATGAACCGATTCAGACTTGCGATATTGACCCAGTTCATTGACACTGAATTGATTGAACCACAAGTCGGGGTTGAGGTTTCTCCTTTTGTGACGCATGAAATACAAAAACGAATCCATGGCTTGAATCCAGTCTTCGCTTCGTACTTTCCCTGTTATTTCCACAAACAAAGTGTCCCATTCATGAAAGAGGGGGTTGCCCGGCAGACCTTTCGACCGCATCAAGGCTTCTCTCAAACAGGCCATAAAGTGGTCGTAGAAAACGTATAAATCTCTTTTTGCCCTGATGATATCGGAAAAATGGCTCATTGCAACGCCGCTGGATACAATGGCTCTGAAATAGGACAGGATGCGATTGACATGTTCATGGAAGAGGTCCCAGGCTTCTGTGTCTGTCTCCAGACGACGATAACTGATCCGAGCCAATTTAGATGCCATGACGGGCTCAATCTGAAAGGATTGCATGAGAATTTGCTCTTTATCGTGAACGGTCAGAGGTTGAAAGGCTATTTTTTGGCATCGCGAACGAATGGTCGGCAGCAATTTATCGAGATCGGAAGCAATCAGGAAAAAGTAAACGTATGCGGGCGGTTCCTCCAGAGACTTGAGAAACGCGTTAGCCGCACCCTCGTTCATGGTCTCGGCCTGATCAATCAAGAAAATCCGGCAACTCGCTTCAAAGGGTTTGTAGTGAAGATTTTCGGAAATTTCCCTGATCGGACCCACCTTGATAGCCGGTCCATCCGGCTCTATCTCCTTGTAATCGGGGTGCATGGTTTTTCCTTCAGGATCAAGGCCGCTGAGGAACTTTTTACAAGGCCCGCATGTACCGCACGCATTTTGAGTTTGACATAGCTTGGCCTGAGCCAGTTCCCGTGCCACTTTTCTCTTCCCGATACCGTCAACACCGTGGAAGCAGAGCGCATTGGGAATAGCCTCTTTCTGATGCATGTTCCGCAACATACTGAGAATGGGTCCGTGACCGTGGACAGATTCAAACACGGTCTTGCTCCATATCTGCCAAGAGCAGGTGCCGAATTCTGGAAAAAACAGTTTCGGGTTCTCCCTGAGCGTCTATTTTAGCAATTCTCTGTGGTTCCAGTTGGGCCAGCTCCATAAAACCCTGTTGCACCCTTTGATGAAATTCCAGTTCCTCATTTTCAAAACGAGCCTCTTTGGCCAAATTCAGCTCTTCATTCCGCATGCGCGCCCGGGTTAAACCCACAAGCGGATCCATAACCAGTAAAAAGGTGCGATCTGGCTTCAGAAACCCTTCATAGGATAAACTGCTCATGCCTCGGGCATATCCCTGATACGCCAATGTGGAATCGTGGTAACGGTCGCACAGAACCCATAGTCCTTTTTCAATAGAGGGCACAATGAGTTCAGCAAGGTGTTGAGCGCGATCCGCCATGTAGAGATGGGCCTCGCAAAGCGGATCCATGTGCGTGTTGTCCGGATCCAGCAAAATGGCTCGCAACTTTCTGCCGATCACGGTATCGCCTGGCTGTCTTGTCTTGATAAATGGAATGCCTTTTTCCATAAGAAACTGTGAACACAAGTTAATTTGAGTGCTCTTGCCAGACCCTTCTACGCCTTCAAATGTGATAAACTTTCCTCTACCGTTCATCGGTTCATTTTAGCACGAGGCAGTAAAAGAATAAATGAGCAGCATTCCAGATCATACGTTTTATGAAAATCAATCACTCTGCCGCATATCCGGGTCTCCGCAAAAATACAGTACCTTACAAGAGTTCCGAGCAGGAAGCTCCCTTTATCGCTCCAAAGGGAAAAAGGTGTTTCAAAAAAATACCGGACGTAAAATACCCGATCCATGGCATGCAGCCAATGAGAAGCTACTCTCTCTTCTCAAACAAGTATGCAATGAGTTTAAAGGTCTGACCGGTCAATTGACCGGTCACAGCTTGATTCGAGAGCGCTGGACCAGTCTCAACACAGAACGCACTCGGCTTGAAACCATCTGGGGCTCTTTCAGAGGCAGTGACTTTTGGGATATCACCTTCAGCGGATCTCCCGGCAGAGCTCTTCAGTACAGAACCGGTCTTTGGGAAAACTGGTCTGTCGATTTACCCGCTTGTTCGGAGTTCAAAAACTACCCCGTCCACTTTTCACCCTATTGCTCCACCCTTTTACACGAGGCT
This sequence comes from Acidobacteriota bacterium, assembly GCA_002747255.1. GTDB lineage: Bacteria > Acidobacteriota > Holophagae > Acanthopleuribacterales > Acanthopleuribacteraceae. The sequence continues at coordinate 43,522 of PDUC01000048.1, read as the reverse complement.
GTCGGTCATGCGCTGGAACACGAGTACTTGCGGGACAGTCCTTTGCTGCCCAACATAGGCAGCCGTTTTTGCACCGATGAACTCACCGTTATGGATCACCCGGAAATGCCAGGCCTGGCTGGTTCCATGAAATACGATGACACAGGACAGCCCGCCACAGAAACCACGTTAATTCACCGAGGCTGTCTTGTTGGGGATCTGGATTCAAAGAAAGGGGTTTGGAGAAGGGGCTCTTTTAAAAGCCTGCCATTAATCAGAGCAACCAACTTTGTCATAAAAAAGGGAAGTGCTGATCCAAAAGACTGGCTGCGCTTCTTGCCCGATCAATATTATGTTGCCTGGATCAATCAGGGAAAATGGCTTCCGGGCACCCAGTATATTGCGGTCCATACGGGTCCTGTTTTCAGAATTAGAAACGGAGAACCGGTTGGCTTCTTTAAAAGCTTGAAGCTGGAATATCACAGTGTCGACTTTCTGAAAGCCATTCAAGCCGTTGGTCATGACTTACAACTGGATCCCATGCTCCACTGGTGCTTTAAAGACGGGCAGGGAATTCCCATGAGCTTGATTTCCCCTTCTCTTTTAGTTGATAATTGCTTTCAGAGAAGTGGGTAAGATGAAATCAATCAATCAAAACTACCAATGGATATGGGATGAGGGAATTGAGCGACTGGCCTGTAGCTGCAGCTCCTTTCAATTCACGACACTTGAAAAGACGCATGTCAGCCATGAAGGTAAGCCGAATAGTAAGCGTTTTTTATCAGTACCACTCTCCTTTCTGAAAGTATGCCGTCAAATTCGTGGACTCACCTCGAGACATCTCGTCAGAAAAGCACAACTTAAATATGTGGTTGAATGGCAAAAAACACCGGCGCAGCATAAAAAAGCAGAGTGGCACCTGGATATTCATTTTATTCACGGTTTCATTTTGTCTGCAAACTACAGGGGTAAGAAAATACCACTGGACGCCATTAAACGGGCTCATCGCCATGCTTCGCAACTGAAAAACTGTTCTCCCCTGGATGAATTGAAAGCCCCGCTTCTTATCAAAGCGGAACATCTGGTTTTACTTCCAAAAGGGCTGTTGGAAAAAGCGAGCTGCCGCACGATATCAACCCATACCGATCAAACCGAACCCGCTCTTTTTCTTTTTTACGACACCATTAAGGGATTGGTCTTCAAACAAAAAGGCCGCGTTTTCGTTCTCCCTTGCCAAAACACAAAAGATCTTCAACTCCTTGTTACAGGGAAAATGACAAGCTCGCTTAAAAGGAAGTTAATTTGACCCCTTGGATGAACCTCCCCAAAGCTGAGCTACATGTGCACCTCGAAGGTTCTTTTTCCTTGAAAAGAGCCCTGGAGTTGGCCAATAAACAGAAGTCTCACCCCTGGAAAGGACTGTGCACCCGTGCTTTGACGGAAAAACTCAACACGAAAAGCTTTCCTGAGTTTCTCGAACAGTTCAAACTTGGTTATCGCTTACTCCAGTCTTCCCGCGACTATCAAATGGTTACAGAAGATCTTCTTTCCGAACTTCAAAGACAAAACACGGTGGCGGCTGATATCATTTATTCACCTGGAGTTGCATTTCAACTTTTGGGTCTTTCTCTCCATGACATTCATTCAGGTATCGAGGCGGGACTCAGGCAGTTTCCCAACATGAAGGTGAGATTGATACTCGATACCGTTCTCAACCTGGGCGTTGCTTTTATGGAGAGAACACTCAATGCGGTTTTAAGCCAACCACCTTCCGCTCTTGCCGGGTTCAGTATTGGCGGAGGTAACCCCCATATCACCATGGAGCCTTTTCTCTTTCTCTTTGAAAAGGCTCAAAAAAACGGTCTGTTCTGTGTCGCTCACTCCGGTGAAGTCGATCCACCTGAAAACACGGCTCTGCTTCTGCGCGAAACAGACCTGGTGCGAATCGCTCACGGTCTCAACACGGTTAAAAGTCCTGAACTACTCAAGGCTATACAGGAAAAGCAGATTGTTATGGACCTCAGTTTATCCAGTAACCTGAAAACAGGTGTCTGTAAGAAAATTGAGGAACACCCCATTATTCAATTCCACGACTGGCACATTCCCTTTACCATCAACACCGATGACCCTTTTTACTTTCAAACCACCTTGATCAACGAATACCAACTAGCTGAAAAACTGCTTGGAAAAGAGGGGGTAGAACGCGCAAGACGGCTTTCACTAAAAATATTTAAAAAATACTTGACAAAATAGCCCTCTGAAACGAGATTGTATTCAGAATTCAGTCTCTAAGGAGGGGCCATAACACCGCCAGATGATAAACCACAATTTGTGACTTGTCGCGGTGGAGTGCCGGCTGATCGCACTTCCTGCTCGTAAAAGTGTTCGTACACTTTTATCCTCTGAGCCAGAGGATTAATTGAAAAAAAAGAACTCCCTTCCAAGGAGTTCTTTTTTTTGTGCATAACAAAACTTTGGATACTGATTTACCAGATCGGTTTTTAATCCATACCCAAATTTACCTTCTATGGGATTTTAAAAAAACAGACTGAAGAAAGGTCTTGAAGTAAAAAATCCTGGCTGCTTGCAGTTGATGCGGCAATATAGAACCAAACGCGTCACAGGCTGATTTCAAACGGAAAGACAGTGATTCCAGGCTCTGAACCAGAGATGAGTGGATTTTACTCTTTGAATAAGGAAGGGGAACCCGGTGGATTCCCCCTACTTATGACATTGGCGGGGAGCCTTTTCCTTACTGAAAGGCAATGGTTCAATCAAGGAATGATAAAAGGATCAAGCTCGTCCACAATGCGAACCCGGCAAGCTATGTGCTCCGCCGTTTCAATTTGTGACCCGCTCTTGTCGAGCGGCATTTAATGCCCTACATCCAGAGATTGTTCAGCTCAAGATGCAACACTGCTACCTTGTGAAGTACCCGACTTGTGAAAGTAACCCAAACACGGCCGTCGTAACCGCCGTTTCCTTTTCATGCTTCTCCAGGATTTGCCCTTTATCGATGACACAGCGTCTCTTCATGTCAACACGCAGTCTCGATGCTTCACCTTCTGTTGCCATCACTTTCACCGCTCGGCACCACTCAAAGTGAGTATATGCTCAATATAACACTTGAAGAGGAAAATAACAAGTTGGGTTCATCTTTTTTTTCCGTTACTATAGCCTTGATACTGTTCGATGGAACCATCTTACAAAATCTAGCATGAACAGGAGCCTGTAAAACATGATTCATACTCTTAAGAGTGTCAATGAAAACAGTTGTTTTTTTCTTTTCCTCGATGGCGAAGACAAAATCAAAAAGGGATCTGAATCTCTATTAAGTTATGCAGGCTTTGAGCCGGAGTCCTATTTAGGAAGGCCCATTAAACATCTCATTCCCACCTTCAACGCTGAAAATAACATTCAAATTATTTCTACAGGAGATGGAAAGACTTTGTACATGTCCTGTTATCGTGAAGCCTGGCAGCCAGGTGCTTTTGCCTTGCGATTGTACTCTGAGAGTTCAAAAAGTATCGATTTATTAATGGTCAATGGAGAAAGTTTATTGAGTAAAATGAACAGTCACCACGCCGTTCAGCACTTTTCAGAGTCTAAAGTTCTCAATATCAGCCACTTCAATCAATTCTTCTCCTCCTACTACGATCTCTTAGTTCGCTTTTCCGGTGACCACAACAGCTTTTCCTGGCATACACCTGAGGGCTTCTCCACTCACTGCTCCAGTCAAAGTCTTTTGGGTTTACTGGCAACTTTGCAAAGCTACAGAATCTATTTAGATGCCTCCGAGCAGTCTTTGCATGTCAGCATTGTTCCGTTTCAAAAAGGCGACAAAAACGGTTTTAAACTCATTGCATCACAACCCAATATTCGCATAAAAAACAACATCAACTACTCGATAGCATCCTATTATCTTTGGCTGAGAGCCCTGCAGCTTGGGTTCGCGCATATCGAATTTCAATATGAGTCCAACGGTCAGGATATATTCAGTTTCATTTTTTTTGAAAAGGACCCTGTGCAGAAAGTACCTCCCCTTTTGATAGGGCAGCGCACCAGTTGGTTTTCAGATATGTCACTATGGCTATTGCGCTACTTTCAATTTCCGGGAGTCCGTTTTTTCGATATGGCCGAAACCTTTGTGCAAAACGCGGTGTGCTGCGACCCCAAACACGCACTGTTGCTTTTCGACTTTGGAAGCTTTTCCTCTGAAGAAATTAAAATAGCCTTTAAAACCATCAAGGAACACGAATCCGGCTCGATTGCCGGCATAGGTGAACATATTTCGCGAGTCCCAACCCATTGGAGAGGACCTGTGTTCATTCAAAAGGGAAGTTTAGCCGCCAACCTGGATCGACTGTTCTCTTTTTACAATAAATCGGCTCGAAGTTTAGATATTCGCTATTCAAGGCTTTAGACCGTTGTCTGCTTTTTTCAGTTGCCTTTGCAGAATTAGTGATGATGAAAAAATATTTGAAGGAAGTGGTCGCTGTCTTGTCAGCTCGTCAAATCGACAAACTTCATTTTTTGTGTATCCACCAGGCCCTGATCGGTGAGTTTCAGCTCTGGAATCACTTCCAGACTCATAAAACTCAGCGTCATGAAGGGGTCTTTTAAATGGCTTCCCATTTTTCTGGCTTGATCGAGCAATTTTTCCATTTCTTCTTGGATTTTACTCATGGGTTTTTCACTCATAAGTCCGCCTACAGGAAGCGCACACTCTGCAAGAACACGATTGCCTTGTGCGGCCACCAAACCGCCTTTCATTTTACAGACGTGCTCTATGGCCGTCTGCATGGACTGATCGTCGCAACCGACAACTGTGAGATTATGCGCATCATGTCCCACACTGCCCGCAATGGCTCCTGTTTTTAGACCAAAACCTTTAATGAACCCGATACCCACATTACCTGATCCCAGATGTCTCTCCACAACGGCAATTTTGAGGATGTCCTTTTCAGTGTCTGCAGTTAAATGACCATCCAAAACAGCAGGCTCAACCTTTTCCCACTTCGTTAGAAGCTGATCGGGAATGGTTTCAATGACATTCAGCAACCCACCATTATAAGGTACGTTCAAAGACGGTTGTCTGTCTTTGACATGAAAGGTGTCCGGTAATTCAAAAGCCAGAGAGTTGTCTTCGAAATTACTCTGCATTTGACCATTTTTCGCAACCAGCTCACCGCCCACATAAACGCTTTGCGGTTTAAAGTCGCACAAATCAGGCAGAATTAAAACATCAGCTCGTTTCCCAGGTGCCAGCGCACCGCGATCCTTTAAATGAAAACACTCCGCACTGTTGATGGTCGCCAGCCGGATTGCTTCCACAGGATCAATTCCGAACTTCACGGCCTCTTTCACCATGTAGTTAATATGACCCTCTGCCATTATTTCAGCAGGATGACGATCATCCGTGCAGAACGAACAATACCTCGCGTTTTCAGGTGTGATGGAAGGTAGAAGAGCCATCAGGTTCTTTGCGGCACTTCCCTCGCGGATGAGGACATGCATACCCAGGGACAGTCGCTCGTTCATCTCATCCTGAGTCATACACTCGTGGTCTGTTGTTATTCCGGCGCCCGCATAAGCCTGAAGAAGAGGTCCCGATTGACCGGGAGAATGACCATCGATATGCTGACCGGAAAATGCCTCCATTTTATTCAGAGCTCCGGGATCCCCAAAAACAAGACCGGGAAAGTTCATCATCTCTGCCAAACCGATGACTTCTTCATATTCAAGGAGAGGTGTGAGATCGTCTGCACTGAGATTGGCTCCCGCTGTTCCAAACGGAGTGGCTGGAACACAGGAGGGCGCTTTATAAAAAACAGAAAGCGGACTTTTGCGCCCACTTTGAATCATAAAATGAATGCCTTTGACCCCGGCAACATTGGCTATTTCGTGGGGATCGGCTACCACTGAAGTCGTTCCCAGGGGAACGACAGCATTTCCAAAAGCAAAAGGTGTCATGAGCGACGATTCTATGTGGACATGGGCATCAATAAATCCCGGACAGAGGTACTTACCGGTGCAGTCAACCTCTCTTTCTGCCGAAAGAGAAGGCCCGACCATGATGATTTGATCGCCGGCAATTGAAACATCGGCCTTTTTCAAGCTGCTTGTATAAACATCGACAACCGTTCCCCCTTTGAGAGTGAGATTGACTGGTCGTTCACCTCTTGCATATTCAAGAAAAAGGCTGAGTTTCATCACCGAAGTCCCCTTTGTTTTAATTATGGATAACAGCTGAATAACATGATCAAGTCGAGCAAATCGACCACTCCACTTTGATTAAAGTCATAATAGCTGTTTTGCTGACGCCACAACCCGGATGTGGTGGTTACATCCTGAGTTCGCACGTAGACTTCCACACTCACATCGTGAATCAACTCACCGGATTGTGCCTGAATTGTAATCGCGTGCAAGCCCTCTTGCGCGTTTGTATCTGTAGAAAGTGAGACGGTGGACTGACCGGGAACCGCTATCGTAGCAGGTTGAAACTGACCGGAAAACCCTGCTGGAAGTGCTGCAAAACTGAGGTTGACAGAGTCGGAAAAACCATTAATACCTTGCAGTTCCAGGGTAAAAGGTTCTATTGAAGCGCCCATACACAGGGTAAAAGAAGACGTATCAGCTCTCATGGAAAAGTCACTTGGCAGATTGTCCGTTCTCATATCAGCTGTAAACGAACTGACACTGGCTCGGTTATCTGTCCAAATGGGACGAACCTGATCGCCCACAATGGACATACCGTTGTAATCTCCCCATTGAAAATTATCGGCAATGTAGTTGGAGCTGACCGCAGTAACTCGGACCGGCGTTTCCCAGTCAACCCCACCATTGAGTGAAATAGTGTGATACAGGTCTGGTTTAAGTCTTGCCGGGTCGTTCTGCGTACTGTAGTAAACAAGATGAACTCTGCCCTGAGAGTCCACATCCAGCCAGGGGTTAAAGCGATCGACTGTTTGAATATCATCCATGGTGTGCGGTGTGGCAAGTTCCCAGGTATTCCCTCCGTCACTGCTTCGGGCGACGGTAATACTACTGTGATTTTCCTCAGGTGTCGATTCAGGCCCTTGAAGGTCATTCCAACAAACATAGACATAATCAGTAAAAGGGCCGCCACTGATATCAGCCGCTGTATTGACAATCACAGGGACCCCGCGGTTATCAAAACAGGGAATAAAGTAATTAAACTCGGCATTCAAATTGGAAATGGCTGTCATTGGTGAAAAGCTCTGACCACCATCCGTTGATAAATTCAATCGAACCGTTTTGGTTTCCATACTTTGCCATACATGATAGATTTTTCCCTGAGTGTCGGTTGTTATATCACCACCAATACCTCTTGTCCCGGAAAAAGAGATGGGGGTTGAAAAGGTCTGTCCATTATCAGTCGAATGAGCAAACTTAATTTCATTGAAAGAATGGTAGTGTATGTAAACATTGCCATAATAAGGCGATGTGGGATGCAGATCCACATGGATAAATTCTTTATCGTTATTCATCCCATCCGCAACGGTAACTTTATTTCCCCAAGTTTGACCATAGTCGGTCGAAGTAAAAAATTCTATGTTACACACCAAAAAACATGTGCCTAGTTGTGCCATATAAGCTATCTGACCATCTGGTGACCAACCCACAGTAGGATCGCAGCAGGAATTACCCAGATTGGATGTGGATCTTGTCCAGGTTAAACCAGCATCTTGAGAGAAGTACATCTCCTGACCAGTAGGACCGTTGACACCTGCAATAACGAGATTCGGATCAACCGGATTGATTGCTATGGCCGATTCGGCTGACTTCCTGCCGGAGGTTATCTCAACTTCTGAATTGACCTGAATCGGATTTTCCCCTTCAACGTATCCATCCCGCATAAGACCGCCATAAAGAACCTCAAAGACTTCCGGTGCCGAGAGCGGGTACTGCCCCTTTCCCTTTGTTTTCATATTGGGATACTCTTTCCTGAAGAGAATTCGATAGAAAACGGGTATTTTCGACACGTCGTCATATTCACCAGCTGGAAGAATGTCCAGGTCATCTTTGGTGATATTCAAGTTGCGATCATCCCAGGGTATACCCAGAGTTGTTGTCTTCTGAAAGAGCTTGTTGTAGTCAACTTTGGGATCAATACCACGCTGATTCAAGTCGGTTTGCTGCCCAACAAGAACCAAAGGAAAGAGAAAAAGGATGGTGGATAAGAGAGTGTGTTTCATATTCTGAACCTGCTTTATCTATGTTGAATCGGCTCTGATATACAGCAGAGCTAAAAAAGACCTGATCATATTCAGACCAGCATGTATCTTACCTCAAAGATATTCTATTTATCCACCTAATCCGAGGCTTCTCATAATCTGGAGAAAGCCTCTTCCGCTTTTTTTTAAAACAAACTCACTTTATCGGGATCTTTCATCCCGCTTTCATTTTCTACACCTGTATGGCTATCGACTCCGTGCGGTTTTACTTCGGCTATCGCGTCCTGAATATTTGAAGGGTTGAGACCTCCAGCCAGGATGAGCGGCTTATTTAAGCTTGCGGCTAATTCGCCACTGAGCGACCAATTATGCGTTTTTCCAGTCGCACCACTTGCTCCGGTTTCAGGATCGAAGGTATCCGTTAAAAACACATCGACAAAAGGTTCAAGCTGTTTGACTTTTTGGTAAAGACACCGATCTTCCTTTCCAATAATAAGACTTTTAATTATTTCTATTTGTGGTGCGTTCTTTTTCAGTGACTTCAGCTCCTGGTATTGCATTTCAGCGTGAAGCTGAACCACGGAAACATCGAGAAAGCTACAAAGGTCTATAATTTCCTGCGGTTGATCGAGATAGGTTATCAGCACGGGAATGGTACTTGGTGCCAATGCTGCTATTGTTTTCTTTACCTCTTCCGGAGGACAATCCTCACGGTGGTAGTCAAGAAACAAGGGAAAGCCAAGGTACACAACCCCTAAGCTTTCGAGCATTTTGGCTTCCTCTGTATTGCTAATTCCGGCAATTTGTACCATCCCGAATTCAAACATGCCTTCTCCTCTCGTAAGTATGTAACCATTTATGACGCTCATTGACTTTCTTGTCTTTCAATTAGGAAAACAATAAAAAGGTAGATTGGTAATAGCGAAAAGATGCATCCAAGTCACTTAGGTTGAGGGCGACCCGATAGAGACCATAAAACCACAAAACAGCAAGCGCAATCAACGCAACCTGTTCAAATACCTGCAAGAGTTTCCATGACGATTTGATGTGCATCAGGTAGCCCAACGCCATACCGGTGAACATTCCGCCAAGGTGTGCCGAATTGGCAATAGGTACCCCAATCATGGAAACAACTATAAAAAGAATGTTAATAAATACAAGAAATTTTTTATACTTATCTGCTAAAAGAACATCACCTGTTGCACGGTAGTAACTGTATAGAGCACCTGCTAAACCAAAGATCGCACCAGATATTCCCACAGTATTACCTGGATAATCAGATTGCCAATAGGAGACCAACGCGTTGCAAAGTCCACCGACAAAACCCGAAACAACCAGTAAAACCCAGAATCTGCGTATGCCGAAATACTCTTTTATCTGGATTCCAAGATAAGAAAGGGCAGAGAGGTTGAAAAAAAGATGAAAGGGTCCTCCATGCAGAAACATGTACTGCAAGTTGCGCCACACTTCCGTTCCAAGAGCGTTGGGTACAACAATGGATCCAGCAAAAATAGAAACCACGGTACTGGGATTCAGATAGGCACTGAAGAGCGATCCTTCAGGAAACTGAATATCTGGAACGCCCGGTAATTCTAGGATATAACCCATTAGTTCATGGGATTTCATGGCTTGAATCATGTAGAAGAGAATGCAGATTCCCGCTGCTGTCATGACGGTTTCCAGTCTTCCATCACTTTGCATGGAACCGCGAGTTTTGGAAACCCGGATGTGCCCTATATTGCCATCGCAATAGGAACATTTCGTGTCTCCCTCACTGACAAACCGGCCACAATGAGGACACATTTTATGGCGATTGTCATACCCCTGCTTTTTTTTCAATTGATTGAAAAGATGCTTCATTCCTTATCCTGCTTGGATAGCTCCTCTATGGTCTTTCCTTCAACCATATCGAGAACCGCATGAGACACCAGGCTTTCCGCCAAAAGTGTGGTTTCCCTGTTGAGTTTGTCTGTTCCTTCCTCTATGGCGGCAATATCTCTGCCTTCACAGACCTTGCTCAGTTCTTCCACCAGGTCTTGGAGGTACTCTCTATCGTCTCCGATCAGATCCGGATTTTGCTGAAGCGCTTTCTGGGTTGCTTGAATCAAGGTTTGCGCATCTGTTCGGGCTGCTATCAATCTCACATGATCAAAATCTTCACGGGCGTGCAAGATGGACTGCGTAATAATGTCTTTTACCTTTTCCATACTCAAACCGTGTGAGGGAACCACTTCCACGGCAGCTTCCAGTCCGCTTTTTTCCTCTTTAGCTTGTACGGTCAATATACCATCGGCATCGATTCGAAAGTCAACGTGAACCACCGCCATACCCGCTGCCATAGGAGGAATACCCCGCAGTTTGAATCTGGCCAGGGAGATATTATCTTCAACGAGTTCTCGCTCGCCCTGCAGGATGTGAAAATCGATGGCCGTTTGATTGTCCGCGTAAGTCGTAAATTTTTCGCTGGCCTGAGCCGGAATGGGTGTATTCCGCATAATGATTTTGGTGACACCGCCGCCTACCGTTTCCAGGCCAATGGACAAAGGCGTTACATCCATCAGGAGCATATCCTGTACCGAATCGTGTATTAACGAAGCCTGCATGGCCGCACCCATTGCCACAACGTAATCCGGATTGAGCGAGCAGAACAGTTCCTTTTTGAAGAAGGACTTCAGCATCTCTCTCACAAGAGGAACCCTTGAAGATCCACCCACTAAAATAACATGGCTGATGTCGCGTTTGCGTTTACCTGCGTCTCTAAGCGCTTTTTGACATGAATCCAAGGTGTGTTTGACAAAAGGCTGAATAAGCTGGTTGAAGGTCTCCCGGGTATAAGACACTTCCATTTCGTGTTTTCCAACCTTGATTAATTCTGTTACTTCTTCCTTTTCTGTAAGCGTCTCTTTAATGGTTTTCGCATGAATTCTAAGGTCGTGAAGCTCCTTCTGATTGAGTTGGCACATGGACATTCCCTTTTTTTCCAGCATATCGGCCATCAACGCTTCATCAAAATCGTCTCCGCCCAAGAAGGTGTTTCCGTGGGTACTCAAGACACGAAAAACACCGTTGGTGACCTTTAAAAGTGAAAAGTCAAAGGTTCCGCCTCCCAAATCGTAAACGGCTACCGTGCCCGATTTAATTTCGTGTAAACCGTAAGCCAATGCCGCCGCAGTGGGCTCATTGATAATCCGCATGACCCTCAATCCCGCTATTTTTCCCGCGTCACGGGTGGCCTGTCTCTGTGCATCGTTAAAATAGGCCGGAACGGTTATGACAGCTTGAACTTCTCCCGAAAAATCGCCAAGACTTGCCAGTACCTGTTTGAGGATATGGGCAGATATTTCCTGCGGACTGACCCAGCGCTCGCGAATTCGAACCTGCCAAAGACCCTGATGGGTGTGCAGAGAAAAGGGAAAGCGATGATGGTGTAAATCCAGCTGATCGTCTCCTTTACCCATAAAGCGCTTGACACTGAATACCGTGTTTTCCGGATCTTTTTTTGCATATTCCAGCGCTTCTTTTCCCACCAAAACGCGATTATCTCCCGGGTAGGAAACCACAGATGGTATCAGGGGATCATCGGGATTGAAGACGTGTAAAGCGCCGTCCTCATAATGGGCCGCCAGTGTGTGAGTCGTTCCAAGATCAATGCCTATAACTTTGTTGTTCATTTTTCTTCTGCCGTGATTAAATTTTCCAAATATTTTAAACTGTTCATCTGCTCTGTGAAGCGTTTTTCATCCAATGGTTCCTGTTTCGACAGGGCAATTAGATCATCCAGGCAGTTATCGTAGCGGTCTTCCACTTCATCTATTGAGAGACTGCCGTCTTCCTGCAGTTCGTTCCATTTAAAAACTTCTTTCAAAAAACCTTTTGGAAGAGCTTTTCTGTTTTCAGATGGGTGTTCTGAACCCGTTTTTATTTTTAAAAACAGTTCGGCTCTCAATCTGAAATTCGTCAACTCCACATAAGCTTGATTGATTCTCGAAGTCAACAGGATCGCCCATTCCTGATGGTCGATATTGCGATCGGGATGTGCCTTTTGGGTCCATTTCAGATATCTTTCCTCCAGTATATCTTCATCTATCTCCAGCTGTACAGGTAAACCAAAGAGTGCAAAACTGTTTCTGCCTAAAATGGTTTCACTCGTTAGATCAGGAGCCCAATCGACGTTTTTAGACATGTTCTTAAACAGAAAAGGAGGTTCCACAACCACATGTCTTGGAGGCATTGGGGTTGATGAATTTAAAGCCGCTGTTCAGGATATCGGACTCAAAGTCAATTTCCATGTTTTCAAGATACATCAGCGACTTGGCGTCAATGAAAATAGGCGTGTGTTCTTCGTTGAAAACGGTATCAAAATCTCTCTTTTCCTTTTCAAACTGCATCACGTAATTAAAACCGGAACATCCCCCGCCTTTTATTCCCAATCTAATGCCGGTACTGTCATCCGTACATTCTTCCCGCATAATCCGCTTCAGCTCGTCTTGAGCGCGATCGGTTATTTTCAACATCTCAATCTCACTTTTTCTCACGGTAATCTTTAATAGCAGCTTTTATGGCATCTTCCGCCAACACAGAACAGTGTATTTTTACTGGAGGAAGGCTCAGTTCCTCAACTATTGCCGTATTTTTTATTTCCGCTGCTTCGTTGATGGTTTTTCCCTTTAACATCTCGGTTGCCAGGGATGAAGATGCAATGGCACTGCCACAACCAAATGTTTTGAACTTGGCATCCACTATTTTGTCTTTTTCCACCCGAATTTGGAGCTTCATGACATCGCCGCACTCGGGAGCTCCCACAATTCCGGTTCCGACAAATTCATCTTTTTTATCCATACTACCCACATTTCTGGGGTTGTTGTAGTGATCTATCACTTTTTTACTGTAAGCCATATCCTTCTCCTTAATGTGCTGTCCAGTTGATTTTTGACAAGTCGACTCCCTCTTTGACCATTTCATACAAAGGGGACATGTCTCTTAATTTCTTCACTTCTTCCACCACGCGCTTAATGACGTAATCTATTTCCTCTTCCGTTGTAAATCGTCCAATACTAAAGCGAATGGATGAGTGAGCCAGGTCATCTCCAATATCGAGTGCCCGCAAGACATACGACGGCTCCAGTGATGCCGAAGTACAGGCAGATCCAGAGGATACCGATATTTCCTTAATACCCATCATCAGGGATTCACCTTCAACATAAGCAAACGACAGATTCAGGTTACCTGGCAGACTCCGCTCCATATCACCGTTGAGATAGAGTTCATCGAGTTCTTTTTTCAAACCTTTGTACAGACGGTCTTTTAATTTCCTGATCCTTGCCTGTTGTTCCTGCATGTTATCACAGCACAGTTCAATGGCCTTTGCCAAGCCTACAATTCCAGGTACGTTAAGTGTTCCAGAGCGCATTCCCCGTTCATGACCACCACCGTGAATGAGAGGTGTCAATCTTACGCGCGGTTTTCTCTTTCGAACATAGAGGGCACCTATACCTTTGGGACCGTATATTTTATGAGCTGACATGGAAAGCAGGTCAATGCCCATGGCTTCCACATCGATGGGTATTTTACCCAGGCTTTGAGTTGCGTCTGTATGAAAGAAGATTCCTTTCTTCCTTGTTATGGCTCCTATTTTTTCAATGGGCTGTAGAACGCCTATCTCGTTGTTGGCATGCATCACGGAAACCAGAATGGTATCATCCTGAATGGCACTTTCCAACTCTTCCAAACGAATAAAACCCTTTTTATCCACATCGAGATAGGTAACTTTCCCACCTTCATATTCCCATTGAGCACAAGCGTCCAGAACGGCTTTGTGTTCCGTCTTGACCGTAATGACATGCTTGCCTTTTTTTTGATACATTCTTGCAAGACCGAGAATTGCCAGATTGTCACTTTCGGTGGCACCTGAAGTAAAAATGATTTCAGATGGATTTGCAGCTCCTATTGCTTTGGATATGGTTTCACGCGCCGAATCGACAACCTTCTCCGCTTCCCAGCCATGTTCGTGATTTCTACTGGCTGCATTTCCAAAATGCTGACTGAAATAGGGCAGCATTGTTTCCAAAACTCTTGGATCAACCGGCGTTGTTGCTTGATAATCCATATAGATACTCTTCATCTTAAACTCCAATCGATGTCACATTTTTCTCATTTAATTTTGACAACGTTATTCTTGAAAACTCTTGTTTAATAATCTGATTGATCATAGTTACGTGAGGTACAAGAGAACATGTGTTTTTTTTCAGACATCCTTTTTGAACTGAATGATCCCTTGTGCAATCTGTTAACGACACTTTCCCAAATAGCACATTATAGATGTCATTTAAAGTTATTTCTTCGGGTAATTGCTGCAGACGATACCCCCCCTTGGGACCCATAACCGACTCTAAAACGCCACCCCTTTGAAGCTTTTTCATCAATTTTGCAACATGCTGATAGGGCAAACCCGTTTTCTCTGCCATTTTTGTGGCTGCGATAACCTGATTCTTTCTCGCCTGTGTTAATTCAAGCAAAATCAGTATCCCATAATCCATTTCTTTTGGTATACTCAGCATCTCGACCCGACCTTTATAAATAGGACTTTTTTTGTCCTACATACAATTATACGTTTTTTTGATTCATTGACAATACTCTATCTGAATCGTTAGAAAACCTTTACAAAAAAACCTTATTTTCGTATAGAAAATGCATTGAATTTTGAAAGAAAAACATCCAAAATATCGCTATTTTTTCGAGTTATTGAACTTATATTTTTCTTTAAAAAAAGCTTGTTTTTTAAAAGAATTTATGCGTCACGGTAACCTTAAATCCTCAGGAAACGCTAATTTTATGATTGCAAATGATTTATTTTTATAATTTAATAAGTTATTGAAATAGAATAACTTATATTTTTTAAAATACCTGCTTGAATCCGTTTTTTGGTTGTGGTAATCTTTGTTTCCCATGCTGGCACACACCTGATTATTTCATTGCTGATGGGCAAAATTAAATAGTCATGAAATATGGCTTTTTTCCCTCCAGTGGAGTTGTGTATCGAAAGCAGTCAGTTGTGTTGGTGAATAAATTTTTTATTTACAATAGAGTTTATTTTTTTGCGTGGTTTACATTTGTTTTAGGGGAGATCATTGTCTAATCTTTGGGAAAAGATATTGTCTGAACTTAGAAAGACCATTACTTCAGAAGAAATAGAATGCTACTTCGAAGATATGACCTTCCTGAGTGAAGATGATTTTGAATTGAAAATTTCCAAAAAGGATCCTACGACGATTAGTTTTATAGAAGAGAACTACTGCGACCGTATTCACCAAATCGCCGTTTCTCTTGGTAAAAGCCCTGATTTTGCCATTTGTATCCTCAGTGAAAATGAACCAAATGAATGTCAATCAAAAACGGCTTCTGACTCAAAAAACAAAAAAAGTGTTCGCTCAAATATCAAACTGTTCAGAAATTACACTTTTGACCAATTTGTAGTTGGAAAAAACAATCAGTTTGCCCATGCTGCAGCTCTGTCTGTGGCTGAAAACCCCTCAAACTCCTACAATCCACTCTATATTCACGGACCATCCGGACTTGGTAAAAGTCATCTTCTTCACGCCATAGCTAAAAAGCTCATAGACACACAACCCCACCTCAACATCTGCTTGACAACCAGCGAGGAGTTCACCAATCGCTACATTTACTCCCTCTCGAAAAACAAGGTCAACGCATTTAGAAATGATTTTAGAAATGTGGATATTCTTTTAATTGACGACATTGAATTTCTCAGTGGAAAAGAAGCAACTCAAGAAGAGTTTTTTCATACATTCAATTCTCTCCACTCCCAGCATTGTCTAATTGTATTGACAAGTGACTGTGAACCTTCCAAACTCAAAAGACTGGAAGATCGAATCGTCAGTCGATTTCAATGGGGTTTAATTGCCGATATCAATCCACCTGCCCTTGAAACAAGGATTGCTATTCTGAAAAAGAAAGCGGAACACAAGCAAATTAACATTCCGGATGATGTCCTGCTCTATATTGCCAATAAATTTAAAAGAAATATCAGAGAACTGGAAGGACCTTTAAATAAAATTATCGTCTATGCCTCGATGAACAAAAGACCCATTGATCTGGATTTAGCAAAACGGTGTCTTAAAAATATGGTTAGTGATGAAACCACATTCATTTCATGCGAGCACATTCAGAGTCTTGTTGCCGAACAGTTTCGTATCTCGAGAAAAGATCTTCTATCAAAAAGCCGCTCAAAGAAAATTGCACAACCAAGACAAATCGCTATGTATCTGACACGACAGTTAACTGGTATGTCTCTACCTGAAATAGGTGTGGCTTTTGGAAACAAACATCATTCCACTGTTCTTCACTCCATTCAGAAAATAGAAAAAAGCTTGAATACCGACAAACAAGCTCAAGCGATGATCCAATCCATAGAGCGCTCATTGAGATAGTTTTCCACATTACTCTTTATAAGAATTGGTTTGTTATTGTTGGAAATATGAAGTTTTCCACAGGTTTCCACAGGCTTTTTCCACAGTAATTGTTGAAAAATGTTCATAAAAAGCGATTTTTTAAAGATTTCAACAGTTATTGACAAGTTATCCACATCGATTTAGAGTTTTCCACAGGAAGTAATGCAAAAAAACTCTCACTTTTTACGAGTTTTCCACAGTTTCAACAGGTTATAATATAGATTACTGAAAAATAAAAAAATATAAGGTTTTGTATTATGGAATTTATAGTCAATCGTCAAATGTTACACAGTGAACTATCTCTTATCAAAGGGGTCATCGAAAAAAAGAGTACGATGCCTATTTTGTCAAATGTTTTAGTAGAAGCATATAACAATCAACTGACACTCAAATCCACCGATCTCGATATCGGTTTTATATGTAAATGTCCAGCTCAAGTTATCGAACCTGGCATGTTCACGATTGATGCGTTAAAAATGCAGGATATTTTGGGTACATGTTCAGAACAATTGATGACTTTTTCCCTGAACGAGGGCACACTGCTCAATGTCTCTGCAGGTGAGGGTAAAATTCAATTTGACGATATCGAAACCATGAGTGTTGAAGATTTTCCCACCATACCCAGTTACGACTTCAAAGGAGCGCTGGCTCTTGACAGTGGCTTTTTTTCGGAATGTCTCAGTCTAGTGTTGTTTTCAATATCAGCTGACTCTCATAAATATGCTTTGAATGGTTGTTTTTTCAAAATTAAGGACGGTCTTCTTGAAATGGTTTCAACCGATACGCATCGCATGTCCATATTAAAAGCGAATTTAGAGGATGAGGATTTTGAACTCGAACAATTAATACCTCGAAAAACCATTTTGGAACTGAAAAAGATGATCGGTACAACCGGAAACGATGAAAAGGTACTACTTGGCTTTGAAGAAAACAGGCTCTTTTTTAAATTTTCAGACCGCATACTCTTTTCAAGAGTGATCGATGGTAAATTTCCGGACTATCACAGGGCCATTCCCATTAATAACGATAAAGTTTTCCAGCTCAATCGCGTTCAATTACTTGAAATTATGAGAAGAAAAATGGTTTTTCTAAGTGATAAATCAAAACTTGTTCGCATCCAGTTTTCCTCCGGTTCCATGAATGTGATTCTTGTCAACAGTCAACGGGGGTCTTCCAAAGATAGAGTAGCCATTGATTACAATGATGAAAGCTTTGAAGTGGGTTACAACGTCAATTACTTTTATGACTTTTTAAAGAACATGACTTGCGACTACATTGAAATGTATCTCCGAAACTCCGGAAGTCAGGGTCTTTTCCGAATTTTAAAGGATGATCTCCCTTACGATTACAAGCATATTATTATGCCCATGAAGATCAGTGGATAAACTTTGTGGATCAAAGAATTAAACTATACTCATTTTCGCAATTTACAATCGAACCAACTCCATCTTAAACCGGGTATAAGCGTATTTTATGGTGTGAACGGTCAAGGTAAAACCAATATCCTGGAATCAGTTTATACCCTTTTAACTTCAAGGAGTTTTAGAACGCACAACTTGATAGACTGTATTTCTTTTGGCAATAAATACATGAATATCAGCGGCATTCTAATGAAGAAACACATGGCTTGGTCGATGGAGTTTCAGTACAGGAACAAAGGGTCGGCTCGTTTTATTAATTCAAAAAAAGAAAAAACACTCGATTACCTGAAAGTTGGTTCGGTTTTGATATTTCACGCTGCAAGTAAGCGTATCATTCTTGGTTCACCTGACGACAGGAGAAGATTGTTGGATCAACTCATCGGAATGGGCGATTCGCGTTATCTCAGCTTATTGAGCCAATATCGAAGAAATAGACAAAATTTAAAAAAAATATTACTCAGCCATCATCCAGACAGGCATCTTTATAAGAGTTTTAAGCAAACACTCCTTCCCATTGCCTGTGAACTCATTACAAAGAGAATCGAATACATTGCCCGTATTCAGCCTTATTTTAACAGCATCTATCGCGATGTTTTTTCTGAAAATGAACGCGTTTATTTGAAATATCAAATTAAAAATAGCGTCGATCGCGATTCCTATGAGAAGCGATTTATTGAGTCATCGCCTAAAGAGCTGCTTTATAAAAGACAACTCATGGGCCCTCATTTGGATGATTTATTGTTTTATATGAACGATAGTCCATCCAGGAAATTCAGTTCTTCGGGACAGATACGATCTATGATATTAGCTCTCCTGTGCGCCGCCAGAAAAAAAGAATTCATGGAAAACCAACTATATCCCATCTTTTTATTAGATGATATTCGTTCAGAACTCGACCAAAAGAGATTGTCGAAACTGATGCATTATCTTGGAGACAAAGGGCAAATTTTAATAAGTTCAACAAAATATGCTAAAATAGATCATTCTTGTCTTTCATCTGGATTTGAAGTCAAGAATGGAACAATCCATCCATTGGGGTAAATAAATGACAGAATCCTACGGTGCAGAACAAATCAAGGTACTCAAAGATCTCGAGGCCGTTAGAACACGACCCGGAATGTACATTGGTAATACTGACGACGGTTCAGGATTACATCAACTGGTTTATGAAGTAGTTGATAATGCTATAGATGAAGCTTTAGCAGGCTATTGTGATCTCGTTCAGGTTACACTACATGTAGACGGTTCTGTAACGGTTGAGGATAACGGCAGAGGGATTCCTGTTGAAAATCACAAGGAAGAAGGGCGATCGGCAGCTGAAGTGATCATGACTGTGCTGCATGCAGGTGGTAAGTTTGACTCCAACAGTTATAAAGTTTCCGGTGGTCTCCACGGTGTCGGTGTTTCATGTGTCAATTTTCTCTCCAAAGAGCTGGAAATGGAAATTCGCAGAAACGGCAATCTCTACTATCAAAAATACGAAAAAGGCGTCCCATTAGAACCTATAAAAATAATAGGGAATGCAAAAAAAACGGGTACTCGTGTGCGTTTTTTACCAGATGAAAGCATTTTTGAAATAACCGATTTCAGTTTTGACATTTTAAGTGAAAGACTGCGTGAACTCAGTTTTCTCAACGAAGGTGTTCATATTAAAATAATCGATGAGCGTTCCGGTAAGAGTCACAATTTCGAATTCAGCGGGGGAATTGCCTCCTATGTGAAGTTCCTCGCAAAAAATAAAGAATTTTTAATAACTGAACCCATAGAATTCACTGTCACGAAAGACGATGTCACAGTGGATTGCGCTCTGGTATGGACAAGAAGTTATCAAGAAAATATTCTCTGTTTTACCAATAACATTAAAAATAGAGATGGCGGTACGCATCTGGTCGGATTGAAAGGTTCTCTAACCAGAAGTTTCAACAATTACATCGCCAAAAATCCCCTGCCAAAAAATATCAAAGTTCAGCTAAGTGGTGAAGATATCAGGGAAGGTATGACAGCTGTTGTTTCGGTTAAAGTACCGGATCCTAAATTCTCTTCTCAAACTAAAGACAAACTGGTATCCAATGAAGTCAAGGGTATTGTCGAATCGGTTTCCAAAAGCGAGTTAAGTCGATATTTTGAGGAAAATCCAAAGGAAACCAAAAATATTATCAGTAAAATCGTCGAAGCTGCCACAGCCCGTGAAGCTGCCCGTAAAGCCCGTGAACTGACACGCAGAAAAGGTTTACTGGATATGGGTGGCCTGCCCGGTAAATTGGCTGATTGTCAGGAGAAAGATCCAGAAAAATCAGAGATTTTCATTGTGGAAGGGGATTCTGCTGGCGGCTCCGCCAAGAGTGGTCGCGATCGCACGAATCAAGCTATTCTCCCGTTAAAAGGAAAGATACTCAATGTAGAGAAAGCCAGATTCGACAAGGTCATTTCATCGGATGAAATTAAACATCTCATTAAAGCACTCGGTACAGGTATCCATACAGAATTTTCCATTGAAAAGCTGAGATACCACAAAATTGTGATCATGACCGATGCCGATGTGGATGGAGCCCACATCCGAACTCTTTTGCTCACTTTTTTCTACAGGCAGATGCCAGAAATCATTGAACGCGGTTATCTCTATATTGCACAGCCTCCCTTATTCCGGGTCAAGAAAGGTAAAAGTGAAAAGTACATTTCCAACTCCGATGTTTTACAGGAATACCTGCTATCACTCATTCCTTCGGAAACAGCCATACACATCCTTTCAAAAGACATAAAACTTAAAGCTGAAGAGTTTATTCCAAAAATCAAATTGCTCAAGAAAGAACAGGAATTGTTACAGTTGCTCTCAAGAAAGGGTATTTCAATTCCTGTGCTTGAGCTGTTATTGGAATATGTCCCGGATAATTTGGAGTTTTTCAAAGAAAAAAATAATCTCGTCAAACTGGCAGAAAAACTTGAAAAATGCCATCTGAAGTTTGAAAGTATCGAAGAAGACGATGAATATGAAAGTTTCTGTCTCAACATGGGTGTTCAACACAAGGGACATCAACATCAAATAAAAATAGATTTTCATTTCATTCACAGTCCGGAATTTAAAACACTCAAACGCTTTTTCAGAGAACTTGACCAATTTAACCAAACCAGTTTCCATATTATTTTGAAATCGGGCGAAAAAATTTCGGTTGAGAATAAAGATCAATTGCTGCGTGAAATTAATCATATTACGCGCAATAAATTGACCATTACGCGTTTTAAAGGTTTAGGTGAAATGAATCCGGATCAACTTTGGGATACGACACTCAATCCGGAAAAGCGCGTCTTCCTCAAAGTGAAAATTGAGGATGCTGTGGAAGCAGACAATCTGTTTTCGGTTCTCATGGGAGATGAAGTTGAACCTCGAAGAAAGTTTATTCAGGATAATGCCTTGAATGTTCAGAACCTCGATGTCTAAATGGAGAAAAAAATGAAACCTGAGAAATCAATAAGCATCATCCACGAAATGAAAGAAGCCTACATGGATTACTCCATGAGCGTGATTGTAGGCCGTGCACTTCCCGATGCGAGAGACGGTTTGAAACCGGTTCATCGCCGTATTCTTTATGCCATGTTTAGAGAGGGTCTTTTGTCCAACAGGCGTTTCTCAAAATGCGCAGGGGTGGTTGGTGAAGTCTTGAAGAAATACCATCCCCATGGTGATTCAGCTGTTTACGATGCTCTGGTGCGTTTGGCACAACCCTGGAATTTGCGATATCCATTGGTAGACGGTCAGGGTAATTTCGGAAACATCGATGGGGATCGCGCGGCGGCCTATCGCTACACCGAAGCGCGTTTACAAGCCTTGGCTGAGGGAATGCTCAGTGATATCGACAAAGACACGGTCGATTGGCAGCCCAATTTTGATGAACAGGTTCAGGAACCCATGGTTCTTCCCACGCGTTTTCCCAATTTGCTGGTTAACGGAAGCTCTGGCATTGCTGTTGGTATGGCAACCAATATTCCTCCACACAATTTAAACGAATGTCATCAGGCTATCCTTGAATATTTAAAAAATCCCCAAATTGACAATGAAGAATTGATGCAATACGTGAAAGGACCCGATTTTCCCACAGGCGGTATTATCTGCGGTGTGGATGGTATTGAAAGTGCCTATCGCACAGGACGCGGGAAAGTTGTCGTTCGGGCTAAAACGCATTTTGAAAAATTCGATGACGATCAACGAGATCGAATTGTTGTCGATGAAATTCCCTACATGGTCAATAAAATACGCATTTTAGAAAAGATAGCCGATCTTGTACGAACTCAGAAAGTAGAGGGTATTTCTGAAATGCGGGATGAATCCGATCGGCAGGGTATGAGAATTGTCATTGAATTGAAGAGAGGGGAAATCCCGGTAGTTATTTTGAATAAACTCTTTCAATACACTCCTCTGCAGTCGACCTTTGGAATTATCATGCTCTGTTTAGTTGATAATCAGCCTAAAGTACTCAATCTAAAAGAGATGATTTCTCAATTTGTGGCTTTTAGAAAAGAAATTGTCATTCGACGAACCAATTTCCTTCTGCGAAAAGCTGAAGCGAGAGCCCACATATTAGAGGGGTTTGTCAAAGCGCTGGATATTCTCGATGAATTGATTGCCATGATTCGGGCATCCAAAACACCTGCTGAAGCGCGTACAACCATGATGGAAACCTGGGACTTCACGGAAATTCAGGCACAAGCCATTCTGGAAATGCGGCTGCAGAAATTGACCGGAATGGAACGAATCGCGATCGTCAGAGAATATGAAGAAATTCTCATGAAGATTAAAGAACTCAGAGCGATCCTCGAAAACGAGGAAATTCTAAAAAAGGTGTTAATTGACGAAACAGCTGAAATCACCAAAAAGTACGGTGATGAGCGACGCACTGTCATTGAAAGAGACTTTAAAGGCAGTTTTAACATTGAAGATTTGATCGCCGATGAACAAGTGGTACTGACATGTTCCAATCAGGGTTATATTAAAAGAACGCCGGTTAGTATTTACAAGGAACAGCGTCGTGGCGGTAAAGGCCGCTTGGGTATGAAGACCCACGAAGAAGATTTTGTGAAGGATATTTTCATCGGATCAACCCACGATTTTCTGTTGGTTTTTACCAATTTAGGCAAAGTCCACCGCTTGAAAATTCATCAAGTGCCACAAGCCGATCCCGCCACCAGAGGAAAAGCCATTGTCAATTTTATCGACTTTGAAAAAGAAGAAAAACCACTGGTTTTCTATTCCGTACGTGAATTTACAGATGATGTCAACCTCGTTTTTGCCACCAAAAAGGGACTTGTCAAGAAAACCAAGCTGTCGGCCTTTAAACACATTCGCAATGCAGGCATTCGCGCCATTACGATTAACGAAGGTGACGAGCTGATTACAGTTAAGGAAAGCGACGGACAATCGGAACTTTTACTGGCAACCCGAATGGGTAAAGCTATCCGATTCGATGAAAAACAAATAAGGGCATCAGGTCGAACATCCATGGGCGTGAGAGGCATAAAACTTCAAAACGAAGATGAAGTGGTCGAAATGGCGATTGTTCACGGAGAACTGGGACGACTTTTGTCAGTGAGTGCCAATGGTTATGGTAAAATCACGCTTATTGATGAGTATCGCACGCAATCACGCGCAGGACAGGGACTGTTGAACATGCGTGTCAACGAAAAAACGGGACCCATAGCCGGTGTCAAATATCTGGTGAAATCCACATCGGTTCTTTTGATGAGTCAGCTGGGTAAACTCATCCGGATGGATCTTTCCAATGTTCGAAATTTAGGTCGGGTGACACAGGGCGTCAGGCTCATTCAGCTCGATGACAAAAGTGACCGGGTGATCGGAATAGGTCTCATACCCGATGAAGATATTATTTCAGAAGAGGAGACAACATGAAATTATTCTTAGATACCGCTAATTTAGATGAAATAAGGCAGGCAGCCGACCTCGGTTTAATCGATGGCGTTACCACCAATCCAAGTCTGGTCGCCAAACAGGGTCTCAGCCGCGATGAAGTGATCGCCGAAATTTGCAGCATCGTCGATGGACCCATTAGCGCGGAAGTCATCAGTACCGACTTTGAGGGGATGATGAAAGAGGCTCAGGAAGTTGCCAAACTGCACGACAATATCGTCGTCAAGGTCCCATTGACAGAAGCGGGTTTGAAAACAGTCAGCAAGCTGACTCCTGAAGGCATCGACTTTAATGTCACACTCTGTTTTTCAGTGGCTCAGGCTCTATTGGCGGCAAAAGCCGGTGCGCGTTTTGTGTCGCCTTTTGTCGGTCGATGGGATGATATCGATCAGCCGGGTATAGAACTCATTCCAGACATGATCGCTATTTACGAAAATTACGGCTATGAAACGGAAATTCTGGTAGCCAGTGTGCGCAGTCCTCTGCATGTTACAGAGGCAGCTGTAGCCGGAGCCGATATTGCGACCCTTCCGTTCAAGGTACTCAAACAGATGATTGCACACCCCTTAACCGATATTGGTCTTGAAAAATTCCTCAAAGACTATCGCGCTGCACAACAGTAGGGGCAAAATGTTCCACGTGGAACAATGACGTATGTACTCAACCTCTGATATTATTGCGGCACCCGCGACACCGGTACTGAAAGGACCATTGACTGTCATTCGTGTATCGGGCGATCATTCCTGGCAGCTATTGGATGCGCTTTTTCAAAGTCGTCACAAATCGTACCAGCCTTGGAAGGCCTTGCTGGGGGAATGGCGGGATGAGAGGGGCGTTATCGACGAAGTGATTGTGCTGCCTTTTAAGGCACCCTATTCCTATACGGGACAGGATATGTTTGAAATAACGTGTCATGGCAACCCGGTATTGGTCGAGGCTGTTTTACAATCACTTTATCGATCCGGTGTGCGGCTTGCCAAGCCCGGTGAATTTACCTCTCGTGCGGTTTTAAGTGGCAAAATGTCTCTTTTTCACGCTGAAAACGTGCAGGCTATAATTGACGCCAAAACGCGCTACCACGCTGAATTAATTCGAAAACAGGAAGAAAACCCCCTTGTTCCTCTTTTAGAGCAGACAGTAGGGGATGTGTTGCGCGTGCAAGCCCATATAGAGGCTTGCATTGATTATGGGGAAGAGGATATCGATGCACTGAATGTTGTTGCGCTTACGGATAAGTTGAAAGCAATCGAAGCTCAATTAAAGGTCATTCTCAAAAACAGTGTTTTTCCACATAAAATGCGAGAGGGATTCAGGATTCTCTTGACCGGAGATACCAACGTCGGTAAGTCCTCTCTTTTTAACGCGCTGTGTAATCATCAAAGGGCCATTGTAACCGATATTCCCGGTACCACGAGAGATCTGGTGCATGAAGAAGTGGAGCTGGAGGGTTTCCCGGTGGTTTTTATTGACAGTGCGGGTGTGAGGGAAACGGATGATCAAGTGGAACAAATAGGAATCGATCGCATTAAAGGCATTTTGCACGAAATGGATATAATCCTCTATTTAACTCCCAGCGCGGAACCCCAGCCGCTCTACAGTGAATTGCAAAGGGTGGACCCGGAGAAATTGCTGGTGGTCCATACCAAGAGCGACTTAAACAATCAAGGTGTCATTCCAGGCAAACTAACTGTATCCATTGAAGATGAAGCTAGTATTGCTGAATTGAAAATAGAAATTGTCAAGCGTCTCAAACGCGATTTTGGCACGCAGTACCTGGTGACTCAAAGGCAGGAAAACGCATTGGATGAGGCCTTGAACTGGCTGGCAAGTGCGATTGAATCCCTCCAGCAGGGATTTGGAGAAGAAATATGTGCTTCTCATTTGAATACGTTTAGGCGTAAAATCGGTGAATTGACGGGAGAAACCACGGTTGAGGATATTCTCGATCAAATGTTTTCCGATTTCTGTCTGGGAAAGTAAAGATGAATACAGATATCATCATCATCGGAGCAGGTCACGCCGGTTGTGAAGCTGCCTGGACTGCGGCGAAGCTTGGTTTGCGGGTCACCGTTCTGACTATTAACTTGGATATGGTCGGTCAAATGTCGTGTAACCCGGCCATTGGCGGACTGGCCAAAGGGCACATGGTAAGGGAACTGGATGCTTTTGGAGGTTTAATGCCGTTGGTGGCGGATGCAACGGGAATCCAGTTTAAATTGCTCAACAAGAGCAGAGGTCCTGCCGTTCAGGCACCGCGCAGCCAAAATGATAAAGTGGCTTACCGTGAGGTGATACGCAAAAAACTGGAGCAAGTGGAAAATATTTCCATACGTCAGGGAATCGTGACGGAAATATTGAGTGAAGGTGACAGTGTCGCTGGCGTGGTGCTGCTGTCTGGCGATATATTGGAAGCCAAAAAAATCATTGTAACCACAGGTACCTTCCTCGGTGGAAAAATTTTTATTGGATCCACCGTTTATGCCGCAGGTCGTACCAACGAAATCGCATCGCTTCAGTTAACGGATAGTTTGAAATCGTTTGGTTTTAAAATGGGGCGAATGAAAACCGGAACGCCAGCGCGTTTAAAAGCTCAAACTATTGATTTTTCTAAGTTTGAAGAACAATGGGGTGATCCCGATCCGCTCTTCTTTTCCGATCGAACGAAGCAAACCACGCTTAAACAGGTGTGTTGCTATTTGGGTTACACCAACGAAAAAACCCATGGTGTCATCCAAGAAAACATCTACCGGTCTCCGCTCTATGGAGGTGAAATTCAGGGTGTCGGTCCAAGATACTGTCCAAGTCTGGAAGATAAAATCGTCAAATTTCCAGACCGCATGAGACACCAAATTTTCCTGGAACCTGAATCCCACTCGACGTCGGAAATCTACGTCAATGGCATGTCGACTTCCATGCCGGTGGATGTCCAATGGCGCATGTACCGCAGCATTCCCGGTCTGGAACAGGCAGAGCTGCTTCGCCCGGGTTACGCGGTGGAATACGATCACATTGACCCAACCGAGTGTAAACCGACGCTTGAAACCAAAAAAGTGAAGGGCCTTTATATGGCCGGACAAATTAACGGGACATCGGGTTACGAGGAAGCAGCCGCTCAGGGGTTTGTGGCCGGCATTAACGCCGCGCTGGCCTTTCAACAAAAGGAGCCTTTTACAGTGACCCGTGAAAGTGGGTACATGGGTGTTTTAATTGACGATCTTGTGACCAAGGGAACCAAAGAGCCCTATCGGATGTTCACTTCCAGAGCCGAACATCGCCTTATTTTGGATGTGCATACCGTGGATGAGAGATTGACGCCAAAGGCTTTTGAGCTGGGCTTGGTCGATGAGGAGCAATTTAAGAAAGTAGTGGAAAAATACAGCGTCATGGACAGGGATGAACGCCGCTTGAACAATGTGAAAATAAAGCCAACTAAAGAAAAAGTGCAGCTATTTGAACAACATGGCGTGGTGTTGAAACAAGTCTCTTCGGCAGGGGATATCCTTCGAAAACCGGGCTGTGATTTTGATTTTCTGGAAAAAGTCGTTCCCGAACTGAAAATAGAGACAGAGTACCGCCATATTTTGTTGAATAAAATAAGGTATGCGCCCTATATAGCGAAAGAACGCGAAGAAATAGCTAAGATTGAAAATTTAAAGCAGTTGAAAATACCCTCTGATTTCAAATATGATGACATTCCTGGATTGAGCAGTGAAGTGGTGGAAAAATTGAAGAATGTACAGCCTGAAACTTTGGATCAAGCCTCGAGAATCAGTGGTATGTACCCAAGTGCGCTGGCAATTTTGCATGTCTTTATTAAAAAACACAAAGAACAGGGGAAGTAAATGCCAAAGATTCTATCGGTTGTGAATCAAAAAGGTGGAGTTGGAAAGACAACGACTGCCATTAATCTGGCCGCGTCATTGGCGGTTTTAGATCAAAAAATTCTGGTAATCGACTTCGATCCGCAAGGTAATACCAGTAGTGGATTAAATATAGACAAGGATGATTTGCAGTATCACGTCTATCACCTTTTAGGTGGAATGGTGACATGGGATCAAGTTATCCATCAGACGGAATTAAAAAATTTGCAGGTTATTCCGGCAAACAGGGATTTGGCCGCGGCTGAAGTGGAACTTGTACATGAAGTGGGCAGGGAATACATCCTTAAAGATATGATCGATGAAACGCCATTAGACTACGATTATATTTTTATCGATTGTCCGCCCAGCTTGAGCTTACTAACCGTCAACGCGCTTGCGGCCAGTGATTCCCTGGTGATTCCCATACAAGCGGAGTACTACGCTTTGGAAGGTGTAGGAGACTTGGTGCGAACCATCAATCAAGTTAAAAAGAGAATCAATTCAAGCTTGCAAATTGAAGGCATCCTCCTAACCATGTACTCTGAACGAACGAACCTCTCCAATCAGGTTTACGAGGAAGTGAAGAACTATTTTGGCGATAAATTTTATAAAACCGTTATTCCCAGAAATGTTCGTTTAAGTGAGGCTCCGAGTTTTGGGAAACCCGCTATGTTATACGATATCAAGAGTAAGGGAGCACAAGCATACTTAAAATTAGCAAAGGAGTTTTTGAATGGGCAGAAGATTAGCGCTGGGTAGAGGCATGAAATCACTCATCCCCGATATTGCTGAGGATGACAAGCACAAGGTACTCAATATCGATATGGATCTCATCAAACCCAACCCTCACCAACCTAGAAAGACGTTTGAGACTGAAAAACTCAAAGAATTGGCAGATTCCATTCGTGAAAATGGCATTATTCAACCCATCGTGGTGACCAAAGACAAAAAGGGCTATCTTCTGATTGCAGGGGAGCGAAGATGGAGAGCCAGCCAATTAGCCGGATATGAAAAAATACCCGCAGTTATAAAAAACGCTTCTGAAGAAGAAGCCATGTCCTGGGCCTTAATCGAAAATATCCAAAGACAGAACCTCAACCCTATTGAAGAGGCCATGGCCTATAAAAACCTGATGGAACAACAGGACATGACCCAGGAAAAAATGGCAAAGAAACTTGGCAAGGGCAGGGCAAATATTGCTAACACCTTGAGATTGTTAAGGTTACCGAGTGATATACAGTCAATGATTCAACAGAGGAAAATTAGCTTTGGACATGCAAAAGCCCTGATCACTGTTGACAGTGCCCGTGTAGCCATTTCCCTGGCTCGTGAAGTGGAGGCAAAAGGCTTGAGTGTTCGCGCTTTGGAAAAAAAGGTTCAGATGTTCAAGGAACAGTCAAAGAAGAAAAAGGAACCCCGCAAAAAAGACCCCTTTTTCAAGCGGGCTGAGAAAAGAATGTCGCAATTTGTCGGTTTGAAAGTTGTTATTCAAGGAAATCAAAAAAAAGGTAAAATAGCCATACCGTATGGAAGTGAAGAAGAACTACAACGCATATACGAATGCCTGACAGGAGAAGAGGTGACCAAATGAGTACAAATAAAATGAGCGGAGTCATATTGGAAGGAACCAGGATAGAAGGTAAGCTGACCTTTAACGAAAAATTGAGAATCGATGGCGAATTCAAGGGAGAAATTCACTCCAGAGGTCAACTGGTAGTGGGTAAAACCGCTAAAGTGGAAGGCGACCTGGATATAGGAGAGTGCATTGTACTCGGTGAAGTGAACGGTAAAATTTCTAATTGTGAGTTCTTACAAATAGAAGAAGGTGGCAAACTACTTGCCGATATCAATGTCAAGAAACTGGAAATCAAACCGGGTGCTGTTTTTGATGGTCAATGTAAAATGTCGGAAGGTAAAGAAGTCGGCCAAAATCAATCGCATAACACAAAGAAAAACAGTAAATGACAGAATTCAGCCAAACATGTAAGGCTTTTACAGACTCAAAAAACACTTGAGGCATCAGTTCTCTTGCTATGTCGGATTTTAATTATATAAATTAAGTAGGTTATACCTGTTTTGAGATCCATTTTTGACGTATTGAATCAAACCAATGATTGGCTTTCTTTTAAACCCGGACTGGAAAGAGTTTCAAAAGCTCTGGATCAACTGAATCGGCCTGACCGTCATTTTCAAGCATTCACTATGGGTGGAACCAACGGCAAAGGGACGGTGTCCTTTCATCTCGCTGATCGTTTTGGAGAGGGTACAGGTTTGTTTATTTCTCCTCATTTGGTCAATATTAGAGAGCGAATTTCAATTCAGGGAAAATGGATAGACGATAAATACTGGCAATTGGCCTATGGTGAAATTTTAAGTAAAACAGATGGAAACTTTACTTATTTCGAATGGTTATTTTTAACTGCCTGTGTTTTGTTCAAGATGAAGCAATGTAAGTATGCCATTTTTGAAGTGGGTATGGGCGGAAGGCTGGACGCGGTGAATGCCCTGGACCCCACTTGCAGTGCCATTACCTCAGTTGCCCTGGATCATCAGAAATTTTTAGGAAACACGATCGAAGATATTGCCTTTGAAAAAGTGCAGATTTGTCGAAAAGGCAAACCCTTTTTTCTACCAAGTTGCTTGTTGGAGTTTCCTAAAGTAAGAGATACCATAGAAAGAGTCTCACCCGAACTTGTTCTTTTCCCTGCCACAAAGAGTTATAGCGATAATTTCACTCTTGTTGATGCCATTTCGGGTTATTTTGATCTTACATTAAAACCTTTCAGGCAGTTACCAGGCAGAAGAGAAATAATGGCAGAAAAGTACTTCTTCGATACGGCGCACAACGAAGCAGCCTGGCTGGATACGTTAAAATGGATGAAAAACAGAGGAATATCACAAATAAATATCCTATTTGGATTGACAGGCAAAAGGAAACCAATGATATTTAAAAAGTGTTTTAGTCCGATTACAAAAAATATCTATGCATGGGGTGGCCATATCGTCAATTCAATTCCTTTTCAAGAGTACAAGTTAGCTGGAGTTAACACGATTGAAAACCTGGATGACTTGATCAAAGAACCCTTATTAATATGTGGAACCCATTCTCTTGTTGGAATAATGAGAGAAAAGATCCTGTCGTATATCGGCAAGACATAAGGTGGCGTTGAGAAAAATCGACAAATGAAGTACTATAGATCTCATAAAATAAGGATTGGGTACATGTAAAGCAAAGGAACTGTTGATGTATATTTTTCCAGAAAAAGAAACGGCAACGGGTATGGGAACCCTTCCCGTATTTGGAACTCTGCTTGCAGTGATATTCATTGGTCTATTTACATTCAGCATTACAAAAAGCAAAGATGAACTCGAGCAGCAAAAACACAGTAAGTTATTGAAATTAATAGATTTAATTCAGACTGAAAAGTATAAAGGCAGATTGCCTCAGGTTTTAGCGGAGGATTTAGCCAGAAACCCGTACTTACTGGATGATCCTGAAATTTCGAGAGAAGTATCCCTGAAACTGCAATTGGCTTACAAAGAGTACAAAGAAACAAAAACGCTCAATCAAATAGTTTTCAAGAGACAAAATGCCGTGTCTATCATTAACGGTTTTTTTAACTTGAGTATCATCCATTTTTTTTGGTGCCTCATCTTTTTCTATATAGCAGCCTATTTACTGGAACACGTTTTTAACCCTTTTATTTTTTTCATTAGTTTTCTGATTATACTGAGTGCATGGTTTGGTGTTCATATGGATCAAAAGTGGACTTGGGAAATTCCGCTCAACAGTATTTTCCCAGGAATCGTGCTATCCCTGTGGCTTCTTGTGCTGAGAATGGCCTTTAACAGTCACCTGGTGGTCGCTATAGGAATCTGGCCAATAAAGTCGCTATGTGGAAAGCTCAATTTATCTTTTGTGCTGTTGTTTCTCGTTTTTAGCCTTGGGCTAGTTGCTGATACTTATCTCAACCACCAAATGAAGACCATGAAATATCCTGTTTATCTCGCTTTGTTGACAGGCTTGGCAGCTTCCTTTTTACCTTTTGTTACGGGTAACAGAATCAGTAGAGAGGAAAAAAAAGAATGGCGTGTTATTGGAAAAAGTTTAAACCAGGTTGAGGATGCCTTGCAAAAAGGTGAACACGAATTCGCTAAAAAGAAAATACGGAAACTAAATACTCCGAAGCTCAATTATGAACAAAGTGGACGATTGGCTGAGTTTGCATGGTCCTTAGGCATGATGGATGTTGTATCCAATTGTTATAATCGGCAGTTATTAAAAATGGATGGGGGAGAAACAGACAAGGAATATCTCTTAAAAAAAATGCTTCAGAGAGGAGTTACAATCCCATCAGTCCACTTTGTGAAACTGTTTAAAAAGGCCGTCAAGACAAGTGACTCGGCCTTGTTGCGAATTGTATTTCCCCACCTTTCCACTCAAAAACCTAAAACGATGGAGCACATCAAGGTAACATTGCGTGAACGCATTAAACGCGCCATAAAAAACGATGAAGATCTTTTCTTGCAGGATATACTTCAAAACTTGAAAGGTATAACGGCTTTCAGCAGTTTGACCGCAGGTATAGAGCGTTACTTAATAGAGCGAACCCAGAAGAACGTCTATGTTGACAACTATGTACGAAACGTCAACATATCGAATTTTATCAATATTAACCTAGCCGAAATAAAAACAAGTCACATCGTTATGGAACTCCCCAATGGTTCCATGCAGAAGGTTCCCTGGATGGCGGTCAAAGGAATTTTAGGTTTCATGATTCAATCTACACCTTTTGGTGTGATTTTTGTTGAATTTAAGAAGAAGCTCTTTGCATGTCAATTTGAACAGAGTCGTTTCATAGCAGAATTGGCCGAATGGTCTTTCACGGATGTTTGGGAAAGATTGAGAAGTCAAGCACCTGAAGACTTAAAAGTAAGTGAGTACGCAAAATTTGAGACGATTTTGAAATCACAAATTCAGACTACTTGTGAAGCTTTTCTTGAGATTTCTTGATTTTTGGTATATTTTTCAAATATTGGAATATGGAGTGGCTTACAATGCATTAGGTTTCATTGACAAGGTTCGTTTAGATGACTAGAGAGAAAACAACGTGTTTTAAATGGATATTTTTCACTTTTCTAATATTGCATTTTGTGGTCGTTTTTGGGGTTGCCAGAAAAGGCTATTTCGATGTTTTTGAAGAGAGAACCATCTCCCCTGAAAATCAAATCCTGCAAATACCCAGTGGACAAACGTTAAACGAACTTCTAGAAGAACTGGAAACCAGGAAAATGAGCCCCCAACCCTTTTGGGTTAAACTGGTCATGTTCCTTGAACAAAGACAGTTTATAATCAAAAAGGGAAGGTACAGACTTGCTGAGCGTATGTCTACATGGCAAATCCTCGAAAAACTCGATAACGGTCTGGTGGAGACCACAAAGATAACCATTCAAGAGGGTTTGGAGAAATGGGAAGTAGCCGATTTGTTGGGAAAAACAAAGTGGGGTGACAGGGATCAATTTAAAGAACTGATTCAAAATAGCGAGCTTATTTATGAACTGGACCCCGGCGCCAGTGACCTTGAAGGCTATTTGTTTCCCGAGACTTATTACTTTGAAGATGAGACCACACCTGAACAGATCATACGTACTCTAGTCGAACACTTCAAAAACGAGATGGAACCCCACCTGCATAAATTGACAGAGATGAAATTGACAGTGAGAGAGTGGGTTACTCTTGCTTCCATGGTTGAGAAAGAAACAGCTAAGAAAGAAGAGAGAAAGAGAATTGCCGGTGTCTTTTTAAACAGGAAGCGCAGGGGGATGCAATACCAGTGTGACCCCACCATTGTTTATGCCCTGAAAAGAGAGGGAAAATATCGGGGAAAAATCTTTTTGAGCGATTTAAAATTCAACAGTCCCTACAACACTTATGTGGCGCCCGGTTTGCCGCCAGGCCCCATTGCCAGTCCGGGTAAGGCCTCTTTGATGGCCGTTCTGGAACCAGAAGATCATCCATACTTATACTTTGTATCAAAAAACGATGGTTCCCATCACTTCAGCAAGACACTTTCCGAGCATAACCGAAATGTTCAGCGCTATCAAAGGTAGATAAGTATCCATGCAAAAAATAGAGTTATTCTTGAATCGACAGTCTTTAAACTTTTTAACAGCCTTGATGCCTACAATGGATGGCTTGTTCATGGCTACGGTAAAAGACGGTAAAAAGGGGCAGGTTGTTTTGTCTTTTTCCATTGAAACGAGAGCCGATATCGTAAAAATGATCGCCTGTTTAGCAAAGCAGTTTCCTGAAGATAAAGGATGGATGGTAAGTTGAAAAACAGAGCTTTAATTCAAAAAGAACTGGAAGAGCATTTACAGATCATGCAGGCAATTGGTGAGCCGCTTCAAAAAACAATCGCGGATGTTGCCAATATGATGTGTGCATGTTTAGAAGAGGGAAACAAAATTCTGGTGGCAGGAAACGGTGGATCAGCAGCTGATGCACAGCACTTTGCCGCTGAGTTGGTAGGCAGGTTTACAAGAAACAGAAAAGCGTTGGCTGCCATTGCTTTGACAACCGATACATCCGCGTTGACGGCTATAGCCAATGACTTTGGTTATGACGATGTTTTCAGCAGGCAGTTAGAAGGTCTGGGACAGTCCGGCGATATGTTTCTCGCCATCAGTACCAGCGGCAACAGTGCCAATCTCGTAAAAGCGTTAAACACTGC
Organism: Acidobacteriota bacterium; assembly: GCA_002747255.1. Taxonomy (GTDB): domain Bacteria; phylum Acidobacteriota; class Holophagae; order Acanthopleuribacterales; family Acanthopleuribacteraceae. Next base: position 8,945 of record PDUC01000048.1, on the reverse strand, counting down.
GCATCATGCGGCCATAAAAACTGTGGCCTTGCTGGGAAAAAGCGGCGGCAGCATGAAAGATATCGCGGAAAGGTCCATTATCGTCCCATCGAATACCACACAACGCATACAGGAGGTGCACGAGTGGATTTTGCATACCTGGTGTGCCTGTATCGATTCCATGATTGGGCGAAATGAAAGAGATGGCGCATGAACGAGAGAAAGCTTCTGGTTATACCTTCCAATTTATCGAGTGAATTTGCGGCCCGATCCTTTTCAAAAGATTATCAACATGAAATTTTCAGTTTAAAACATTTTGTGGTGGAAAATGAGCGAAGTGCGCGTAGGTTCTTGCGGCAGTTGGGATATCCGGGCCCCATTTCGGAATTGCATTTTCGAACCCTCAATGAACACACAACGGCCGATGAACTGAACGACTTGTTGAACTTTATAGCCCAACAGGATACGGGTCTTCTATCAGAGGCAGGCTGTCCCGGCGTTGCAGACCCGGGAGCCGATTTAATCGCCCTGGCCCACTCCAGGTGCATACAAGTGATACCACTGATTGGACCTTCCTCCATTTTGCTGGCTTTGATGGCATCGGGACTGAACGGACAGCGTTTCAGTTTTAATGGTTACCTGGACAGGGACAAAAACAGGCGCAAAAGGCAGCTTCAACAGTTTGAAAAAGAGTCCGCCAAAGAAAACCGAACACAGATATTCATAGAAGCCCCATACAGAAATAAAGCTTTGTTCAACGCCATCTGTTCCACTCTCCATCCAGGTACGGTATTGACCTTGGCCTGTGAATTAACGTCGAAAAAAGAGTGGATCAAAACCAAAACCATTAGAGACTGGAGAAAGTGCGAGCCGGATATTCACAAAAAAAACACCGTGTTTCTCTTTCTGAGCAGGGGTTTCAAAAACTGAGGTGGTGAACACGGTGGTTAAATTATCGCTTACAGTGAAAGAGAGATAAAGAATCCCGTTCCAATACATGTTTGAGGAAGCTTGTAATGCTTACGATGGAAATGGAATTCGACTAAAATAGAACAGGAGAATTTCAATGGTCAAAAAACGATGTCACCCTACAAGCGAACAAAAATGAAAGGCAGTTGGAAGACACCTGATGGATGATGAACCGATTTCATCGATTTGTGTGAGGAGCTCGGGATTCAGGTGAATCTGTTTTATAAGTGGAAGAAAGTCTATCTCGATGAGGACAACCCTTTACCTGTCGAAGTGGAGTTTATAATAACGGACCATCAAAACTTAAAAAGGTTTCACCCTTATTGACAAAGCCCCAAAATCACCTTAAGCTAAACAGCAATTATTCCATTTCCCGCGTAACCAAGACAGGAGATAAATGATGTTGTTTACAATTTTCTTAAGTGTCATCTTCAATCAAGACGATATGGTACAGCTAACAGCTACAAAAGAATTATTTTCATTCGATGAGTATAACGAACATGTACTGGAGCAACCCAAACAAGTCCATTTTGTTGAAGGCACTATGTACATCGCTGACGCGGGTCAAAAATTGTGGCAAGTCAATACGAATAATTATGAAGTCACTCTTCTGGCAAATCAAGGCGAAGGTCCCGGAGAACTGATTCGCTCGATATATAATTTATACTCCTGGGATGATAAAATACTACTGATTGATCAAAGTGGCTTCAGGATTAATTACTTTAGTAAACAGGAATTTTTATCCTCGGAGAAAATACTCCCTCATCGACATTTTTTTAATGGGCTTGACTGGTATTTGACTATTAGATACGAGAGTCGTCATAAATCATCGAGTATGGTTGAAGACCAGCAAAAGAATGTGATTTATGCCTATATTACTGATGGAAAGCAAAGAGAGATGTTACTTTCTAATCCTGAAGACGATTTTGTTCCTTTCTTTGAGTGTCGTTTAAATATCTTTCAAAAATGGGCACTTTTTTTCGGTGAAGTGGGAAGAAAGCAGAAAATTCATTATATGCTATGGGACTTAGAAACACACTCGATAGTAGATAAAGGAGAGCGCCCTGTTAGTGATCTATCATTTGTTGCTGAAAATAATAATCCTGGTATATACAATTATACCTTTGGTTGCACTAATAATGAGTACTTAGGTTTCGTATTAACGGAAAGAAGAAGGCGAATCAACAGGACTGATTGCTACATTAAAGTCTTTGATCCGAACATTAAAAAATGGGGGCAATTGAGGATGGATTTTTCAAAGCTTGGTTCTATGTATTTCCCATCCTTCTTCTGTTACCTGAATGACAACAAATGGGCAGTCTTTAACGAAGGAAAATTGATCATTTTTGAAACAAACAAAAGTCATGAAGAGCTATTACGTGAATTGTCAATCAAATAGAAGCATGGTTCCATGTTCTTAGATCAAGTCGAGAATCCGGGCAACATTATCGTCAATGAGGTCTTTAGGGTTAACCTTTTTGCCGAGAATGGTTTCCGTATCTTACTCATGTAAACATGTCTTCCTGTCTACGGTGTCAGAAAAAAAACATGTATTCAGTTTTTTTTATCTCGTTTTAATTCAATATGTAAAAATGGACTTCACATCGTGTCATAAACTACGGAATGTGAGTTTCAATCATTCTCAAGAAACTCAAACACGCGCTCTGTTCGATGACCGTCTTCGTCAATGAGTGTCAGGGTGTGAATACCCGGTTTGGGATAGATGGCCATTTGGTGGAAGCTCCGGGTTTCTCCGAGGTACTCTTCGTCCAGGTGCCAGTAAATGGTTTTTCCTTGAATTTGGTGGACAGCTTCAAAGACGGATCGACCGACTTTACCGGTAAGCTCCACTGGAACCAGAATTTTGGCGTTTTTTTGGGGATAGACGATATCCAGAATGTCCTCTTCGGATCCGGTTTGACATTCGTCTTTAAACGGAGGCGGAGGTTTGTAAGAGGGATGAGACTGCCGGTAAAACCAGGCCATGCCAGGTGGAAGTACAAACCAGTTGACGGCAGTCATTTCATGTACGGGATAGCAGTTGCTGTTGACGCGAAAGGTTTCCGAGGCATCGAGCCAAAGTCTTTTGTGATAGGGACAGGGCTCACTTTTGAGACCTTGTTTGGGAATAGTGGTTTGCCTTGAAGATGTGCAGTAGCGGTTTAATTTGAAACCGGACTGAGCGCAAACTTCTGCTTGCACCAGCATTTCTCCGGGCTTTGCGAACCAGGAGTCTTCAGAATCGAGAATTCTCAGAACTTCAAATAAAATAGGTGCCGCCGCTGAGATGCCCGTCAAACCCGGACGGCCTTCCCCATCGGCGTTTCCCACCCAAACGGCAACCGTGTACTTGGTATTTAACCCGATAGCCCAGGCATCCCTGAACCCGAAGCTGGTTCCGGTTTTCCAGGCGATGGGTGTTGCTGAGTTAAAGTACTGCCAAAGCCCGTGTGCTTCCGGTCGGTCAACCTGTTTTAAGGCTTCCAGAGTGTGCCAGATGGCGCCGGGATTCAACGGGGTGTTCGTGTGGAAGCGATCGGCATGCTCTTGTGTCTTCCTCAAAAAGGACGGTTCCATGAAGGCTCGGTCGGTATTCCAATTGTGAAGGTGCTCGTGATTCCAAAGTGTGCGAGCCAGCCCGGAATAGGCCGTGACGAGTTGCCACATGGAGCTTTCAGCCCCACCGAGAACTAAAGCCAGGCCATAGTAGCTTGCTGGTTTGTCCAGACTCTTGAGACCCGTTGATTTCAAGAGTTGCAGAAACTTTTCTGTTCCGTACATGCGCTGCATTCTAACGGCGGGGATATTGAGAGAGCGTGCCAGAGCCAGATCGGCTGGTACGGCACCTTCATACTGAAAATTGAAGTTTTTGGGTGAATAACCACTGAAGTTGGTGGGGATGTCCGGCAGCAGGCTTTGCGGCAGAATTTTGCCGTCTTGAAGCAGGCCGGCATACAAAAAGGGTTTAAGAAGGCTGCCTGTGGATCGCAGTGCAGGTATCATATCAACAGCTTGTTCATTTTTTCCGCTATAGGGATTGCCGCTGTTGCCAAGGTAGACCTTCACCTGTGCTGTTTGGTTCTCAACGACCACGATGGCACCGTTGTGAATGTCGTTTAGAATGAGTTTTCGATGGTACTTTTGAAGGATTTTGCGAGCTTTGGCTTGTAACTCTCGGTCGAGTGTCGTCTCAATGCGTTGGCCCGGTTGTCTTTGTAGCATGCGGCCCAGCAGATGAGGTGCTTCATCTGGCAGAGGCCTTGGTTTTTCGGGAATGTCTTCCAGGAGCGATAATTCATAAGTGTTCTTGTCTATGGAGTTTGCTTCCAGCAATGCACGAAGGAGGAGGTTTCTTTTTTTGAGCAGGGCCTCCCGGTTTCTTCCCGGATGAATCAGAGAAGGCGCGTTGGGTAAAACAGCGAGCGTAGCGGTCTCTGCCCAGGATAACTGATTGGGCGAACGGCTGAAATATCGCCAGGATGCGGCATCCAAGCCGACGACATTACCGCCAAAAGGCGCATGGGAAGCATACAGAGCGAGTATGTCACGCTTGTTGAACCGAAGTTCCAACCTCAAAGCCAGTATGGATTCAACCACTTTTTCCACATAGGTTCGCGCTTTGCCTTTTCTCGAAAGGCGAATCACCTGCATGCTCAACGTACTGGCCCCGCTTTGAATTTCACCTGCCTCCATGTTCTGAACAACCGCTCTCATCATGGCCAGCGGGTCCACTCCGGGATGATGAAAAAAACGCTTATCTTCAAAGGTCACAATGCATTTTACAAACTTGTCAGGTACGGTACTTAAAGCGGGGAAACGCCATTGTCCGTCTTTCGCAATTCGCGCTCCCAATAAATGGTCATGTTGATCTTCGATGACAGTCGAAGTCGGATCTTGAAATAGAGGGTCGGGAAGTGCGAAAAAAACAAACCAAAAGATGAAGACAATACAAAGCATCAAGCTTGTTGTCAGAAGGCTTTTTTTGTGTTTTTGAAGATATTTGAAAGGGGTTATTGCCATCGCTCAATTAATTTTCAGATGTTCCATTTTGACCATCTTAAACAGGTCGGAGACTGTCATTTTAATTTTTGTGGCCAAAGAAGCTCTATTCAATAATTTTCTGGAGTAATGATAAAACATGTACTCTTTGAGTAATTGTATGTCGAGGTTGAGTTGTTTTAAATAAGTGTGAATATTGTTGATATAAAAATACATGGGGGCGTTTTTGTTTCCTGTTTTTCGCACGTATCGGTTTGAAATTTTGAGTGCTGTTTGATTGTTGCAGTCAAAAACGGCATCTAAATAATTGAATTTGTTTTTAATTTGAAAAAAGAACCTGTCTATTTCTTTTCTTTTAAAATAATAGAAAACACCAGAGATAACCAGCAGGCTGGGCAGATTTGGGTCTTTTATGCTTTTAAGCCATTGATCGACATCGAGAAAAGAACATTCAATGTAAATATCCTTTTCCTGTTCGGGTAGAAGTTTCGCTCTCTCTGCCATGACAGGGGGCAAGTCCATTTCGTAAAAGGTTGCTGTGCTGCTTTTAACTCTGTAAAAAGAGGTATCCAAGCCTGCCCCGATATTGATGATGTTGCACTTTGGGTGTTGTTGAATAAAGGTCTTTATTTCCAAATCCATGTTGTAATATCTCGAAGCGGATGCCAGATAATAGTACTCGTTGTTAATGATGTCAATGTTGTTTTGAGGTATGGCCGATTCCAGTTCAAGCGCTTTTTCATCAAATAGCAGTTCTTTAAAATGTTTCGATGTATAGATGTTCCCCATTAACGGTACATACAGTGTGCTGCTTACGCTTTGTGTTTGAATCATGGCTCCGACCATCCTTTAAACTTTGCTCTTTTCCCCAATGGCGAGTTCTCATGTGCGACCAAATAAGCGTCAGTTGAAATGACATGTTGATTGCCTTTTTACCGTTTGGGAAACTTCCTTATATGTGCGCGTATTTTTTTTATAGCCCAGTCATAATGGCTGGAGGTAGAAGATATACAATAACTTCCAAGGTTCGTTGTTCCCGTCCAGTTAAAGTATTTCTTTGTAAAGAGTTCTTCATTAGAAAAAGACTGCAGGAGGTCTAGCACTTCTGCATGACTCGATAGAACCATCTTGCTGGCGTTGTCAAGAGGTGTATTTTGATGTTTTTTCCAAAATTCCTGGTTCATTTCGCCGTATGTTTTCCATGTATACGGTTCGGGAAGAAAAGCCGTTTTTTTTCCAGCCGTATTGGACTTGATCCACTTAACAAGCAAAAGATGCCACTCGTGGAGGTGAATGACAATATCTCTGAGATTTTTGTCTCGCTGCCAATGCGCTTCTTTCTTTTTCACGTCATTTGAAAAGTCAAACTCTGTGGCCAAAGCTTCGTCTGACATGGAATCAATCAATGCCCGCAGTTTCTCAAATTGATTAACTGCCGCTTCAATTAAACTTTCTTTATCCTTGGGTCTTGCCATGTTTCCTCCTATGTCTGTGTGGATGGTGCCCTTGGACCACAGTATAAGGTCAAACGGTGTGTTATAGCCAGACTTTAAGTTCACATAAAGCCGTGGAGTTCATTAAATAGGGATCTCCTGTTCTAACGGCTATTTGCTGCGTCTGGTTCAAGAGGTCGTGAATGGACCATGAGGGAATCTGTTGCCTGGAACCCGTAAAGGAGTCTGAGACATAGCAATTCTGAAAAATCATCTTTTGGATGCATTTTGGCGGCCTTTCTGCCAATTTCTTTATACATGCCAATATCTCTGGCCATAATAGAGTACTTATGATGACGCCAGAGTTCCTGACCTGTTCTTGGTAGTTTAATGCGTCCTTTGTCTGTTGATCTGTATTTTTCCGACAAAACTTGAAACTGAGCACTTGGTTGATCTATGTAGACGGGTGGCCATAGACCCTCATTGGTGTGGAGGTTGACTGATGAACACTCACGGTAATTTCTCAATTCCATCTCAGCCGCCAACAAACTATGCCGTGTCGTCAAAGCCCATCCATAATCTAGCCATCTAAGCATTTCCGGAAGCTTGGAATAGTCTTTTTTCCTATTCATAATGAATGAAACAATTTCATGTAACTCCCGATGCTCTGCCAGTAAACTTTGCTTATTCAGGTATCCTGGGTTGATATCCCAAATTCTCATACAGTTCCAAACTTATTCGATTAAAGATTAAATAACCGGATTATCTTACCTGAATATACTTTGTCTTTCAAGGATACGGACAAAACGCGAAGTGCATTGGCGTTTTGAGCGACTTATTGACCGAAATGTCTTTACCTTTCCAGATCAGGAATCATAAGACAAAGGCAGGCGAAAGCCAGAGAGGTTCAACGCTTATTTTAAAAAGAGGGAAATGAGCTTGTGTTACAATTGGAAGCACATGGACCAAAGTCAATTCACAAAGTTTGACGCACAGCACAAAAACTTTGGAAGTGCATAGAGATAAACTGTCCGGATTGAAGTACAAAATACAGGTTGAGGGAACTATGAGGCGAGTTGAAGAACAAATGAGAACACTCCAGTAATTTATCAAGAATAATGGCGTATCAATATGACTAAAATAGGAAAATATTTAAACCGTGAAATATTGATCAGATCTCTGAAAAATAATTCAAGTATAGAAATAATGGAAGATCTTTCAAAATCCATGGTGATGATCGTTTGTAGTAAAAAAACAAAGGAAACAGAGATTGACCGTTTTCTAAGTGAAGTGGTTAAACTAAACCCGTTAGCAATTTTCTTAGCAGAGGAAGCTGTCTCAAGAATTGACCATTTATTTCATTTATTAGCAATAGAGAAAACAAATCATGTAATGACATACTTCTGCGAGAACATGGACGAAGCTGCTGAGATGCTTCTTATTTCTTCGTGGCCCGCTGAGGAGCGCTTTGATAATTGGAGCAATTACATCGTTTATTTACTTGATACAGGTATTTCAAAAAGAGAAGTCATTAGATTCTTCAAACCATATCTTGACAAATAACTTTCTATCATTTCAGGAGTACAACTTAGGACACTCAAATATATCCAGTTTTTTTAAAGAAGGAACCACAGATGAGCACAGATGTTTATATAAGAAAGCCATTCACGAAATGATGGGTTGTTCATTTCAGGTTCTAAACACGCTGGGTCATGGTTTGCGGTAACAAGGAATGACAGCGGATCATCCTGAAAAAAAATATCTGTGTCCATCTGTGTTCATCTGTGGTTAAAAAAACACCGATGATCACGAATAAATACGATTGATAAGGAAACCATCCACAGAGATATTGGCAGTGCATTTGAGGTTCGGAACGTTCTTCATCAATTAAAAACTATTTGTTTGGTTGTCCCATACACAAACTATTCCAAACTGATACCCTAAAAAACATTCGTGTCAATTCGTGTTCATTCGTGGTTACAAATTATCCGTATCTAGCGATGGTTAAAAAAGGAACCACAGATGAACACAGATAAACACAGATGTTAATATAAGAAAGCCATTCATAAAATGATGGGTTGTTCAGTAGGCGATCATTTAATCGCATCGACATATGATAAAAAAGAAACAGCATAACCGCTGACTCTCAAAAAGGCGTTCGTACCAGAACCCAAATATATCCAGTTTTTGAAAGAAGGAACGACAGCGGATCATCCTGAAAAAAATATCTGTGTCCATCTGTGTTCATCTGTGGTTAAAAAAAACACCGATGATCACGAATAAATACGATTGATAAGGAAACCACCCACAGAGATATTGGCAGTGCATTTGAGGTTCTGAACGTTCTTCATCAATTAAAAACTATTTATTTGTCCCATACTCAGTTCCATTCCAAACTGATACCCTGAAAAACATTCGTGTCAATTCGTGTTCATTCGTGGTTACAAATTATTCGTGTTCATCTGCGGTTAAAAAAAGGAACCACAGATGAACACAGATAAACACAGATGTTTATATAAGAAAGCCATTCACAAAATGATGGGTTGTTCAGTAGGCGATCATTTA